>CAYVRP010000139.1:0-14616 GCA_964454025.1 uncultured Polyangiaceae bacterium | reverse complement strand
CTCGGAGCGTGAATCGGCTCGCCCCAGTCAGCCGGCTCCGGGGCCGCGCGAAATCTAGGCTGAATATCGATGGTGGGGGAAAGGGGGCCGTCTATCCTCAGGTCCATTTCCGCTGCCCAGAGAGCCGATTCCCGCCGCTCGGAGCGTGAATCGGCTCGCCCCAGTCAGCCGGCTCCGGGGCCGCGCGAAATCTAGGTTCAGATCAATCCTTGACGACTCGGCATCGATGCGTTTCCTTCGGAGCGGAAGCGGGGCACGTACCCCTGTGCCCCAAGGAGGATTCGATGAGAAACGCAGGCATGGTCGCTGGCACGTTGTTGCTGCTCGCGACCACAGGGTGCAGCGTGTATTTCCACGGCAGCGCGCCCGCAGGCGACGGTCAGATCTACGTCGTCGGCGGCAAGCAGGGCTTCTTCACGACCAAGAGCAAGGTCTGGCTTTGCCCGGCGAACGGCTCGCAGGCCACCTGCGAGGAAGTGGAGATCGTGCGCGAGTGAGCGACGCCAAGATACGGAGACGAACGATGAAGCGAACCATCCTGCTTGCTATCAGCGCACTCTTCGCCGCGAGCGTGCTCTCGGGGTGCGCAGCCGCCTACACCAACGTGGAGCCCGTGGGCGAGAACACCTACCGCTTGACCGAGATCCGCTCCGGCGCGTTCCGTCTGAAGGGCGTCGTCCTGGAGTGCAAGGGCTCCGGCACCACCTTGACCTGCAAGGAGATCGTCGTCCAATAGAATTACGGCAGCGGCCCCGGCCTCGGGCACCATCGGGCTCCCGAGGCTGGGCTCTGCCCTCTCGCCGTGGTTGAGCCAACAGAGGGAAGAGGAACCATGAAGACGCGATGGAGCCACGCCTTGGGGAGCGGCACGCTGCTGACGATCGTCGCGCTCGGCTGTGCGCCGCACCGTATCTACGACCCGGTCGCGCTCCAGCAATCCCCGGGCACCGCCCGAATCCACGTCGTCGTCCGCGAGGAGCACGACGTTGCCCCCTCCGGCTTCGCCGATGCGCTGGTGGGTGGCCTCCAAGGCGCCGCCTTCGCCGCTTCGGTCACCGACGAGCGGCAGCTCACCGCGGCCCCCCTTCCCAAGCCAACCTACCTGCTGACCTTCGACGTCGATGCCTACCACGTGGAGCCGGTCTATCGCTTGGGTGGGGATCCGACCGCTGCCGTCCTGCTCTACAGCGCGGGGTGGCTCCTGGTGCTACCGCCAGCCTTCATCGGTCTGGTGCGCGAACAGACCGAGCAGTACATGACCGTCACGGTTCGCCTGCGCGACGTGAGCGCGGCTCCGCTCGTGCCGGCCGACGACCCCAACGACTCGGAGCGGTTGCGGTTCGATGTGAGGACGATCCCGCCTTCCTTCCAGCGCTCGTATCGAATCGAGCTGGACGAGGGGCGCAACTGGATCCGATCCGAGATGGGTTCCGATCGCAGGCTCAAGGAGCACCGTCGGCAGATCGCGGCTCAGTACGCCGCGCGTCTGCTGAACCAGGCGCTCCCCGCCCTGATCGAGGCGCTCCGTCGGGCACCGACCGGCAGCGCGACGGCGCTGACCGAGCTGCCGGCGCCGTCCCCCCCGGCACCGCCGCCCGCGGTGCCGTCCGCCACGGCACCGGCGCCCACGACAGGGGCGCCCCCGGCTCCGCCGCCGAACGTGGGCGCTCCCGCCCCCTGACCGAGCAGGGCGGCGGGGTCGCCACGCCGCCCACGATCCAGATCGGCTCGTGCGGCGGGAGTGCCGCGCGGAGGGGCACCTTCTACTGCGAGTGACGTCGGCCCGGCTCCAGACCGAGCCTGACGGCAGGACTCACGGAGTAGCTCGAGTTGATGGGGCATGGCATCGAGTGGTCCCCCCAGGGCGGCGATGGCCAGCGCGTCTCACGGTCCTGGAACCCCAACCAGAACCGTTGAGCGCGGGAGGTCCCTCGCTCGTCGTCGCCGGGGGCTACGGTTGCGGGAGCTGCTCGGCCAGGCGCCGGACGATCGCGCGCAGAGCGGGCCGATAGCCGTACGCCTGCGAGTCGGGATCGTCCATCACCTTGGGGCAGGCCGAGCCCACGATGGCGTTGGACCCGAACCCCTGCAGCACCGCGAGGTGCCGGAGCCCGGGGTAGGCCTTGGCGTAGCGCTGGGTGGTGTCCGCCACGATCGAGCCGGGCTCCTGGCAGAGCGGCTTGGTGGCAAGGTTCATGTCCGGCGCCTTGCAGTCGCAGCCGCCCGTGATCTCGTCGGAGCAGACCCGCGGCGTGGTGAGCGGAAAGACGCAGGCGTACTGCAGGTCGCCGCCGTCCGCCACCGTGTACTCATGCCCGTTGATGGGGCTGGCGGCGCCCGGCGAGGACGGGTCGAGCGGGCGGTCGCCCGTCAGCGGGTTACTCTCGGGGAAGGCCAGTCCGCTGATGGCGTGGAGCCCGACTCGCGGCGTGACCGACTCCCACATGAAAGGATCGGCGGGGTACTCTCGGGGGTCGGCGTCCGGATCGCCGAGAATGACGTCCCAGCGGGACGCGAACGCGGGATCCGTGACCGCCAGGAACTCGAGTTCGGGGGCGGAGGCGAGCGTCGCCTCGGTGGCGAGATCCTGCCACGGCACGCCGACGAGCCCGGCGAGGTAGATCCGCCGCGAGTCGGGGCGCGGAGCGAGGTCGGGGTAGACCGCGCTCGTCGAGAACAGGGGGTTGGCGAAGCGGCAGTAGCGCGCGCCACCGCCCACCTCCACGCAAGTGCCGCCGTCCGGCTGCTGGGGGCTAGCGAGGCAGTCCGCGTCCGCCGCGCAGGGGCGGCCGTAGACGAAGGAATTGGTGAGCGCGTCGACGTACCGCCGCGTCGGGTGGAGGAAGTCGATCCCGAAGCGCCGCTCCTGCTCGTAGCAGCGGAGGTTCGCGTGCTCCTCGGCGTTGCTGAACTGTCCGAGCTCGCAGCTCGGATCGGCGCTGAGCGCTGAGCAGCCCTCCGGCGGGCTCGACTCAACCAGGGCGCAGGAGCGGCAGCAGGGATCGTTGGGATCGGTGGCGCAGCTCTGGGTGCCGCGCGGCAGCTTCCCGCCAAAGGCCGTCCCGGCGACGTAGAAGCCCGGGCCATCGTCCCGGACGGAGCAGTCGTTCTCGTCGGTCAACATGACGATCGCGAGGACGGAGTCCGGGCGGAGGAACCGGGCGCGCTGCTCGAGCAGCACCGTGTTGTGCCCCTGTGGGATGGTGGAGACGCCGTCTGTCACCACCTCCGCGGGCGGCATCGGGTCGACGAGGAAGCGGTACCAGGCCTCGAGGGGCGCCTCGTAGCCGCAGCCGGTTTCTCCCGCCGCCGCCACGATGGCGTCGAGGTCGTCGGTCAGGGTTTCGAGGTCCGAAGTGGCGCCGGGCTCCGGATCTGCGGTCGCATCCCAGGCCAGGAAGCCGAGGTCCTGGAACGAGGCGACGCCCCGGAGCGGCGCGATGAGCTCCCCGCGGTCGTCCTTCTCGGGGACCCAGGTGCTCCCCTCGGCCGCGCTGCACGCGATGCCGCCGTGGCCGCCGAGGCTCGAGGTGATCACCCCCACGTGCAGGTCCAGGACCGGCAGGAGCTGATCGACGGTGCCCGCCGGGCAGGGTTCGCCGGGTGTCGGACGCGGCGAGACGGCGCCTTCGCCGTCCACGCAGCCGGGGTTCGTGAGCTGCTCGACGAGCTCGGGGAGGGTGTCGCGGAGGACCTCCTGCTTGTCGGCCATAGAGATCGAATTGTCGATGACCAGCAGCAGGTCGACCTTGTCGGCGGGACCGAGGGGTAGTGCCCCGCCCGCCCCGCCGGAGCCCGGCTCGGCGCCGCCGATCTCCGGCCCGGTGCCGCCGGAGATCGCGCCTGCATCACCGCCGGTCGCGCCGCTGGTGGTGTTGCCACCCGTGAGCGCGCCGCCGGTGAGCGCGCCCCCGGTGGTGTTGCCGCCCGTGAGCGCGCCGCCGGTGAGCGCGCCCCCGGTGGTGTTGCCGCCCGTGAGCGCGCCGCCGGAGGTCGGGCTCGCGTCACCACCCGTCGTCACCCCGGAGCTGGCGCCGCCCCCGTCGTCACCGCCGCTGCCGACCGCGCCGCCCTCCTCGCCCCCCGTCGAGGGGCCGTTCGCGACGCACTCGCCGTCGACGAGCGTCTTGCCCGCCTCGCATTCGACCGCCGAGGCCGACGGGTCGTTCGTCGACTTGCCGCACGCGGCCAGGGCGACCCCGCCCAGCAGCAACCAACCTCGCCCCCCGATCCAGGTGTATATCAAGACCCTTCCCTCCTCGCCCCCGCCGCCTGAAAGCCGACGGGAACCATTGCAGCTCTCCGAATGGGAGGAGTCAAGCTGCGGCGCGGGCGCCCCTGGCGCGGGGACGATGACCCCGGTGGGTCATGGACGTCAGGCTGCTCGCCATGACCGACGACGGCCCCGATGGCTCCGGAGGCCTAGACGGTCTGCGCGAGCGGCTCGACCGGATGAACCACGCGATCCTCGGCGAGGAGGAGCAAGCGATCCTCGTCGAGGCGCGGGAGCAGGCGCGACAGGACCCCGGGGTCCGGGCGTGGCTGCGTGGGCTGCCGCGAGAAAAGGACGGCACGCGCGCCGCCGTCCTCGGGGCGCGCGTCGCGGACATGGAAACCCGCGGCGCGCTGATCCTGGAGGAATTCGCCGCGGTCTCGGCGCTGGGCGAGCAGGTCTCCGATTCGCGTGACGTGCTCCACCCGTTCCGGGAGCTCACGGAGGCGGCGGCGAGCAAGTATCGGCGGCCGCGCCGGGATCGGCTCGGTCGGCTGCTCGGCTCCGCCGCACCGGCGGCGGGGCGCTGGGGCGCGGACCTGCTTCAGGACTCCATCGGGCCGAGCGGCACCGAGCTCGTGCTGCGCCTCCATTCGCTGCTGGAGCAGGACGCGGGCTGGCGAGTGAGGGACCAGCCGCGCCGCACCCTGGAGGTGCTGGAGCCAATCCCCGCGGGCGTCCGGCCGCGCCTCCTCGATCGGCTCCGCGCGCGCTTACAGTCGAGGATGTGAGCGCGGAGCAAGCGAGGAAGCCATCGCCGGGGTGGCCCGGCGCGCCCGTCGCGCGCGGACGAGAGCGTTGGCTCAGGGGTGGACGCTGACGACCCCGCTCAGCGTCAACGCGTCCGGCGAGGCGTTGGGGCCGACCAGGAGGGTGTAGTCGCCCGGATCGATGACCCAGCGACCGTCCGCGCCGCCCTCCCAGTGGCGCAGGTCCTGAACGCGGACCGGCAGCGTCGCCGTGACCGTGGCGCGGGCCGGAACGACGACCTTGGCGAAGCTCTTCAGCTCCTTGACGTTGCGCTCGCCGGTCATCTCCGCGGGCCTGGGCGGCCCGGCGACGAACAGCATCGGGACCTCCTCGCCATCGACCGAGCCGGTGTTGGTGATGTCCACCTCGACGTAGAGGACGGAATCCGCGGTGGCGTCGGCGCCCGGCAGCCGGAGGTTCGAGTAGCGGAAGGTGGTGTAGCTCAGGCCCCAGCCGAACGGGAACACGAGGTTCACGGGTTCGCCGGCAGCGATCTGGCGATCGTACCAGCGATAACCGAAGAAGTAGTCCATCTCGGTCCGACGCTCCTCCGTCTTGAAGACCGGCAGATCGGACTCGAGCGGCCAGGCCATCGGCAGCTTGCCCGAGAAGTTGGCCTCGCCGAAGAGGAGCTTGCCGAGCGCGAGTCCCCCGCGCATCCCCGGGTAGCCTGCCCAAATGGTCGCCTGGTTCTGGTTCGGGTGGGACAGCCAGGGCAGATTCACGATCGAGCCGGACTCGACGATGATGACCGTCGGCTTGTTCTGGTCGAGCACCTGGGTCACCAGCTCGTTGTGCCCCGGCGGTAGGTCGAGCGACCTCCGATCGCCGCCTTCCGCGATGGAGTACTCCTCGCCCTCGTCACCCGGGGTGTATCCCACGACCACCACCACCGTGTCGGCGCCCGCGGCCGCCGCCGCGGAGTTGCCGCTCGTCACCGTCCGCTCGGGGCCCGCGATCTGCTGGATCCCCCGGAAGGGGCCGTAGGACAGCGCAGGATCGGCGTTGACGCGGCTCGACCCGCGATCGCCGAGCGCCGGATCCGTCGCGAAGTGGAAGGTGCATTCCCTGCTGTTGGTCGAGCTCTGGCCCGTGTCCCCGGCATGGGCGCAGCTCTTCGGCAGCGATGAGCTGACCAGTGTGAAGTACTGGTCGATGCCGACCACCGCGATCGACGTCGCGGCAGTGAGCGGGAGCACCGGCGCGCCCGGCGCGCCGTTGGTGAGGAGCACCGCCGACTTGACCGCCGACTCCTCGGCCAGCTCGAGGTGGGCCTCGTTCCCCGCGATCGAGCCGCCTTCGAGCCGCGTCGTGGGGGGGAGCTGGCTCCACGGATCCGTATCGAACGCCGTCCCGAAGCGGAACTTCTGCTCCAATACGCGCCGCGCCGACGCGTCGATGAAGGCGGTGAGCGACGGATCGGCCAGGGCGGCCGCCGCGAGCTGCTCGTAGTGCAGAGGCCAGGGCAGCTCGACGTCGAGCCCCGCCCGCACCGCCTCGATGGCCACCGCCCGCGCCGTGGCGGCATCGGGCACCGTCTGGTCGCCGGGCATCGCCCACCAGTCGGAGAGGACCAGGCCCCGGAAGCCCATCCCTCCCCGTGCGTACGGCTCGCGCAGCACCGTGGTGAGCAAATGAGCGTTCAGGGTCGCCTTCACCCCGTTGATCTGATTGTACGCGGCCATGACGCAGCCGACGCCGCCGTCGCGGATCACCATCTCGAAATGGCGACCGTAGCTCTCGCGCAGCGACTGCTCCGTCAGGACGGCGTCCTGGATGGCGCGGTCCTTCTCGATGTTGTTCGCGGCGAAGTGGGTGGCGCAACCCATGACATGCTGCTGCAGGCCGGCGGTGAAGGCGGCGGACATGCGACCGATGAGGTGGCTGTCTTCGCCGTAGGCTTCCTGCGCTCGGCCCCAGAACGGATGGCGCATCACGTTCACGCAGGGCGCGAGCAGGACGTTGTTCTTCGAGGCAGCCGTCTCGTCGCCCATGGCGCGGCCCACCCGCCACTCGAGATCGAGATCCCAAGACGCTGCGCGCAGCGACGGTGCCGGGAAATGGGTCGAGTAGTTCTTGTCGTCGTCAGGTCTATTGTCCTGGCCGGCGTCCAGGTTCACCCCCTTCGCCCCGTCGCGGTACCGATAGCCCCGCAGCATCCCTACCCCGGCAATCGCCGAGTCCAGGCTGCGCATGATGTCGTTGTAGTTGCGCTGCTCGCCCGGAACGCCCTGCATCTGCGTGATCTTCTGCTCCAGGGTCATCTGCTCGAGGAGTTGCTCGACCGCGGGATCGGCGGGGGCATCGTAGCCGGGCACCATATCGTGACCGTTGATCACCAATTGCAGCGGCTCCGTGCCGGAGCCCGTGGCGGTCGGGTCGCCGCCCGTCCCTGGCTCGACGGGGGGCTCTCCGGCATCCGCCCAGCCGGCGCCTCCGCCTCCGGCGGCGCCCCCGAACGCGCCGGTGTTCACGGTACCGTCTGCGCCGTCCTCGGCGTCGCCCGTTGGCCGTTCGTCGGTGCCCGGCGCTCCTTCGCTCACGCCCAGCTCCTCAGCGCACCCCAGCAGGGTGGCGAAGACCACACCGCTACCCAGAGAGAACAAGCTTCGCGCGATCATCCGGCCACGCATGGTGGGATCCTTTCATGGCTGAGTCGTCGGTTGGGGCACGCTCGCTCCCAGGAACGACCGCGCTCGATCCACGAGCGGGCTTCCGGGGTGAGTCGCCAGGAAATCGCGGGCGCGGTTCCCCGCGCCCACGTCGTCTCCCGTGCGCGCCAGCGCCTCGATGCGCAACAGCTCGGCCTCCTCACGCAGGCGACGGCCGCCGGCGCGCTGGTAGGCATCGAGCTCGGCGAGCGCGGCGGTCGGCTCACCGCGCTCCAGCGCGCCGCGCGCGCGGTCGAGGAACGTCAGCTCCGCCGAGAGGGACGGCGCCGGAGGTGACGCGGTCGGGCGAGGTGTCCGCGAGGGTGCGGCGGGAGCTCGACGGGATGGCAGGGCCGCCGGCAGCTCCCGGTCGCTGCTCGCCGCCGCCGCCGAAGGGGACGGCGCGAGGGGCTCGCGGGAGATCGAGTCCGGTGCGGGCGGGCGCAGCGCGAGATAGAGCGCCGCGCCCGCCGCGGCCAGGAGCAGCGGCACGGCCAACTGCCAGCGGGCTCGACGGTGGTCATCACGCGCCTGCAGGGTGTCGATCATCGCCGCCAGCGTGCGCTGCTCCACTCCCCGCGCCGGCCGCTCGCGGCGGGCCGCCGCGAACAGCCGCGCCCCGAGCTCCTGGGAGGGGATCGGGTCACTCGCCATCCTGACCTCGGAAGGGATGGCGTGCCCCGAGCCCGTCCAGCAGCACGTGAAACCGCTCCCGCGCGCGGCGCAGGCGCGAGGCGGCCGTCCCGACGGGGATCCCCTCGAGCTCGGCGATCTCCTTGACCTCGATCTGCTCGACCTCGGCCAGGACGAGCACTCGACCGAGCTCGTCGGGGAGCTGCCGCAGGAGCTCGTCGAGCAGGGCCCACGCCTGGCCGAGCTCGGCCCGCGCCTCGGGCCCCTCGCCGGCGACGGGATGGCTCTCCGGTACCGGTGTTTCGGCGTCGCGGCGACGGTTCCGGCGCCGCGCGTTCGCCGCCACGAAGCGGGCCGTCCCGTAGAGGAAGGCCCGTTCGGAACCGGGCGCGATCCGGGAGAGCTTCTGGGCGGCGGTCATGAAGACCTGCTGGGCGGCGTCGTCTGCGTCGGCGGGGCCGCGGCCGGCCCGGCGCAGCAGACGCCAGATGAACTCGAAATGGTCGGCAACCACGGCGGCGGCGCGGCGCCGGAGCTCGTCTGGCGCGGCGGCGTCGGCCTCCTCCGGGATCTCGAGGGACAGGCTCGAGTGACCCACTCCCGGGTAATGTCGGCGCGGAGTCGCCACGATCACGCCTCTCGTCAGGGGAGGCGAAGGCTCGCACCGACCGCGGCCTTCAGGCCGAGCGGATCCATCTCGAAGATCACAGCGGTCGGGCGGTCGGTGACGACGCGATACGGCGTCAGGGGGGCGGCGAGCCCGAGCTCGGCCTCCAGGCTCAGCGCCGGAGTCACGTGCCGGCGCAGCCGCTCGACCGCGACGAGAGCGGTCCAGAGCCCCGTTTCACGCCGGCCGCCCTCACCGCGGAGCTCCACGCTGACACCGCCGAGTTCCCCGCCACCGCACCACTCGGCCCCCAACCGGCGCCCGCCGAGCCGGAGCGGGCAGACCTCGATCCCCGCCGTCCACAGGGACAGGTGGATCTCGCCCAACGAAACGGCGCGTGCGCCGGCTGCAACCTCGCCAGAGAGACGGACGGTCCACGCCTGCGGCCGCCCCACCTCGACGTGGCCGGCACCACCCCAGGTCCCGGCCGGTGCCACGCCGGTCCGGCCGATCAAGGACGCGCCGAGCCTGGTTTCGCGCCGCGGGACGGGCCCGCTCCCATCACGAACCCTGCTGCGTCGCGCCTCGGTTGTGGCCTCGACCGGGATCAGCTCCGAAGCGGTTGGCGGGTGGCTCGGGTCGGGGACGGTCGTCGCGGTCGCGCTCGGTGCCGCCTCGGCGTTGGCGGGCGTCGTGGCGCTGGCCGGAGCGGGTGAGCCCGCCTCGGCAGCGGCGTCCGGCGGGGTCGCCGCCAGCGCGAGCGTCAGGCTGAGCGCGATGGCGTCCGCCACCTCGGCGCATTGCGCCCCGGCCACGTCGCGGATGGCGACGGTGCCGGCGCTCGTCTGCCGCTCGAGGCGCCCGGCGTAGCCCTCGGGGCCGGCGCCCAGCGTGACCACGAAGTCGACGCGATCACCGACCTCGGCCACCCGCGCCTGGCGTCCGCGGGCCGCCACGAGTGAGAGGAACGTCGCCCCATCGGGGCAGTCCTCGCTGCTTCGATACCAGACCGTCGCGGTCGGGGTCTCGCCGCGTGCCAACCCGGTCGTGGCTGCCAGGCAGCCGAGCGTCAGGATCCCGATCCAGCGTGGATCCGCGCGGCTCGCCCCCGGCGCGACGGCCCGGCACCACCACCGGAGCGCTCGTCGCCGAGTCGGAGCCGACATGGCTCGCTCGGACTTCGCAGGTCGCGCGACCCCGTGTCAAGTCGAGCGGCGACCCGGGGGCTCGGCGCCAGTCCCTCGTCACCGCCGGCGATCCTCGCCGGGAGCCAGGCGACGCGACGAGGAAGACACGGCAAACGGCTCGCTCCCGGGGTGAGGGCCGCCGTGCGGGGACGACGTGTGCAAGTGGGAGTACCGGTCGGAGCCGACGGCCCGCCGGAGCGCCTCTTCGGTCTTCGCGTCCGGGACCCGCGCGCCGAGGCAATCATGGCCGAAGCTCCCGTAGCGGAAGAAAGTACTCTGTCCCCGTCACCGAGGTTGACACTCCTCGGCTGAGAAGAGGCCCGGGAAGGGGTACCAGGAACGGTCATGTCGAAGAGCCAGAAAGTAGACCTGCCGCGGGGTCGTCCCGGGCGACCTAGCGCTGCCGAGCGCGCGGAGGCGGTTCGGCTGCTGCTGTCGGGCAAGGCTTCCGTGGAGCAGTTGTCGCAGAAGTACGCGGTCTCGCAGGAGACGATCGAGTCCTGGCGCGCACAGGGGCTGCAAGGGCTCGAGGAGGCGATGCGAGGCGCCAGCGCGGAGAGCGCCGGCGAGCGTGCTGCGCGCAAGGAACTGGAGCAGGTGAAGGCGGCGCTCACGCGGGCAGTGATGGAGAAGGAGCTATTGCAGCAGGCTCTGGACATCGAGCGCAAGAAGCGCCCTACGGGGCCCTCGAGGTGGCGCAGATGAGCCGGGAAACCTCGAGGGGCATCGTGCCGGTAGCCGTGCTCTGCGCGCTCTTCGGCATCTCCCGGCCGGGGTACTACGCGGCGCTCAAGGCCATCGCGGCGGCTGCCAAGGGCGCAGCGTCCGTGGTCGTGCCGCTCACTCGTCGGATACCGGAGCGGTTCGCCGCGGTGGATGTGGTGCTGGCAGCCATCAAGGCGATGGTCGCGGAGCACCAGGCGCGGGCGGCCGGAGTGACAGGAGGGGGCAGCTTCGGCCTCCTCACGATGGAGCTGCTGGCGGCGGCCCCCGAGATCCAGGCCTGGTGCGACGCCAGGGTCGCGTCCTCGGCGCAGGAGCCCACCGCTGCGGGAGGTGTTCGGCGCCCAGACCTGACGGCACCGGGCGACGGCACCGCAGTCATGGCTGCTCAGCGCGCCGTCAGGAGCTCGGCGAGCTGGGCCTCGACCAGCGGCCCGCGCTCGGCGAGGAAGGTCCGGAGGCCAGCGACGAACTCCTCGCTGCGGGCGTCGCTGTAGGGGCGGCGCGTGTCCTCGGCGCGCGCCGCGGCGGTGAGCGCGAGCGCGGCCTCGAGCTCGTCGAGGAGCGGGAGACCACTGAAGACCTCGATCGCGCGGGGGAGGCGGGCGAGGTAGTCGGCCCAGCAGGCGTCGTCCTCCCGGCAGCGGCGGAACAGGACGCCGTTCTCGCGATCGGAGTCCGAGTGATCGATCGCGTATTGGAGTAGCGCCAGCGGCTCGCCGCGCTCACCGTCGGTGGTGCCGAAGGTCTGATCGATCCCCCAGGGGATGATGAGGAACCGATCGCGCCCGAGCTCGTGGTAGAGCTCGTAGTTGTTGGCCGCGCCGAAGTAGCCGTCCCAGTCCGCGATGACGGCCTGCGCGGCGCCCAGCGTCAGCACCTCGTCCCAGTCCAGGAGAGCGCCGACCTCCGTATAGAACGACTCCGCCGGCGCCCCGACGGCGGCGATCAGCGCCTCGAGATCGGAGGTGTCCGGCGCGTCGTGGTTGGTTTCGAGCTCGAAGGACCCCAGCCACTCGGGCAGGAAATCGACGAAGTAGTCGTCGTTGGAGGTGTCGTAGAGGTTGCCCGGCGCCGGGTCGAACCGGCGCTCCGCGAACTCGTCGTCGACCGTCTCGACGTTCGCGTACAGGCCGTACGGCTCCCCGTCCACCACCACGCGGGCGTAGTTGCAGAGCGGCGCCGGGAGGCCGAGCGCGCGGTAGTAGCGGTAGCCGAGCACCTCGTGGGCCATGCTCGGGTCCTGGACCATGTTGTTCAGGGTGAGCCGCCGGGTGCCGAAGAGCCGGGGGCCGTCGAGGTACTCGTCGAGCTTGATCTTGAACGACGGCTTCTCGCTCAATGGCTGCATCGTCGCGCGGCCCTTGAGGCGAATCCCCACCCGGGGGAAGGTGAGCGCCGGGCCCGTCGGTGGACGGTAGGTGACCGTACCCTCGCAATACTCGGTGGGCGCGATCGCCAGCGCCTCCCGGCAGGACTCGGGGATGGTCAGCTCGAAGGTGGCGAGCGTCGCCGGGTCGTAGAGCACCTCCGCGCCGGGCGGCGGGTCGTCGCCGTCGCCCGCGCCCGCGGCGCCGCCAGGCCCGGGGGCGCCGGCGCTCCCGGCCGCAGCCGGCGGCACGCCTCCGCCGGCCGCCGCGGCGCCGCTCGCGCCCCCGGCCGCGGCGGGGGCGTTCCCGCCGCTCGCCGTCGTCGCGCCGCTCGTGCCTCCGATCGTGGTGGCGCCGCTCGCGCCCTCGGAGACGGGCGCCCCGCTCGTGCCCCCGGCCGCGAGGGCACCGTTCCCGCCATCAGCCGATGCGGCGCCACCCAGGGCGGATGGCGCCCCCGCCTGCACAGGGAACCTCGGGAGGGGGTCCTCGTTCGAGCCGCACCCCCCGAGCGGGGCGGCGGCGAGGCCAGCGAGTAGGAGCCAGGGCGAGCGGGGATGAGCGAGCGCGCTGCGCGGCGAAGCCATCGGTTGGGAGGGGGCGAGGCGAGGCCTCGCTACGGCCGTAGCATAACGCAGCGGTGCACGCGGGTCGAATGATGGTCGGGGTGGCGCTCGCGCCGGGGAAGGCGTTTCCATGCCGTACGTCGCTGGCGCGGGTGAGACGATGGAGGACTACGCCCACTCGTGCCCACTTCGCTCCCGGGACCGACGTCGCCGTGATGGTCCCCCTGCGAAGGGCAGTCGCGGGTGGCTTCGCGCGTCGAGGGGGCGCGCGAAGGGCGCGACCGACGGCGAGGGGAGGACCGGATTGCCCCTCCGCCTCGGGACGAGGGACAGTGTAGGATCGCGTTCAGGATCTCGATCCGCGAGGCTGAATGACCATCGACTCCCTCATTCACGCCATCGTCCGTCAGACGACGATCCTCATCGCCCAACTCGCCACGTCGCGTGGGCTCCGGGCGCCGCTCGCGCAGATCGCGGATCAGGTGTTCCTGGATCTGGTCCGGGAGCTCGAGCGCCAGCGGGTCAGCCGCAAGGTCAGCGCCGACATGTTCGGGCTGGGGCTTCGCACCTATCGGCGCAAGATCCAGCGGCTGAGCGAGAGCGCGACGGAGCGGGGGCGCTCGCTCTGGGAGGTCGTGCTCGAGTACCTCAGGAGCCGGAGCACGGCGACCCGCGCCGAGGTCCTGCGGAGGTTCTCCGGGGACGACGAGGCGCAGGTGAAGGCCGTGCTCCACGACCTCTGCGAGAGCCAGCTCGTCGTCGTGTCGGGGACGGGGGCGGGCGCGGTCTACCGGGCGGCAGGTGGCGAGGAACTGGTTGCCTTGCAGCAGGGGCGAGGCACGGAGGGCCTGGCGGAGCTCGTCCAGTCGCTCATCTTCCGTGAGCCGCCGCTCACCGTCGAGGAGATCGCCGGCAAGACCTGCCTCGACGCCGCGGCGCTCATGCCCATCCTCGAGCAGCTCGAGCGGGAGGGGCGCCTCGAGCGCTCGGAGCGCGACGGAGTCCCGCGCTATCAGGTCACCCGGCTCCTGGTGCCGCTCGGCGCGACCGCGGGCTGGGAAGCGGCCGTGTTCGACCATTTCCGGGCCATGGTCACCACCGTTATTTGCCGCCTGCGGGAGGAGTCGTCGGCCCCCGGGCTTGCGGATCGGGTCGGCGGGAGCACCTTCACCGTCACCGTCTGGCCGGGGCCCCCGCTGGCCGAGGAGGTCTATGCTACCCTGGGGCGGCTCCGCGCCGAGCTCGGAAGCTTGCGCGCGCGGGTCGCCGAGGCCAATCGTGGGCGCGAGGTCCCCGAGAGCCACACGCGGGTCGTCATGTACCTGGGACAATGCCTCATCGATGAGGGAAATGAGCCGACCGTCCCCCACGAGTAGCGGCCGCGCCGGGCGACGCCTCTCTCCTGTCTTCTGCGCGTTGTTCGTGCTCGGCTGTCGCGCCGTCCAGGAGCCCCCGGTGGACGGCGAAACCCATTTCCTGCGGGCCTGCCGCCCCGACTGCAGCGACTGCGGCGGGGGGCTACTGTGTCTGCACGGCCTCTGCACGCTGCCGTGCACCGAGAGCGACGCCTGCCAGCGGCTGTCCCCCTCGGCGGATTGTGTCGACACGGCCGGCTCGATCGCGCTCGTCTGTTCCGATCGCTCGATCACGGCTGCCTGCGACCTGCCGTGCACGGCGGACGGGGACTGCGCGTCTCTTTCGGGCTCGCCCCGCTGTCTCGGGGGCTACTGCCGCTACGGCTCCGCAGTCGGTCCGGGGGGCGCGGGAGGGGTCGCGGGTACGGGAGGGGGCGCAGGTACGGGAGGGGTCGCAGGTACGGGAGGGGTCGCGGGTGCGGGCGCAGGTGCGGGAGGGGT
>CAYVRP010000138.1:0-15016 GCA_964454025.1 uncultured Polyangiaceae bacterium | reverse complement strand
CGTGGCTGCCCGGGGTGAGGACGCGGCGGCTCCCCGCGCTCATCCCGGGTACGGGTGCTCGTCGATGCAGGGGCCGAAGGCCATCAGCTCGGTCAGGCAGGTGGCCGGCTGCGGCTGGGAGTAGCCCTCGTCGCAGTACCAGGCGGCATTGGGCGTGGCCAGCACGCACTCGACGTAGGGCCGCAGCACGTCGGCGCAATACTCGCTGTACCAGGCGCACTCGCCGGGGCAGTCGGGGTGCGGATCGAGCTCGCAGCCGACGCTCCGCGCGCACCAGGCGTCGCAGAGCTGCGCGAGCGAGAGGCTGGAGCCGCCGCCGGTGCCGCCGGTCGCGGAGCCTCCGCTGGCGCCAGCGCCCCCGCTCGCCGCGCCGCCCGTCGCCGCGCCGCCCGAGGCCACGGACCCGCCCGAGGCCCCGGCGCCACCGGTCGCGGCCGTCCCTCCCGTGGAGTCGTCCGAGCCGCCGCCGTCGTCACCGCAGGCGGCGGTCACGAGGAGAACGAGCGTGCCGGCTACGAGCCCGCGCAGCCGCGCGCGACACCCCGCGCCGCGGCTCAGGGCTCCGGTGGCAGGCGCTCGATGCGGACGCGGTAATGCTTGACACAACCTGGGTTGACACAGTCGTGAACTCGTCCATGGTCCAGAAACCAGCTTGAGTAGAGGTCGCCGTCCTCGATGACGCGGTCGTCGCGCTCGATGTGAGGTGCCACGCCCAGTTGCACGACAACGGGGCAGCCGGACGCTACCGTCCCCCGGCACATCATGCCGAGCTGGAGATCCACGCCAACCGTGCAGGAATCGAGGACCCCGACGTAAGGGTCGGGTACCACCGGCTCAGCGACGCGGACCTCGCAGCCACTTCCCTTCTCATCGATGTTCCCGCCCGTGAGTACCATCGTCGTCCCCACCTCGAGCGGGGGCGCCAGGCAATCCGGATCGGTCGAGCTGTTGGCCCCCTCCCCGAGGACCGTCAGGCGAAAGCGCTCGCCCGCGTCGAAGCCGGGGGTGCATCGTCCATTGCTCGAGCAGCCCGCGAGGCTCAGGGCCAGCGCTCCACACCAGGCTGTCGTCGTCACCGTGCGCATCGATAATTCGGGTCGAGCGAGTGTACTCCAGGAAATTCCTCGGCGGCACCTTCTGGGTATCGCCCAGAGACGAAGTCCGCTGCACCATCGCGCGCAAAGCCCTGGACACAGGGCGTCCGGGGACATCGTCGGGACCCGTATCATGGTCGTCGGCGAGGGCAGCGTCGCGCGAGGGCAGCGCGTGCGTGCCCGAGGGCGGCGCCTGCGTTCGCGGGCTGCGCCGGAGTGGGCGGCGCCGGGGCCGCGCCCCCCGGGCTCGCGCCGGAGCGGGGCGGCGCGGCATGGCCGGCGGGAATCCCCGTAGCACGGGTGGTCTGGAACGATGGACCCGGGTGAGCATCCTGGCCGGTGGTTCACGGCGGGAGCGATCCAGGGGAACGACCGCGCTTCGGGCCTGGGGTGCGGATCCCGGATCTCGCGGAGAGCCGCGTCGGAAACCGCGTCGGCAGGGGGGACCGATCGGCGGTGGGTTTCGGGGAGGCGCCGGGCGCTGGAGATCGGCGCGGCCAGGGTCACCCGCTGCGCTCGCGCGACCTCCGAACATCGTTCGTCGCCTGCGCAGAACCGAGGCGCGCTACCGCCGCACCCAGCGCGCACGTTTCCGGCATCATGAATTCACACCGTGGTGCGGTGCGCAGGCGAGCTGCAGACGCCGATGGGGCAGATCCCCGCGCTCCAGCTCCGCCGCCGCGAGCGTCTCGTTCCGATGCGCGAGGGCGTGCGAAGCCGGGTTCGCCGTCGTGTGGGAGAGTCCGCGCGAGCCCGCACTCGAGCGCACCCCTGCTCACCGATCTGTTCGGCGGTCACAGGTCCGCGTTGACGCCCGCTCGCGGCCGGTACGATGATTCTCCGATCGGACCTCGATCCGCTCGGAGGAGGTCGCGTCATGACGAGGCCCGCATCCCCCGCACCCTGGCCGCTCCCCGGATCCCGGTCGCGCCGCCCGTCGGCGGCCGCGTTGACCGGTCGGATCACGACGGAACGAGCGCGGAGGGAGAAGCGGAGGAAGGATCGGGGTCGGACGAGGCCGCCGGTGAGGGCGGCTCGAAGCGGGGGGAAGAAGGCGGCGCCGCCGGTCAGGGCACGGAGGAAGGCGGCTCGGATACGGTAGGGTCCGGCGGCGCCGCCGGCGGGGGACGGGTGGTGAGCGCGACGGCGTCGCGCGCGCCGGCTACCGGTACCATTCCCCCCAGCAGGCGAGCGCGCCCGTCGGCCGCACCCCGCAGGGGAAGGTGTTGCCGGCGGCCACGTCGCCGAACTGGCCCGGTGGCGGCGTGGCGATGGGACCCGGATCGTAACCCCAGCAGGTCACCGTCCCGTCCGTGCGCACGCCGCAGCTCATGCCGGCGCCCGAGCTCACCCGGCTGAAGGTGCCGCTCGGGGGGGTCGCCTCGCCGTTCTCGTCGGTGCCGAAGCAGGCGAGGGTGGCGTCGGTCCGGACGCCGCAGGTGAACCCCTCGCCGGCACTCACGTGGACGAACGCGCCGTCGGGCGGGGATACCTCACCGTAGGCGTTGGATCCCCAGCAGGCGACGGTCCCGTCGTCGCGGACTCCGCAGGAGTGGGCCCGGGAGACGGAAACCTCCGAGAAGGTGCCGTCCGGCGGCGAGGCCCGACCTTCGCCGTCATCGCCCCAGCAGCCCACTGTTCCGTCGCGCGAAACGCCGCAGAGATGGCGCGACGACGCGCTGATCTGCACCAGGCCCCCGGCGAGGCCCGACTCCCCGGCGTCCGGCTCGCTTCCCCCGCAGGTGACGCGGCCGTCGCGGCCGCGCGCGCAGGAGCGGTCCGCCGCCACGCTCCCCTGGGAGCAGCGGCCGGCGGGCGCCCGCGTCTCACCGAACGAGTCCGCGCCCCAGCAGGAGACGGACTGGTCAGTCGCGACGAAGCAGCCATGACCCACCTTCACGCTCGCCTGGACGAAGGTGCCGCCCGGTGCTGGCGCGACGCCCGGTGAGCGGCCCCAGCACACGGCGCTCCCGTCCGTCCGGAGCGCGCAGGGCGTGCTTCCGCAGCTCACCTTGGAGTAGGTGCCCTCGGGCGGGTCCAGCTCGCCCCCAGAGCTCGCGCCCCAGCACGCGAGGGCGCCGTCGGTCGTGACCGCGCAGCCGTAGTGGCCACCGCAGCAGAGCTGCGAGAAGACCCCGGCCGGTGGCTGTGACTCCCCGTTGCGGTTTCTCCCCCAGCAGCGGAGGGTCCCGTCGCTGCCGAGCGCGCAGGCGTGGGAGGTCCCCAGGGCGACCTGGGTGAAGGAGCCGACCGGCGGCGCCTCCTCCCCCTCCCAGTCCTCTCGCCAGCACGCGATCGCCCCCTCCGTCGTGATGCCGCAGGCGCCGGCGAAGTCGAGGTCGATCTGCGCGAACGTCCCGGCGGGGGCGGGCGCGTCGGTCCAGCCTTCGCTTTCGCGCGTCCAGCAGGCGACGGCGCCGCTCGGGTGGAGCGCGCAGAGAAGGCCCTGGGAGGCGGCGACCCCGGAGAACGGCTCCTCGATCGGGGGAGGGGGATCCGGCGTGCTCCCCGACCAGCACTCCAGACCACCCTCGGTCGTGACGCCGCAGGTGTGGCCCATCCAATCGAGCGCGAGCTCGGTGAGCGGCGGCAGCGCGGGCTCGGCCTCGCCGAACCCGCCGCGTCCCCAGCAGCGAAGACGGCCGTCCTCCCGCATCCCGCACGCGAAGCCGCTACCCATCTCGAGGTCGACATAGCGATACCGGCAGTCCACCCCGTCGTGCCGGCAGTCGCTCCGGCAGCGGAGGTCCCCGAGGTCGAACCCGAGCTTCACGCAGGTGGCAGCGCCGAGATCCTCCCCGTCGCAGGCCTCCGACCCTTCGCGGATCCCGTTGCCACAGCGCTCCGTGCCCGCGGCGCCGGCAGCCCCCCCGCGCGTCGCCGGTGCCCCGCCGGCACCGAGCTCACCGCCGGCACCGAGCTCACCGCCGGCACCGAGCTGACCGCCGGCACCGAGCTGACCGCCGGCGGTGGGGCGTGCGTCCACCGCTGCGGGACGTCCCCCGTCGTTCGCCGCGGCGTCGCGATCACGGATGGCGCGCCCGCCGCACGAGAGCGGCGGCGCGGTCGCGACGAGGAGCCCCACCCACGTTGCCCGCGGGCGCGGCCGCCCTGGAGCGAAGCGGGGGAGGCGCACGCCCCGGGAGTCCACGCGGAGGCGAGCTGCCGGCACCGGGGGCCTTCACTCGATGGTCGAGTTCTGGACTCGGATCGGCGTGTCGTCGTGGTTCGAGATCTGCGGGTAGGTCGGGTACCAGGAGCCGCCCACGTTCTCGGTGATCACCGAGTCGGTGATGACGATGTCCCCGCTGTGGTCGTTGCTCACGAAGAAGATGGCGCTGCCGTAGGCGTTGACCTCGTTGTGCTCGATCCGGGTGCCGCAGAGGCTCAGCGTCATGGTGTTGCCGTCGTTGTAGATCGCGCCGCCGCTCCCCCCGCCGGGGGTCCCGGGGTCGGCCGGGTTGCCGCCGTTACCGACCGCCCGGTTGTAGGAGAACAGGCTGTTGATGACCGTCCAGGAGACCCCGATGCTGCTGATGCCGCCGCCGTTCGAGCAGTGGTTGGCGAGCTCGGGCGCGCCGCCGAACGTGGTGTTGACGACGTAGACGGGGAGCCCCTGGTACTGGCTCAGGACGCGCACGCCCGCGCCGCCGAGGTCCGGGCCGGTCGGGTCGCAGACGTTGGCGAAGAACCGCGAGTTGAGGATCTTGACCCGTCCTCCGCGCACGAACACGGCCCCGCCGCCGCCACCCTCGGTGAGCTCGCCGGTGGAGTTGCCGTCGACGAAGGTGAGGTTCTGGATCGTCAGCCGCGGGTGATCCTGGTCCTGGCAGTGCGAGGTCGTCCAGTGCTGAGCCTCGTCGCAGGTGTTCATGTACAGGATGCGGCGGGCGCCCATCCCGCTCAGCGTGACCAGACCGCCGCCGTCGATGACGATCTCCTCGGAGCTGTCGTTGAAGATCTTCGCGGTCTGCTCGAGCATGATCGTGACGGGTTCGGGTCCGCAGTCGAAGGTGATGACGCCGCCCTCGGCCACGGCCGCCACCACCTCCTCGGACGTGCAGCTCTCGGGCGTCCCCGTCCCCACCACCCGCGTCGGGCTGGTGACGTCGCCGAGCCCGGCGTCGGCAGGGACGTCGCAGCTCCCCTCGAGGTTGCCGGCGGGCGGCCCCTCCGCCGGGTTCGTCAGCGGGTTCTCGACCTCCACGGGGGGGCGCTCCTCCGCGTCGTCCGAGCCAGGGTCACTGCACGCCGCGACCGCGAGGGCGAGGCAGTACGGCACCCACGCGGGCGCCCCAGAGACGTTCATCATCGGGCCTTCCTCCGCCGCCCAGGGTAACCCAGGACGTCGGCGGTGGACACGGGCGCCGTCGCGGCGCCGGCCGGCCCGGCGCGGCCGCGGAGCCCCTCCGTGGCGGCCTCGGACCCGCAGCGCCGGGTCAGCGGACCCGTGCGCGCGGCGGCTGGCCGCCACGGGGGCCGGCCGCTCGCCCTCAGTTCACCTGCGCGCTGAAGTGGGTGATCCCGGCGCCCGACGCGCCACCCCAGATCTCGAGGCCGCCCATCACCGCGATGAGGTACTTGCTCGAGTCGACGAACCCGCGCTCGACCGCGTCGTCGATGAAGTCCTTCAGGTCGAAGGAGAAGGTCTGACCGTCGGCGAAGGCGTTGGGCGACGAGTAGGTCACCACGTTCTGGTTGTTGGCGTTGGGTCCGTACCACACCGACCAGGTGTGGCTCGCGATCATCACCCCATCCTGGACCGGGAACTGCCCGGCGGGCTGGAAGCTCGGCGGGTCGCGGAACCAGATCATGAGGAAGCTGTCGGCGTAGGTGGCGCTGGAGTTGCTGTTGAACCAGACGTCGTAGGAGACGTTGTACTCGTCGGACGCCGGGGTCCCGCCGGAGGTCCAGCCGAGGCAGGTCGGGGCGCTGCCGATGGCGCTCACCTGCTTCGGCAGGCCGTTCCCGCTGGTCCGGGCGCCGTCGGCGTCCGTGCCGATGTAGATCGACGGGAAGGAGCAGGGGCTGTCGTCGCTGCGGCTGCAGGACTGGCTGTCCATGTGGAACCCGCAGGTCGAGAGCAGCGAGATGCTGTGGCCGCCGCCCGTCCAGCCCCAGCCGTTGCTCTGGAACTGGTACTTGTTGTCGTTGGTGGCGATGTTCGCGTACTGGTCCGAGGTGCTCTGCTGAGCCCAGGTCACGTTGTTGTTGCAGGAGGAGCCGAGCGTCCCCGTGCCGCGCCCCGTCACGTCGGCGGGGCCGATGTCGTTGAGGCAGAAGTCGAAGGGGAGCGTGCTCCCCGAGCTACCAGGGTCGGGGACGTACAGGATCACCTTCGCCAGCCGGTCGGTGGCGGGGTTGAAGGCGACGCCGCTCTCGACGTCCCAGCACTCCGTGTTGAAGGTTTCCCACGGGATCACGGTGTTCTGGGAGCCCGTGAGGTTGACGCACCAGCGATGGTCGGGGTTGGTGGCCCCGTCCTCGCCCTCGATCTGGACCCGGATCCCGTCCTCGCCGCTGTTCACGGTGAAGTCCACCAGCAGGCCGGTGCCCTGGACCAGGAGGGTGTTGACGGGGGCGTCTTCCATCTTGGGCTGGCTCACGTTGACGCCCACCGCGGCGATGCTCGTGTAGTCGCTGGTCGCGGCGACGGTCCCGCTCACGCAGTACGGGCCGTCCCGGTCGATCATGTCCTCGAAGTTGTCCGGGGTGATGGTGGCCCCGCCGTCCGCGAACGCGAACGCGAACCCGGCCCAGTCCCCATGCACGTGGTAGCCGCCCAGCGGATCGGCGGGCTCGCCGCCGGTGCCCGGCGTGGCGCCGGTGGCTAGAGTGCCGCCGGTGTCGCCGCCGACCCCGCCGGTGGTGGTGCCACCGCCGCCGGTGGGGAGCGCGCCGCCGGTAGGGAGCGCGCCGCCGGTGGTGGTGCCGCCACCGCCGGTGGGGAGCGCGCCGCCGGTGGTGGTGCCGCCACCGCCGGTGGGGAGCGCGCCACCGGAGGGAGGCGCGCCGCCGGTGGTGGTGCCGCCGATGGGGAGCGCGCCGCCGGTGGTGGAGCCGGAGACACCGCCCGTGGTCACCACGCCGCTCGTGCCGGCCATGCCGCCGCTGCCAACGATGCCACCGCTGGCGGGGACCGCGCCGGTGGCCGTGGCGCCGGCGCCCGGAGGTGCACCCCCGGTGCCGAAGACGGGGCTCGCGCCCTCGTTCGAAGAGCACGCCGCAACGAGGAGTGCCCCTGCGAGCAGCCAAGCTTTGTCGATGAACCGGTTCGTCATGATCTCACTTCTCCAAGCGATGTCTCTCGTCGTGACTGCCGCGACCGGCCTGCCGCCGCGCCGCGCGGGTCCCGGCACTCGACGCTCTGCTACCCTAGCGCGTCTGGGCCGCCAAGCATCCCGAGGGATGCAGCTCTTCCGGCGCCGGGCGATGACGGCCAAGCCGGTGCCGCTGCGAAGTTCCAGCCTCGTTGGCAGGACGGGAGCTCTCCGGCCGGGGCGTCGGGGCATGGCGGCTGGGGCCGAGGCGTCCGCGCCTTCGTTCCGGAGCGGAGGCCCGCCTGGCTCCTGAGTCCCGGTGGGGACGGGTTTGGCGGGCGCGAGCAGGGGACCGAACCCCCGCGGCGACCCGGCGCCGCCGCTGCCGGGACCGGCGCTCGCGAACCAGGCTCGTACCGAGCCCCGGCCTCGCCCGGTTGAGCCCGCTCGCGCTCGACGAGCGAGGCCGCGTCGAGATGATGCTACCGTCGGGCCACATGAGCCCGTGCGGTCGCAGCGTACCCTCTTGGAGCTCGCGATGGGCCGCGTGGCTCGTCCTGCCGCTCGCGTGGGCCTGCGCTCGTGCGACCCCGTCCCTCGCGACCGGCGACGCGGGGTCGGCGCCGTCCGGAAGCGCGAGCGTGATCGGCCCGGGCCCGTCGGCGTCCGGCCAGTCCGGTCCGGTGCGCGCTCCGGAGCCGCCGGTGCGAGCCCTCTTCCACCGGGTACGAGAGCTCGACTGCTACGAGGCGATCCTGCACGTGCTCGGGGGTAGGGCGTTCCTGTCTTGCCACCAGCAGCTCCTCACCATCGAAGGCGACGAGGTCCTGAGCGATCCCGCCTACCAGCGCGGGATCGAGCCGGAGGAGCCGATCTTCCGGTGGCAGATCACCAGCCTCGCGGGAGACTGGCCGAACGCCGCGTGGCTGGGCCGGAACCGCACCACCGAGTTCGCGGCGCAGGGCGAGATCTTCCGCTGGACCGGACGCCGCTGGGACAAGGTGGCCGATGCCCGGCGAGACGAGCCGCTGGCAGGGCTCCTGCCGTGGACGGAGCGGCACGTCCTGGCCCTCCTCCAGCCGGCGGATCTCTTCGGCGCCCGGTTCCTGTCTCTGGGCGAGGCAGGCCGAGCGGTGCCGAGCTTCACGCCCCCGAGGGTGCCCCACGAGCGCTGCCGTTCACGTCTTCGCGCCGAGGTTCAGACCGCCGTGGCGCCCGGTGAGGTCATGGTCGCCGGCGGGCAGGTCTGTGACGTGGTCGGTGTCCGCGGCCGGCCGGAGCCCGTCTACTCGGGTGTCGGCGTCGAGCGCTTCACGGCGGGCGACCCGCGGGGCCAGCTCCTGCTGATCGAGCCGCCGCCCGAGGCGCCGCCCGCCGCCACCTGGGAGGTGACCGCGCTCGTCGCCGCCGGACCCAAGGACGTGTTGCTCTCGGCCCGCGCGGTGCTCGGCGCGTCCCGTGTCGTTGGCCTGCTCGCGCGCTGGGACGGCGAGCGCTTCCGGCCTCAGCCGGCGCCGTTCGACGGGGGAATTCATCGGCTCTGGGTCGAGAGCCCGGCCGTGCTCTGGGCGACGGATCGGCAGGGGGCCCTGTGGCGCGGTCGCGCCGGGCGCTGGCGGCGCGTCGCCTGGCGGCCTCCCGAGCCAGCGGACAGCGAGATCACCCGCGTCTGGGTGCGGAGCCCGAACGACGTGTGGCTCGTGACCCGCAGGATGGCGGACAACAAGAGCGTCGTCTATCATGGGCAGGTCGAGTGAGGCCCCGCCGCGAGCCGTCGCTGCCGGCAGCGATCCCGCCGCGTGCACCGCCGGCCCCGCGCGGACGGCGGCGCGAGGGGGCAGTTCCGGTGCTATTGAGGGCCCATGAAGGAAGAGCCGTGCCGGCGCTGCGGCGCCTGCTGCCACAGCCGCGAGGGCACCATCCTGGTCGACGAGGCGGACGTGCACCGCTGGCAGGAGCTCGGGCGGCACGACCTCGTCGCGCAGCTCATCGAGGGTCACTTCGGCTTGCGCGCCTTCCCCAACGGCCCTGGAGGGGCCTGCGTCCACCTCGGCCGGCCCGGGGCGCCGAACGAATGCTCCATATACGAAGTGCGCGCGCACGTCTGTCGTGCGTTCCAGCCCGGCAGCTCCCAGTGCCGCGAGGCGCGGCGCGACGGGCGGCTCGGCTGAGGGCGGCCGTCCCCGGCCCCGGCTCGCTGGCGCGCCCCGCGCGCCCCATAATCCCCCCGCGCCTTGGATCTCCTGCTCATCTCGCCACCCGTCGGTAACGTCGGACAGGCGGCCGCCGCCCCCTCCGTGCTGACCGCCTACCTCGCGGCGCGCGGCTGGGACGTGCGGCAGTGGGATCTGTCGATAGAGGCGTTCCAGCGCTTCCACTCCGCGGCCCACCTGGAGGGCTGCCGCCGCGTCGTCCGCGCGCACGGCGCCGACGCGGCGCTCCTCGCCGCGGCGGACCGCGCCGTGGCCGAGAGCGAGGCCGCCCAGGCGGCCCTGCGGCGGCTCGAAACCGCCGCCAGCCGCGACGCCCTCGGCTGGGCCTTCGGCGTCCTGCGCGACGCCGGGGTGCTGCTCACGGCGGCGGCGCGCGGCCGCTACGAGCTCGCCTTCCGTCACTTCGACGTGCCGGGTGCCTGGCGCGACTTCGACTCGCTCCGCGCCGCGCTGGTGGAGCCCTTCGCCAACCCGTTCCTCGACCTGTACGCGGAGCGGGTCCTGCCCCGCCTGCGCGCGGAGGCGGTCGCGGCCGTCGGGATCTCCGTGAGCTACCACTCGCAGCTCGTCCCTGCCTTCGCCCTGGCGCGCCGGATCCGTGAGGAGCTGCCCGGGATCCGCCTGATCCTCGGGGGGAGCTACCTGACCGCCGTGGCCGGGGACGTGCCGCGCATCCCCACCGCGCTCCTGCCGGCGGACGCGATCGTCCTGTTCGACGGCGAGGAGGCGCTCGACGCCTGGCTCGAGGTCGTGATCCGCGGGCGCGGCCGCGCGGAGGACGTCCCCAACGTCCTGCTGCCACGCGACGGGACCTTCCGACGGGCGGGCTCCGGCCCGCCGACGCACACCGACCTCGGATCGCTGCCGGTGCCGATGTGGACGGCGCGGGGGCTCGAGCTCGAGCGCTACCTGGTACCGCGCTACGCGGTGGCGCTGCCACTCACCCGCGGGTGCCACTGGGGGCGCTGCGCGTACTGCAACATCTCGAGCCAGACCGCCGCGCGCTACCGCCGGCGCGACGCCGCCCAGGCCGTCGCCGACCTGCGGGCGATCGCGGCCGAGACCGGCTCGAGCTGGTTCGACTTCCCCGTCGACTCGTACCACCCGCGCGATCTCGGCGAGCTCGCGCGGGCCATCCTGGCGGCGGGGCTCGAGGTCGAGTGGGCCGCCGAGGTGCTGCTCGATCCGGGGTTCACCGAGGCGGTGATCGCGGAGCTCGCGCGCGCTGGCTGCCGCTGCCTTCGGTTCGGGCTGGAGAGCGCCGATCCGGCGACGCTCAAGGCAATGCGCAAGCCCACCCGCCCCGAGGTGGCGGCCGAGGTCCTCGCGCGCTGCCGGCGGCACGGCATCCGCACCGGCGTGATGGTGATCGCGGGCTTTCCCACCGAGACGCAGGCGGCGCTCGGGCGGACCTACGACTTTCTCGTCGAGCACCGGGATCGGATCGACTTCGTCGGCATCCACCCCTTCTCGCTGGTCCCCGGCTCCGCCATGGCCCGGGACCCGGGCCGCTTCGGGCTCTATCTCCAGCCGCGGGGCGCCGTGCTCACGACCAGCCTCCCGTTCGCCAGCACCCACCCCGTCGGCATGCGAAACGAGGATCTCCCGCGCGTGATCGAGGCCATGAAGGCGGGCCTGCGGGAGCACTACCCCGACCTCGGTGAGCTCTGGACCGCGGCCATCGGCGGCTGGATGACCTTCCCTTCATGCTGCGCGGGCCGCCGGTGACGTCGGAGCGGACGTTGGCGCTCAGGCCCGACCGCACCACCCACGCCGCCGGCCCACCGGCGCCTTCTCCGCCCGAGGTCCGGCGCGGTCCCCCCGTCACCCCGCCCGAGCGGAGAGACAACACCGGCCGGGAAATTGTATCATCAGCGGCTGTGATCGGGGTTGAACGGAGGATCACTCCGGTCGGGAATGGGATCGCGAGAATGGCCGAGCCGGTGACAGGTGGCGAGTTCGCGCCGGGATCGCTCCTGGCCGGGAAGTACCGGATCGAGCGGCACCTCGGCCAGGGCGGGATGGGCATGGTCGTGCTCGCTCACCACGTCGAGCTCGACGAGCGCGTCGCGATCAAGTTCCTCCTGCCGCACGCTCTCGGCAACGCGGAGCTGGTGGCGCGCTTCGCGCGGGAGGCGCGCGCCTCGGTCAAGATCAAGAGCGAGCACGTGGCGCGCACGCTCGACGTCGGGCGGCTCGAGAACGGCGCCCCGTACATGGTCATGGAGTTCTTGGAGGGGGAAGACCTCAGCGCGCGGCTCCGGGCGCGAGGGTCCCTGCCGGTGACGCAAGCGGTAGGGCTCGTGCTGCAGGCCACCGAGGCGATCGCTACCGCGCACGCGCTCGGCATCATCCACCGCGATCTGAAGCCGGCCAACCTGTTCGTCGTCCGCCGCGCGGACGGCACCGAGGCGGTCAAGGTGCTCGACTTCGGCATCTCGAAGGTGCTCGGTCCTGGCAGCGCCCCCGGGGAGCTCGAGATGACCCGCACCGCGGCGGTCATGGGCTCGCCCCTCTACATGCCCCCCGAGCAGATGGAGTCGGCCCGGCAGGTCGACGTCCGGAGCGACGTCTACTCTCTCGGCGCGACCCTCTTCGAGCTGCTGGCGGGGCAGCCGCCGTACACGGCGGATACCTTGCCGGAGCTCATCACCAAGGTGCTGTCGAAGCCCCTGCCCCAGATCACGATCCTGCGCGCCGACGTCCCGCGGGCGCTCGAGGCCGTCATCAGCCGCATGCTGGAGAAGGATCCCGCCGACCGCCCGCAGAACATGGCCGAGGTGGCCGCGGCGCTCGCACCCTTCGCCCCGGAGAGCGACCGCGGCCTCGCCGAGGTCGCCGCGCGCGTCCTCGCCCATGGCGCGGCGATCCCGGCGGCGGCACCTCCCGCCCCGGCCGAGGGCGTGGCCGCCGCGCGCACCAACGCCAGCTGGTGGCGCACGATCACGGCGCGGCGGGCCGGGCCCTGGCTCGTCCTCGCTCCGCTGCTCCTGGGGGGCGTGGTGCTGGGGGTCGGCGCCGGCGCCGCCGCGCTCACCTACCGTTGGGCCAGCGTCAAGTCCGGCCCCGACCCGGTGCTGGGGTCGCACGCGGCGGCCGTCGCCGAGACTGCTCCGCCCGAACTCGCGGGGCCGGCCCCGGCCGCGGTCGTGACGCCAGCCCCGCCCGAGGTCGCGGCCGCGGCGCCGACCACGAGCGCGGTGGCGGTGCCGGGCGCGGTGGTTTCGGCGAGCGCCGGGGTCGTCGCCGCGGTTGCGTCGGCTCCGCCGGTGCGCTCCTCCGCCGCGGGACGTACGAGCGTGGCGGTCGCGCCCGCCGCGGCGACCCTGAGGACCCGACCCGGGGCGACCGCGGCGCCGAGCGCCGTCGTGCGGCCGCGGCCCGGCCTCACCGATTTCGGGGAGCGCCACTGACCACTGGACCACTCGAATGCGACCGATCCCGCTCATTGCCCTCTCGATCGCGCTGGCGGCGCTGACCCGACCGGCCCTGGCGGGGCCCGAGGAGGAGGCCGCCGCGGAGGCTCTCTTCCGGGAGGGGCTCCGGCTGATGCAGGAGCAGCGCTTCCCCGAGGCGTGCCCCAAGCTCGCCGAGAGCCAGCGCCTCGATCCGGCGGTCGGCACGCTGCTTTACCTCGGGGAGTGCTACGAGAAGAACGGCCAGGTCGCGAGCGCCTGGGCCACGTTCCAGACGGCCGCGGCGGCGGCGCGCAAGGAGGGCCAGGACGATCGGCGCCGGATCGCGCTCGAACGCGCGAGCCAGCTCGAGCCCCAGGTGCCCAAGCTGGTGGTGGACGTGGACCCGGCGGCGCGGGTGGTGGGGCTCGTGGTGACACGCGACGCGAACGAGCTCGCCGAGGCCGCCTGGCGCGTGCCGATCCCGGTGGACCCGGGCAGCCACGTGGTGTCGGTGTCCGCGCCGGGGAAGCGGTCGTGGACCAGGACCGTCACGCTCGAGGCGGGCCAGGGGGTCGTGACCGTGCAGGTCCCGGCGCTCGCGGACGAGGTCACGGCACCGCCCGCGCCGCCGCCGCGCGCCACCCCGGCCCCGGCGGGCAAGGAGGTGGGCGCGGACACGCCGCCGCCGCCCGCGCGCGCGGAGCGCGGCCCTGCGCGCCGGGCGCCCGCGTACGTCACGGGTGCGGTCGGCCTCGTGGTCCTCGGCGGTGGCGTGGGGTTCGGGATCGCCTCCAACGCCAAGGAGCGGGACTCGGAGGAGTTCTGCAACCCGCAGGATCCGAGCGAGTGCGACCGGACGGGGATGAACCTGCTCGACGAAGCGCGCACCTATGCGACCGCCGCCAACGTCGGGTACGCGGTCGGCGGCGCCGCGCTGGTGACCGGCGTCGTGCTCTTCGTCACGGCGCCGCGATCGCGCCCGGCCCCGGCGGGATGGCGGGTCGTCCCGATCGCCACGCCCGAGGCTGCGGGTGTGGTGCTGCGCAGGGGGTTCTGAGGGGCCATGACGACGCGACGCTTCGTCCGCGCTGCGATCGCCGCCGCCGGCGCTCCCCTGGCGTTCGTCGTGGCCTGCACGGTCCGCGACGCGACGCTGGTGGCGGAGGAGGATTGGGCCGTGGACGGCGACGCTGGGGCTGGCGGCGTGACGGGCGGTGGCGGCCGTGCGGCAGGAGAGGGCGCCGCCGGCGCCGCCGCCGACGATGGTGGCGCGGCTGGCCAGGGTGACCTCGAGGCGGCCGGCGGTGGCGCGGCGGGGCGGGCGGGGGGGGGGGGGCGGGGGCGGGGCGGCGCGGGCGGCGGGGCCGGCGGGGGGGGGGCGGGGGCGCCGCGGGGGGGGGGGGGGGCGGGGGGCGCGGCGGCGGGCGGGGCGGCGACGGGGGGCGCGGCGACGGGCGGCGGTCCTGCCGGGGGCGCGGGGGACGGCGGCGCAGCGGGGGACGGCGGCGCGGGCGCGGCGCCGCCCGCAGTGCCGCGGGAGTGGACCAAGCGGCGCGTCACGTCGTTGCCGGCGCGGGTCGCCGCGGCGGCGTCCGATCTGACCGCGCCGCTCTTCTTCGTCGCTCACAGGACCGCCGGCGTCGCGCTCCAGCAGCTCGACCTCCGCGCGGGCTCGGCGGTCGTGGAGACGCGCTACGACGCCTCGGCCCCGGCCGACGAGGTCGCGGTGGGGGCGGGCGCGGTGTACGGCATGGTCGACGCCCTGCCGACGACCGGCAGCGACACGCTGTTCGACGCGAGCTTCGTCCGCTTCGGCCCGGACGGCGCCACCGATCAGCTCGACGGGCTCGCCCTGGTCGGGACGGCGGCGGCGGACGGTGAGCACGCGTACTGGGCCGGCTTCGACTCCGGTCAGACGAGCCTGGAGGTCAAGCGCGTTCGCCACGGTGGCGACCGCCTCGCCGTGGAGACGGTGACGAGCGTGACCTTCGGGCGATTGCCGGCGACGGTCGACCTCGGGGTGGCGAACGGGCGCGTCTACTTTGGCCTGG
>CAYVRP010000137.1:0-15165 GCA_964454025.1 uncultured Polyangiaceae bacterium | reverse complement strand
CCGAGACGGGCGGGGCGGCGACGGCGGGCGCGGCCCCGACCGAGACGGGCGGCGCGGCGGGCGCTCCGGTCGTCGAGGGTGGCGCGGCGGGCGCGCCCATCGCCGCGGGCGGCGCGGCGCCCATGGCGGGCGCTCCGCAGGGCGGCGCAGAGGAAACCGGCTCCGGCGACATCGACGTGGGCGAGATCTGCACCACGACCGAGGAGTGCAAGCCCGGGTCGCTCTGCTTCGAGGGCGTGTGCGTCCAGACCGGCAACATCCGGATCAGCCTGGCCTGGACCGCGGTCATCGACCTCGATCTGCACGTCCAGACCCCTGCGGGCAACGAGATCTACTACAACAACAGGGTGGCGGACGGCGGCGAGCTCGACGTCGACGATTGCGTGGCGCTCTCCTGCCTCGACAACGATGGGACCCACGTGGAGAACATCTTCTTCGAGTCGCCCGCGCGCGGCGAGTACCTCGTCTGGGTGCGCAACTACAACGCGGGCGGCTCCACCGAGCCGATCCCGTACACGATCACCATCATGGTGAACGGCTCGCCCCAGTGGATCGGGGAGGGTGCCGTCGTCGAGTACGCGAGCAGCGAACCCCACAGATTCACGTACTGAGGCGTCGAACACGGGTGAGCCCCTCCGGGGCTCCGGCGAGGCTCGAGGGCTGGCCCCTCGGGCCTCGCGCCGTCCTCGGCCCGAGGCCGTCACTCGCGCCGTTCCGCTCCGTCGCGCCGCGGGGGCGAGCCCGTCGGAGCTCGCTGCCACCGCGGATCGTCGGCGACCAACCAGCGGAAGATCTCGGGCAGGCGCGCGGCGATCGCGCCGCCGTAGGTATGGCCGGCCCCGGCGACGTGGGTCACCTGCGCCAGGATCCCACCCCGCTCGAGCCAGCGGGCGCTCTCGGCGGCGGAGCTCGCGCAGCCGAGCCCGCCGCAGACCAGCGCGACCCGCCGCCCGCCACCCGCCCGGTAGCGCGCGGCGATCGCGACGTTCCACGCGCCGAATCCCCCCTCGACCAGCAGGGCTCGCGCGAACCGCCCCGGCTCCCCGGCGACGACGAGCGCCCCCATGGTGGCGCCCTGCGAGTAGCCTGCGAACACCGCGCCCTCGGGGTCCACGCGTACGGCGCCGCGCTCCTCGCCCGCTTCCCGCGCCAGCAGCGCCGCCAGCGACGCGTCGATGACCGCCTCGAGGTAGTGGTGGTCCGGGAAGTAGCAGGGAGCCCGAGCGTAGGGTTCGCGCGCGTCGAGGCGACGGCCACGCGGGCAGAGCACGATGCCGTCGTCACCGACGACGTCGCCATAGAGCTCGCAGTGCCCCTCGGGCCGATCGCCGGCCCCATGCGCCGCGACCAGCAACGGGTAGGGGCGCGCTCGCGCCGGCGGCGTCCACACCACGGCCGGTCCGAAGCCCGCGACGTCGAGCGCAGAGAGCCGCCCGCGTGGAGCCACGGCGGGCGACGGCTTCCGCCGCGCCGTCGCCGCGGGCTCCGGCGTCGCGGCGGGGGCGGGGACGCGCGCCGCGCCCGGCGTGTCCGCGGCGCGCGCCGGGCGAGGCCCCGCCCTCGTCACGGTGGCGACGGGTCGCGTACACGCGACCAGGAGCAGGGCGACCGCCCAGGGCATCGAGGGCCTCACGCGGGGCCATGGTAGCGGCTCGGGCGACGCCGCGGGGCGCACCAGTCGGGGCCCGGCGCGCCTCCCCGCGCGCGTGACCCCTGCCGCCTCCCGCGCCATGGCGCCGTGATCGGCGGGCGCGCCCCGCGCGCACGCGGCGCCCGTCCCGTCCTCGCAGCGCGCGCGCCGCGCGGGGAGGCGAGCGCGCCGCGCCGGGCGGACGAACCCGCCCGCGCGGTCATCGGATCCCGTGCACCAGCACCTTCAACGCCCCGCGCCGCGCCGCATGCGCGAGCGCTCGCTCGGCCTCGGCGAGCGGGTAGCGCGCGCTCACCAGGGGGGCAGGGTCGATCGTCCCGTCGGCGAGCGCCGCGAGCGCGCGGGGGAGCCGCCCGCAGCGGGACCCCACCAGGGTGAGCTCGTCCACGACCACGGTCGCGAGCGGCAGCGGCGTCGGCCCCGCGATCGTCGTCTTGAGGACGAGGGTGCCCCGGGGCCGGGTCAGCGCCACCGCGCGCGCGAGCCCCGAGGGATGACCGGTCGCCTCCACCACCACCGGGCTCCGCGCGAGCGAGGCGGCCTCGGCCTCGAGCAGCGTCGTCGCGCCCCGGGCGGCCGCGATCGCGAGCTTCTCCGGGTGATGGCCGATGACCGTCACCGCCTTGTCCGCCGCCCGGAGCGCGAGCGCGACCAGCAGGCCGAGCTTGCCGTCGCCGATCACGACGGCGCGGTCGCTCTCGACCACCGCGGGGACGTCGAGGACGTGCAGGGCCGCCGCGAGCGGCTCGGCGAACACGGCCACCTCGTCGTCCAGCGCGTCGGGCACCGGGACGAGGCAGGCCTCGGGCACCACGCAGCGCTCGGCGAGCACGCCGTCCCGCCCTGCGATCCCGAGCACGGTGCGGCGCGCACAGTGGTGGCCGTCGTGGTCGCGGCAGTCCGGGCATTGCCCGCAGCCCGCGTTGATCTCGGCGACGACCCGGCGTCCGACCCAGCCGGCGTCGTCGGCCTCCCGCACCACGCCCACGAACTCGTGGCCGAGGACGCCGCGAAATGCGAGGTAGCCTGCCGCAAGCGCGAGGTCGGTGTCGCAGATCCCCGCCACCAGCAGCTCGATCAGGCACTCTCCCGCGCGCCGCCGCGGCTCGGGGTGGTCGTGGCGGAGCGTGGGGCGGCCTTCGAGCACGAGCGCGAGCATGGGGCCCAGCCTATCCCAGGCGGGCGCGGATTCCGGCGAGGCAGGGCGAAGTCGGCTCGCGGGGGCCGTTTTTTCCGGGGCCCAGCGCCGTGCCGCCGGCGGCGTGGGTGCCCGCCGTTTCCCCATGAAAGCGCGCCGCGCGGACCGACCGGTGCCCCGTCACGACGAGTCGGGCTCGCGCGGCGCCGCGCCGTGACGGACCCGCGCTTGATCGGCGATCGAGGAGAGACGACAATCGCCGGGCTCTGCCGCGACCGGTCGTCCCGGACGCGCCCGCGAGGATCGGTCCACCGCATGTCTTCTCATCGTGAGCCCTCGTCCGTCACCGAGAGCTACCACTCTCACCACTCGCCCTTCGGGGCCTTCGCCACCTTCACGCTGGGGCTGTTGGGCGCGCGCGGCGGCTTCGGCCACGCGCTCCGCGGTCCCGCGCAGCAGAACGTCTACGTCGGCTTTCGCGACCGGCGCTCCCGTGAGTGGCGGCTGCTGCCCTTCGTCGAGTCGCCGGGCTCCGGCGAGAGCGTCTTCGAGGGCGAGGAGGCCACCATGCGGCCGCCGAGCGGGTACCAGCCGCTGTCGGCGGGGGAGTTCGAGCGGCGCCTCGGCTGGGCGAGCGACACCTGGCGGGCGGAAGGAGGCCGCTTCGGGTTCGCGCTCCTGACGCCCTTCGGCGAGGTGCCCGACCCGGCCCGCATGAAGGCGGAGGAGGCCCGCCTCGCGCTCTCGCCACACATCAACGCCTGGATCGAGTACGACAACCGGGACGGCACCGAGCCCGTCGAGCTCATCTTCGGGGTCGGGGACCGGGACTGGGTGCTCCGCCCGCTCCAGGACGCCGATCCCACGCTCTGCGGCTTCGCGCTCGGGACCCGCTTCGCCTACGCCACGCCGCCGCGGGCGGAGGTGGAGCCCCGTCAGGGCAGCGACGTGCTCGCCCCCAAGCACCGCGATTACCGCGGCCTCAGCGTCATCGGGGCCGAGACGGCCCTCGTGTTCACCGTTCCCGCCGGAGCCCGGCGCCGCTTCCCGCTGGTGCTCGCCTTCTACGAGCAGGGGATCGTCACCAGCGGCATCCGCGCGCGCTACGCCTACACCCGGTACTTCGACGACCTGGAGGCGGTGGTGCACCACGGCCTCACGTCGCGGGCCCACTACGAGAAGCTCGCGGCGCGCCGCGATCGTGAGCTCGAGCGCTCCCGCCTCGACGAGGACCAGCGCTTCCTGGTCGCGCAGGCGACCCACAGCTACTTCGGCAGCACCCAGCTGCTCTGGGACGGCAAGCGCGCGCTCTGGGTGGTGAACGAGGGCGAGTACCGGATGATGAACACGTTCGATCTCGCGGTCGACCAGATGTTCTTCGAGCTTCGCTGGTTCCCGTGGGCGGTCCGCAACATCCTGGACCTCTACGCGTCGCGCTACTCCTACACCGACCGCGTCCAGGTGGGCGGCGGTCGCTCGGCGCCGGGCGGCATCGCGTTCACCCACGACATGGGCGTCTGCAACGCCTTCACGCCCCCCGGGCACTCGGCCTACGAGTGCGACCATCTGCGCGGCTGCCTCAGCCACATGACGATGGAGCAGCTCCTCAACTGGGTGCTGTGCGCCGTCACCTACGCCTCGCGAACCGGGGATCACGCGTGGCTGCGCAAGCGCGCGGACACGCTGGTGGCCTGCGCGGAGAGCCTGCGCCGGCGTGACGATCCCGACCCGCGCCGCCGCGACGGCGTGCTCGCCCACGACACCCTCCGCGGCGGCGCCGACGCCGCCGAGATCACGACCTACGACAGCCTCGACGCCTCGCTCGGCCAGGCGCGCAACAACGGCTACCTGGCGGTGAAGACACTGGGGGCGTGGATCCTGCTCGAGCACGCCTTCGGGTTGCTCGGGCGCGCCGCGGACGCGACCGCCGCCGCCGCCACGGCCGATCGCCTGGCGGCCACCCTGGTTTCGCATTTCGATCCGGACACGGGCACGTTCCCGGCGGTGTTCGAGGACGGCAACGTCTCCCGGATCATCCCCGCCGTCGAGGGGTTCGCCTACCCGCTCTACCTCGGGCTCGACTGGGCGACGAGCCGCCGCGGCCGCTTCGGGCTGCTGCTCGACCTGCTCGAGCGGCACCTGCGCGCGATCCTGAGGCCGGGCGTCTGTCTGGACGCGACCAGCGGGGGCTGGAAGTTGAGCAGCACGAGCACCAACACCTGGTTCAGCAAGATCGCGCTGTCGCAGTACGTGGTGCGGCGGCTGTTTCCCGGCGCGCTGAACGCGCAGGCCCGGGCGGCCGACCGCGTCCACGCGCGGTGGCAGCGGACCCCCGGCTGCGGCGCGCACGCGATGTGCGACCAGATCCGCAGTGACACCGGCGTAGTGTGCGGGAGCCGCTACTACCCGCGCGGCGTCACCACCATCCTCTGGCTCGACGAGTGAACCTGCCAGCGGCCCCGATCCTCCTCACCGACCCGAGCCGACGATGACCCCGACCTCTGCTCCGCTCACTTTCATCGAGAAGGCCGGCTACAGCGCCGGCGACGCGGCGGCGAACTTCGTCTTCATGACGATGATCCTGTTCCAGCTCAACTTCTACACGGACGTCTTCGGGCTCAGCGCCGGGGCGGCCGCGGCGGTCCTGCTCTGGCCGCGGCTGTGGGACGCCGCGTTCGACCCGATCATGGGGGTCCTGGCCGATCGCACCCGCACGCGTTGGGGGAAGTTCCGCCCCTGGATCCTGTGGACCGCGGGACCCTGGGCGGTGGTGATGGTGCTCGCCTACTCCACCCCCGAGGGGTGGAGCATGGGGATGCTGATCGCGTACGCGACCATCACCAACATGGCGCTGATGACGCTCTACTCGATGAACAACATGCCGTACTCGGCGCTCGGCGGCGTCATCACCGCGGACCTCCACGAGCGCGCCAAGCTCAACTCCTACCGCTTCGTCTCGGCCAACGTCGCGCAGTTCATCGTCGGCGGCTTCACGCTCCCGCTGGTCGCCAAGTTCTCCTTCGGTCACGACCGGCAGTACGGCTGGCAGGTCACGATGACCCTCTGGGCCGTGCTCTGCTTCGTGCTCTTCTTGATCACCTTCTTCACCACCCGCGAGCGCATCCAGCCGGTGAGCGAGGAGAAGGCGTCGCCGGTGCAGGACTTCCGCGACTTGCTGCGGAACGCGCCGTGGGTCGTCATGTTCCTGATGACGCTGATCCACTTCGGCATCCTGTCGTTCCGCGGGGGCGCGCTCTACAACTACTACCACCACTTCGCCGACAAGGCGGCGATGTTCGATGTCGTCGAGCGGCTGGGGCTGACGGCGCCGGCGCGGGTCGAGGGGGCGCCGCCGCTCGGCGGGCTCCTCGGCTTCCTCGACTTCGTCGGCTACGTCGTGCACGGAGACCGCGCGAACCTGGGCGACTCGAACGTCGCCGACGTCTTCAACAGCATCATCAACATGCTCGGCACCGGCGTCACCATCGTGGTGATCCTGCTCTCGCCGTCGCTCGCGCGGCGCTTCGGCAAGAAGGCCGTGGCAGTGGCCGGCTTCGCGCTCTCGGCGCTCAACGCCTTCGCCTATTACCTGCTCGCGCCCACCAACGCGGTGGGGATGATCGTGGTCACCGTCCTCGGCGCGATCCTCTACGCGCCGACCATCCCCCTGGTGTGGGCGATCTTCGCCGACGTCGCCGACTACTCGGAGCTGCAGACCGGTCGCCGCTTCACCGGGATGGTCTTCGCGACCATCGGCTTCGCGCTGAAGGCGGGGCTCGCGATCGGCTCGGCGGCCTTCCTGTGGATCATGGCGGGGGTCTTCGGCTACGACACCACGCGACCCTCGGCGCCCGAGGCGGTGGCGGGCTACCAGGCCTGCACCAGCATCGTCGTGGGCCTGCTCTTCACCATCTGCACGGTGCTGCTCCTCGTGTACAAGCTCGACAAGAAGAGCACGTTGGAGATGGCGGCGGAGCTCGCGGCGCGGCGGGCCAAGGCGTCGCCGGCGGCGGCCTGAGCGGGCGGCGCGACGTCGCCTCCGGTCGGCGTGGCCCGCGCCCGGCTCCGGACCAGGACTGGAGCGTCGAGCGGGCGCGGGCGCTCGGTGGAGCGCTCAGCGCCCGTGGCGTCGTCGCGCGAACAGGAGACCGAGCAGGGCGAGCGGCACGAGGGACCGGCCAGGCGCCGGGCGCTGCCCCGGCACGGCGCAGCCGCAGCCCTTGCGATCGTCGGAGCTTCCGGAGTCGTTGGCGGCGGAGCCGCCGGTGGCCCGGTATCCACCGGTGGAGGCCAGGCCCCCGGTGGTGGCGAAGCCGCCGGTGGTGGCGCCGCCGGTCTGGGTGACGCCGCCGGTTGGCGCCACGCCGCCGGTCTGGGCGACGCCGCCGGTGGCGGTGACGCCGCCGGTCTGCGCGACGCCGCCGGTTGGCGCCACGCCGCCGGTGGCGGTGACGCCGCCGGTCTGGGCGACGCCGCCGGTCTGCGCGACGCCGCCGCCCTGCGCGACGCCGCCGGTCTGTTCGACGCCGCCGGTCGCCAGCGCGCCGGCGGCCCCGCCCGTCGCGGCTGAGCCAGCGGCGCCGCCGGTCGTCGGCGCGCCGCTGGCGCCGCCCGTCGAGTCTCCGGCGCCGGCCGCGCCCGCCGTCGCGCTGCCGCCGGTCTGCTCGACACCGCCCGCGTTGGCGCCCGCGGTGCCGCCCAGCGTGAAGCCGCCGATCCCGGTCCAGCCCGCGGCGCCGGCTGCGCCCGCGGCGCCGGCCGCGCCCGCGGCGCCGGCCGCGCCCGCGGCGCCGGCCGCACCGGCCATTCCGGCGCCGGCCGCGCCCGCGGCGCCGGCCGCACCGGCGGCGCCGGCGACGCCGCCGGTGTTGCCACCGGAGCCACCGGCGCCGGGCGTGCCCGCGCTGCCCGCGGCGCCGCCGGTGGTACCGCCCGCGCCACCGGTGGTGCCCCCTGTTCCGCCGGCGCCGCCGGTGGTGCCGCCGGAGCCGCCGGTGGTGCCGCCGGAGCCGCCGGAGCCGCCGGAGCCGCCGGAGCCGCCGGCGCCGCCGGAGCCGCTCTCGCAGGGCGCGGCGGCGCCGAGGAGTGCGACCTCGACCACGGGATCGTCGCCGCAGTTGAGGACGTTGACCTGGTTGGTCGGGGTGTTCGTCTCCGCGAGGAGCACGGCCTCGGCCCTGTTGCTGCAAGTGCTGTCGAAGGCCACGTCGAAGTCCGCGCCGCCCTGGAAATGGATCCCCTCGTGGCTGCTCCAGGCGCCGAGGTTGACGACCAGCCGTCCGTCGGTCGGGCTCGATGAAGGCGTCACGCCGCCACGTGGCTCGCAGGTGCCGTCGAGGTACTGGATGTTGTCGATGCCGCACCCGTTCCAGTTCGGCGTCCCGGTGACGTCCACGATGAGCTCGAGGCGCGTCTGCCCGCTGCCGTCGTTCACGTCGACCTTGCTCAGCTCCACGTCGCAGCTCGCCCCGTCGTAGATCCTGACCTGTGACGCGACCGAGCTCACCGCGCTCGGCTCGTTGCTGCACCCCGCCGCCGCCACGCCGACCACCACCGCACAAGACCAGTCCCTCGTAAGCCCACGCTTCATCACCGACCTCCCAAATGGAACTCTGGACCCGATTAGCATGCCGCCGTGACGCGCGGTATCACGCGGCCGCGCGGTGGGAGCGGCGTCCACACGTGAGCACCTCCACGCCCGGAGCGCGCCCCACGTTGCCTGAGCGGTCGTGATCGAGGCGTTCGCGGCGGCCGTCTCTCGACGGCCCGCGCGCGCGAAGCGGGGTCGGCCACCATCGCGCCGCACCGGTGGGTCCGCGGATCGCGCCGGGCACCGAGCGCGCGCGAGAGCCATTTCCTCGCGGTGGCGGCCCCAGCCGGGGAGTTCAGGCCCCCCGGCCGCAGCCCCGGGAGGAGAGAGCCGACCACGCGCTGTCCGGGGTTTGGTAACCTCCCCCTCGAGCCGCCAGCCGGTACGAGGGTTCCATGCGAAAGGTCGATTTCTACGCGCTGCCCCGGGCGGTCCAGGAGCGCTTCCTCGCGTCGACGACGGGCGCGGCGCCGCCGCTGCCGCTCGCCTTCCAGGCGGCGGGGGCGCGGCTGCCGACCGGCTGGCTCCTGTCGGGGGTCGCCGCGCTGGTCGCGCTCGTGGTCGCGCTGAGGCTGGGCTACGGCGACGCGAAGAGCCCGTTCGCGCTGGCCCCCGCCCCCATGATGGTCGCGTACGCCGTCGCGGTCTGGTGGTTCTTCTTCAGCGTCTTCGCGGCCATCGGCAAGGTCGCGCAGGCGGCGCTGGTGCCCTTCCGGCGCGGCACCTACCTGTTCCCCGGCGGGGTGGTCGAGGCCCGGTCGGCGCAGATCGCCGTCACGCCGGCCACCGATCTGGTCCGCTGCGAGCTGGTCGCGGGCGGGGCCGCGCTGCGCCTCGGTGGCAAGGACGGGCGCTCGTTCGAGCTTCCGGTCGTTGATCGGACCCGTGGACCCGCGCTGGTCGAGGCGTTCGGCGGCCACCAGCAGAAGCTCGCGGAGGCGCTGGCGGCGGGCAACCAGCACGACGTCTCCTTGCTCGATCCGCTGGTCGACACGGGGATCCACAGCCCGCTCATGCCCGCTGAGCCCCTCCGCCGGCGCGTCCCTGGGATCGCCAGGCACGCCCCCTGGCTCGCGCTCTTGCCCGCGCTCGGACTCGCGTGGCCCATCCTCACCATCAGAAACTCGATGAGCGAGGACCGGTTCTTCTCGACGGCCCACGCGGAGAACACCCCCGAGAGCTACCGGCTCTACCTGGCGGCGGGCGGCGACCGCCGCGAGGTTTCCGACGTGCTGTTGCCGCGGGCCGAGCTCGCCGTGGCGCGGCGGACAGGATCGCCCGAGGCGGTCGCGAAGGTGGTCGCGGCGCACGCGGGGACATCCGTGCGCGCGGAGCTCGAGCTCGCGCTCCGGGAGATGCTGCTCGCCGAGATCGCCGCTGCCAAGAAGGTGGGCACGGCGACCGCGATCCGCGAGCTCGGCGCCCGGATCGTGCGGCGGGACCTGGTGGAGGGGGAGCTCGCGGTGGCGATCCACGACGTCTACGTCGCCGCGCTGGAGCGCTACAAGAAGGAGGCGCGCCAGGGCGACGAGGAGCTGGTGCCCTTCGTCAAGCGGCTGCTCGCCCACGCCGAGCGCAACGGGCCGCGCGTCGAGGTGCGCTTTCGACGCGCCCTCCGCCCCACGGTCGCGTCCATAGACGACATCATCAAGAAGAACCCCTACTACCGCGGCGCGGAGTACATGCCCTCGCGCTACTTCACCCCGGAGCGCGCCGCAGCGCGGGAGACGCTGGCGTTCGAGCGCCTGCGCGCCCGCTTCGCGGCCGTCTTCGCCAAGGACCTCATCGAGCTCGTCCGCGGCGCCCCCATCGAGGATCCCACCGCGACCTACCCCGCGGTGACGGTCCCGACCCTCTTCTTCTCGCACGAGACGCTGATGGGCGGCACCTTCGCCACTCGGGCGCCGCCGGGGGTGTTCACCGGGGTCGGGATCGTCTTCGAGGTTTCCTTCCGGATCCCCAACAAGCCGAACACCCTCGACTACCAGCTTTCGATCTGGCAGTCGCCGGATCTCGTCAAGATCCAGGACGAGAAGCTCGGCCCCGAGCAGGTCTACGAGCTGATGGCGACCACCGCGTTCGAGCGGTACTGTACCAAGCTGCTCGGGCGCTGGTTCGAGAAGCCCTGAACCCTCGCGCCGGCATGGCCCCGCTCGGCGGGGTCGGGGGGAGCATCGGCGCGGGCGCGGCGTGACGCACGCCCGTCGCGGTCCGCGGCGGAGCCGGTCGGCTCTGCGCGGGCGCCGGGGGGCGTGTGCTATCTGCATTCGGCGATGAGCTCCAGGCCGATCTACGCCGATCCCGAGCGCCCCGTCCCCGAGCGTGTCCGCGACCTGATGCGGCGGATGACCCTGGAGGAGATGGTGGGCCAGATGGTCCAGGCGGATGGCCGACGCGACGCCGACGTGCAGGTCCGCGAGCGGCGCGTCGGCTCCTTCCTCCACCTCCTGGGCGAGCCCACGGTCGCCTTGCAGCGCCTCGCCGCCGAGACCGGGCTCGGCATCCCGCTCCTGTTCGGGATCGACGCCATCCACGGCCACGCCTTCTGGCCTGGCGCGACGGTCTTCCCCACCCAGCTGGCCCTCTCCTGCGCCTTCGACCCGGAGCTCGTGCGCATCATGGGGCGCGTGACGGCGCGAGAAATGGCGGTGACCGGATCGCACTGGACCTTCTCGCCGGTCCTCTGCGTCACGCGCGACCTCAGGTGGGGACGGGTGGGGGAGACCTTCGGCGAGGACCCGTACCTCATCGGAGAGCTGGGGCGCGCGCTCGTCGAGGGGTACCAGGGCGAGCGCCTCTCGGACCCGGACAGCGTGCTCGCCTGCGCCAAGCACTTCGCCGGCTACTCGGAGACCGTCGGCGGCCGGGACGCCGCGGAGGCCGACCTCTCCGAGCGCAAGCTCCGCACCTACTTCCTGCCCCCCTTCCGCGAGGCGGTGCGCGCGGGCTGCCGCACCTTCATGACCGCCTACCAGTGCATCGACGGCGTGGCCTGCGTCGTGAACCGCCGGCTGCTCACCGAGATCCTGCGCCAGGAGTGGGGCTTCGACGGGTTCATCGTCACCGACTGGGACGACGTCGGCCGGACCCACACCGAGCAGCGCCTCTATCCCAGCATCGCCGCCGCCGTGCCGGACGTCGTGCGCGCCGGCAACGACGTGATCATGGTGACCCCCGCCTTCTATGCGGCGACGCTGGCGGCGCTCGCGCGCGGGGAGATCGAGCGCGCCGACGTCGAGGCCGCCTGCCGGCGCGTCCTCACCGCCAAGCTCGAGCTAGGGCTCTTCGATCACAAGCGCTATCCCCCGATCGAGCGGGCGCACGAGGTGGTCGGGTGCGCGGCCCACCGTGAGCCGCTCCTGCGCGCCGCGCTCGAGTCGCTGGTGCTGCTCGAGAACCGCACGGTGCAGGGGGCGCCGCTCCTCCCCTTCGGTCCCGGGGTGCGCCGGCTCGCGGTGCTCGGCCCCAACGCGGACGATCCCCTCGCCCAGCTCGGCGACTGGTCTTTCGGCAGCGGCCAGGCAGGCCTGGGGGGCGCCGGGCACCCCCGTGAGCTCGTGGTCACCGTGCTCGATGGCCTCCGCGCGCGGGCGGCGCGGGCGGGCGTGGTCGTCGAGCACGCGCCCGGCTGCCACGTCCTGGACCCGGACCCGAGCGGGATCGACGACGCCGCGGCGCTGGCGCGGCGCGCGGACGTGGCCGTGGTGGTGGTCGGGGACTGCCTCGAGCTCACCGGCGAGGAGCGAGACCGCTCGAGCCTGGAGCTTACCGGTGGCCAGCCGGCGCTGCTCGAGGCCGTGGCGGCGACCGGCGTGCCTCTGGTGGTCGTGCTGGTGAGCAGCAAGCCGCTCGTCATCCCCTGGGTCGCCGAGCACGCCGGGGCGCTCCTGGTGGCGTTCAATCCCGGCATGAAGGGCGGGCAGGCGATCGCCGAGGTGCTGTTCGGGGACCACTGCCCCGCGGGCAAGCTCACGGTGAGCTTCCCCCGCTCGCTCGGCTCGCAGCCGGTCCACTACCAGCAGGTCCCCGGCTGGCACGGGAGCCGGCACGGGCACTACGACGCGCAGCCGCTCTACCCGTTCGGCTTCGGGCTGAGCTACACGAGCTTCGCCTACTCCGACCTCGCGCTCTCCGGGGCGCAGGTGCGGCGCGGCGAGCGCGTCGGCGTCGCCGTGACCGTGACCAACCGCGGTCATCGCGCCGGTGTGGAGATCGTGCAGCTGTACGTCGGCGATCGGTACTCGACCCTCAGCACGCCCGCCCGGCGCCTGCGCCGCTTCGTCCGGGTCGAGCTAGCGCCGGGGGAGAGCCGGCGGATCGAGCTCGCCCTGGACGAGGAGGATCTCGCCTACGTCGGCCGCGACGGCCGGCCCGTGGTCGAGGCGGGGGAGTTCGACGTATGGGTCGGCGGCTCGTCCCGCGACGAGGATCTGCTGGCGGCGAGCTTCGTCCTGGTCGACGGATGAACCCGGGCGCGCGCAGCGTCGCGGTCGCGGCTACTTCTTCTTCTTCTTCGCGCCGCCCTTGGGTCGCTCGTCGGGCGTTAGCTCGGTGTTACGCCAGTAGTACTCGATGTGCTTCCCCTCCGCGTCGGAGATGCCGACCATCTGCACCTCCCCCTCGATGGCCGCGGTGCCCGCGGGGACGTCGGAGTTCTTCACGCAGTCGAAGGTGAAGTCGAACTTCTCGCCGGGCTTCATCACCCCGCCGAAGAGGTTCGCCCCCGAGCAGCTGTGGTACGGGCGGGGCTTGGCCGAATCGGAGCTCGCGTCCTTCACCTCGAGCTGCTTGCCCGCCTTGTCGTAGAAGAACAGGACGATCTTGCCGTACAGGATGTTCAGCTCCGAGACGTTCTTGACGCTGAAGGTCGGCCCCTTCTCGTCTTTCTTGTTCTGACGCCAGAGCACCTCCATCACCCGGCTGTCGCCCTTCGCCTCGCACGGCTTGTCGAAGGTGCCCTCGCCCGTGGAGCCCGGGGGGCAGCTGATCGGGGGCGTGGGCGGCGTCGGCACGGGTGCCGGCGCGCTGGCCGACGCGACCGGGGCCTTGGCGCTCTTCACGGTCGCCTCCGGCTGGGGCTCCTCCTTCGAACATCCGAGCACGGTCGCGGCCACGGCAGCGGTCATGCACGCCCATCTCGTCGTTGTCTGCATCGTTCCCTCACTTGCGGCGCCGGCGCCCCTCGGGCAGCGTCGAGCGCCTTGACCCTATCGACGCCGCTCACGCGGATCAAGCGCGCGGCCGACCGGGGTGGCGGCCCGCGCGGCGGGCAGCGGACGGCGCGGCGGCTCCTTTGCAGCGTGCCTTTCGCCGGCGGATCGCCGAAGATGCCCCTGCGCCCTGGCCCGCAGGTCGGGGCGCGCTGCTTCCCTCGACCCGCGACGAACGCGCGCGCGGTCACCGACGCGAGGTGGTCCCGAGTGCCCAGGCGAATCGGCTTCGACAACCAGCGCTACCTCGAGGAGCAGACGACCGCCATCCGGGAGCGGGTCACGCGCTTCGGCGACAAGCTCTACCTCGAGTTCGGCGGCAAGCTCCTCTACGACTACCACGCCGCGCGCGTACTCCCGGGCTTCGACCCGAACGTGAAGATGCAGCTGTTGCAGAACCTCAAGGACAACGCCGAGGTGGTGCTCTGCATCTTCGCGGGGGACATCGAGAAGAAGAAGGTCCGCGCCGACTTCGGGATCACCTACGACGCGGACGCGCTCAAGCTCATCGACGATTTGAGCGAGCGCGGCGTCGAGGTGCGGGCCGTCGTCATCACCCGCTACGACGAGCAACCCGCGGCGGTCGCGTTCAAGCGGCGGCTCGAGCGACGCGGCGTGGACGTCTACACGCACCAGCGCACCCGCGGCTACCCCACCGACGTCGATCTCATCGTGAGCGAGGAGGGGTACGGCGCCAACCCGTACATCCAGACCACCAAGCCGATCGTGGTCGTGACCGGACCAGGACCGGGGAGCGGGAAGCTCGCCACCTGCCTGACGCTGCTCTACCACGACTACCGCCGGGGGCTCCGCTCCGGGTACGCCAAGTTCGAAACCTTCCCCATCTGGAGCTTGCCGCTCAAGCACCAGGTGAACCTCGCCTACGAGGCCGCGACCGCGGAGCTCCGCGACGTCAACATGGTCGATCACTTCCACCTGGAAGCGTACGGGGAGCGGGCGGTCAACTACAACCGGGATCTCGAGGCCTTCCCGGTCCTGCGGCGCATCCTGGAGCGCATCACCGGGGAGCCCTCGTTCTACCGGTCGCCCACCGACATGGGCGTCAACCGCGCCGGCTTCGGCATCATCGACGACGAGGTCGTGCGCGCCGCGGCGGGGCAGGAGATCATCCGTCGGTACTTCCGCTATGCCTGCGAGAGCGCGATGGGCCTGGTCGACCGGGAGAGCGTGGCGCGCATCGAGCGCCTGCTCGAGGAGCTCGGCCTCCGCCCCGAGGATCGCCCGGTGGTGGAGGCGGCGCGACAGGCCGCGCGCCGGGCCCACGAGGGAGGCAAGGGCAGCGAGGGGGTCTTCTGCGGGGCCGCCGCGGAGCTGCCGGACGGCACCGTGGTTTCCGGCTCCAACACGGCGATGATGCACGCCGCCGCGCGCCTCGTGCTCAACGCTGCCAAGCGGCTGGCGGGGCTGCCGGACAACCTGCGCATCCTGCCCAGCCTGGTCACCGACGCCGTGCGCCGCCTGAAGACCGAGGTGCTGGTCCGCAAGCGCATGAGCCTGGACGTCGAGGAAACCCTGATCGCCCTCGCCATCAGCGCGACCACCAACACGGCGGCGG
>CAYVRP010000136.1:0-15224 GCA_964454025.1 uncultured Polyangiaceae bacterium | reverse complement strand
GCCAGGTCCGATCGCGCGGCCTCCACGCGGCGCCCCGGGTGCGCGGGGTGGCGGCACGCCATCTTCGCCAGGGCGATCTCGACAGCCAGGGAGGGCGCGCCGTCGTCTGGGAAACCGCCTGACGGTATCCTCGCCAGGCTCCCGAGTCGGCCGCGCCACGCGCCACCCGTCGCTCGTGGCCTCCCTCCCGCGCACCCCGCGTCATGGTCCCGTCCCGCAACAGCCCCCTGTCCGGCGCCTCGATCCGGATCCGCAACCGGACGTGGCTGCAAGGCACCATCGTCGTCGGCCTGGCGAGCTATGCCGTGGCGACCGTGCTGCAGGCGGCGACGAGCGGCCTCGCGGCGTTGTCCCGACTGACGGAGCCCTGGGGCCTGCTGGGCTTCGCCATCGCGCTCGTCCTGATGCTGCGGGGTCACCTCACGGCGGGCACGGTCCTGGCGCTGGCGGTGGCGTGGATCGAGATGGTCGCGGACATGCTCTTCACGCCATGGGGGATCCGCTCGGCGGCCACCCCCACCCTGCCCCTGGTGGTGCTGGCCGCGGGGATGGTGGCGGGGCCGTGGGGCTCCCGCGTCGTCGCGGGATTCACCGCCCTCTGGGTCCCGCTGGCGCTCCTCTTCGGCCACCACGTCCTCGGGCGCGGGCCCGGGATCCCGGTAGCGGATCTCATCGCCCTGGCGACGTTCGAGATCGCGCTGCTGGGCTCGGCCATCGGGCTCGAGCTGGTCCTCCGGACCTTCGGCGAGGTGCTGCAGGTCGCGCGCGACAACGAGCGGCGCGCGACCGAGCTGCTGGAGGCCTCGCCCGACGCCATCGTCGGGATCGCCCCGGAGGGGGGCGTCGAGGCGTTCAACCGCGAGGCGGCGCGCGTCTTCGGCTGCCCGCGGGCGGCGGTGCTCGGCCGCCCGGCGAGCGCGCTCGCGATCCGGTCGCTGGACGGCGAGCAGCCGCTCGCGTGGGACGCCGTCGGCGGCGAGGGGCGGCCCGGGGAGGTGATCGCCGCCGACACCGGGCTGCGGCTGGAGGTGAACGCCCGTGACGTGGAGCGCGAGGACGGGCGCCGGGGTCGCATCCTGACGCTGCGCGACGTCACCGAGCGGCGAGCCGCGGAGGAGCACGCCCGGCGGCTCGAGCAGCACGTGCGTGACGCCCAGAAGCTCGAGTCGCTGGGGCTCCTGGCCGGGGGCATCGCCCACGACTTCAACAACCTGCTCACCGTGGTCGGCGGCTACGCCGCGCTGCTCGCGGAGGCAGGCGACCCGGAGGTGCAGAAGCTCTCCCGGGAGGTGCTCGCCGCCCAGCGCCGCGGCGCGCTGCTCACCCGGCAACTGTTGACCTTCGCGCGCCGCGACGTCGCGCAGCCGGAGCCGCTCGATCTCGGCGCGCTGCTCCTCGACGTCGGCAAGCTGGTCGCCCGGGTGGTCGGGGAGTCGGTGGCGCTCGATCTCGACCCGAGCTCCCCCTGCCCGCTGATCGCCGACGCGGGCCGCGTCGAGCAGGTGATCCTCAACCTGGCAGCGAACGCCCGCGACGCGATGCCCGGCGGGGGCACCCTCTACCTCGGCTGCCGGTACGACCCGGCGGCGGCCGAGGTGACGCTCGAGGTCACCGACACGGGTATCGGCATCGACGCCGCCACCCGCGAGCGGCTGTTCGAGCCCTTCTTCACCACCAAGCCGCGCGGCAAGGGGACGGGGCTCGGGCTCGCCACCGCGCACGGCATCGTGACCGCCGCCGGAGGCCGCATCGAGGTCGCCTCGGAGGTCGGGCGCGGAACGACCTTCCGCGTCGTCTGGCCCGCGTGCGAGCCGGGCCGCGTCGCGCGCGCCGCCGACCAGGTGCAGCGGCCGACCCCGCCGGGCGAGGGACGGGTCCTGCTGGTCGAGGACGACGCCCACACGCGCGACTTCGTCGAGCGGATGCTCGCGCGCGGCGGGTACTCGGTGACCACCGCCCGCAGCGGCACCGAGGCCGTCGCCTTGCTGGCGGGCCAGGGAGGGGCGCTCGATCTGCTGCTCACCGACGTGGCGATGCCGGGGATGACGGGCCCGGATCTGGCGGCGTGGGTGGCCCGCAGGATGCCGCAGCTGCCGGTCCTCTTCATGTCGGGCCACCTCGACGACGCCCTCGGCGATCCGCGCTTCGACCCGGTGGAGGACCTCATCCTCAAGCCGTTCACCGCCGACGAGCTGCTCCGGCGCGTGGCGACGAAGCTCCGCGCGGGGGCGCCGCCGACCGAGTAGGCCCGCGGCGAGCCAAGGCTGCCGGCCGGACGCGGGTCGGATCCCTGCGCCCGCTCCGTGGCCCCCCATGACGAAGGCCGTCGCCGTCCCCTCCGCTCGCCCCGGCGCTCCCTCCGACGCGCCGGGCGCGCCGCCGCCGGAGGTCGCCGCGCTCCTCGGCCACGCCGCCGTCCCCGGCCGGCACCGCGACACGGAGCTCGTGAGCCTGCTGCTCGCGCTCGTCGGCGTGCTCGGGAGCACCTCACCCTACCTGCCGCTCGGGCTGGCGCTGGTCGAGCACCTCACGCTCCGCACCGACCGGGTCGAGGATCTCTGCCGCGAGCTCGAGATCCACGACGATCTCGGCCGGCTCTACGACGCGTCGTTCTCCTTCATGCGGTGAGCCTCCGCGGACGGCCGGGGCGCGCTTCGGGAGCGCGGAACGCAGGCCCCCGCGCGCCCGCCGCGGATCGAGTAGGATGCGCCGTTGGCCGCCGACCCGAGCTTCCCCGTCTTCCGCCGCTTCAATCAGCCGGCCCTGCGACGCGTGGCGGGCCTGCGCCAGCGCTACCTCGGCCCCAGCCGAGAGCTCTTCCCCGACGACACGCTGCCCGATCGGCTCGGCCGCGCCCTGGTCGAACGGCGCGCCATCCCGCTCAAGGAGATCCTGGAGTCGTTCGAGTTCTTCGCCCGCGTGCGCCGGCGGGTACGGCGCCCGGTCATGGTCGACCTCTGCGCGGGGCACGGGCTCACGGGGCTGCTCCACGCCTTCTTCGAGCGCTCGGTGGAGCGCGTGACGCTGGTCGATGAGCGCCGCCCGGAGGCGTTCGCCGCCGTGTGGGACGCCGTGACCGAGGTCGGACCCTGGGTGCGGGAGAAGGCCGAGTACGTCGAGCACCCGCTCGATCGCGTCGAGGCGGAGCGCTTGGTGCCGGAGGGGGCGGGGCTCGTGATGGTGCACGGCTGCGGGCACCTGACGGACGCCGGGCTCGGCGTCGGCATCGCCGCCCTGAGCCCGATCGCCGTGATGCCCTGCTGCTACCGGACCGCGCCTCCGCTCAAGCTCCGCGGCCTGCGGCGCGCGCTCGGCAAGGCGCTCGCCACCGACGGCGCGCGCACCTACCGGCTCTCGGCCGCCGGCTACCACGTCGACTGGACCACCATCCCGGCCGCGATCACCCCGATGAACCGCGTCCTGGTGGCCTGGCACCCGCCGTGACGGCGCGCGGGGCGGGCGGGTGAGGGTTCGCCATCCGGGAGCTTCTGGCCTCGCGTCGGGCAGGCGCGGCTCCGTGGAGTAGGGCCGGGGAGGCCGGAGGAGCGAAGCGCTCGTTCCCTGGCCCAGGCTCGGCTCCAGGTCGCCCCGTTCGCCGCCAGGGCGAGCCCCCCCGCCGGTCGAGCACGAGGCGAAAAGATCACGGCAAGGCCCTTGCACCCTGTCCTGCGGCCCGCTAAAAGTAGCTAGTTTTTCCCGGGCTCGCCCCGCGGACCGAGCCTCGGCCCACGGGCGAGGATGGGGGATGTGTGGGAGTCCACGACGGGAGCGGCGGAGCCGCCGTCTCGCCGCCGGGAGAGGGCCGAGGTCATGACATCGCTGAGGCACCTCCTCGGGGTCGCGCTGGCGCTCGCGGCGCTCGGTTGCCGGGCCACCTTCGGGGCCGCCGGGTATGACCGCGGTGCTCCCCACCAAGAGGACGCCTTGCCGGTCGTCGTCGCCGTCGAGGAGGCGCCGCCCGAGCTGATGTCCGCGCTGCGCCGCGGCCTTCCGGCCTCCGTGGTCGCGGAGGCCGGGGACCCGGTGGAGTCCCGGCTGGGCACGGACGTCCGGGTCGACGTGAGCTGCACGACCAGCGAGCGTCCCGGCGGCCGCGCCGCCACGGTGGCCCCCTTCCTCCTCACGGCCGGGGTGGTGCCGCTGGTGATCCGCTACGACCTCCGGTGCCAGATGGAGGGCCGGCTCGAGGATGGCACCGTAGTGCGACGGTACGAGTACCGGGTCGTGTACACGACCGCGCTCGGCTGGCTCATGGTCCCGCTGCACTTCGGCAAGCACGGCACGGCGGCGTTCGTCGAGCGCAACGCCCTCGCGCAGTTCTCCGACGACCTCGATCGCGACGTCCGCGCGGGGCTCTATGGCCCCATCGACGACGACGTGCGCACCTACGCCGCGCGACGCCGAGCGTTGATCGAGCAACTGGCCGAGCTCCCGGGCTACTTCTGGTGCCGCCGGAGGGCGAACCCGCTCGCGCAGGTCTGCACGGTCGCCGCCGATCTCGACGGGTTCCTGGCGGCGCTCGCCCGGGAGAAGGTCGTCGTGGTGGCGGCGGCGGAGCGAGCCGCCTGGGTCGCGCGGCTCGCGGCGGCTGGCGCCGACGATCCGGAGCAGGTGCTGGCGGCGCTGCGCGTGGTCTACGCCCACGACCCGGACCCGCTCGCCGCGACCAAGGCGGTCGCGGTCGATCTCTGGCTCGGCCGCCGGGTGCTCCGGAGCTCGCTGGGCGAGGGGGAGGATCGGAACCGAGTCGAGCTGTCTTCCCCGTGGCAAGTCACGGAGGCGGGGCCCTGATGTCATCGCGAGGCGCGGTCCGCTGGAGCACCCTGGGCGCGGCGGCGCTGCTCGGGGCGCTCGTCGCCGCGCCGCGCCGCGCGGGGGCGGAGACGGTCCCCGCCGAACCGGCGCCGCGGGCCCGCGCGCTCGCCGCGCCCGCGGCGGGCCGGCACGCCGCGGCGATGAAGATCCTCGAGGAGGTCCTGGCCGCGCGGCGGTCGGCCACGCCCCGCGACGAGCTCGCCGTCGCCCTCGCCGAGCACGACCTCGGGACAGCGAGGCTCGCCGCGGGGCAGGAGGACGCCGCCCGCGAGCTGCTCCTGACGTCGCTGAAGCGCCGGGAGGCGGCGGTCGGGCCCGCCCACCCGGAGGTCGCCGACACGCTGAACAACCTCGCCGCGCTCCACCGCAGCCGGGGCGACCTGAAGCGCGCGCGCGCCGAGCTCGAGCAGGCGCTGCGGATCTCGGAGGCGACCCTGGGGGAGGAGGATCCCGCCGTCGCGACCACCCTGAACGATCTGGGCGTGGTGCTGCTCGAGCTCGGCGAACTGGCGCAGGCGGCGGAGCGGCTGGAGGCGGCGGCGGCGCTGAAGCGCGCCGCCTTCGGTCCCGACGCCCTCGAGCTCGCCACGGTGCTCGGCAACCTGGGCGCGCTGCGCCTCGAGCGCGGCGACGTCGCGGGCGCCGAGGAGCTCGGGCGCGCCCAGCTCGCCATCCTCGAGCGAGCCCTCGGCCAGCAGCACGCCCGGGTCGCGGAGGCCCTCGGCAACCTCGCCGTCGTCTCCGCGAGGAGCGGAAAGCTCGGCGAGGCGGAGTTCTTCCGCCGCCGGGCGCTCACCATCCTCGAGCGAGCCCTCGGCGCCACCCACCCCGCCACCGCCCGCGCCCGGGCCGAGCTCGGCCGGCTCCTGCTCGGCCGCGGCGAGCTCGAGCCCGCGCGCGAGCTGCTCGAGGCGGCGCTCGCGGCCCAGGAGCGCGGCGGCGAGGCCCACCCGGACCTCGGACGCACCCGGCGCCTGCTCGCGGCGCTGGCGCTCCGGGAGGGTGACCTCGACCGCGCCGAGGCGCTGCTGGTCCAGCGCCGGGACGCCTTCGCCGCCTCCCTGCCGGCGGAGCACCCGGAGACGCTCGCGACCCAGCAGCGCCTGGCGCTGCTCGTCGCGCTGCGCGGCGCCCCGGCGCGCTCCCTCGCGCTCTTCGCCGAGGTGATCGAAGCGCGGGAGCGCTACCTCTCCCGCGTGCTCGCCTCGGGCACGGAGCGCGAGCGGGCGGCCCTGGCGTCCGAGGTGGCCGGCGACCTGGACCTGGCGACGTCGCTCCATCTGCGCGTCGCCCCCGACCTCGCGGCGGCGCGCGATCTCGCCTTCACCACCGTCCTCCGCCGCAAGGGCCGCGTCCTCGGCGTGACCTCGGAGCTCCTCTCGGCGGTGCGCCGCCGCCTGACGGCCGAGGATCGCGCGACGCTGCGCGCGCTCAGCGCGGTGCAAGGCGAGCTCGCGCGGCGGGCGATCGCCGGCGACGAGGCGAACCTGGCGGCGCAAGCCGAGCTCGAGCGCCAGGCGCGCGCCCGCGAGGACCGGCTCGCCGCGGCGGGCGCCAAGCTGCTGGGGGACGTGAAGCCCGTGACCCTCGCCGCGATCCAGGGCGCGCTCCCCGCGGGCACCGCCCTGCTCGAGATCGTCCGGTTCGTGCCCATCGCGCCGAGCGCCGATCGCTCCCGTTGGGTCCGCGAGGCTCCCCGGTATGCGGCCTATCTCCTGCGCGCCGACGGCGCCCGAGCCAGCGCGGATCTCGGCGAGGAGGCGCCGCTCAACGCCTTGATCGGACGCGCGCGGGAGGCGCTGGCCGATCCCACCCGGGACCCGTCCGCCGACTCGACCGAGCTCTACCACCGGGTGCTCGGGCCCTTCGCGCAGCACCTCGAGGGAGTCGATCACCTCCTGGTGGCGCCCGACGGTGCGCTGAACCTGATCCCCCTGGACGGGCTGCTGGACGACGCCGGCCAGCCCTTGCTGGTGAAGCGGTCGGTCACCTACCTGACCACGGGGCGAACCCTCCTGACGGTGGACGAGTCCCTCCCCGCCCAGTCGGATCCGCTCGTCGTCGCGAGCCCCGATTTCGGCCCCGCGCCGGGAGGCGGGCCGAGCGCCCCGAACCGCGCCGCGGATCTCGCGCACGTGAGCTTCGGCAGCCTCCCCGGCACGCAGGAGGAGGGCGAGCGGATCCAGGAGCTGCTGCCGCGGGCCGAGCTGCTCTTCGGCGAGTCCGCGACCGAGCGGGCGCTGAAGAACGCCCGCGGCCCGCAGGTCCTGCACGTCGCCACCCACGGGTTCTTCCTCGGCGACGTCGCCCGGAGCTCCGGCGACTCGACCCGCGCCCTCGAGCTCGAGCTGGCGGCGGCGGACACCCCGGCGCCGGGCGCTGCCGGCGCGGCGCCGGTCTCGCTGCGCGCCGCCACGGATCCCCTGCTCCGCTCCGGGCTCGCCCTCACGGGCGCCAACGTGCGTCGCGGCGAGAAGGGGGACGACGGCATCCTCACCGCGCTCGAAGCGACCACGCTCGACCTCACGGGGACCAAGCTGGTGGTGCTCTCCGCTTGCGAGACGGGCCTGGGGGACGTCTCCAACGGGGAGGGTGTCTACGGCCTGCGCCGGGCGCTCGCCGAGGCCGGCGCGGAGACGCTGGTGATGAGCATGTGGAGGGTGGACGACGCCGCGACCCGCGCGCTGATGGTCCGCTACTACGAGCGGCTCCGCGCCGGGGAGGGCCGGACCGAGGCGCTGCGACACGCGCGGCTCTCGCTCCTGGCCGAGCCGGCGACGCGCCACCCGTTCTACTGGTCCGGGTTCGTGGTGAGCGGCGACTGGCGCCCCCTCGAGTGGGGGGGCGAATTCGTCACCCACGGGGAGGCGCTCGCCCCGCCGATCACGCGCGGCGCGAGCCCCTCCTGCGCCTGCCAGCTCCCGGGCGCGGGCGCGCGGGCACGTGGCGGCTGGCTGGCGGCGCTGCTGCTCGGGCTCGGCGCGAGGACTCGACGTGCCCTGGGCGGGCAGAGGCGCCCGCGAGATCGAACCGAGGAGGAACCCCGAGCATGAACGGACGCGGAAGGTCGAACCTGGCTCCGGCGCTGCGAGCGCGGCTCGCACCGCTCGGTGCCCTCCTGGCCGCCCTGGTGCTGTGCGCCTGCGGGAGTGGGGTCCAGGCCCCGCCGCTGCACCACGCCGCATCGCTGGGCGACGACGCCGAGGTCGCTCGCCTGCTGGCCGAGGGTTCGGACGTGGACGAGCGAGACGAAGGCGGGCGCACGCCGCTCATGGCGGCGGCGGAGGCCCACGAAGTGGCGACCGTACGGCTCCTCCTGCAGCACGGGGCGGACATCGACGCGCACTCCAACGACGGGCAGTCGGCGCTCGGCTTCGCCGTCGGCGCCAAGGAGCGTGAGACGGAAGCCGCCGCCCGCTCCGTGAAGACCGGGGTGCACGAGGCCGCCCTCGCCACCCCTTTCAAGGGGGAGGAGAACCTCGAGATCCTGCGGGTGCTCCTGTCGTTCGGGGCCAAGGTCGAGGACGCCGTCCTCGACGCGGCGGAGCGCCCGGACCGGGTCGAGAGCTTCCTGTTCTTGACCATGGCGGCGGCGGGCGGAAAGAAGCCCGACCTCGCGCGAGCCGAGTTCTTGACCAGGAAGCTCCACGCCGCCGGGGTCTGGGACCCGACCTACCGCCCCGAGGACCGGACCAAGATGGCGGCGCGGATCGACCGCATCGGGATCGATCCGGGTTTCGCCCACCAGGTGTTCACCACCCTCGACGGCTACCTCGCCCGTGTTCTGGGCCGAACGGTCCGCGAGGCGAACCTGCTGGAGCCCCCCGCCTCGGGGACCGGACCGGCCCAGGAGGCTGGCCTCGTGGCCCTGACGGTGGCGGCCAATCTCCTGGGCGGCAGCGGCTCCTACCACAGCGTCCCCGCCAATCGGATGAACAAGACCCAGGTCGCCTTCCGCCTCGGCTACCTGGAGCTCTGGGAGGAGGTCCTCTTCCTTCGCGAGATCGTGCTGCGCCAGGCCGCGCTCGGCGCCGCCACCCTCCGCGCCCAGAGCCGGAACGCTTCACAGGCGGTGCTGGTCGATCCAGATTGGGTCGAGGCCTCGATGGCCGTACGCCTGGCCAGCTTCCACGAGCTCTGGCACCGCACCTGCGACCTGGTCGCAACCCAGGGAGCTCGCTACGTCTTCGAGAAGGATGAGAAGGCCGTGCTCCGCGAGCAGTGCGGCTGGAGAGAGGCGACGGGCGGCTCCTCAGCGACGCCGGCCCAGCCGAGCGAGGGGGCGAAGTGATGCGGCGGCTCGCCCTCCTGCTCCTCGGCGTCGCCCTCGCGGGCACGGTCGCGGCGCCGGCCCGGGCGCAGGCCACGGGGCGGGCCGCGGTCTATCAGCGCACGGCGCTCGGGCAGGCGGCCTTCCGCGGGAAGGTCGACGACGTCCGCGCCGCGCTCGAGGGCGGCGCCGACGTCAACGAGCGCGATCCCTTCGGCGCCACCGCGCTCGTCTACGCGAGCCTGGGCGGCCACGTCGAAGTGGTGCAGGCCCTGCTGGCGGCCGGCGCCGATCCGAACCTGATCACCTCGGGCGGAGACGCCAGCGTGCTGGGCGAGGTCGGCACGGTCGAGGACCTCCGGCTCCGGGCGCACCTGCCCGGCGCCACCGCGCTGCACCACGCCGCGCTGGCCGGACACGTCGAGGTGGTCCAGCTCCTGCTCGCGGCGAAGGCGGACGTGAACCGCGCGCGGACCTCGGCCTATGACCGCGTGGTGACGGGCCAGATCATCGACCCCCTCCCCGGCGCGGAGGCGTTCCTGGCCACGGCGGGGATCGAGCTCGGCGACCGCCCACTGCACTACGCCGTGGTGCGGAAGAACGAGGCGATCGTGCGGCTCCTGGTGGCGGCCGGCGCGGCCCTCGACGTGCGCTCCGGCGCCGAGCTCGGCTACCGGCTCCCCGCGGAGCTGAACCAGGTCCGGGCCCTCGACGCGCTGCTGAAGCCCCCGGCCCCGAAGACCCGGATCCGTCCCCTCCGGATCCTGATCCTACCCCCCGTGACCCCCGAGGGTACGCCCGAGTCCGAGGTGAGCGTCCTCTACCGGTCGCTCCGGGAGCGCGCGGCCGAGCAGGCTCACTACACCATCCTGGGCACGGACGACGCCGTCCAGGCGCTCGGCTCGGCGGAGCTCGTGACCGGCTGCGCCGACGAGGCCTGCGCCCGGGAGCTCGCCCGCTCGCTCGAGGCGGACGGGGTGATCCGCGGGCGCCTCGAGACGGTCGGGGGGAGCTACGCCTGCACGTTCGACCGCCTCGCGGTGGATGGGGAGCTCGTCGAGCGGTTCTCGACCACCGAACCGATGCCCGACGACGCGACCGAGCGGGGCGCCATCCTGGTGCGCATCGGGGGCGCCGCCGCCGTCGCGCTACTTCCGCCGCGGAAGGTCGCCCGGCACGAGCCGCCGAAGGTGGTGGTCGCGACCGAAGGCGACATCGAAACGGGGTCCGACGAAGCGGAGGACCCCGCGGCGGTCGAGGAGGAGCTGGCCCACGAGGAGTGGCTGGAGAGCCGCCGCCAGGCGCGGCTCAAGTGGCGTTTCGGCCCCACCTCGGGGTTCGCCATGTCCGTCCACGACCTCGACGGGAACAAGGCCGTGGGGGTGGGGATGAACCTCGGCTTCGCCCTGCGCAAGCATCTCACCCGTCACCACGCCTCCGGGGCGATCACGCCGTTGAAGCTGGCCTTCACGCTCACCGTCGGCGGTCGCGCCGCCATGACCACGGTCGAGGACGACAGCGAGGACGAAGAGACGACCCTCGCGGAGGGCTCCCTCCTGGCGATGATGGCGCGCCCGGGCCTGATGTTCGGGCCCTTCGGCTGCTTCTTCTTCGAGCTCGTCGGCGAGTTCGGGGTCTATCACCGAACGCTCGCGTCGGAGTACGAATCACGGGCAGGAGTGCCAGACGACTTCGAGCGGACGGGCACGGAACTGCTCGTCGGGCCGCAGTTCGGGTTCCTGATCGGCGGTCGCGAGCGGGTCGACATCCGGTTCCATGGCATCCAGGTCGGGACCCACGATCTCGAGGGGTTCGCCCTGGACTTCACGGTGGTGAGCGTCGGCTACTCCTTCTGACCACCGGAAGCGCTCCATGGCGTGTCGTTGGATCTGGCTCTCGGTGCTATTCCTGCTGGCGGCGGGGTGCACGCGCTACGCGATCGTCAAGTACGCGGTGGGACACTACTCTCCCCTCGACGAGGTCCCGGCGGACAGCTCGGTGGTGCTCATCGACGCCGAGGGGTGGAGCGAGGAGATCACCCGGTCGAAGGGCGCGAGCTACAAGACGGGCGAGGCCCTGGCCGCCAACCTCACGGCAGCGCTGTCAGCGACTTATGCCCGGGTCCGCCTCGTTCACGACGCCGCCGGGCTGGGCCGCGAACGCTGCCACACCCTCGAGGTGGAGCTCGCGGGGATCGAGATCGAGGAGACGCTCTCGACCCTCGATCTGACGCTGCGACTCCACGCTCGGCTCCGGGATGACGAGGGTCGAGAGCGGCTCCGCAAGACCTACACCGCGAGCTCCGGGGAAGGTGGCCTGGCCGGCACGCTCGACACCGTGATCGTCCAGGTCACCCGCTCTCTCCTCGCGGACCTGCGAGCTGCCCTCGGCCGCCGGTCAGCCACCGAGCGAGAGGACCCGCCCGCCGAGGTTGCCCGGCACGAGCGCCTCCTCGTCCTCGCCCCCGCTTGCGCCGTCGCCGACGAGCGCCTGTCCAGGGTGCTCCACGGGATCCTCATCCGGGAGGCGGCGGCGCGGGCCTCGATCGAGGTGGTGCCCGAGGTCGAGGTGGAGCGGGCGCTGCGCAGCGCCGAGGGGCGAGCACTGGTCGGCTGCGCCGAGCGCGGCTGCGCCGTCCACGCGGCGGGGCTGGTCGGCGCCCCCTCCGTGGTGTTCGGGACCCTGGCCTGCACCCCGTCCTCGTCGGCGGAGCCGATCCGGCTCGAGCGGCTGGACGCCGTGGCCGGCACGGGCGAGCGACAGCACGAGGGGACGCGCGCGCCGGCCGCGAGCGCGACGACGCACGAGGCGAGCCTGCTCGCGGCCGTTCGCGAGGCCGCCGCGGTGCTCTTCGACGACCCCGCCGGCGAGGCCCCGCCCTAGTCCGCCATCGGCCGCCGCGGCGCCGCCGGGGTGCCGTTGGGGGCGCCCTCGGTCGGGTGGGGGAGGACCGCCAGCGTGCCGGATCCGTCCGGGACGCGGCCGAACGAGGTGCCGTCGCTCATCGCCGGGTAGGTCACCCGATCGATCAGGCGCCCGAGGGCGTCCTCGAGGTGGACCGTCTCCCCCTGCGAGGAGAGTTGGAAGTCGGCGCCGCCCCCGGAGCTCCCCTGCGTGCAGTGGACGACCGTGAAGCCCCGGCCGGGGATGGTCGCGCCCTTCGGGAAGGAGTAGCGCTTCAGGGGATTGTCGTAGAGCCGATACACGTCCAGCGCGACCGCGGCGGGGGAAGCGTTGTAGAGCTCCACCCAGTCGTCGCCGGGACCGTTGGCGTAGATCTCGTTGACGTAGAGCGCCGGGGTGCCCGCGCGGCCGCAGGCGGTCACGGCGAGGCCGAACACCACGGCGGCGACCGTGATCCCGGGAGCGCGGCGCGGCCCAGTCACGGGGCCGGCGCAGCAGCGTGCCGTCGGGGGCGACGTCGAGCTCGTACTTGATGGCATCCAGGGCGGACTCTACCTCGTGGACGGTGACGCCGTCATCGTCGTCGCGCTCGATCTCGAGGCTGTGGACCGGCTGGCGGCGTCACGTTGCCTCGCGCGCCGGAGCTCCCCTATCCCGCTTCCAGCGCGACCGCCGCGAGCGGCTCGGCCGACGACGTCATCGATCTCCCGGACCGGCTCGTGCTGGAGCTCCGGGCACACCGGTTCCGTGACCTCGCCGGCGCGGTGGAGGTCCTGAAGGCGGTCGCTGACGCCGAGTGCATCACCGTCAAGGTCAGGGTCGCCGCCGATCCACGCCCGGAGCTCGCCCGTCGGTGCAACGCCGCGCCGGAGGGGCTCGGGCTCGTATGGTGACCGCGGCTACCCTCACCGTGGGCGCTCGGTCCCGGGTGCTCGGCGCCTGCGCCCACGCCGCGCTCCCAGCGTGCGCGGGCGCGGCGCGACCCTGCTCGGGACTGCGATGGACCGTCCCCTCGGGCTCGGTAGCCCGCCACGGGCGGTGAGACGTCGCCCATCGAGACGTTGGACGACGGCGGCGACGGGGGCCTGGCCCCTGACGAGCCCGTCCTCCCGACCGCCATCGGCCCGCCCCCTCCGCCTCGGTCGAAGCCGCGCGCCTGCGCGACCCGGTGGGCACCTCCCTGCGGGGGAACGGGCTGGAGATCGTCGTTCTCGACACCGCCACCACCCCCCGAATGCAGGCGCCACGGAGCCCGGTCGTCTAGCCAAGACCAGGCGCACCCGCCATGGAAGCGTGGCCCGCCGATTGCTCTGGTGGCCTGAGCGACCTGCCACGCTGGCCGCGGGGCCAGACCCGATGCGGGCGGTGGGGAAGGCGAAGTGCCGCGGGCGCGTCCGGGACGCGCGTCGTCGCCCGGGGCTCGTTCCACCCCGAGTTGCACGGGATCGCCGCGCTGGTCTATTCGACGGGCGTTGAGCCTGCTCTCGGCCCTCATCGTCCTCGCCCTCGAATCCGGAGGACTGCTCGTCGAGACGCCAAGCCCCGACGCGCTCTGTCCACCGCTCGACCAGACGCGCGAGGCCGTGCGCTCGCGCGTCGGCAGCGTCGAGCTCAAGGGCGCGTGGACGGCGACGTACGAGATCGTCCATCGCGAGTCCGGTGACTTCGTCGCGCTCAAGCTGGGCGATCCAGTCGGGGTCGAGCGTCTGTCCCGCGAGCTGCCGATTCACGGCGAGTCGTGCGCGACGCTGGCGCAGGTGATCGCCCTGGTGCTCGAGCGCTACTTCCTCCGGCCCGACAGCGTGGCCGCGACGTCCGGCGAGTCCGCGACGCTCGCCCCGGCGCCGCCGCCGAACCTCACCGCTGCCATGGTCGCTCCCGAGAGGACCGCCGCGCCGCCGCCCGCCGCGACCCCGGCAGAAGCCGCCACCCGGGCCGACGCGTCGACAGGGAGCGCGCGGGCTTCGAGGCGGCTCGCCGCGGGGCTTTCCGTGACCGGCGCCTGGATCGCGCCCTTCGTTCGAACGGAGGCGGACCTCGGCGCTCGCGTCGTGCTCGTCGCGACAGCCGGCCTGGACCTGGCCGAGCATGACGAATCCGTCGCGGGAGGCTGGGCCCGGAGCCTGCGCTGGCCGCTCGGACTCGCCGTGGCCGGACGGGTCTGGCGGAGCGGTCCCTGGGCGGCGCGATTCGGTGCTGGCGTGCTGGCCGTGGTCGAGCGGGCGAGCACGCACGGCCTCGGCGAGGACGGGTCCGGGACTCGGGTGCTGCCTGGAGTGAGCCTCGCGGGCGCGCTCGGGGTCGAGCCCCATTCCCGGCGCTGGGGCACCTTCCTCGAGTTGTCCGGGGCGTCGCTGCTCGGTGGGCTCGCCCCTGAGTTCCGGGTGGACGACCAGGCGGTGCTCGAGCCCCGACCGCTGCTCTGGGGCACGAGCATGGGAATCGCCTTCAGGCTTTGATGGAAACCGAAGGTCTGGCCCCCGCCAAGACTCGATCTGCGTCGAGCCCCATGGAGATCGCCGAACCCGCCGGCGTCGCCGAGCCGATCGGCCTGCTGGTCGAACGGTGCACCGCCGGCGACGAAGTCGCGTGGCGCCACCTGCACCGCCGATACCACTCGACGGCGGTAGGCGTCCTGCTGCGCCTCGGGGTGCACCCGCAGCAGCTCGAGGACTGCGTACAGGACGTGTTCCTGGACGTGTTCCGCTACTTGCCCGGCTTCCGCGGAGACGCCGACTTCCGCACCTGGCTCTACCGCATCTGCATCAGCCGGGCCCGCGTCGCGCGCCGCCGCGCGCGGGTGCGCGCGTGCCTCGAGGCCGTGCTGCCGCTCGCACGTTCCGAGGCGGCGAGCGCCCCCCTCGAAGAGTCGCTGGTATCTCGCCGGATCGCCGCGGCGCTCACGGCCCTGACCGATGCCGAGCGCGCCGCGTTCGTGCTCTTCGAGCTCGAGGGCTTGTCGGGCAAGGAGATCGCCAACATCCTCGGGTGCCCCGAGGCCACCGTGTTCCGCCGTCTCTTCCACGCGCGCCAGCGCTTCACGGCCGCGGTCGAGGCGCACGGAGGCTTCGAGCCATGACGGGCCAGCCCGTTCGCTACCCGCCGCGGCTGGTCGAAGGGGATTCGGCCGCGGGTCGCCTCCTGCGCGCCAGCCTGATGGAAGCACTGCCAGGTCCGCACGAGGCGCGCTCCTGGGCCGGCCTGGCCGCACGCCGGGCCGCGCGCCGGCGGCGCC
>CAYVRP010000135.1:0-16110 GCA_964454025.1 uncultured Polyangiaceae bacterium | reverse complement strand
TGGCCCGAACGTGGAAAAGCTCTGACGGGCTTCGCTGACGAACGCAGGCATCGAGCGCCAGATCGGCGTGTCTCGGTGCGCAGTCGGTATCACGGATGCGCGGTCTGGACTTTCCGTCCCGGACCGACGAACCCGCACCGGCCACGGCAGCCCTCCGCACCGCGGAGCGGTGCCAGGGGGGCTCGCCCGGACGAGGCGCGAGCCGAGGACGGGCGGCGATCCCAGCGCTCGGTCGAGAGGGGCATCCCACTCACGGGGCGTAGGTCAGGGAGGACGGTGGCCAGCGCGTGGGCAACTCGACGGGGTCGTCCTGCGAGACCACGGCGTCGAGCGCACGGGCAGGCGACCGCAGAGGCGTGACGATGACCGTGGAGCTCAGGGCCAGGACGCCGCGCCCCGACGCCACGGCGTTGACCCCTCCTTGACGATGCCGAGGCGTTCGTCATGGTCCAGTCTTCCGGGAGCTGATCGTGAAGCATGCATCCGTCACCATTCCTCGTGTTGCCCCGGCCGGCTCGTCCCGGCCGATGGGGCGACAGGGTCCGGGCGGGGCGTGTTTCGCCAGCGCGAGCAGCTAGTCACCTCGCGCTCGCTCCGAAACCACGCCGCGGACCTGGCCAGGTATAGCGGCTTTTTCGCGTTTGGGTCCCGCGAGGGCCGCGCCCACGGCGACCGACCACCTCGCTGACCCTCCCAGCTCTCGTTCCTTCGTACCTCGCTTTCCCCCACTCAAGGTGACCTCATGTCATCGACCGATCTGCAGACGGCGGCGGACGCGCACCAACCCGGGCCGCTGGTGTGGAGCGCCCGTCCCTTCGCCGAGCTCGTCCGACTCGCCTGGCCGATCGCGGTATCGACCCTGTCGTTCACGATCATGACGCTCGTCGACACCCTGGTCGTCGCGCGACTGGGGACGGCGGAGCTCGCAAGGGTGGGACTGGGCGGCACGGCCGTCTTCTTCCTCTTCTGCTTCTCGTTCGGGCTCCTGCAAGGCGCCAAGGTCCTGGTGTCCCAGGCCAGCGGCGCGGGGCGCCGCGATGAGGTGCGGCGACACGTCGCGGTGGCGATCACGGCCGCTCTCCTGCTGGGCCTGGTGACCTTCGCCGTGGCGGAGCTGCTCGCACAAGCCATCGCCGCCATGGCCGCCAGCGACGCGGCCGGACGGGCTGCGCGCACGTTCATTCGCATCCGCGCCCTGGGTGCGCCCATCGTGCTCGTGCAGGTGGCCCTGCGCGAGATCCTCCAGGGCCAGGCGACACGCGGGCGCCCATGGTCGCCGCGCTGACCGGCAATGTCGTCAACGTCGCGCTGGCGCTCTGCTTCGTCTTCGGGCTGGGCCTGGGCGTGGCGGGCGCCGCCACGGCCACCCTGGTGCCCCACGCCGTCGAGGCCGCGGTGGTCATCCATGTCCAGCGCTCGCTCGGCGGGTTCGGCTTCCTGACCGCCAGCGCCCCGCCTCGCCCGGGCGCGACGTCACGGCTCTCCGCCACGCTCGAACGGCTGCGACTCATCCGGGAGCGCGCCCTCAGCCCGTCGCACTGGCGTCAGCTCCTGCGCGTCGGACTGCCCACGGGGCTGCAGTTCCTGCTCGAGGTCGGGTCGTTCGCCACGCTCACGCTCGCCGTCGCGACCTTCTCGGGGGTGAACGTGGCCGCGCATCAGATCGCGCTGCAGCTCGTCCACTTCTCCTTCATGCCGTGCGTGGCCCTGGGTGAGGCCGCGTCGGTCCTGATGGGACAGGCGGTGGGCGCCGATCGAGACGATCTGGTCCGCCACGTGGGTCGTCGGGCCGCCGCCCTCGCCGTGGCCTACGCGGGTCTCTGTTCCGGGGTGTTCTTGCTGGCAGGGCGCCTGGTGGCGGCTCAATTCGTGACGGACCAGGCCGTCGTCGCGCTGGCAGCGCGGCTGCTGTTCGTGGCGGCCTTCTTCGGCTGCTTCGACGCGGTGAACATCATCGGGCGCTGTGTCCTCCGGGGCACGGGGAACGTTCGGGTCGCCGCCGCGGTCGACGTCACGGTCGCCTGGATCTGCACCCCGACGCTGGCGTGGGGGCTCGGGCACGGGCTCGGCATGGGCGCGCTGGGCGGCTGGCTCGGGATCGCCGCCGAGGTCCTGGTGACCGCCGGCCTGTTCGGCCTGCGCGTGGAGCGCCTCGGCTGGCTCCGGGCCGCGGCCGCGGCGCGCCAGGAGCTCGCCCGTCAGTCGAGCGAGCCACCCCTATGTGCGGCCTTCCACCCTCGGGACCTGCACCCCGAGCCGGGATGAGCGCCTGGTGTCGCGGTCCGGCGTGAACGACTGGACCGCGACGCCACCGTCCCCCTGCGGGGCGGCGCTCACTCCGCGTAGTTCGGATCCCCCGGGCAGGGCGCGAAGTCGTCCTCGAGCGCCGGCAGGACTCCCGCCGCCTCCACCGGGGCGCAGACGACGGGGAGCGTGCGGTCCACGGTGCATCCGTCCTCGACCAGCGTGGTCCCATCCGCCTCGAACACCTGCAGGCAGTCCATCGGCTGGCACGAGCGGCCGCCGAACCCGATGCTCGAGTGGGCGTAGCGGTAGCGCTGCCCGTCGAGGACGAACTCGACCGTGTTGTTGAGGTGGTTGCCCCCGTGGTCGTACAGGAGCTCCTCCAGGGGCGTGGTCACGCCGTCGATCGAGAGCCAGCCGGTCGCCTCGAAGGTGGTCGGCACCGCCCCCATGAGCTGCAGGCAGTCGGTGGGGGTGGCCTGCACGTAGACGTGACCCTCGACCGCGTCGTGGACGAACGTGCATACGTAGTCTTCGTCCATCAGCAAGGCCGGATCGGTGAAGCTCGGATCACCCCCGGAGCAGGTCACGGTGCGCTCCTCCGGCGCGCGGATCGTGAACCCGAGCGTGGTCGTACCGCTGCCGCCAGGCTCGTCCGGCGCCCCGGCGCTCCCGCCGGCGCCCGCGTCGACCTGAGGCGCCCCGGCGGCTCCGGCGCCGCCGGGGGACGGATCTTCGCTCGTCCCCGCCGCGCCCGCGGCGCCGCCCGTCGGCTGACCACCGCTCGGCTGCTGCCCGCCCGTGGCGCCCGTGGCCCCGCCCGCTCCGGCATCGCCGCCCGCCTGCTGACCCCCGCTCGACGGCTGCCCGCCCGCAGCGCTGCCCGCGGCGCCGCCCGTCGGCTGCTGCCCGCCCGTGGCGCTGGCGTCGCCGCCTTCGCCTGCGGCGTCCCCGGCGGTGCCGCCGGTCTGCGCGTCGTCGCCGGCCGCGCCGCCCGCGGCGTCGGCGGATTCGCCACCGCTCGCGGCGTCGTCCGAGCGCGCCGCGTCCTCGTCGCGCTCGCCGCAGCCGACGGCGAGCGTGCAGGCCAAGAAACCAAGGAACCAATGGGTCGTCTTCATGTTGCTTCTCCTCACTCTGCCGAGGACGCGGCGCGGGTCGCGTACGGTCGGGCTTGCTTGATGAGCAGCGCCCGCTCCGGTCCGTGGAACTTGAACTCGAGGTCGAGGGTGAGCAGGGTCTGGTCGAGCCCGTAGAGCGGCGCGAAGTGGGCCTGCACGCGCGCGGCCGCGGCGTGGAGCCGGGACACCTCGGCGTCGGTCAACAGCGGCGTCTCCGGGCTGAGCGACGAGAAGCGCTGGCGGGCCACCTGCACGCCGCCCCCGGGGGCCGGCAGGAGGGAGAACACCTCGGGTAGCGCGCCGCCCTCGGGGTTGGTGACGCTGACCTCGCCGAGCTGCACGTTGGCGTACATGCCCGCGACCCCCGGGTTCACGATGTTCTGCGTGATCAGGACGCCGTTGGCGGCCTCGTCGTCGATCGCGCGGTTGACCGCCACGCCCATGCGCACGGAAAGATGGTCGATGCTCCACAGCCGGCGCTCCTCGAACGCCTTGAACGCCCAGACCGACGCCCATACCTTGCGGATCTCCGCCGAGGCACGGTCCTCGCCGGTGGCCACGGCCGAGACCGACTCGTACAGGCCCGCGCCGCTGAAGCTCGGGAGATCCTCGGCGTTGGTGCTGGACCGCAGGCGCACCTGGGCCGTCCCGAAGAGCTCGGCGACCCGAGCGTCGAGCGCGGCGGCGAAGGCCTCGGCAACCGGGGCGTGGCGCACGAGGTAGGTGAGCGAGTCGAGGCACGCCTCGCGCAGCGGGGTGTCGCGCCCGACCTGCTCGTCCGCGAGCAGCCGCGCGGAGTAGGCGTAGAGCGAGTCGCCGGCCGCGGCGGCCGCCGCGCAGCGGTCGAACGCCCCGGCGCACGGCGCCTCGTCGCGCCCCTCCGCGGCGCAGTCCTCGCGCGCCGCGGCGCACCGCGCCGCCGTCACCGTCCCGCTCTCCATGTGCTGGTGGTAGGCGAAGAACGGCACCACGAAGCCGGCCGGCGCCTCGTCCCCGAGCAGCTGCCGCAGCTCGGCGAGGTTCGCGGCCTTGACCCCGCAGAAGCTCGCGTCGGCGAAGTGGACCTCCTCGAAGCTCGGCAGCCCGTGGTCCTCGTCGTCGCTGGTGGGCGTGAACGGCTCGCGCGCCTGCGAGGCCCAGTAGGCCTCCGCCTCCTCCGCGGTGGTTTCGGCGAGCGTGAAGGCCGCGCCGGTCACCTCGAAGCGCACCAGCCGGCCGAGGAGCGGCGCCACCCGCGGATCGCGGTCGGCGTCGCGCAGCGCCAGGTTCGGCGTGCCGCGGGCCCGCGCCGCCAGGTTCACGTGAGCGAGCGGGGTCTGCAGCTCCGCGGTGATGCTCCCCCCCACCACCGGCAGCTCGTTGGGCAGGCGCGTGAGGACCACGATGTCCTGCGCCGAGACCACCGCGCGCTCGAGCTCCTCGGGCGAGAAGAGGCGCAAGGTCCCGTAGGCCAGCCCCGGGTTCAGGATCTGCTGGTCCAGGCCCGCGTAGAGCTCGCCCGGATCGGTGAAGAGGGCGTCGACCGCCGCGAACTCCGGGGCCGCCTCGCGGAGCTCGGTCTGCTGCTGCTCGCCCGCCGGGAGGTAGACCAGCCGGCGCTCGGCGCCGCCGAGGTCCCCGAGCAGCACGCGCTCCTCGAGCAGCCGGTGCGCGCGCAGCACCAGCTCGGGGCCGGCGTCGTCGCTCGGGAAGAGGTTCAGGGTGAGCGGCGCCCGGAGCTCGGCGCCCGCGGCCGCGCTCTCGAAGGCGAGCTCGGGGTAGGCGACCAGCGTCCCCGCCAGCGCGTCGCGGTCGGCGCCGTGGTAGGTGGCCTGCTCGAACTCGGCCCGGGTGGCGGCCTCGCCGAGCACCGTGCGGGCGAAGTCGTAGTGGAGCGGGTGCGCCCGGGTGTCCTGCAGGTACACCCGCGGGGTCGTATCGAGATCGGTGATCAGGAACTTCACCGACCTCGACGGCCCGAGCTCGGTGTCGATGGGCACCGCGAGCGCGTCGAAGGCGTCGAGATCGTCGTCCGGGCCGAGGCCGGTCGCGTAGTCCTCGTTCTGCTCGAAGGGGGCGAGCGCCTCGAGTTCGACCCGGAGGTGCTGCGCGCGTGTCGCGTCCTCCACGGCGACCGTCTGCCAGGCGCAGCCCGGCGCCTTGACCGTGAGCTCACGCACCGCGGGCCGATCGCGGAGCGAGACGCCGTCCGGGGTGCAGCGGATCCGGCCGCCATCGTTCGACCCCGGACAGTCCGCGGTCGACACCCGGGAGGTGGCGTCGACCATCACCACGCGGTAGCGGGGCGGCGGCGAGCCGAGCGGGCTCTGGATGGTCACCGCCCGGAGCGAGGTGGAGCCGGGTGACTCCGCCGCGCAGCCGAGCGCGCACGCGACGAGCGCGGGGGTCGCGGTCGCGCCGAGCAGGCGGCGACCGAGGCTGCCGCGGCCAAGCCGGCCGGGCTCCGGATGAAGGTCGGCGGGGGTCATGGTCGTTCGCTTGCTCGTTGGGAGGTCGAGGAGAGGGCGCACGGGCGCGACCGAGCGGGGGAGGCTCACCAGGCGCACCGGAGGGCCGTCGCGGAAGGAGGGGCCAACCCGAAACCGCAGCGGGGCGGGCGGCGGGTTCGGGGGCGGCATCTCGAGTCGCTGGCCGCGCCGTGCGCCTAGCCCGCAGTGCAATCGCCGGACCACTCGCGGCGCGTCGCCCCGACCAGGGCCGCCGATGTCGTGGAGGAGAGCGAATCGCCTCGGATCGACCGCGGCGGCGGTCGTGCCGCTGGTCGCCAGCAGCTCCCTCGGCCAGCCCGGACGACGTGTAACGTTACCGTTACATGTCTAAGAACGGACACCGACGGACCGTGGAGATACGGACTATTAGCTAATGATTCCGATTATATGTGACCCGTTCCGGGCGCTGGCACGGCCACCGTCACCGCGTAGAAGCCAGCCAATGGGCCAGGAAGGCCGCTGGGGACTGGCCGCGCGGACCGCGCGCGGTCACCGCCGCCGCTTCAAGCCGTGCGCCTGCAAGCGTCGATACAGGGTGGGGCGGCTGACCCCGAGCGCGCGCGCTACCTCGGCGACGTTCCAGCGGTGCTCGGCCAGCGCCGCGGCGATCGTCTGGGCCTCCTGCCGGGCGAAGCCCTGACGGTCGAGGGGGCGCGAAGGGGCGACGCCGTCGGCGGAGAGCTCGACGTCCCGCGCAGCGATGCGATCGCCCTGGGCCATCACCAGCGCGCGCGTCAGCACGTTCTCGAGCTGTCGCACGTTCCCCGGCCAGGAGCAGCGCGAGAGCTTGGTGAGCGCCGCGCGGGTCAGCTCGGGCACGGGGCGGCGCATGCGCTCGGCGGCCCGGCGCAGCAGGTGATCCACGAGCAGGGGGAGATCCTCGGGGCGCTCGCGCAGCGGCGGAAGCCGCACCGTGACACCACCGACGCGGTAATAGAGATCCTCGCGGAAGCGGCCCTGGGCGACCTCTGCCGGCAGGTGGCGGTTGGTCGCGCACACCAGGCGCACATCGATGGCCTGCGCCCGGCTCGCGCCCAGTGGTCGCACCTCGCGCTCCTGCAAGACCCGGAGCAACTTCACCTGCATCGACAGCGGCATCTCCCCGAGCTCGTCCAGCAGCAGGGTGCCGCCCCGCGCCTGCACGAAGAGCCCGTCGCGACTCACGTTCGCGCCCGTGAAGGCGCCGCGGGTGGTGCCGAAGAGCTCGGCCTCGAGCAGCGGCTCCGGCACCGCGGCGCAGTTGATGGACACGAGCGGACCGGTGCGGCGGGCGCTGTTCTGGTGGATCGCCCGCGCGACGAGCTCCTTGCCGGTGCCGCTCTCGCCCTCGATGAGGACGGTCAGCTCCGTGTCGATGACGCGATCCAGAAGGTCGAAGACCCGCTCGAGGGCAGGGCTCGACCCGATGATCGCGCCATATTCGTGGCGGTGACCCGCGCTCGAGCGGTGGTGCTGCACCTGCTCGGTCAGGCGCGCCACCTCGGTGTCCCGCTCGCGCAGCAGCTCCTGGACCCGCTCGGTCTGGGCCACGAGCTCGCGGTTCTTCCGCTCGAGATCCTGGTGCAGGGTCGCGTTGGCGAGCGCGATGGCGACTTGATCGGCGAAGGCCAGCACCAGGTCGACGTCCGCCTCGGAGAACCCGTGGGTCTTGAAGCGGTTGTCCAGGTAGAGGGCGCCCAGACGACCCGCCGGGGACGTGACCGGGACGCACACGACGGACTGCAGGCGCAGGGCGTGCACGGACTCGTGGCCGGAGAACCGCTGGTCGGTCCGTGCGCACGCCGTGACCACGGGCTCCCCGCTCGACACCACCTGCTCCGCGATGGCGCGGCTGAACTTGGAGTGGGAGCGCTCGAGCTGCTCCTGATCGACGTTGCGGGCCACGGCGACGGTCAGCGCCCGCGGGCCGGGCTCCGGCCCGAGCCGCAGCAGGAAGCCCCGCTCCGCGCCCGTGAGCTCGATCGCGGCGTCCATGGCGCGCTCGAGCACCTCCTCGGTCCGCAGCGACGAATTGAGCCGGCGGAAGAGCTCCACCAGCAGGCGGAGCTTGTGCTCCCGGAGCGTCGCCCCTCCCTCGCTCGCCGGGACCGGCGCCGCGGTGCGCGCGGCCCGGCGCCGCGGGTGCTGCCAGAAGCCTGCGCGCAGCTCGGGTGGGAGCGCGGCCGCCGCGCGCTCCCACCGCCCGCGCGCGGCGAGACGGTGCTGGGTAGCCAGGAGCTCCGCGCCGAGCGCCTCCCAGAGCTCGCTCGCCAGCAGCTCCGCCTCCGCCTCCAGCTCGGAGAGCTCGAGCTCCCTCGCCTCGCGCTCGGCCCCCTCCACCAGGGGTAGGGCCTCGCGCGGGCGCCCCTGGGCCTGGAGCAGGCGGGCGCGGGCGAGCTCGGCGCGCACCGTGACGTCGCGGGCGTCGAGCCGCGCCACGCGGTCGCCGAGGTGCTCGACCCGCTCCGCGGCGAGCTCGACGTCCCCGGCCAGCAGCGCGAGCTCGGCGAGGCGGATCTCGATCTCGACTTGGTCGCGGGCGTCGCCAGTGGACGCCGCGTGCTCCCGCGCCCGCGCGAGCAGCTCCCCCGCGACCCGAGGGCCCTGGTCCTCCAGCACGAGCTCTGCCCGCAGCGCGAGCGCGGAGGCCTCGACCGCGGCGAGCCCCGCCCGGCGCGCCAGCGCCTCGCAGGAGTCGAGCAGCGCCGAGGCCCGCGCCGGTGCCCCGACGCCGACGTAGAGGTGAGCGAGGTTCAGGCGCGCGTGCGCCTCGGTCGTCGGCTGGCCGAGCGCGACCGCGAGGCGCAACCCGCGCTCATAGGCGGCGCGAGCCTCGGCCCAGGCCCCGCGCTGGTGCTGCGCGGCGGCCAGGTTGAGCGCCGCGCTGGCGAGCTGATCGCCGAGCCCGTGCCGCTCGGCGATGTCGAGCGCCTCGGCGTAGAGGCGGGCCGCCTCCCTCGGCTGCCCCGCCTGGAAGGCGACCAGCGCCCGGGCGCTGGTCGCGCGCACCTGGTGGCGCGGCGGCAGCGGCCGCGCCGGCACCTGGGCGGCCGCGTCGAGCCGGGCGGCGGCGGCCTCGAAGCGACCGAGGTAGCCGAGGGCGACGCCAGCCGCCTCGTCGAGGCTCGCCCGCAGATGCGCGTCGGAGCACCCGGCGAGCGCCTCGTCGACCACCCGGAGCGCCTCCTCGTAGCGCCCCTGGCGGCATCGGGCCTGCGCGACCAGATCGGCGATCCGAGCCACCTCGTCGGGCGAGCTCGCCTCGCCGCGGGCGGTTTCGAGCTCGAGCACGGCCCGACTGGCGTCGCCGATCCTGAGCCAGCAAGCCCCGCACTCGACGCGAGCGGCCACGCGCTGGTCACCGTCGAGGCCGCCCCCGAGGAGGCGCTCCAGCCGCTCGAGCGCCGCCGGCGCCAACCCCGCCATCTGCTCGAGCCGAGCCGCGGCGAGCTCCAGCTCGAAGCCGCCAGGATGCGCCGCGAGCGCCTGCGCCGCGGCGAGCCACGCCTGCGGGGCCATCGCATGCTCGTCGCGGTGGCCGAGCAACAGCTCGGCGGCGCGCGCGACCTCGCCCGCCCGGGCCAGGTGCAGCGCGGCGTGGGCGGCGTCCTCCGCGCGGCCGCCGGGGACCGAGCGCCGGCCCGCGAACCCCGCGGAGAACCACTCCGCCACCCGGAGCTCGAGCGCCCGTGCCGCCGCGCCGCCGAGCTCGGCGAGGACTCGAGCCCCGTCCCGCGGGTTGGCGAGGCGGTAGCCGGCGGCCTCGCGCACGACCAGCCCGGACCTGAGCGGGGCGTCGAGGTCGGCGGCGCCGACCCCGAGCTCGGCGAGCGGATCCTTGCCCATCGGCCTGGCGATGACCGCGAGGACGCCGAGGGCCCCGCGCGCCGCCGCCGGCAGAGCGTCGAGCACGGGGCCGACTCGCCCCGGACCGGCCGGCGCGGCGGCGCCGCGGCCCAGGTCCGCCTCGTTGAGCGAGCCCGACGCCAGCGCGAGCAGCAGCGCCCGGAGCTCCCCCGGATGGCCTCCGCTCAGCCGATGCAAGTGGCCGCGCGTCGCTCGCGAGCAACCCTCGCCGACCAGCGCGTCGATGTCGGGCGGCCCGAGCGGCCCGAGCTCCACGCGTCGCACCGCCACGCCGCCGAGCGCGAGCTCGGGCCGGCTCGCGACCACTAGGAGCACCGGGTCGCGCGGCTCGAGGGAGCGCGCGAACGCCGCCAACAGCGCGCTCTCGGAGCTCGCGAGCCGCTCGGCGTCGTCGACGAGGAGCACGCAGGGCACCGCCCGCTCGTCGAGCCCCTCGCGGGCGCGCACGGCAGCGTCGGCCGCCGCAACCGGGAGCGGACCGCCGACCGCCTCCTCCAGCAGGCTCCGCACGCCGAGCGGCGCGTCCGGGTTGGCCTCGAGCACCCGGGCCCGAGCCTGGGCGAACCAATGGAGCTCGCGCAACAGCCGGCTCTTGCCCATGCCGGGCGCGCCCACGAGGTGCAGGACCCGGGCGGCGGCGCTCCCCGCCGCGAGCGCCGCCAGCGCCTCGCGCGCGACGGCGAGCTCGGCGTCGCGCCCGACGAGCCGCCCCAGGCCGACCGGGATCGCGCCCGCTCGATCCTGCTCGGGCCACGCCACGTCGAACAGCTCGCCCACGTTGGCGGGCCGCCGCGCCGGGTCGGGGTCGACCAGGCGCGCGGCGAGCCGCGCGACGGGGCCGGGCAGCGGCTCGGCGAGGGACGCGCCGACGCGCCGGAGGGTCACCCCGACGGCGAAGAGGTCCGATCGTGCATCGAGCGCCGCCCCACCGAGGAGCTCCGGGGCCAGGTAGTCCGGGGTTCCTCGCGCGAAGCCGTGCGCCCTCACGCCCATGGGCCGCGCGCAGCCGAGATCGATGAGCGCGCCGGCGCCGTCCTCGCGGACCAGGACGTTCTCCGGCTTGAAGTCGCCGTGCAGCACCCCCGCGCGGTGCAGCAGGTCGAGCGCGCTCAGGGCGTCGCCGAGCGGTCGCCGGAGCGACTCCCAGCGGTTGCCCTCGGCGTGGCGCGCGAGCGTCGTCCCGGGCACGAAGTCGGCGGTGTAGAAGGGGAGTGACCCGTCAGGACCGCTCGACCCCCATAGCTCGTGCACGTGGACGAGGTGCGGGTGAAAGAGCTCCCGGAGTCGGGCGAACTCCGCGTGGAGCACCTCGACGAGCTCGGCGGCGGCGTCGCGGAGCAGCTTGACCGTGACCTCCGTGGCCCACCGGCGATCGCGGGCCAGGTAGGTCGTCGCGCTCCCTCCGGCGCCGAGCTCCCGCAGCAGCTCGTACCGCCCCCGCAGGACGGCTCCGACCGTCGGACTCGCCGAACCAGCAGCGGACATGGCACGAGGACCGCTGGCCCCACCGCCGCCGCGCACGGATGCCGTGACCGCGGCGAGGTCGAGCCCGCGCTCGAGCCAGGCTAACCCGCCGGTCCGTTCTTTGCATAGAATGGTCGCCATGCCCAAGGCCGTCGCGCGAAGGTCCGGCAAGCCCACGCCCCTGGCAGCCGGCTTGGCCGCGGTCTGGCTCACGGCGGCGTGCAGCGTGAGCCCGAAGCCCGAGCCGCCCATCACCGTCCCCAAGCCCCCGACTCTGCAGGACACGCTCGTCTCCTGGCGCGCCCTGGAACCGGGAGGGGACACGGTGGTCGTCGGGCGGGCGGGCGCCGTGGATCCACCGGAGGGCCTCGTGCGGGCCTACAACCTCGACTCCACCGCGGCCGCCGCCGACGCCCCGGTGGCGGCCGACGGGAGCTTCGAGGCAGCGCTCAGCATCGCGCCGGGCGACGCGGTGCGGCTCGAGGTGATCGGCCTCGCGGCGAGCTCCGGCCCGAGCGATCTCGTGGTGGCCGAGGTCGGCGCACCGCTCGAGCCCGTGGCCTCGCCGCTCGGCGACTGCCTGGCCATCGAGCCCGGCGGGCTGCTCTGGGTCGAGCCGGGCGCCGGCGGCCTGATCCGGGTGCAGGACACCTGCGGGGTCGGGATCGAGCTCTCCGCGCCGCGGCCCCGCACCGAGGCCGATCGGCTCGAGGTCGGCGCGGAGCTCGACTGGCCGCTCGCGCTCCAGCGGGGTGTCCCCGTGGACCTCGCCGTGCGCATCCTGAGCGGCGAGCCCGGCGACGAGTACCTCTTCTTCATCGAGGCCACCGCGCCCGAGGCGGAGCGCCGCGCGGTGAGCGTGCGCCTCGAGGACTGACCTCTTCTCAGCCCCCGGGCTCGCCGGCGCGCCGGAGCAGGTCGAGCTCCGTGCCCAGGAACTCCCGCACGTGCTCGAGCGCGTCGTCCCCCGCCCCCGTCGTCGTCACGACGGCGGCGCCGAGCGCCTGCCCGAACGCGACCAGGGGCAAGGCGACGACCATGCGCCGGCTCTGCTCGAGCATCGGGTGGGCAGGGAGTCGGCGAAACGGCATCAGCGAGGACTCGGCGATCCGATCCCGGGCGTTGAAGCCGAAGAGCACCCTCGCCCGCCCGGCCGAATCGTTCGGTCGCTCGAGCGCCGCGACCACGCAGGCCTCCACCCCGAGCTCCGGGAGGGTTTCCGCGGCGGCCTGGGAGCGTCTGGCGGTGTCCGAGAGGAGCGCGGAGCGCATCGCGCGCTCGAAATTGCGCTGCCGCTCGCGCGCCGCTCGCGCGCGTCGCTCCGCGGCCTCCTCGCAGAAGGCGCTGACGACGACCCGGGCCTCGTGCAAGACGTCCTCGAGCCGATCTCGCACCCGCGGCACGCCAGCGACGCACGGCAACGACTGCGCCCGGAGCGCGGTCAGCACCTCCTGCAGGACGGCACCGTTCAGCGGCGCGCGGTCGAACTTCTGCAAGAGCTGCTCGAGCGTGCCATGGAAGCTCTGGACGTTCTGGTGGCTGAGCTCGCCGATCAGGCCGTCCACCAGGGGCACCTCCCACCCGCTGACGGCTGCGTCCAGATGGCCCGCGGCCGCGCGCGCCACCTCCGCCAGGATCACGTGGCGCTGCTCCGCGAACGACGCCTCGACATCGCCGGCGAGCGGCCGGATGCTGCTGGCGAACGCGGACCTCATCGTGGAGCAGCCGCACGACTGCCGCAACACGAGCTCGGTCGGCAGCGAGGCCGAGAGCGGCGAGCGGCCCGCCGCCAGCGCGAACGCCGTCTCGACGCCGCGGCGGCCGAGCTGCTCGGTGGGCTGCCGCGCGGTGGTCAGGGCTGGGTGCGCGAGACGCGCGGAGTCCACGTCGTCGAAGCCGACCACCGCGAGGTCCCGGGGCACCTCCCGGTGACGCCGCGCGATCTCCTGCATGGCGCCGAGCGCCATGTAGTCGTTCGCCGCCACCAGCGCGTCGATGCGGTCGGACAGGCGCTCGTCTTCGAGCAGCGTGCGCACGGCCGCGCTCCCACTCGCCTTCAGGAAGTCACCCGCGACGACCAGCCGCGGATCATAGGGCAGCCCCGCCTCTTCCAGGGCGTCGCGATAGGCCTGGAAACGGACGCGCGCCTCGGCGCTGGCCGACGGCCCCCGCACGAAGGCGATGCGGCGCCGACCGTGGTCCAGCGCCAGGTGCAGCACGAGCTCGCGGATGCCGCTGGAGTTGTCGACCTCGATGGTGACGCGATCCCGGATGGGCACGCCGACGCAGCAGAGCGGCCGCCCGCGGAACCGCTCGAGCCACCCCCGCAGCTCCGCCGGCCCCCGGGCGCTGCCGATCACGCTCGTCACCGCGGTCACCGCGCTCACGGTCTCCGCGTTGACCAGGTCGAAGGCGGCGTTGCGCGCCGCGCCGTCCGCGTCCTGGTCGCGCACGCGGCCCCCGGGCACGCAGAGCAAGGTGACCCCCAGCTCTCGCGCCGCGGCGAGCGCGCCGCGGACGACCGCCACCTGGTACTCGTCGTCCAGCCTGTCGACCAGCAGCGCAATGGGCAGACGGGGGCGTGCGGTCATCGCGCGAAGGTTCGGGGCGAGGGCGGCCGCTCGGGGCGACCCGGGCGAGCCGAGAGGGGAGGCGGGGGCGGTCGGCTACCTGCCGCGCGCCGGTCGGTGCGGTCGGAGCGCCCACCCCGGCGGTCCCGGTACAGCCGGTCACCATCCGCCCGCGCGGGAGCGGAGCCGAGGATACTGCGCGGGCCCCTGACGAGTCCAGCGCAGGTCTGCTCGACGGGACACCGGCCGCCGACGAGCTCGGCGATCGCTCGATCGCGGAGTCCTCGCACGCGGGCCTCGGTCCGTACGGCAGCACCTCTCGCGTGCTCCCTGGCCGCCACCTGGCGCGGACGCCGGCGAACCGGGGTCAGGTCCCGCCGAGCTACGGCGCGGTCATCGTCATCACTGGCGCGGCGCCGTCATCCGGCGCCGGCGGACCCGCTGGCGCCGACGAGCTCGCCGCCCGCGGCGGGCTCGCCCGCCCCGCCGCCTTGCCCCCCGGCGCCACCGCTGCCACCCGCGCCCTGGGGCAGACGGCCCTCGGCCGGACCGCAGTCCGCGGTCGCCCAGTCGAAGCCGCTGAACCGCAGGCGCAGCGTCGACCCCGTGGTCTGGCGCTCGGCGTGGAAGATCGCGATCTCCGCCACCTCGCCGTCGACGAGCCCGAGGCCCGCCGCGGTGGCGTTCGTGATCTCGACGGCGCCGGCCACGGGCGTGTGGATGCCGCCGAGGTCGATGGCGAGATGTCGGTTCACGAAGACCCAGACGTCGTCGTCACCCGTCACCTCCACCGAGTAGCGCTGCCCCGCCGCATAAACGAAGTCGAACCGGAGCTCGCTCGTGAAGTGGAAATTGTGGCGGGGCTCCCCCGGCTCCACCTCCCAGCTACCACCATAGGCAGGCGCGATGGTCGCGGTCGAGTACTCCTCCTCGCTCGTGAGCGCGCCGGGCGCCTCGTCGATCGGGAAGAAGACCGGCGTGCCATCGTAGAACACGAGCTCGGCCGAGCAGGCCCCGTTGTAGCCGGACAGCGGACAGGGGTCGTAGCAGGTCGAGCCGGCAGGGATGGCATCGCAGGAGGAGCAACGGCTTCCGATCTCGCCGCACCAGGTGACCTGCTCGTAGGCCCGCCAGCGCTCACCGTCCGCGCCCCAGCGGTTCACGTACTCGCCGGACTGGTTGCGGTAGAGAACGAGCCGACCGAGGATCGTCGCGTTGACGCGCGGATCGTCCGTGTACCACTCGGCGAAGGACTGCGCGCTCGCGATGGTGTCGTCCGCGCCGACCAGCACCGGCGCCCCCCGGTCGCCGAGCATGCTGGCGACGAGCCCCTCCGTCGCCGCGTCCCGACCCGAGGCCGACGGCTCGAAGTCCGAATGGGCCGCGTTGAAGTCGCGATAGGTGACCGCCAGGGTGACGGTGTCTTCGGCCGACTCGCACCCCGCCAGCCCGTCGCCGCCGCCGCCGGTGGCGCCGCCAGGGCTCGCGCCGCCCGCCGGAGCGCCCGCGGCTCCCCCGCTCGTCCCTGCGCCGCTCGTGCCACCGCCGGCGGGGGTTCCGCCCGCTGGCTCCCCGCCGCCCGCGCCCGTCTCGCCTCCGGTCGCGGCGCCCCCGTCGGAGGCACCGCCCGTCGCGCTGCCACCGCCAATCGCCTCACCACCTGTGCCCACGTTGCCACCGGACTGGGTCGCCCCGCCCGTCGCACCCCCGGCCCCCGGAGCGCCACCCGTAGCGGCGCCGCAGTCGCACTCTTCCCAGGTCCCGTTCCCAGCGCAGATCTGGCCGCCGCGGCAGGCGCCCGGACCGACACACTCGCGGGTGTCGCCCGGATCGCAGGTGACCCGGTCCGGGGTGCCGGCGTCGCCGCCGGTGCTCGGGGAGCCGCCCATCTGGCTCGACGCGCCCCCGAGGGCGGCGGTGCCGAAGAGCCCGTCCGCCTCGTCGTTGCGGCAGCCCGTCGCTCCCGGGAGCAAGGCGACGCCCGCCGCGAGCGCGGCCGCCCCGAGCGGGGAGCGCACGAACCTCGCGCCCGCGCGCCCTCGCCCGCCGTCTCCGCCCGGTGCTGCCGTCTCAGGCCTTCTCATGATTCCTCCGAACATGGCTGCCGCGCGTCCTTCGGCGCGACGGGGATAGTACCCGACGCCGATCCACAGGCGAACGGCGATCGGCTCTCGCCCTCGCGGCCGCGGGATGACCCCCGGTCGATCCCGCGGGATCGTCGCCCCCCGGGCTGATACCGCCAGAACACGCTTCCCTGCCACCGGAGAGGCCGGCTCAGGGGCCGCGACACGGTCGAGCGCACCGGGCTCGGCGAACCGCGACTTCAGCGCTCGCGAGAAATGACCCGGGTGTGCTCGCCAGAAGTGACCCGGGGTG
>CAYVRP010000134.1:0-16458 GCA_964454025.1 uncultured Polyangiaceae bacterium | reverse complement strand
CCGTGAATCGGCTCGCCCCAGTCAGCCGGCTCCGGGGCCGCGCGAAATCCAGGCTTAGAGGCCCCAAGGTCAGCCACCCGGCATCAACGATCCCACCCTCCGCCCCCCGCCCCCGTCGTCTTCAGGACCCGGCAATTCCCGAGCGGCCAGGGCGGTGGATCGGGGAGCGGTTCCGTGTCGGGGGGGAGCCAGCGCTGCGTGCTCCGGATCTCGGCCGGGGTGAGCGGGATCTGGCCGAGGCGAGCCTGGTGCCAGGCGAGCGGGAGCAGGAACCGGGCGGCGTCGGGGTATCGGGGCGGGGTCCGGCGGCGGGCGAGCGCGACGGCATGGTTGCGGAGCGCGACGCTGGTGCTGCCGCTGTGGAAGCAGGCCTCCACGAGCACGCACTCCGCGTCGTCCTCGTGGCCCGTCAGCGCGAGGACGATGCCGTAGTCCACGAGGTACTCCGGCGAGTAGCCGCGGGCGAAGCTCGCTGCGAAGAGCGCTCGTGCTCGCTCGTACTGTCCGCGTCCGGCCAGATCGGTGGCGTACCCGCCGAAGGCGTCGGGGGTGGGGTGGGCCGCGGCGAGCGGGGCCCAGAGGGCGTCGCCGCCCGCCCAGCGCCCGCCCTGCCCGCGGGCCATCGGCGCGCGCAACGCCGTGCTCACGATGAGCGCGGCGAGGACGCCCCAGCGGGCTCGGCGCGGGGCGCGGGCGAGGAGACCGCCCGCGCGCGCACCGAGGATCACGAGCGGCAAGTAGAGGTAGCTGTCGGCGACCAGGCGCGGGAACGGGACCAGCCCGCTCACCGGGACGTAGACGGCGGTGGCGAGCGCGCAGGCCAGGAGCGCCAGGGGGGTCCTACGTGCCGCCCAGAACGCGGCGGCGGCGCCGATGAGCCCGACGACGCCGAGGATCGAGTGAGGGTCCGCCGTCGGGGGGCGCGCGTCCACGTAGTAGAAGGGGTGCAGCGACACCGGCCAGAGGGCGTGGGCGAGCTGGTGCCCGAGCGACTGCAGCGGCCGCAGCACCCCGAAGGTGGCCTGGTTGGAGAGCAGGGCGTCGTGCGTCATGCGGCTCGCGATCCCGGCGAGCAGGCCGAGCCCGAGCGTCGCCACCGCGAGGAGCGCCGGCGTCCGGGGCAGGGCAGGCAGGAGGTTTGCGCGCGCGCCGCGGGTCCGCGCGTGCTCCGCGACCAGGAACGCGAGCCACGCGCCGCCCATCAGGACGACCGTCGGCTTGGCGAGCATGGCGAGCGTGGCGAGCGCGCCGGCCGCCAAGGCCCGGAGCAACGGGCGTTGGCCGGCGCGCGCCGCGTCGCTGGCGGCGAGGAAGGAGAGGGTGGCGAGGATGGTGAACAGCGCGGCGAGGAGGTCCTTGAGGCCCGTGGCCCAGCACACCGGCTCGACCACGAGCGGGTGGACCGCGACCGGCGCCAGCGCCGCCCCGACAGCGAGGTGATCGCGCGTCACTCGGCTCGTGAACAGGAAGGCGACGATCAGGACAGCCGCGTGCAGGGCGAGCCCCGCCAGGTGGAAGGCGAACGCGCCGCCGCCGGTGGCGAAGAGCGCGATCTGCGCGGCCTGGGTCACCGGGACGATGTACCCGTGGTACGGGGTGAGCAAGAGATTGACCGGTGCCGCGTGGCGCGGGAAGCGAACGACGGGGTTATTGACGATCTGCTCGGCGTCGTCGATCACCACGAAGCCGTTCCGGAGCGAGGGCGCGAAGACGAGCGCGACGAGCGCGACCAGGCCGAGCGAGCCCGCCAGTGCCCCGGGCCAGGTCGGTGGTGAGGCCCGGCGCCGCGGGTCGTCCCTGGCAGCCCGGTGCTGCGACATGGGGGCCAAGGTATCACGGGGACCCGGGAGGCGGCCGGGCCGGGGACCGATTCCCCTTGCCCGGGGCCGCGCCCCCGCGCTACATAACCGCGCTCTCGTCACGCAGCGGTGGCGGAACTGGCAGACGCGCTGGATTCAGGTTCCAGTGGCCGCAAGGCTGTGGAGGTTCAAGTCCTCTCCGCTGCACTCCCGAACGCCGCGGTGGCTCTCGCCGCGGCGCTCGTCCCTTGCCGGGGCGCTGGTGGCCTCGGGGATGGGGGAGGGCTCACCGTCCCGGGAAGAGCAGGTGCAGGAGCAGCACCAAGAGCGCGAGCACGGCGATGGGGGCGGCGAACCAGGCGATGACCGTCCACCAGGCGCGCCGGAGGCTCTGGCCTCCGCCTCGGGCACAGCTCGGGCAGATGGCGTAGGTCTTCGCGCCGCCCTCGGTGAGCACGCAGCAGTCGCCGCAGAGCGGCGCCCGACACCGCGCGCAGGGGCCGACGGCGAGCCTGCCGCAGCCGACGCAGCGCTCGGGGCTGCCCCCGGGATCACCGACGCTCATCAGGGTCACGGGCCCAGCGTAGCCGGAGTGACCCGTCACGGCACTCGGGGTTCGGGGGACTGTCCCCGGGCGTGACTGGCGCCGGGGGCGGGGGGTGGTTAGCTTCCCGCCTCGTGTTCGAGCGCGGCTACTGGACGGTCACGAGGGTCGGGGGCGTTCCCCTTCGCGTGCACTGGTCCGCGGCCGTCGGCGCCCTGGTGTTCGGCGGTTTGCGGTTCGCGCCCGCCGCGTGGCTCGCGTTCCTCGTCATCGTGCTCCTGCACGAGGTCGGCCACGCTCTGGTCGTGCGGGCGCTCCGGCACCGCGTGGTGGCGCTGGAGGTCACCGGCTTCGGTGGCCTCTGCCGCTGGTCGGGGGCGGCGACGCCGCTCGAGCGCTCGCTGATCGCCTGGGGCGGCGTGCTCGCGCAGGCGGTCCTGCTCATCGTCGCGCTCGTGGTGTTCGCGCTCGGCGGCTTCCGGGTGGTGCCGTTCGGCGGCGAGCTCGCCTACACCTTCGTGTGGACGAACCTCTGGCTCATCGGGCTCAACCTGCTGCCGTTCGCACCGCTCGATGGCGCCGAGGCCTGGCGACTCTTCCCCGAGCTCGGGCGGTGGCGGCGCTCGCGGCTCGACGCGCGGGCGGGGCGCGCGCTGCTCGAGCAGATCCTCGCGCGCCCCGCGCCGCCGCGGCCCGCCGCGCGTCCCTCCGCGCGGCGCCAGCCGGGTGACGATGTGCGTGCGGAGCGCAGGGCTCCCCCCGGCGCCCCGGCGCCGGGCTCGGACAGGGCTCGGAGCGATGCGTCATCCAGCCGCGAGCTAGCCGATCTGCTGCGGCGGGTCGGGGACGAGGCAGGGCGCGCGCGTCGCGATCGAGAGCGTTGACGCGAAGCGCCGTTCGCGACGGCATGGTCGTCGCGATCCAGCTCGCGCTCGCGTGACGTCCTCGTTCCAAATCGATTCACGACAGGAGGATCACGCCCGACCTCGTCGTCAGTCCGCGCGGTCGAGCGCGCAGCGCGGATCGCGCGCGAGAAACCGCGCGTACTGCGCGACTCGGCTCGACCCGGGACGGGTGCGTCGCGCCTGGCACGCATCCTGCTGTGTTCGAGCGTCGGAGCCCTCGGGATCTACGACCCCACAACGATGCTTGGAGGACAGGATGCGTATTCTCAAGAGTCTCATGGCCACGTTCGCGCTCGCATCCGTGCTCGGCGTCATCGCCTGCAACGACGACGACGGCGCGGACGATACCACCACGGCCGAGGGCGGCGCCGCGGGAGCGGCCGCGGGCGGCGTGGCGGGTGACGACGTCGGCGGCGAGGCCGGCTCCAGCGTCGCGGGGCAAGCCGCCGGCGGTGCCAGCGACGGTGGCAGCACGGCGGCCGCGGGCAGCGATCCGGGTCCGGTCGCCGGCAGCCCCTCCGCGGCGGGCGCGGCCGCGGAGGCGGGCGGCCCAGCCGCCGCGGGCAGCGACGGCTGACGCACCGCCAGGGGACTTACCGGCGCCGGCGGCGCGCCTCCTCCTGGGTGCGGGGGCGGGGTGGCGCCGTCGGCGCCGGGTCTTCTCGCCGGTGACCACGCTTGCGCCGCGTCGGGGCGTCTGAAAAGCTGGTTCCGCATGAGGGCTGGCCCGATCGGACTCGCGTTGCTGCTCCTGGCGTGCGGCTCCGCGCTGCGCGGCGGGGTGACATTCGACGGGCGCACCGCTCCCGCCGTCGTCGAGCCCGATGGCATCGCGGAGCTCGTCACTCTACCGTCGACCCACCGTCGCCTAGGCACGGCGAGCGCCGCGTGCACGTTGGAGGAGCCGTTCGGGGCCGTGCAGGGTGCCTGGCTGAGCGACGTGGACTGTCGCGAGGGTCGCCTGCGGGCGGCGTTGCGCGAGCGGGCTGCTGCCGCCGGCGGTCAGGCGCTGGTCGGGGTCGAGTGCCGCTCCGAGCCGCGTGGCTCCGGCGTGGAGGGGCGGCGCCGCCGGCTCTCCTGCCGGGCGGACGTCGCGCGGGTGCGCAGTGACGCCGCGCCCCACCCGGCGGTGCCGGATGTCGCTGCGGAGCGCCAGCGGTGGCTCGGCCGGGCCAGCGCGAGCGAGGCCTGGTCGATCCGCGTGGACTTCACCCCCGAGGTGGGCGCGAAGCCCCGCGCTCCTCGGCACCCGGACTCCGTGCGGGAGCGGGCGCTGATCCCGCCGAGCCACGTGCGCCTGGGGTCGGTGATCGCGCGCTGCGACGCGGGGTGCACCGAGGCCGGTGCCTTCGATGCGCTGCTCGCGACGGCGGCGCGCGCCGGCGCCACCGACGTGACCGAGGTCGCTTGCGGCGCGCGCGGGGGCGGCTTCGTCTGCGTGGCGACCGCCATCGGGCACCGCGACGATCTCGAGGCGACGCTCGCGGCGCGGTGATCCGGGGGTGAAGACGGCACGGCGCCCGCTCAAGGCCCGAGCGCGCGCCGGGCCGCCTCCAGCCGACCGATGAGCTCGAGCCGCTCCGTGGCCGCCAGCTCGAGGTCCGGGGAGAGCAGGCCGCGCGCTCGCGCCGCCGCGACGTGGCTCGGGAGCCGATCGGCGCGGCCGAAGAGCAGGAGGAACTGCGCGGCCTCCGCCTGCTCCGGCGGGCTGGCGTCGGGCGCGGTGAAGACGCGCTCCCAGAGCGCCTCGGCGTCTGCCCGTCGCCCGAGCCGGGCGAGGGCGCGAGCCCGCGCCGCCGGGGGGGCCTCGCTACGCAGCACGCGGGCGGCGGCCTCGACCTCGGGCCAGCTCGCGAGCAGGGTGTGCGCCGGCGATTCCGCGGGCAGCCATGGAGTAGCCACCATGAGCTGCTGGCGGGCCGCGTCGAGGGCACCCTCGTGCATCAGCGCCAGGGCGTAGCCATGCCGCAGCCGCGGCATCTCGGGGAAGGCCTCGACCAGACGGCGCGCCGCGGCGAGCTCGGCGCGGTGATCGCCCGCCATCCCCAGGGCGCCCGAGAGCCCCTCGACCAGGCGCGGATAGGCCAGGATCGCCGGCTCCGCGGGCGCGAGCCCGGTGCGACGGATCGCGGCCCGGTAGAGCTCGATGGCGCCTGCGTAGTCTCCCGCGCGGTGGTGGAGGCCCCCGAGGCCGGCGAGCGGTTGGGGGTTTCGGGGGTGGGCGCAGCGCAGCGTCCGCGACCAGAGCGAAACCTCGTCGGTCCAGACGGGTGCGCGCAACGAGGTCGTCACACCTGCCGCGAGCACCAGGCCCAGCGTGACGGAGACGGACAGAGCCGTCCGTCTGAGTCGGGCGAACCGTGGCCCGAGGAGCAGCGTTGCACCCGCGAGAGGCAGGTAGAGGAACCGGTCAGCCGCCACGACGTTCGTGGGCAGCGGGAAGAGGTGCAGCACCGGCGCGACGCTGGCGACCAGTAGGGCCGTCGCCTCCACGTCTTCGGGCGTCGTGGCGGCGCGCGCGCGGAGGAGCAGCGCGCCGCCGAGCAGGAGGCCGAGGACGCCGAGCCCGAAGAGGCCCCAGCGCGGGTGGTCGAGGTAGCCGATCTGCGCGCAGGGCCGGGCCGCGTCGATCGCCGACCAGAGGTAGGTGCCCAGCGCCTCGACGGCCAGTCGCGCCCGGCTCCCGAGCGGGCGCCCCCCCATCGGCGGGACCCCACCGACGGCTTGGGCGCGGAGCAGCGCCCACGTCGCGACGACGACCCCGGTGGCGCCGAGGGTGGCGTGCGGCCATCGCCAGCGAATCCGGCCGGGCTCTGGCGCGGGGTGGACTGCCGCCCCTGCGACCAGCGCCACCACCCCGGCCAGCGCGACCTCCTTCGCCATCAGGCCCAGCAGCAACAGCAACGCGGCGACGAGGAGCCGCGGCGCGGAGCTCGACCCGCTCCGCCTGGAAGCGAGCGCTGCCAGGACGAAGGTCGCCGCCAGCAGGTCCGTTCGTCCGCTCACCCAGTCCACGGCCTCGGTGAGCCGCGGCATCAGGCCCCAGAGCGCTGCCGCGAGGCACGCGCCGAGCAGCGGCATCTGCCGCTGCGCGAGCAACCGGATCAGCAGCGCCACGTTGGTCAGGTGAAGCGCCAGGTTGGTCAGGTGAAAGCCGACGGGGTTCTGGCCATGGAGCGCGTGATCGACCGCCAGCGACAGGGTGGTGAGCGGGCGGTAGAAGACGCGCGTCACCGCCCCCTCGCCGGCAGCGTCCCAGAAGCCTCCGCCCAGGTAGTCGGCCAGCGGCGCGAGGTGCTGCACGCGGTCGTCGGCCAGCAGGAAGCGATCGTCCCAGACGAACTCTCCTCCGAGCGCGGAGCCATGCGCCACGGCCACGGCCGTCAGCGCCGCAGCGATGGCGATGAGGCCCCGGGGCGACCGTTCCGACGCTACCCCGCTCGCGTCGGGGCTGGACCCGTTCTCTTCCACCATGAGCGGCCGCCCGACCCTATCCGAAGGGGCCACGGACGCGAAGTCGCATGAGGGCCGGTGCGGCTCCGGTCTCGCGGCAGCGGTGCGCCAGGGCGGAAGGTATCGTATCCTCGTGCGTGCCAGCCCGAGGGAGGGACGACGATGTACGAACGACGGCATTGGGGGACGAGCGGGACGTTGGCGCAGGCGATGGGGGTGGGGTTGGCCCTCGCTACGCTGCTCGCCTCGTTCGGCTGCCGGCACCGCGGCGACGACCACGAGGACGGTTCGGGGGCCAGCGGGGGCGTTCTGCTCGCTGGTTCGGGCGGGCTCGTCCCGTCGGGGGGGGCGTCGACGATCTACGTCGGCGGTACCGGTGGGTACGCGGTCGGCGGTTTCTTCGCCTCGGGCGGTGCCCCCCGCTCGGGTGGCGTCGGCCCCTTTCCCGCGGGGGGCGCGTATCCCACGGGCGCTGCCGGCGGGGAGGGAGGCGAATTCGAGGAGGGGGGCGCCGGCGCCGCCGGTGAGCCTCCGGTCGGAGGCGCCGCGGGCGAGCCCATGGGCGGGGGCGCGGCGGGTGAGCCCATGGGCGGGGGCGCGGCGGGCGCGCCCACGGTGGGGGGGGCGGCGGGCGCGCCCCAGTTCGGTGGCGCTGCGGGCCAGGCTCCGCTCGGTGGGGCTGGGGGCGAGCCCTCGCCCGGCGGCGCGGGCGCGGCCACGGGCGGGGCGGCGGGCGGGGGGAGCGGCGGCGGCGCGGGTGCGCCGGGCTGTCCCGAGATCTCGCCCCGCTCCCTCGCGGCGTGCGACGCCCCGGGCCTGGAGTGCACCTACGCCGACTGCTGCGGCAACCTGGGGACGCGGGTGTTCGCCTGTGTCGCGCCCGGAAAATGGGTCATCCGCGAGGAGCTCTCGGACCGGTGCGGGACCTGCCCGGAGGTCATGCCCGCCGCGGGCACCCCCTGCCGGGCGATCACCTGCGACGACCTGAACGGCGACAACATCGAGTGCATGTACTCCCTGCTCACTTCGTCATGCTCCCTTCCGGATCTCGCGACCTGTCGCGCGGGGTCCTGGACCATCACGTCCGGCTGCGCCGAGAGCCTCTGACCGAGACGGCGGCGGGGGCCGTGCGGTCGCGCACCGCCGCGGCGATCTGCTATGCCAGGCGAGGTCATGGTGGAGCTCGCCTTCGTGGGAGGCACCCTCGAGGTCCGGGGCGTCGCGCGGGGGGATCCGGCGCTGCCGGCCTGCTGCGTCTGGGACGGCCGCACCCACTGCTACCGCGCCCGCGCGCTCGACTACGCCGAGGTCGTCCAGGCGCTCCGTCGCGCTGGCGTGCCGCACGAGGATCACGCGCGGCGCTACGGGGAGCTCACCGCACGGCTGCGCGTCCAGCGCCGCCCGCACCCGTTCCAGGTCGAGGCGCTCGGCGCCTGGCGCCGAGCGCGGGGGCGGGGTGTGGTCGTGCTGCCGACCGGGGCGGGGAAGAGCCACGTGGCGGTGCTCGCGATCGAGGATCGGCGGCGCAGCACGCTGGTGGTCGCGCCGACGCTCGATCTCGTGCGCCAATGGTACGACCTCCTGCGCACGAGCTTCGACGCGACCGTGGGGGTGGTGGGGGGTGGGGAGTACGACGTGCAGCCCCTCACCGTCACCACCTACGACAGCGCCTACCTCCACCTGGGGCACCTCGGGGCGGAGTTCGGGCTGGTCGTGTTCGACGAGTGCCATCACCTCCCCGGCCCGAGCTACGCGCTCGCGGCCTCCTCCTGCCTCGCGCCGTACCGCCTGGGCCTGACGGCGACCCCAGAGCGAACCGACGGGCGGGAGGCGCTGCTCGAGGAGCTCGTCGGACCCGTGGTCTATCGGCGCGACATCCTGGAGCTGTCCGGGACCTACCTGGCCGAGTACGACACCGAGCGGCTCACCGTCGCCCTGAGCCCCGCGGAGCGCGCCGAGTACGAGGGCGAGCGCGGGATCTACCTCGCGTTCGCGCGGCAACAGGGGATCCACCTGGGGACGCCGCGCGGCTTCGCCGAGTTCATCCTGCGTGCGTCCCGGGGCGAGGCGGGGCGCCGGGCGATGCGCGCCTACCGGCGGCAGCGCGAGATCGCCTTCGCGGCGCCGGCGAAGCTCGAGCTGCTCGCGCACCTGTTGCGGCGCCACGCCCGCGAGCGGACGCTGGTGTTCACGCAGGACAACGCCACCGCCTACCGCATCGCGCGCCAGTTCCTGGTGCCGGTCATCACCCACCAGACGCGGGTCAAGGAGCGGAGCGAGATCCTCGAGCGCTTCGCCGCCGGCGAGTACGGCGTCGTGGTGACGAGCAAGGTCCTCAACGAGGGCGTGGACGTGCCGGAGGCCAGCGTCGCCGTCGTGGTGAGCGGCAGCGGGTCCGTGCGCGAGCACGTCCAGCGTCTCGGGCGCATCCTGCGGCGCCGGGACGGCAAGCGCGCCGTGCTCTACGAGGTCGTGACCGCCGACACGGCCGAGACCTTCACCAGCGCTCGGCGGCGCGACCACGACGCCTACCGGGGCGGCTGACGGGGAGGACTCGCCGGTGCTGACGGCCGAGCTGGTGCGGGCCCGCGTGCAGGACGGCCGTCTGGTGCTGCAGCGCCTCGACCGGCGCCGGCGGCAGCGCGCCGAGGAGCTCGGCGCCGCCCTGCTGGCCGTCGCCCGAGAGCAGGTCGGGACCACCCGGGACGAGCTCCGGGATGCCCTCCGCGCGTGCGAGGCCGCCGCGAGCGAGCAGAAGCTGGTGCTCGGGCTGTGCAAGCTGATCGAGGACGCGGCGACGTTCGCCGAGGTGCCCGGCGACGACGCGGGCGAGCTGCGCCGCGCGGTCTTCCTGCGCGCGGCCGCGGCGCGGGCGGCCGACGCGGCCGATTCGCTGCGCGTCGAGGCCTTCGACCGGGACGGCGTGCTCGACGCCGTCGCCCGGGAGCGCGGCCTCACCGTCGAGGCCGTGGAGGCGGGGCTCTTCGCGGATCTACGCGGCGCCCAGCGGCTCCTCGCTGTCGCCGACGAGGCGCCCGCGGCGCTGATCGAGCGGTACGAGCGCGCTTCGGTGCAGGCGGTGCTCCTGCGTGCCGTACGCGTCGTCGCAGACGTCGAGTGCCCGCCGGCGGTGGCGCGCGCTCTCTTCCGCCAGCTCAAATTTCATCGCCTGCTCCACCGGATCGAGCGACGCGACCGGGGCTATCGCGTCACCATCGACGGACCGTACAGCCTGTTCGACGCGGTGACCAAGTACGGGCTCCAGCTCGCGCTGGTGCTCCCGGTGCTGGAGAGCTGCGATCGCCTGGAGCTGGAGGCCGAGGTGCGCTGGGGGGCGCAGCGGCGCCCGCTGGTATTTCGCCACCAGGCGCGCCGGGCGGCCGCGAGCGGTGTGGGCGCGCCGCCGCCGGTCGCGGAGGAGGTCGAGCAGCTGCGGGTGGCCTTCGAGGCGCTGGCCACTCCGTGGCGCGTGGCGCCCGCAGACACCGTGCTCGAGCTGCCCGGGTTCGGGCTGATGGTGCCCGATCTCGTCTTCTCCCACCCGTCCCTCGGCGAGCCGGTGTTCCTGGAGGTACTCGGGTACTGGAGCCGCAGCGCCGTCTGGCGCCGGATCGAGCTGGTCCAGGCCGGGCTGCCCCACCGCGTCGTCTTCGCCGTCTCCAGCCGCCTCCGCGTGAGCGAGGAGGTGCTCTCCGAGCGCGATTCGTCCGCGCTCCTCGTCTTCAAGGGGAGCATCGGCGCCCGGGCCCTCGAGCGCAAGCTCGACGCCGTCCTGCGCCGGTGAGGCCCTGCCCGATCGCACTCGGGAAACGAAGTCGCCCGCCGAGCCGAGGCGCCGTGTCCTCGGTCGAGGGTGCTGGGACCATCAGGGCGGCGCGTGGCGAGGACGGGGTGGTGGCTCACCAGGGCGGGTCTGGTCCGAGCAGCGCCGCGCGCCGGTCCGCGTGGCGCAGGAGGGTGGCAAATGGGTTGCGAGCCTCCAGCGCCGCCCTGAGGGTTGCCCGAGCTTGCCGGGCGTCGTGGCTCTCGGTCACCGTCCAGCCCGCTGCCCGACGGGAGAGGAGGTCCGGGATGGCGTCCAGGAAGGGCCGGTTCCTCAGGGTTCCGATGCCTTCTTGGTCCGCCACGCGCGCGCGGTGCGGGGCACGAAGCGCGAGCGGCCCGTCAGCCTGTTCGAGGCTTCCATCCACGGGCGAGTTGCTGCGTGATCCAAACTGATCAGTGCTACCGGATGGTTCGCCTGGTGGGGTCGGTCTTTTCTTGGGGGTCCGAGTTGGTACTCTCGGCGAGGCGGCAAGAACCAAGTCGTTTCCGGGAATACTCGGTCACTGCACCTCGGAGGTGCAGTCGCATCCATGGCTGAATGCATCGCACGAAGGGGGAAGCCCATGCCGGACCTCGGCATCGGCCTGGTCAACCAGGCTTCATTGACAACCATGCGCGTTCGCTGGAGCGTGCGGTCCAAGGTCGTTCTCGACCAGGGTGCACCGCGCCGGTCGCCGTTTCGACGGGCCTGGCTGGCCGCGCTCGTCACGGCGGCCACAACGGCTGGGTGTAGCTCGGCCTCCGACGATTCCGGAGATCGATCGGGGTGGTCGGGCTCTGGTGGTACGGTCGCCGCTACCGGCGGCGCGGGCGCGGCGAGCACCGGTGCCGGGGCGGGTTCAGGTGGCCGCGAGAGCGGCGGCGGCACGACGAGCGCGGGTGGCGACGTGGGAGCGGCGAACGGCGGCGGCGGGCACGCTGGCGCGGCGAGCAGCGGCGCCGCGCCGGGGCTCGGGGGCGGCGCGGGAGCGGCGACCAGCGGCGGCACGACGAACCCGGGGGGAGACGCCGGGCTGGGGAGCGTCGCTGGGGCCGCCGGGGCGGGGAGCTCGCCTGGGGGGACGGGTGCCGAGGGCGGCTCCGCGGCGGCGAGCGGTGGCGCCACGGCAGGCTCCGGTGGAGCCACCGGCGCGGCGGGCAACCCGTCCGATGAGGTCGGCGTCGAGGTCGCGGTCGATCCCTACGGCAACTGCCCCCTGGTCGCGGTCGTCAATCTGACCGGGCTGGAGGCGAGTGAGGTTCAGGCCGTCCAGGTCATCGTCACCGGGCAGGACGGTGGTCCGGATCTGCTCCGGACCTACGCCGTTGAGGACGACCGCACCGTGATCCAGCTCGACACGTCGGACGTCGTCTTCGCGGAGCCCGGGTTGCACGTGCCGGTACTGGGGCTCTATCCGGATCGGGACAACGGGGTGCGCATCCACGTCGATCGACGCGATGGAGGGAGCATCGACCGCACGGTGACGATCACGACTCGCCTCTCGAACCCCGACGAGCCTGCATGGGTCCCCGGCATCCAGGTCAACACCGCCGTCACCGAGCTGATGGAGCCAGGCTGGACGGTGGCCGAGATCAGCATCGAGCCCAACCCGAACCCCCCGATCGTCTTCGTCGACTGGACCCGCTCGATCGCCTTCGACGAGCGCGGCGCCATTCGCTGGGCACTGCGGCTCGAGCTGCCGCTGGGCGAGACATTCACCCTGCGGCGATCGATTGACGGCAACTTCCTGTCCGGATCCTTCGACACGCTCGTGGAGGTCACCCGGCTCGGCCGCATCCGGCGCTCCTTCCAGCTTCCGGATCACACCCTGAACCACGAAATCGTGCAGATCGGCAGCGACGACAACGGCGAGGGTGGACCAGCGGAGCTCGAGAGCGAACACCGGGGCAACGTCCTGGTCCTGGCGTCGAGGAACGGAGCCTCCACCATCCAGGATCGCATCGTCGAGGTTGACTCTGGCCTGGGGGCGGTCCTGGGCGAGTGGGATCTCACCGAGGTGCTCGATCCCGGCCGCACCACGTTCATTGACCCGGACGACTGGCCAGCGGGGTCAGCAGACTGGCTCCATGCCAACGGTCTCGCGTACTCCAAGGCGGACGAAGCGATCATCGTCTCGGGTCGCCACCAGGGGGGCGCCAAGCTTCGCCGCGACGCGACCCTGGTCTGGCTCCTGGCTCCACACGAGGGGTGGAACGAGCCGCAGTCCCGGCGGCTGCTCACGGCGGTGAACGCGGACGGCGCGCCCTACGATGAGCCTGTGCAGCTCGGCCGGGAGGCTGCCGGCGACCCCGCGGCCCCGGAGTTCGATTGGCCCTTCGGGCAGCACTCGCCGGTGCTGTTGCCCAACGGAGATCTGCTCCTCTTCGACAACGGGTGCAGTCGGCATTTCCGGTCGCCCTACGGGAGCTACTCCCGCGCCGTGATCTATCGAATCGACGAGGCGGCGATGACCGTCCGCCAGATCGCGCAGCATGTCCTCAGCCGTTCGGAGTCCGCCTTCTTCGTCTCCAACACCTATCGGCTCCCGACGACGGGCAACGTCCTCATCCAGCCAGGGGGTAGTGCGCAGGATCCGGCCATCGTCAAGGAGCTTACCACCCGCGTCGCCGAGGACGGGACCCTGGCCTTCGACACGGTGGTCTTCGACGCGCAGCTCGACCTGAGCTTCGTCGACGCCAGCCGCTGGTACGTCTACTCCTACCGCGGCCACCGCTGGACCTTCTGACCCGGTGCGCGGCCGCCGTGGACGCGGCCCGACGGCGGCCGGGCGCCGGTGGGCAGGTTCTCGGCGGCGCCGGGCGGCGGCGAGGCGGCGACCGATCCCGGCGTCGTGCCGAAGGAGCGCTTGACGGGGCCGCGGGCGGTCGCGCCGGCGGTCGACGGCGACGCCGCCTCGGTCGCGGGCGGCACCGACGCCGCCGCCCCGTGCGTGGCGGCGTTCGTCCCCGAGCCCATCTCCGCCGTCCACGACGTGGCCCCAGGCGCCGCTCGTGCTGCCTCGTCGCGAGGCTCCGGCGCGACGCCCGAGACAAGGCCAAGCGCGTGGCCTTGTCTCCGTTCCGAGCCTGCTCGGCCCGCGCCCCGGATCGCGCTGGAGGATCGCGTGAACGCGGGTGCCTCCGGCGCGACGGTCGCGCGCGGGGCGGCGTCGTTCACGCCGCGGCGGCGGGTCTACAAAGGAAGTAAGGCCACCCGCGAGGGTGGCCCTACGAAGTGCGGGGCGGAGGGGACTCGAAACCGCGGCCTCCGGCGTGACAGAGGGGCGGGATCCCGCGCGAGTACCGCGACTTGCGTCAGTCTTGGCCTGACGGTGGCCCTACCGTCGAGCGCAGTGGATGCAGCTCGGCACGTCCTCGGGGAGGTCGCCGCCGGCCGACCGGTGCCGTGGTCCGCGGTCGAGGTGCTCCTCGGTGCGGTGCTCGGCCACGAGCTCGTGGCCCTCGCGAGGTCGGTCGAGCGGGGAGGGGAGTACCGGGTGATGCGCGCGGTCGAGCTGGCCGGCGCGATCGCGGCGCTCGTTGCGGGGGGCGGCGCGGACGACCAGGCTGGGGGTGACCGTTGACCGCCGCGGTGCGCCGTGCGCGCTCGTGCGCCAAGGCGGCTCCCCGAGTGCGCCCGCCGGAGCTCGTGCTCGCCCCGGATCAGGAATGGACCCGATGGATGAGCACCAGCCAGGCGGGCGCGCCGATCGGCGACACCGACCATGCAATTCGCTGCAAGATCCGGGCGGCGGCAGCGGGGCGCGACGAGGTCGTCTTCGACGGGATCGACGCCAAGAGGCTGCGGGGGCAGTGGCGGGTACGGCTGCATCGGAGCTGGGTGGTGGAGCCGGGGGCAGCCACGGGGAACCCGCCCGTACCCGCGCGGCCCCTCGGTGACGCGGTCAGCGACGGCGAGTCCTGACGGGTCTTCCTCGAGTTCTCCATCGCCAAGCCCGGGGCTCTGGGCCCTCGGTCACGGTAGCTGGGGCCGTTGGGGTGGCGAGTGGCGAGGGAAGGGGGGGCGGTTCGCCAGGGGCGAGTCCGGTCCACGCCGCGCCGCGCCGCAGTGATGGCCGCCGAAATGGCGCACCCAGTGCCCGATGACCTTGCGGGCACGGTCCTCGCTGAGGGCAGGGGATGCCGCCGCCGCCCGCGACCGACACCGTCGGAGCCGTCGTCCCCCCGCCCGTCACGCAGCGTCGCCCCGCGGTCGCCCTGCGCGAGACGGCCGGCGGCTACCGGCAGCACGACCCTCGCGAGACGGTCCTCTACGGCCTGGTGGCCGAGCACCTCGAGCCCTTCCTCGCCGAGGTCCGGGAGCAGCACGAGCGGGGCTTGCCCGACTACGTGGAGCAGGAGCTCCGGGCCTACTTGGAGTGCGGCATCCACGCCTTCGGGTTCGGGCGCGCGCGCTGTCGCGACTGCGGTCGCGAGCTCGTCGTTGCCTTCTCCTGCAAGAAGCGCTCGGTCTGCCCGAGCTGCAACGCTCGACGCATGTGCGGCACCGCCGCGTTCCTGACGGACCACGTCTTCCCGGAGGTGCCCGTGCGCCAGTGGGTGCTCTCGGTGCCGTTCGAGCTGCGCCTCACGCTCGCCCGCCGACCGGACGCCCTCTCGGCGGTTGGTCGCATTCTCGTCGCTGAGATATTCCGTTATCAGAGCGACGCCGCAGGCCTGCGGGGGCTCGATCGGAGGCGCGTCCGCAGCGGTGCCGTGCAGTTCCCGCAGCGGTTCGGGGGCAGCCTCAACCTCAACGTGCACTATCATGTCGCCGTGCCGGACGGGGTGTTCGTGCGGGAGCGCGCGCGGGACCCGACCGGAAACCGACCGATCACGTTCCACCCGCTGCCGCGCCCGACGCAGGCCGACCTCGACGATATCGTGCACGCCGTCGAGGTCCGCGTCACGCGCTGGCTGAGACGGAAGGGCCTGCTTGCCGACCCCGATCCCGACGCGGATTTCTCCGACGAGCCTCCGGAGCGGTCCGCGCTCGATGCTTGCCTCGAGGGCTCGCTCGGGCTCGGCGAGCTGACCGAGCTCGCCGGCGCCTGCCCGCGGGGTGGCGACGGCGGTGCCGAGCGCGACGACCTCGAGCCCGCGCGCCCGACGAAGAGCGCCCGCCGCGGCGCGCAGGCACGCGGCTTCGATCTGCATGCCGGCGTGGCCGTGGCCGCGAATGATCGCGAGGGGCGCGAGCGGCTGCTGCGCTACTGCGCCCGCCCTCCGCTCAGCCTCGAGCGCCTGAGCCGGCTCCCCGACGGTCGGATCGCCTACGAGCTGCGCAAGCCCTGGGGACGGCAGACACACCGGGTGATGGACCCGCTCGCGTTCATGGCGCGGCGCGCCGCGCGGGTGCCGCCCCCACGGCACCCTCTGATCCGGTTTCACGGGGTGTTCGCGCCGCACTCGTCGTGGCGCGCCGGCGTGGTGCCGCACCCCTCGCCGGACATCGCGCCCGGCACCTGTCCGAGCACCGGTCAGTCTCCGACTTCCCCCTGGCGCCCCGCCGCCCCCGCCGGCGAGGTCGAGGCGCCCCCAGTCTCGTCGCGTCCCCAGCGCGGCTCAGCGCTGGAGCAGACTCGCGACGGCGACCCCATGCGCGACCCCGGCTCCCGGATCCCCTGGGCTGAGCTCCTGAAGCGCACGCACGACATCGACGCGCTCGCCTGTCCTTGCGGCGGCCGGCTCCAGTTCATCGCGGTCATCACCGACCGTGAAGTCGCGCGCGACCTGCTCGAGAGCCTCGGCCTCCCGAACGCCCCGCCGCCGCTCGCCCGTGCCCGGTCGCCCGCCCTCATCGACCCCATCCCCAGTGACTGGTAGCCTTCGCCAGGTGACCAGCCCGACCCCGCAGCGCCCAACCCGCCGCCGCACCGCCGAGCCGCGCTTTGGATTCGCTCACCCTGCCGAGATTCCAGCAGCACTGCGCGATCTTGATCGCATAAGCCGC
>CAYVRP010000133.1:0-16609 GCA_964454025.1 uncultured Polyangiaceae bacterium | reverse complement strand
CGCCACGCGGGCCGGCACTACACGGCCATGCTCAGCGTCCACGACACGACGCGCTTCACGCTGCGCGACGCGCGCCTCTCCGACGCCCAGGGCGAGAACGCCCTGCACCTCGTCTACGTGCGCGAGGCCCGGCTGGAGCGGGTCACCGTGGCGCGCGCGCACACCGACGGCGTCGACCTCGAGCACGCCCAGGTCGTCGTGCGCGGGCTCTCCGTCCTCGATTCCGGCGACGACGCGCTCGATCTGATGGGCGCCCACCTCGCGGCCGAGGACGTAGACCTCCTCGATTGCACGGACAACGGCGTCTCCGCGGGTGAGCAGAGCGAAGTCGCCCTGCGCCGCGTGGTCGTCGGCCGGTGCCCGATGGGGATCCTGGTGAAGAACGCCTCGCGGGTGGAGGTCGAGAACGTGGTCGTCGTGGGGGCGCGGGTGGGGATCCGCGTGGAGCGCCGGAGCGACTACTACCTCGGCGAGAGCTCCGCGCGCGGTCAGGGGCTCTGGTTCGTCGCCGTCGACGACCCCCGGCAGCTCGTCGACAAGCCGAGCTTCGCGGTGAAGCGCCAGGGGGCGCCGGAGGCGCAGGATCTCCGCGCACTGCTCGAGCCGCGCGGGCTCTCGACCCCCTCCGCCCTCGTCGGCTGGCGGGGGCCCGGGGAGGCCGGGCCATGAGAGCTTCCACCGCGCGCGCGCTGCCGAGCGTGGGCATCTGGCTCGCGCTGCTGAGCTGGGGCTGCGTCGCGGCTCTGCTCCTCTGGGGCGCCCAGGAGCCGCGGCTCGATCGGATGCGGCGGGAGCTCGACGAGCTGGCCACCCGAGAGAGCGCCTGCGCGAGCGACTGGCTGACGGCGGAGCTCCGGATCGAGCTCCAGCGGCGGCCTCGCCTCGCCGCCAAGCTCGCGGGAGAAACCGGCGCGCGCGCCCTCGAGGCGCGGCGCGACGGTTCGACGCGGTCGTCTCGCTTCCACGTCGTTACCACGGCCGAGGTGACGGAGCTGTCGATCACGGGCACCGCGCGGGGCGAGCTCCAGCTCACGCGGGCCAACGTGGCGCTGACGGCCGCAGTGGCGCCGGGCGAAACCGCGCGGATCCCCCTCCCGCCCGAGGCCCGCGGCGTCCCCGGCCTCTGGACCGCTCGGCGCAGCGGCGAGGCCGGGGAGCTCGTCATCGTGGGGGACCTCGCCGGGGAGGCGCCATGATCCGCCGCTTCAACCGGTACGAGCTCAAGTACGTCGTCGACGCGCGTCGCTACCACGCGCTCATCGATGACCTCCGGCACTTCATGGTGCCGGACTCCCACGGGGATCCCGGCGGGAGCTACCCCGTCGTGAGCCTCTACTACGACAGTCCGGAGTTCGAGGCATATTACTCGAAGATCGAGGGGCTCCGCTTCCGCCGCAAGCTCCGGCTCCGGGTGTATCCACCGGGCGGCGACGTCCGCCGGGTGACGGTGGGGCACGTCGAGATCAAGCAGCGCATCAACCGGACCGTGCAGAAGCGCCGGCTCGTCCTGCCGCTCGCGCAGGCCGAGGCCCTCTGTCGGGCGCACGAACCTCCGTCCGAGCTGGACGCCCTCGACGCCGCCGTCGCCTCCGAGGTGCACTACATGGTCCGGGCGCAGCAGCTCCGACCCGCCGCCATCGTCTCCTATCGGCGCCAGGCGTTCGTGGCCGAACGCTTCGACACCGGGATGCGCGTCACCTTCGACAGCAACCTGCGCGGCCGCATGAACGCGCTCAAGATCAACGAGCGGGCTCGGAACCATTTCTTCCTGCCGCCCGATCGCCTCGTGCTCGAGGTGAAGGTCAACGAACGGATCCCGCATTTCATGGTGACGCTGCTGGCGCGCCACGAGTGCGTGCTCACCCGCATGAGCAAATACTGCGCGGTCGTGAGCCATGAACAGGCGCGCCTGGGCCGGGCCCTGGCGCGAAGAGAGGATGAGCCATGGATGATCTGACCAGGGCCCTGCTGGCGATGGGCGACTCGACGGTGGCGTTCACGCCGCTTGACGTGCTGGCCGTGTTCGGGACCAGCGTCGTGCTCACCCTGTTCGTGGCGTGGACCTACCGCTCCACCCACCGCGGCGTCTCGTACTCCCAGTCCTTCGCCCACACGCTGGTGATCCTGGGTGTCGCCGTCGCGTTCTTCATGCTCATCATCGGCGCCAACGTGGCTCGCGCCTTCACGCTCGTGGGCGCGCTGAGCATCATCCGCTTCCGGCACGCGGTGAAGGAGACACGCGACATCGGCTTCGTCTTCGTGTCCCTGGCGGTCGGCATGGCGTGCGGTACGCGGTCGTACCTGCTCGCGGGTTTCGCCACCGTGTGCATGATCGGGGTCATCGTGCTCATGCACAAGCTGTCGCTCTTCCGCAAGGTGGTGAGAGAGCGGATCCTCATCGTGCGCATCCGGGCCGACGTGCCGCCCGAGGAGGCCTTTGGGGAGGTGTTCCGCCGGCACCTGGACGAGCAACACCTGATCAGCGTCGAATCGGTGGAGGATGAGCAGCAGCAGGAGCTCATCTACTCGGTGGTGCTGCAGCGGCGCGCCGACCCGGCCCAGCTCCTCGCGGATCTCCGGGCGGCCAACGGCAACCAGAAGGTGAGCCTCGTCATCGGCCAGCAGGAGCTGGACCTCTGAGGGCGACGGGCGCCGCGCGCGACGCGGCGTCGTTTTTCGGCGGCGTGCCGGGGGGTGAAGCACCTGGCGGGGTGCCCGCGAGCTGGGAGCAGACCCGTCGCTCAGCGGCACGCCTCGGGGAAGGCCTGGACTGCCGCGACACCGGGCGCCCCGGTGGCGAGGGCCAAGAGGCGATCGAAGCCGACGGCGTTGCCCGCGCTCGGGGGCATGCCCTCCTCCAGCGCGGCGAGGAAGCGGTCGTCACACGGATAGGCCACGAGCCCGGCCGCGGCGCGGCGCGCGCGCTCTTGCTCGAAGCGGCGGCGCTGCTCGACCGGGTCGACGAGCTCGCCGAACCCGTTCGAGAGCTCGACGCCGCCGAGGTAGAGCTCGAAGCGCTCCGCGCCGGCGGGGTCGTGAGGAGCTGGCCGGGCCAGCGCCGCCTCGCGCAGGGGGTACTCCACCAGGAAGCCGGGGCGATCGCGGCGCGCGAGCGCCGGCTCGACGCGGTCCACGAAGAGCTGGTAGTACCGGGCAGGATCCGACGCGGCGAGCTCCGCCGCGTCGGGGACCGACGCGTAGCGGCGAAACGCCTCGCGTACGGTGAGGCGCTCGAAGGGCGGCGTGACGTCGAGCGGCCTACCGCCGGGCCCCGGGAGCGTGGCGCCGCCGCGGAGCGCCTGCACCACGGCGCTGACGAGCGTCTCCGTGTCCTCGATCACGGCGTCGTAGTCCGAGAACGCGCGATACCACTCGAGCAGCGTGAACTCGGGCTCGTGCCAGTCGCCGACCTCGTCGGCGCGGAAGGCGCGTGAAACCTGGAAGACGCGAGGCAGGCCGCCGACCAGGAGCCGCTTCATGTGGAGCTCCGGCGAGGTCACCAACCAGTCGGCGCCGGCGGGGAGGGCGTCCACGTGCGGCTCCAGCGCCGGCGTTCGCAGGCGCGCCGGTGTCTCCACCTCGACGAAGCCGGCTCGCGTGAAGTAGTCGCGCACGACCGCCAGGGCGCGCGCGCGGTCGACCAGCCGGCGACCGACCCCGTCCCACGCGAGCCGCGCGTGCTCGCCACCGCGGACCGGCTCGGGGTGCGTCTGCGCGGAGACGACGACGGCGGCGACCAGACGCCGCTGCTCCACGCGACCGTCCACGACCAGCAACCCTCCCGGAGCGAAGCGTCGGTCGTCGTCGAGGTGGACCAGGATCTGCCCGAGCGCATCGCCCAGCGTGACCTCGCGTCCCCGCTGCGCGGCGATGCGTCCGCCCACGCGGATCCGCGCCCCGCCGGGCGCAGCCGCCGGCGCGCGGTCGCCGACGACGTCGGACGGCGCGAGGATCCGCGAGCGTGGGCGCGCCCGCACCCCAGGCCGCCGTCGCATCATCCTCCCGTCATCGCGCGGGCCGCGAAGGCCGCGATCTCCGCGCCCATCCACGGACCGGCGAGGGCGAGCGCGAGCGCCACCAGGAGGAGCCGCGGGAGGTGCGCGATGGTGTAGTCCTGGATCTGCGTCGCCGCCTGGAGCACCGCGACGACGAGCCCGGTGACAGCGGCGACGCCGACCACGGGCAACGAGACGGCGATCGAGAGGAGCAACGCCTCCTGGCCGAGCGCAGTGAGCAGAGCGACGTCGGGCACCCGACCTAGGCCCCCATGCCCGCCGCGCCGCCCGCGGTCGGGGCACCGCCGGTGCCGTCGGCTTCGAGGCAGGTGCCCGCCTCCGAGCAGGTCCGCCCCGGAGCGCAGTCCCGATCCTCGCGGCACTCGGGCTGGCAGAGTCCTCGGGGCCCGCAGGTCTGACCCACCGGGCAGTCGCTCGGGTAGCTGCAGGTGGCGCCCGCGCCTGCCGTGCCGCCGGCCGGCGACGCCCCGCCCTGGCTGGACGGCGCACCCGCGGTCGGACCCTCTCCACCCGTGCTCGGGGGTGATCCCGTACCGCCCGAGCCGGTGGTGCCACCGAGCGAGACGCGACGCAGGCACTCGCGCACCGCCGACACCTCGCCCTCCGGCGGGCAACAACGGTCGGCGACGTCGTTGAGGAGCTGGTCGGCCGCGACGCACTCGAGCCCGTCGTCACAGTCGTCGTTGCGGTTGAGCACGTCGCAACGCTCTCCCTCAGCCTGCTTCCGGCAGCCGGTGTCGGCCAGGAACGCGAAGGCCGCGAGCAGCAGCGACGGAACGCCGAGGACGAAGAGCTGGGTGGGTCGGGCCGCCATCGGACGGAGTCGTAGCAGGCTCGCCCGGCGTTAGCGAGGCCCAGCGGCTCCGACCGGCGCCCAGGCCGGCGGGCCTCATCTCGGCGTACCGGCGGACGCCTCCCGGTCCTTCTCCTCGAGGGCCGCGGCGAACCCCCGGACGTACTCGACGGCGCTGAGGAGGCTGTAGGCGAGCGAGATGTACACCAGCCAGCGGCCGACGTGGACCAGATCCACGGCGCCGAGGTCCCATGGGCCGAGGGTCAGGTGGTACGGGTAGCCGAGGATGAGGCAGAGGATGCCCACCATCTGGAACGCGGTCTTGGTCTTCCCGTCGCCTCCCGCGGCGATGATGATGCCCTCGCTGGAGGCGATGGAGCGGAGTGCGGTGACCGAGATCTCTCGCGCCAGCAGCAACACCACGATCCAGGTCGAGATGCGCCCGAGCGGGACCATCCAGACCAGGGTCGCCATCACGAGCAGCTTGTCGGCGAGAGGATCGAGGAATTTCCCGACCACGCTCACGACGTTCATCCGGCGCGCCAGGTAGCCGTCCACCAGATCGGTGATGGCGGCGAGGGAATAGACGACCGCAGCCCAGATGCAGTCGCGCGGCGTTCCGCGGTCGAGCAGGACGATGACCAGCGGGATGATGGCGATGCGCGCCAGCGTCAGGAGGTTGGGGAGATTGCCCAGATCACGGGTGAGCGAACTCCGGCCCGCGGCGAGCGGGCGACCCCGCCCGCCGCGCGCGCGCCCACCGCCGCGGGGGGCGGCGCTCTCTGCAGGCGGGTCGTGCATCGGCGGGCTCATGCTACCGCGGCGGTTCGGGGCGGGCATACCGGTCGGTTTCGGCAGGTCACTCGAACGCGACCAGGACGGAGCCCTCCCCGGAGAAGCCGACGTAGCCGCGCCCACCGCCCGGAGCGTGCGATGGGTCGAGCGGCTTGGGGAACAGGCGTCCCGTCCAGCCGACCACATGGTCGCTCACCACCGCGACCGTGCCTTCGCCCTCCACGGGGACCGCGTGGAGCTCCCCGTCCAGCTCGACGACCACGGCGCCCTCGCCGGAGAGCTGCACCATCGCGTGGTGCCCGGCGTCCCCGCGCGGCAGCCGCCCGCTCTCGTGGTGGACGGAGCCCTCGAAGGCCACCAGAAACGCCTCCCGAAGGTAGACCAGCTCGCCGGCGCAGAGCTGGATCGGGACGAGTCGAGCCGTCGACGCACCGGCCACGAGCACCACCCGCCCGCTGCCGACCAGCTCCTCGAGCGCGGCCTCGGCGCCGCCGAGGACCTCGTCGAGCGGTCGCCCGCGGGCTCGGCGATAGGCCGGTGACGCGCGGAATGGGGCTCCGTCAGGAATGAGGGCGCGCACCGCCGTGCCGCGCACGACGAGGGATGCGCGGGTCCTGACCACCACTACCCGCGCGCCGTGTTTGCCGATCCCGGTGGGAGGCTCGACCAACAGGTGACGTGCCACGAGCTCCGACGGCGTCCAGCCCGCGACCTCCGGCGAGGCACGCGGGGGATCCGGAGGGGTGGGAGCGGCAGGGGCGGGCGAGGCGGGCGGCGCGGGGGGACGTTCAGCAGCCGGGGCAGGCGCCACCGGGCCGATCGAGGGTGGCGGGGTCTGCTGAGCCCCGGTCAAGCCTGGCGGCCGCACCGATCGACGGGGCAGGAAGGCGGGGTCGCGGCCTGGCTCGTGCGCCTCCCAGCGTCCCAGGCTGGAGGCGAGCGCGCCGACCTCGGTGGCCTCCGCCCGGAAGAACGGGCTGGCGTCGAGCTCCAGCTCTGCGACCGCCGCCTCCGCGGCGCGCTGGACGTCCAGGGCGTCGGCCTCGGCGATCGCCGCTGGCACGGCGGACTCCTCCAGGCGCAGGCGCATCCGCCTGGCCATACCGCTCTGTCCAGCGCGCAGGAACGCCGCTTCTGCCCGCGCCAGCTCGCCCAGACGCTCCAGGACCAGGCCGAGATAGCCCCAGGCACGCCGGTGATCCGGGGCGCGCTGGACCACCGCCTCGAGCTGTTCGCGGGCGCGGTGTTGCTGCCCGGTCTTGAGATAGCAGAGCGCGAGGTTCATCCGCGGCGCCACCTCGTGAGGGAACGTGCGCAACAGCTCCTCGAAGATCTCGATCGCCCGCGGGTACAGGCCGAGCCGGAAGTACACGACGCCGAGCAGGGCCTGTCCCTCGGCGTCGCGGGGCTGGACGGCGAGCGCCCGTTCGAGCTCCTCCTTCGCCTCCGCGACGCAGTTGTCCTGAAGCAGCTCGCTGCCCCGGTAGAGGTGGTAGAGGAAGTCCTCGCCCACCACCCTCGTCGACGGGGTGGAGTCGGGCGCGGGGTCGTCTTCGCTGACCCCTGGCTCGTCGCCGCGCAGGCCGGCCCCGGGAAGGGGTCGCCGGCTGGGCCGCGCGGCTCGCCGATCGGACGGATCGGACATGGCACCCGGAGCATAGTGCGGCACGGCGCGAAAGTGGCGAGCAACCTCGGACCGTGAGCGCCAGAGGCCAGGGCACGGCCGGACACCGGTCGGGCGCCGCCTCCGTCGGCCTGCAGCGTCAGCGGATCGCTGGCCCCGGCTCAGGCGTCGCCAGCGGCCGCCAGGGCCTGCTCCAGCGTGAACCGGCCCTCGTGGAGCGCGCGCCCCACGATCGCCGCCGCGATGCCCGGCTGCGCGGCAAGCGCGCGTAGGTGGTCCAGCTGCCCGACCCCTCCGCTCGCGATGACCGGGAGCCCGCCGTCGCGGGCGAGTGCGGCCGTGCGCTCCACGTTCGGCCCGGTTTCCATCCCGTCCCGGTCGATGTCCGTGTAGAGGACGGCGGCGAGGGGGTAGGCGGCGCAGCGCCTCACCAGGTCGATCGCCGGCGTGGTCGTCTGCTCGAGCCAGCCTTCGGTGGCCACCAGGCCGTCACGAGCGTCGACGGCCAGGATGATCCGACCCGGGTAGGCCTCGGCGAGCTCGACGACCAGCTCGGGCGCCCGCAGTGCCGCGGTCCCCAGCACCACCCGGTCAACCCCGAGCTCGAGGTAGCCCTCCGCGGCGGCTCTCGATCGCACGCCGCCCCCGACTTGCACACCGGGGCCGAAGGCGGCGACCAGCCGCTGGACGGCGTCGCGCTGGACGGCGCGGCCGGCTCGCGCCCCCTCGAGATCCACCAGGTGGAGGCGGCGGGCGCGCCCGCGCCAGCTCGCCGCGAGCGCCGGCGGATCCTCGTGGTAGACGGTGACCGCGTCGTAGCGGCCCTGCCGCAGGCGCACCACGCGCCCGTCCAGCAGATCGATGGCGGGGATGAGGTCCATGGCTTCCCGGGTCGGAGGCGAGGAGGTGACGGGTAGGTGGCAGGGGGCGGGGGCCTGCGGGAGCTCCCGGTGTCCGACGGGGCGCGCGTCGGGCACCTCGATCCGGTCAGTCGAGCACGCCCTTTGTCGAGGGGACGCCCGAGGTCCTCGGGTCGAGGGCCACGGCCTCGCGCAACGCGCGCGCGAACGCCTTGAAGCAAACCTCGAGGATATGGTGAAGGTTTGCGCCCTCGACCAGCCGAACGTGGAGGTTACACTGGGCGCTCCGCGAGAAGGCCTCGAAGAAGACCTGGCCCAGCTCGACGTCCCAGTCCCCGATCTTGGCCTTGGGCAGCTCCACTCGCCAGACCAGGCTCGGCCGACCGGACAGATCGAGAGCCACCATCGCCAGGGCCTCGTCCATCGGAATCAGGGCCGAGCCGTAGCGGCGGATCCCCACGCGGTCGCCGAGCGCACGCAGCACGGCGGTCCCGAGGACGATCCCGACGTCCTCGGTGGTGTGATGGGCGTCGATCTCGACGTCTCCACCTGCGCGCACGAGAAGGTCCAGGGCGCCATGGCGGGCGACTTGCTCCAGCATGTGCGAGAGGAACGGCGCCGGCGTCACCACGTCCGCTCGCCCGGAGCCGTCCAGATCGAGGGTCACGGATACGTCCGTCTCGCGGGTCTTGCGGGCGACGTCGGCTCGACGCGACCCGGGCTGCGGCTCGCGACCGGTGGGGCCGGGGGGGGCTGTCATCGAAAATCCTCGATCTTCCAGGCGCCGTCTTCGCGCACCAGCTCCACGGTGCCGCCAGCGCCGTAGGCCATCGTGGCTCGATCGCCGAGCAGCTCGAAGCGCGCCGTCGGCAGCGCGGCGGTGAGGGCCTGGGTGAGCCGGTCCATCTCCGCCTTCTGTTCTCCGCGCCAGGCCTGCTCCAGGCGCGCGGCGTCGAGTCCCTGCACCTGGGCGGTCGGTACGAAGCGCAACAGGACGTCGAAACGTCCATGCTCGTAGGCCCGCAGGAAGGCGCGCACGGCAGCCTCCGGGGTGGCCTGGCTGTATAGATCGACCGCCGACCCGTCCACCTTCCAGGCGCCGTCCTCGAGGACCAGGAGTAGAGACTCGCCATCCGTCGTCGTCACCGTCGCCGTCACCACCGGGGGTCCGGAAGGTCGCACGAGGGACGCTGCCATGGCCTGAGCCTCGTCCGGGCTCTCGGTGACCATGCGGCGAAAGTCGTCGAAGGAGAGCTCGCGGCGGGCCTCCGCGCTGAGCAGAGCGTAGGCCTCGTCGAGCCGGCCTTCCTCGATCGCGCGAGCGTAGGCGGCCAGGACCTCCCGGGGCCCCGCGCTCGCCGCTGGGCGTCCGCGCGCGCAGCCGGCGAGCCCGGACAGCGTGAGCGGCGCGACGCCGGCGGTCACCAGGGTCAGCGCCAGGGCGGAGACGAGCGAGCCGACGCGCGGCCGACGGGGCTGCTCGGGAGCTTCGGTTGGGACCGGCACGGGTTGCGCGTTACCACAGGGACGCTCCGGCCGCGACTGGACGGGGGCCGGAGCCGTACTACTGTGGCTGCCATGGCCAGGGCCGCGGCGTCGGGCGTCGAGCGGGTGGCGGTGCTCGCCCTCCGCAATTCGGTCCTGTTCCCGCAGTCCGTCGTGCCCATCAACGTGGGCCGCCCCCGCAGTGTCCGGCTGGTCGAGGAGCTGCTCGGTCGAGAAGGGGCCGAGGTCGGGGTGCTCACGCAACGCAACCCGGAGACGATCGAGCCGACCTTCGACGACCTGTACGAGGTCGGCACCTTGGCCCGGGTGGTGAAGGTCATTCGCCTCGGGAGCGGCAACTACAGCGTGGTGCTCAGCGGGCTGGTGCGCTTCCGCCTGGTAGAGCCGCTCGGTCTCGAGCCCTTCATGCGGGCCGAGGTGCAGCGGCTTCGCGAGCGCCCCGCCGACGAAGGCGCCCGGCGTCTGGCCGACACGCTCCGTGAGAATACCCGGCGGGTGCTCGGGCTCATCCCCAACCTCCCGGCCGAAACCTCGAGCGTGCTCGATGGGGTCGCCGAGCCAGGGGCGCTCGCCGACCTCATCGCCTCCAACCTGCCGGAGGAGCACGCGAGCATCCATGCTCGTCAGCGCGTCCTCGACGCTGTCGACGTCGCCGAGCGCGTGCGCTTGGTCCTGGAGATGGTGGAGCGCCAGCTCAAGGTGCTCCGGGTGAAGGACGAGATCTCCACCCTGGTCAAGGAGGAGATGAGCCGCTCACAGCGAGACTTCGTCCTCCGCCAGCAGCTCAAGGACATCCGGACCGAGCTCGGCGAGGCGGACGACGACGACGTGGAGCGGCTACGAGAGCGGATCGCGCTCGCCGAGATGCCGCCGGACGCGGAGCGCCAGGCGCGCAAGCAGCTCGGTCGCCTGAGCGGGATGCAGCCCCAGTCCTCGGAGTATCAGGTCACCCGGACCTACGTCGAGTGGCTGGTGGATCTCCCTTGGGCGCGCACCACCGTGGACCGGATCGACGTGGGCCACGTGCGACGGTGCCTGGACGAGGACCACTTCGGGCTCGACCGGGTGAAGCGCCGGATCGTGGAGTACAGCGCGGTCCGCCAGCTCCGCGCCGACAAGAAGGGGCCCATCCTGCTTTTCGTGGGGCCGCCCGGCGTCGGCAAGACCTCGCTCGGCAGGTCCATCGCCCGCTCGATGGGACGCCGCTACGGACGTATCGCGCTCGGCGGCGTGCGGGACGAGGCGGAGGTGCGCGGACACCGGCGGACCTATGTCGGCGCGCTGCCCGGGCGCATCATCCAGGCGCTCAAGAAGGTCGGAACGAAGAACCCCGTCCTCGTGCTCGACGAGGTGGACAAGCTCGGGGTGGATCTGCGCGGCGATCCGGCCGCGGCGCTGCTCGAGGTGCTGGACCCGGCACAGAACGACTCGTTCGTGGATCACTACATCGATCTGCCGTTCGATCTCTCGCAGGTCATCTTCCTCGCCACCGCCAACTCCCGCACGGACATCCCCGAGCCGCTCCTCGATCGGATGGAGCTCATCGAGGTTCCCGGCTACACGCGGACGGAGAAGCGGTCCATCGCCGAGCAGTTTCTCGCTCCCAAGCAGGTGCTCGAGCACGGTCTCACCGACGAGCACCTGCGCTTCACCCGCGAGGGGATCGAGGCCATCATCGACCACTACACGCGGGAGGCCGGGGTGCGGGGGCTCGAGCGCGAGATCGCGGCCGTGTGCCGGGACGCGGCGGTCAAGCTCGCCGAGGGGCAGGAGGTGCGCGGAGTCGTCGTCGATCGCCCCTACGTGGAGGGGGTGCTCGGCATCCACCGCTACCGGCCGGAGACGGCGGAGCGGCGGCGCCTGGCCGGCTTCGCCACCGGGCTGATGGTCACCCCGACCGGCGGGGACATCCTGTTCGTCGAGGCGACGCGAATGCCCGGCAAGGGCGACATCCGTGTCACCGGCAAGCTCGGCACCGTGATGGCGGAGTCGGCCGCCACCGCCGTCTCGCTCGTGCGCGCGCGCGCGGACCGCCTGGGGCTCGATCCGGAGTGGCTGCGCAAGGTCGATCTGCACGTGCACGTCCCGCGCGGGGGAGCGGCGCAGGACGCGGCCAGCCTGGGGGTGACCCTCTTCGTCGCGGTCGCGTCGCTGCTGCTCGAGGCTCCCGTGCGGACCGACGTCGCGCTGACGGGCGAGCTGACTCTGCGCGGGAGCGTGCTCCCGGTCACCGGCGTGAAGGCGAAGGTGCTGGCGGCGCACCGCGCCGGTCTGCGCGCGGTAGTGCTGCCCGCCCGCAACGCGGCGGATCTCGAGGAGGTCCCGCGCGAGGTCCGCGACGATCTGGTCATCCACCTGGTGCAGCGCATGGACGAAATCCTCCCGCTGGTGCTGGCCGAGCCCGACGCGAGCCCGGAGGAAGGGCCCGAGGTCGCTTCCCCTGCGGAGCTCTCGTCGCCCTGAGGCTGGTCGGGGAGCGACGGTTCGATGCCGCGACCCGGCCCGCTCTGGCGCTCGCCCTGTCAGCTCGTCGCCGGGGCGGTGGTCCTCGCCACCATGGCGAGCGCCGGGTTCCTGCCCCTCTTCGCCGGCCCCGGGTACGAGGCCGCCCTCGCGGCGGGGTTGGTCCTGCCCGCCGTCGCCGCGGTCGCCACGGCGGTGGAGTTGGCGCGGACGCGCGCGGAGCCCCTGGCCGCGCTGCGCCGCGGGCTCGCGTCTGGGGCCTGGCTGTCCGCGATCGGGTATCTGGTGTCGCTCGCGCACGGGCTGCGCGCGGGCTTCTGCGATCCGCTGGAGGGATCCATCTTCTACTGGCTCGGGGGCGGCGCCGGCGCGTTGGCGGGTGGCGCCTGGGGCGCGGCGGTCGGGCTCGCGTGCGGCCTGGTCGGGCGAAGGCACCTGGTGGTGGCGGTCCTGGGGGCGCTGGCAGGGCCCGCGGCGGGGGTGCTGGCCAGCCTCGGGCGCTTCTACGCGACCCCGATGGTCTTCGCCTTCGATCACTTCTTCGGCTACTTCGCGGGGCCCGTCTACGACACCGAGCTCGGCGGCCTGGCCGCCCTCGCCAGCTTCCGCGGGGGGACCCTGCTCGCCCTGCTCACGGCGGGGGCCATCGCCAGCCTCTTCCAGCGTCGAGGGCGCGGCTTCACGCTGGTAGCCGCCCCCTCACGCTGGGCGCTGGCAGTGGCGGCGCTGGGCATGGTGGCGACGGTGGTGCACGCGCTCGCCGGTGCTCGGCTCGGGCACTGGTCGACGTCCGCTTCCATCGCGCGCGCGCTCGGCGGTCTCGAGGTCGGCGCGCGGTGCGAGGTGCGCTATTCGACGGCGATCGCGCCGGACCAGGCGCGCCGGCTGCTCCGCGACTGCGAGGCGCATGTGCGCGATCTGGAGGCGCTCTGGGGCGTGTCGGCTCCGCCGCGGACCCGGGTCTTACTCTTCGCCTCCGCGGAGGAGAAGGGCCGCTTCATGGGGGCGACGCGGACGCAGATCGCCAAGCCCTGGCGGGAGGAGATCTACCTGCAGCAGGCGGCCTACCCGCACCCCGTGCTGCGGCACGAGCTCGCTCACGTGGTGGCCGGGGCCTTCGGGGCGGGCCCGTTCCGCGTCGCCGGGGCACTGGGGGGCCTCCTCCCCGATCCCGGGCGGATCGAGGGGGTCGCGGAGGCGTCCGCTCCCGACGACGACGCCGACCTGACGCTCGCGCAGTGGGCCCGGGCGATGAGGGACCTCGGCCGTCTGCCACCGCTGAGCGACGTCTTCCGCCTGCGGTTCATCGGCCACGGCGCGGCGAAGGCCTACACGACGGCCGGGGCGTTCGTGGCCTGGCTGATCGAGACGCGAGGGGGCGAGGCGGTCCGCCGCTGGTACTCCGGGGAGCGCCTGGAGGCCGTCGCCGGAGGCGCCGACCTCACGACGCTGGAGCAGGAGTGGCTCCGCTCGCTCGACACGGTCGAGATCCCGGAGCGCGCGCTTCCAGGAGCCCGTGCGCGCTTCGATCGCCCGGCCATCTTCGGCCGGACCTGCCCGCGCGTCGTCGATCGGCTCGAGCGCTTGGCCTCCACGGCGCTCGGTGAGGGGCGGGAGGAGGCGGCCCGTGCGGGGTACGAAGCGCTGCTCCGGCTGGACCCTGGGCACCTGCAGGCGCGGCTCGCGCTGGGCACCTGCGCGCTCCGGCGGGGAGAGGAAGCTCAGGCGCTGCACGACCTCGAGCGGCTCGCGGCCGACCCGGCGTGGGGGGAGTACGAGCGGGGGATCGCCCGGGAGCGGGCGGGGGATCTCGCGCTGCTCGCCGGGGACGCCCGCGCAGCGCGCGCGGCCTACGCCGCGGTGGCGCCGACCGTCGTCGACGCCGGGCGCCGGCGCGCACTCGAGGTCAAGGCGGCGTATGCCGACGATCCGCTGCCGCGCGCGGCGCTGGTGGAGCTCCTGGTCGGCGCCCGCGATCGCGGCCCGAGCTTCCCGCTGGCGGCGGCCCGGCTCGGCGAGTGGGCCGGGATGCGGCCCGACGACGGCACGCCCCTGTACCTGCTCGGCAAGAACCTCCATGGCGAGGGGCGCTATCGGGAGGCCGCGGCCTACCTCGATCGCGCCCTCGCCCGATCGATCTCGCTACCGAGCCTGCTCGAGGAGGCCTGGCGCGTGCGCCTGCTCGCCGCCTGTGCGGAGGGGGATCTCCTCGCGGCGCGGCGGGCGCTGGACGGCTTCGAGGGGCTGCCGACCCCGACGGCGGCGCGCCGCGCGGGAGCCCGCGCCGTGGCCACACGCTGCGGGGTCGTGAACCCGTGAGCGAGCGGGTCCCGCGCGAGGTTCAGTCGCTGGGCGCGGCGTGGCAATCGCCGCAGAGCGAGCGAGTGAAGCAGTCCTCGTCGCCGCAGTCGACGCGTACTGACCCGCGACCGGTGTCTGAAGGACACGTGGTGCATTGCCACCACTCCCGTGGACCTGGGCGCCGACGGCGTGACCGAGCTTTGCGGTCACCGCTCCACCTTCGAGGCGACGTTCCGCGACAGCAAGGACATCCCCTTCGGCCTCGGCCTCGCCGCCACCCACGTGCACGACCCCGGCCCTCGCGACCGCCTCCTGGTGCTGACCGCCATCGCGCAAGTCCTGTTGCTTCTGCTCGTTGCCGCTGGCGCGCGCCGCTGCCTCGACCGGCCCCTGAAGGTGAGCACGACCAAGCAGCGGACCGTCTCGCTGCTCGACCAGGGCAAGCACTGGCACCGCGCACTGCCCAACCTGCGCGAGGAACGGCAGTTGATGCTCCTGCAAGTCTACGACGCGGTGCTGCGCGAACATGCCATCACTCAGGAGCTCTTCGCCGTCCTCCGAGGCTGAAGGACGTGGGGCTGATTCAGCCCTCCACGTCGACTGCTCGCGAGCGCAACCCAACTCAGTTCACTGGTGGCGAGCACACCCGGTCAGTCTGTGGCGAGCACGGAAGCCCCCGCGGCCCTCGCCGCGGCAGCCGTGCTCGCCACCGGTCCTGCGCGCGGACTACCTGAACTCCGGGTAGGCCTCCATGCCGTGCTCGCTGAGGTCGAGTCCCTCTTCCTCTTCTTCGGCGGAAACCCGGACGCCAGTCGCGTATTTCAGGGCCGCCCAGGCGGCCAGGCTGATCGGGAAAGTGACGACGGCGGCGACCACTACCCCGGTGAGCTGCGGCCCGAGCTGCGCCAAGCCGCCGCCCAGGAAGAGCCCGGGCTTCGCCGCCGCTGCCGCTGGACAGACGTCCGGATTCGCGAACAGCCCCAGCGCAATGGTGCCGAAGACGCCGTTCGCCAGGTGAACAGAGAGCGCCCCGACCGGATCATCGAGCCGAATTCGGTCGAAAGCCAGTACCGCGACGACCACCAGAACGCCGGCGACGACGCCGATCGCGAGGCTGCTCGGGACACTGACGAAGGCGCAAGGCGCCGTAATCGCCACCAGGCCGGCCAGAGTTCCATTTATGATCATGGAGAGATCCGGCTTGCCAAGCAGGAGCCAGGCGGTCGCCGCGGCGGAGAGCGTCGCTGCCGCAGCCGCCACGTTCGTGGTGACGGCGATGTGCCCGATCGAGGCGGCATCGGCGCTCATCGTGCTGCCCGGGTTGAAGCCGAACCACCCGAACCACAGCACCAGCCCGCCCAGAGTCACGCTGGTCATGCTGTGCCCCGGGATCGGCTGCACCGTCCCTTGCACGTACTTCCCTCGCCGAGCGCCGAGGACGACCACCCCGGCCAGCGCCGCCCAACCGCCCACGCTGTGCACGACCGTCGAGCCGGCGAAGTCCAGGGTGCCGTGAGCGCCCAGGTAGCCGCCGCCCCAGATCAGGTGGCCAACGACGGGATACACGATCGCCGTCAGGACCAGAGAGAAGACCAGAAACGCGCCGAACTTGACGCGTTCCGCCACGGCTCCGGAGACGATGGTGGCTGCGGTGCCAGCGAAGACCAACTGGAAGAAGAACTTGGTCCACAGCGGGACACCCGCCCAGGAAATGGCGGAGTACACCCCCTGGTAGGCATCACCGGTCGCCGGACTGTTGTCCGCACCGCCCACCATGAGGATCCCGCTGGTCCCGAACAGCGCGTTGCCGTCGCCGAACATGAGCCCCCACCCGAGCACCAAGTATCCAATGGTCGCGATGGCGAAGACGATGAAGTTCTTGGCGAGGATGTTCACCGTGTTCTTGGCACGGCAGAGCCCGGATTCGACCATCGCGAAGCCGAGGTTCATGAAGAAGACGAGGAAGGCGGCCACCAGCGTCCACACCGTGTCCAGCGCGATCTTCACGTCGGCAGCGGACCGGGCGGCGGCTGCGGCCTGCTCCGCCGCCTTCGCCAGGGCGTCGGCGGCGATCTGCCCCTCCTCTGCCGACGCCCTGGCCGCCAGAGCCAGGACTGCCACGACGGCAGAAAGGCCAAGGATGCCGTGCCGCCACCGATCGAGGGGTGCCAGCGGTTGACGGAATGGAGTATTCGGGCTGAATCGTCCCCTCATTTTTCAGCCTCATAGGACGGCGAAGATCTCCTGAGTG
>CAYVRP010000132.1:0-16630 GCA_964454025.1 uncultured Polyangiaceae bacterium | reverse complement strand
CCCGGACGCCCCCCGGGGCTCACCCCGCCCGTCTCGCTCCCCTCGCCCCCCTCGATAGCCGGCTCCTCTCCTGCCAGGCCGCCCTCACCCGCAAGCACCTGCGGCGCGCCAGCTTCACCCTCCCCCGGCACGACGCTCGCGGTCGCGCCGCTACCGTCCGTCGGAGTCTCGGTCGACTCCTCGTCGCTGGTCAACGCGCGCCCGCCGCAAGCGGCGAGGAGCAAGGCGATGGATGTGGCGCAAAGCTGGGTCCGGTCCATGGCCGCCGTCCTATGGTGGGAGTGTCGCGCGGTGCCCGGGCACCGCGCGAGCCGGTCGGACATTCGCGGCGCGGTGCCGCCGCGCGCGCGGCCGCGCGCGCGGCCGCGAGCCTGATTCCTCCATGAACCTGGAGCTGCGGGGCGCCGCAGGCGAGGCCGTCCCGCGGCGCGGTCCGCGCTCTGGGCGCCCGGATCAGCTCGGCCTGGGTCGCGACCGCTCCCCGGAGCGCGGCGCGCTGCGCCTTCTGGCGCGCGCGAGCAGAGCGAGGGCCACGCCGAAGAGCCCCCACGCCGGGACGACGCCGGCCGGTCCGACCCGGCAGGAGCAGCCCCCCTCGTCATCCGTGGCTCCGGTGTCGGCCCCGGTGGTCGACGCGGCGTCGCCACCGGTCGCGGGCACAGCGCCGGTGATGGTGCCTCCCAGGGCCGCGCCGCCGCTGGCCGCGGGTCCGCCGCCGAGCACGCCGCCAGCCCCGGGGGAACCGCCCGTGCCGGTCGGCGCACGACCACCCGTCGGCGCGCCTCCGGTGACGGCTGCGCCGCCCGTGCCGCTGGTTCCGCCCGCGAGCGCCCCACCCGTGCCGGGCGCCCCACCCGAAGGAAGTCCACCCGTGCTCGACGCTCCCCCCGTGAGCGCGCCACCCGCGCTGGACGTCCCACCGGTGCCGATCGCGCCGCCCGTGGCGGTCGCGCCGCCCGTATCGGCCGCGCCGCCCGTGGCGGCCGCGCCCCCCGTCTCACCCGCCCCGCCGGTTCCGGCGGCGCCGCCCGCGCCGCCCGTGGCGGCCACGGGCCGCGTCACGGTGTACATCAACGCGGCCTCGTAGGGCACGACGACCGAGAGCTCGCTCGTCACCCCCGTGACTTCCTCCCTCCGCCAGAGGTCGCGCACGACCACGTCGGGTTCGGTCACGCCGAGCTCCGCGAGGCCGACCGACACGGTGGCGTCCTGTCCCCCGCGGTTGAAGAGCGCGACCGCCTTGCCGCCGCCGGCGAGGTCCCGAGCCCACACCTCGGTACGGCCGCGCTGCGCGATGCGTAGGCCGCGGCTGCCCAGGGCGTCCTGGTTGACGGCGAGCACCTCCTCGTTCGTCAATAGCGCGATCGTCCAGTCGTCGCCGGGGAGCCGATTGGGGATGCCCCCGAACATGAGCGGCGACGGCATGATGCTCCAGAGCGTCATGACGGTCACCTGCTGGTTGTGGGTCAACTGGGAGACGCGGTGCCCCATGTCGCCGAGCGGCAGCATGTCCGCGTCCGGCCAGTGCCCCTGCGTGATGCCAGCCGTCTCCGCCCACGCATGGGCCGCCTCGAACTCGTCGTCCATCGAGCTGAGACCGTCGGTGTCCCAGAAGTCGTTGACGGTGCGCCACATGTTGGCGTTGGCGTTGAGCACCTGCACGGCGCTGGTGGGGTGAGGACCCGGCGAGAGGCTGAGCACGATGGAGCGACTCGTGGCGTAGAGGGCCTCGTGGACGGCCTCCACCTCGTCGACGTGCACGTCGAAGTTGCCGCTGTAGGGGTTCATCATGTCGTCGACCTTGACGAAGTCGACGCCCCAGGCGGCATACTGCCGGTAGATCGAGTCGTACCAGTCCTGGCCCGCCTCCGTGTCGCCGCGGACGCCCCACATGTGGTCGTCCCACGGGCAAGCGTCGGTGCCGCTGGCGGCGTCGCGCGCCGAGTAGCTCGAGTCGAGGATGGGCGTGTCCTGGTCGAAAGCCTGCCGCGGGATCCCGCGCATCAGGTGGATGCCGAAGCTCAGCCCGAGGTCGTGGACGTAGTCGGCGAGCGGCGTGAAGCCGTTGGCCCCGTTGGCGTTCGGGAACTTCTCGTCGTCGGGGAGCAGCCGGCCGTACTCGTCGATGGTGTTGTCGTCGTGGTACCAGAGGTAGTCAATGACGACGGTGTTCCAGCCGAAGGGCTGGAGGATGGACCGCAGCGCGTCGGCCGCCTCTCGCACCTGGGTTTCCGTGACGTCGCCGTAGTAGGAGTCGTAGCTGTTCCAGCCCATGGGGGGCGTCAGCGCCAGCGTCTCCCCGGCGATCAGCGTCAGCGTGGCCGTCGCGCTCCCGGAGCCGTTGGTGACGGTCACCTCGATGGCGTGGGATCCGGCCGCCGGCGTGGTGCCGGAGATGGTCCCGGAGCCGGGGTCGATCGACAGCCCGCTCGGCAGCGTGGCCGCGAAGGTCAGCGGGGGATCCCCGGTGGCGGGAACGGTGTAGAGCAGCGGCGTCCCCGGTCGCCGGCCGAAGATCCGCGGACCGTTGATGCGTGGCTCGGCCGGCGGCGGGGCCATCGAGATGGTGATCTCCGTCTGCTGCGCCCACGCTGGCGTCGCGCTCGCGGCGACCGCGAGGACGGCGGCCACCGCGATCCTGAAGGTCCCCCCCCGCCACGCCGGCGGCCCTCCCGTTCCGCGCGCTCCGAACCGATGATGCCTCGGAGTCCGGTCGCTGCCGAACGAGCCGCCTCGCGCCATGGATCGCTCCTCCGCCGGTGGCACCGGCCCTGCCAACACCAGGATGGATGCCCCCGGCCCTCGCCCCGCGGCAGAGGCAATTTTTCGCCCCGGTCGCCCGGAGCGTTCGAACCCGGAGCGAATGGTCGCCCCCGGGAGCGAAGCGAGATCGGACCGCTCCACGGGACGCGGCGCACCCCGGGACCCAGGCAGCGCCGGCGCGACGACGCCGCGCGCACCCGGCCGCAGGAGCTGGAGCAGTGCCCGCGGGCGCTACGGAGCCAGGGTCGCCTGGACCGCCCCCATCGCGAACAGCGGGACCTCCTTGCGGGGCTCGCGCGGATCGTTGCTCCGCAGGCGGAGCCGACCCCGGACGGCGCGCCCGCCCGGCGGCAGCGCGGCGTCGTCGCCGCGCAGCCGTACCCGCCACGCGCTGCCCGCGGTCCCCCGCTCGATCGCGGCCACGAACGGCCCCTCGAGCACCGTCGCGCCGGTGAGCGTGAGGTCCGGGCGCCGGCTGGTCACGGTGAGCCAGCGCTCGCGCGGCGGCGGCTCGCGGAGGTTGAAGTACGGTGTGTCCGGCGTGACGGTGAGGTTGCCCGCGACGCGGCAGCCGAGACCGAGCGAGAGCTCCGCCGGCTCGACGAGGCCGGTCGCGACGCGCACTCGCCCGACGTGGTTGCCCACGCGCTGGCCGTGGCACGCGATCGTCAGCCCCGGGGGACCACCCCCGGCGGCCGGGAGCACGGTCGCCTCGACCTCGGGCAGATCGAGCTCCAGTACCGAGAGCGATGCCTCGCGGGCCCGATGGCCCCTCAGCCGGACGACCCGCGTCGCCGTCGCGCCGGGCTCGGGAGCCAGCTCGACCAGGGGCGCGTCGAAGGCCAGGGCGGGCTCGAGCGCCGCCCGGAGCTCGAGGGTGACCACAGGCCGCGCCGGATCGTTCGAGCGCAGGCGCAGCCGCTCGCGCAGCCGCTCACCCCGCGCGGTGGTGCCGCAAGCGACCTCGACGGCGGCCTCGGCCCCGGGCGGGATCGCCCCCGGCGGGGCCGACGCCTGGCACGAGTACCCGCGCTCGACGCGCTCGACCACGAGCGGCGCGCCGCCCGTGTTGCGCAGGACGAACCGGTGCACCAGCCGCTCGCCCTCGCGCCGCGCCCCGAAGTCGTGATCGAGCTGCTCGATGGCGAGACGCGGCGCAGGGGCCGCCCCGGTTCCAGTCCCGCCCGCACCGTGCTGGCAGGCGAGCAGCGCGCCCCCGCCCAGCGCGATCGCCAGCGTGCCGGCGCGCCGCCCGAGCGCTCGCGGCGAGGCCGGTCGCGCGGCCCCGCCCGTCACGGGCAGGGCACCGGATCGAGCTGGGAGCGGAGCCCGGCGATCGTGGAACCCCAGCTCGAATTGGGGTTGTACTGGTTGATGCCCACGACGCCGTCGGCGATCCGCGCGTTGATGTTGCCGGCGACGTCCCAGGCCGGGTCGTGACCCGCCGACTGCCCGGCGACGCCGTACCCCGTGTCGGCGAGGATGGGCTTGCCGGTGACGCCGTGCACGCCGGCCCAGGTCATGTCGTTGTTCGAGCGGATGCGCTCGCCGCCGGCGTCGGTGCCGCCGCCGGAGGTGTTGACGAAGGTGAACAGCGACAGATCGAAGTTCGAGTACCAGGCGGCGCCCTGATCCGGGATCCAGGGCGAGATGTCGAGCGAGAAGACCGCGTTCGGGAGCTCGGCGCGGAGCGCGCCGACGAGCCGCCCCATGATCTGCCCGGCCTCCGCCGGCGACAACGAGTTGGGATCGCCGCCCGCGTGGTACTGGTAGAAGTCAGGCTCCATCAGGAACACGATCGGCCTGGTGGTGCCCCAGCAGCCGGCGAAGCCGCGGGCGTAGGCGGAGTACACGGGCAAGACCCGATCCTCCAGGTGCGCCCGGAGGTACGTCGCGCCGTAGTCGCAGAGGCTCGGGCTGCCGACGTTGCAATCCTGCAGGTTCTCGTCGCGCCGCGCCGTGAAGGCGATGACGTAGGAGACGATCACCGGCAGGATGCCGTCGAGCGCGCCACCCGGGTTCGCCTCGTCGCAGACGTACTGCATATCGAAGGTGTCCCGCTGCCCCATCCAGCCCGGCGTGAAGTAGTCGACCTCGGCGCGGATCCCCGCGTTGTCACGGGCGAACGAGTCGATGGTGCCGAAGTGGAAGCGGCAGTCCGGGAACACCGCGCCGCCGCTCTCGCCACCCGTGGCCGCGCCGCCCGTGCTCGTACCGCCGGTGGCCGTGCCGCCCGTCGTGGCGCCGCCCGTCGCGGCACCGCCCGTCGCGGCGCCGCCCGTGCTCGCACCGCCCGTCGCCACGCCACCCTCGCAGCGACCGCAGGACAGCGCGCAGGCGCCGGCCATCCAGGCATCGTCGCACCAGCCCCACTCGACCGCGTGCTCGCAGGTGTCGCCGTTGGGCGGCGGTTCGTCGACGCAGTCCACCGGCGCGCCACCGCTGCTGCTGCCACCGCTCACTGCGCCGCCGGTGGCGCCGCCCTCTCCGCCGGTCGCGATGATGCCGCCCGTGCCGCCACCACCCGTCTCGGGCTCGGTGGGAACGCCGCCGGTCGCACCGGCGACGCCGCCCGCCGCAGCCCCCCCGCCACCCGTGCCCCCCGTCTGGGAGGCGCCGCCGCTCGTCGCACCGCCCGCCGGCATGGCGCCACCCGAGCTCGTCGCGCCGCCAGTCCTCTCACCGCCGCTCGCCGTGCCACCCGCGCCCGAGCCGCCCGGGGCGCCCCCGGTGCCGGCGGCCCCGGTGCCGGCCCCCCCCGCCCGAGTCCCTGCCCCCCTGTCCGTCTCGTCGCCCCCTGCGCACCCGGCGAGCGCCGCGAGGACGACGGTGACCGTGACCAGTCCGGTGCGAAGTAGGGTCACGGTGCCGGCTCCTTCGCCGGTTCGTGGCGGCCGGCGCCGTGCCGCTCGCTGGCGACTCGAGCCTCAGGTCGGCGAGAGGGCGGACAGACCGAGCCCCCCTGCGACCCGCTCTCGGGCTCGCCGGCCCCCCGCTCGGGCCCCGGGAGTGACGCCAACATCGGGGCCAGGTTGAGCGAATCCAAGGTGCGCCTCGACGGTACGGCGGCGGGTCGGCGCGCTGCGGGGGAAAGCGGCCTGCGTGCCGGAAGGCTAGCACCGGTCGGGGCGGAGGTCGAAGAGGTCGCCTTCCGGCACCACGGGTCGCCCGACCCGACCGAGCAGCGCCGGCGCACGCGTCAGGCCGAAGCCTGAAACAGCTCGCGGGCGACCTGGCGCTCGGTGGCGAGCGCGATGGCCCCGCCCACGAACGGAGCGCCGGACGGGGGATCCGAGCACCGCGCCGGTCATCCGCCTCCCGGGCGTCGCCGAGCCCCGCTCCGGCGCGGCGCCGGCTCCTCCTTCAGAGACTCCGCACCCCGCTGTGTCCCCAGCAGTGCGCCCTCCGATCCCTCGCGGTCCTCACCCTTCAGCCTCGGTTCCCCGTGACGTAGGTCTGTAGGTCCGTCGCGACCCCTCGCAGCGCGACCACGGCCTGCTCCACCTGACCGGTCGCTGCTGCGGAGGCCCGCCCTCCCTCGGCCACGTTCCGCATGGCCTCGGAGATCTGCTGGATCCCGGCCGACTGCTGGCTCACCGTGGCCGCGATCTGCCGCGCGTTGTCCACGCTCGCGCCCAGCGCGGTGAGCAGGCTCTGCATCCGGGTCGAGGCCTCGTCGAGCGCACGCCGCCCCTCCTCGGCCTGCATGACCGCCTTCCAGATGCGCTGCGCCGAGTCCCGGCTCTGCTCGGCCAGGTTTCGGATCTCCGCGGCGACCACGGCGAAGCCCCGACCGTGCTCACCCGCCTTGGCCGCCTCCACCCGCGCGTTGACGGCGAGCAGGTTCGACTGCCCGGCGAAATCACGTATCGCCTCCACGATCTCGCCGACCTGGCTGATGAGCTCGAGCACCTTCCTCGCCTGCTCCACCGCCTTCATCCCGTCCTCGCCTTTCGCGAGGACGTCGGCGCTGGCGCTCACGACCTGTTTGGCGAACGCCGCCGCGGCCGCGCTGGTTTCCGTGAGCTCGGAGATGGTGGAGCTCACCTCGCTGACGGTCGCCGACTGCTGGGCGGCGGTGGCGGCGGTTTCCTGGGCCGTAGTGGAAAGCTGGACGCTGCTGGCGAGAATGGTCGCCGCGGACCCCTCGACGCGAACGACGACCGCTCGGTGCAGCCAGTAGAGGACGATCGACGACACGATGCCACCGAGAAGCGGCCCTCCTACATAGGCCCAGGCCGTCTTCTCCACCCCGACGACGAAGGCGAGGAACCCTGCGAACAGCTCCAGTGGGACCACCGCGAAGAAGAGCTTCGTTGCCAGGCCGTCACGGAACTTGACGTAGACCGCCGCGAGTATGAGCACGAGAACCGGGATTGTCGTCAGTCCAAATATCGCGTAATAGTACATGGGACGCTCCGAAGAACCGATCTCCACCAGGGAGAGTCTGTTGTTCTAGTCCGCTCCGAGAAAGCGCTCCGTGAGCGCAAGGGTAGCGAGGCGATTCCCCTCGATCGCGGCCGCTAGGTAGTCAAGGTACATCGACACCCTGGAACCTGCGGGAACGGCCGCCTTCGCGGCCTCATGAGAGCGCTGGAAGTCGGCCAGGTGCTCCTCGAGCATGGCGACCGCAGCGGCCGTGGCCTGCCCCAACGACAGGCCCCTGTCCCGCTGGAGGAAGAAGACTAGATTCAACTTCTGCTTTCGTTGGTCCCGCTGGACCGAAAGGATGTCATTGGTGGTGTGGATCACCCTGGCGCTGAGGGTTTCGGTGGCGCTGATCCATGGTTGGGCGCTCGCGGGGACGTCGGCGTTCATCGCCAGTCGCCAGATTTCGAAATGCGGATAGGCGCCCACGGTGTGGATTCTGTGGCGCAGGTACTCGTCGGTGGGGGGGAGGACTCCGGCGAGCTCGGCCTCCCAGCAGAAGGACGCGAGAAGTTGCTCGACGTAGAGAAGCAGAGGCCGGCAATCCTGCCCTGGAAAGCAGCGCGTGGCCGTGGCGATGAAGCCCGCAATCGCCGCGAGATGCCGCGGGGACGCCCGCGCGTGCTCCCACTCGGCGTTTGGAACCCTTCGTTGATCCGGAGACAGTGCCCGGCGCGCGAGGCGTAGGGTGTCCACCAAGCTCGCCCCTCCCACCGTGTCGTTGAACGCGAAGTACAGCGACATGTAGGCGGCATCGAGCTCGATGCCTGCGGGCGTTGGCTCGGGCGGAGAGCAATACTGTACGTACGTCTGGGCCACGTGTCGGAAGCGGGCATCGCCGAGCTGGAAGGCACTTGACCATTCGTCGAGATGGCGGCTGAGCGCGTCGATCTGGTTCGGCGTGAACGGAGCCGCGGCAAATGGAAAGCGGCCGAGGTGGCCAGGACCTTGCGGCGGAGTAGCGAGTGGTAGCGACAAGCTGAGCCCTCCTTGGTGTTGGCAGCGCGGTTCGTTACGGAATCGAATTGTAGGCGCCGGTCCAGGTGCGGCTTCGACTATTTCGGTAGACCGGGCAGCTACACAGACTGAAGAAGGTGCAGTAGTCGGGCTGGCGGCGAGCCAGAAATGACTGTCATCACCCCTTGCTGACCTGGAACATCCCGGTGGCGACCCGCCCCACATCGACCACCATGAGCGAGCGCTCGTTCGTGTGCCATACCCCCATCAGATACGTCGCGAAGGCGACGCCCGGGGCGGGGTGTTGAAGGGCCTCGGCGGGGATGGTTTCCACGGCGCGAACGTCCTCGACGAGGAGGCCGATGCGGCGCCGGCCGTCGTGGCAGACGACGATGTACTCCGTCGGCTCGATGGTGTGCGCGTGGCCGCAGAGGCGGAGGGCCGTGTCGATCACCACCACGCTCTCGCCTCGCAGGTTCAGGGTGCCCAGGATCCAGGGCTCGGCCTCGGGGAGGGGGGTGACCGCGGCCACGAGCAGGACCTCGAGGACCGTCGCGAGGAGGACGCCGAAGGAGTGACCGCCCGCGACACACTCGAGCACCGCGAGCTCCTCGTCGGGCGCGACGGCTTGGAGCAGCCGGGAAGCGACCTCCTGCCGGAGGTGGATCAGCTCGCTCTCGAGCGCGGCGATGCGGTCGAGGATGGGGGACAGGTCGTCAGGCACGGGTGCCTCCGGCGCCGGACGGGGCGGCGCGGCCGAAGAGGTGACGCTCCACGGCCTGGAGCAGCTTGTCCTGGTCGAACTGACCCTTCACCAGGTACTCGTCGGCCCCGGCGGCGGCGCCGAGCTCGATGTCGGATTGCCGGCCGCGGCTCGTCACCAGGATCACGGGCAGCTGGCGGAGCTGGGGATCGGCGCGCACGCGGCGCGTCAGCTCGAGGCCGTCCATTTCGGGCATCTGGACGTCGGTGACGAGCAGATCGTACGAGGTCTGCTGTAGCTTGGCCCAGGCCTCCCGCCCGTCCACCGCCACGTCGACCGCGTAGCCGAGGCTGGCGAGCATGTTTCGCTCGAGGGTGCGGTTGGTCAGTGAGTCGTCCACCACCAGGATGGCCGTCCGCTTGGGATCGGGTCGGGGTGGCGCGGCGTTGACGTCCTGGCGGGCGCGCTCGGCGAGCAGGTGCTGCACGTCGAGCGCGATGGCCACCGAGCCGTCGGGCAGGACCACCACCCCGTTCACCCCCGGCACGCGCTGGAGATTCCAGGGCAGCCGGCGCGTGACGTACTCTTGCTCGTCCAGGACCTCGTTCACGACCAGGCCGACCCGCTCCGCGCCGATGGCGAGCACAACCACGTCGAGCGCCTCGTCGCCGGGGAGGCGGGCGGTCCTCGCCTCGAGCATCCACACCAGGGGGAGGGGCTCGCCACCCTCGCCCGGGAGCACGGGTGAGCCGTCGACGATCCGGATCTGGGAGCCCCGGGTGCGCAGGGCTCGCTCGACGACGTCGATGGGGAGCACGTAGGAGACGTTGGCCACCCGTACCATCAGGCCGCGGGTCGCCAGCACGCTGATCGGGACCCTGAGCGCGATGGTCGTGCCCTCGCCGTAGCCGCCCGACGTCACGCTGAGGGTGCCCCCGACGCGGGTGACGTCCTCGCGCACGGCCGCGAGCCCGACGCCGCGGCCGCTGATCGTGCTCACGCTCTCCGCGGTGGAGAAGCCGTCGCGGAAGATGAGGTCGAGCTTCTCCGCCGGTGACATCCGGGCGGCTTGCTCGGGCGTCAGCAGGCGCCGGGCGATGGCCTCGCTGGCCAGCTCCTCGGGATCGAGCCCACGACCGTCGTCGCTCACCTCGAGCAGGACGCTGGCCCCCGCCAACTGCGCCGCCAGCGAGATCGAGCCCGTCGGGGGCTTGCCGAGCAGGTGCCGCTCCTCTCGGCTCTCGATCCCGTGATCGACCGCGTTTCTCAGCAGGTGGATGACCGCGTCACGGAGCTGATCGAGGACCTGCTTGTCTACCTCCGTGTCGCCGACGTGTACGTGCAGCTCCACCACCTTGCCCAGCGACTGCGCGCAGTCCCGCACGACCCGTCGCCACTGCGGCGCGACCGTACTGAGCGGCACCGTGCGGATCCGCTGCAGCGTGGCCGTGAGCTCCGACACCAGTCGGGAGAGGGTTGCGTGGCTCTTTCGCTGCGCCGTGGCGAGGGCCTGGAGTCCCGTCAGCCTCGGGGCGGGCCCTGCGGTTTCCAACCCCCGCAGCGCGGTCTGCAGGAGCTGGTTCTGCATCCCGAGCTGGCCGTGCAGGACGAGCAGCTCGGCGAGGGGGCCGGCGAGCGCCTCCAGTCGCCGCGCCGGCACGCGAACGTACGCGGCGGTGTGATCCTCGGACGCCCGCCCGGGTGGCTGATCCGAGGTCGCGTCGTCGGGATCGGGGCCGCCGGAGAGGTTGGACGGCGCTGAGGGCGCCGTCCCGGCCGGTGTGAGGGCGGATGGCAGCGCGCCCTCCGGCGTGAGCGGCGTCAGCTCCCGCAGGCGCTGCTCGACCCCACCCGCCTGCGCGACCAGCGCCTCGTCGGAGCCCGCGTCCACGAGCCGCTGGGCGATGACGACCGCCTCGCGCAGCGTCCCGGCGAGCTCGGGAGAGGGCTGGGTGTCGTTCCGGAAGAGCGCGGCCAGAGCGTCCTCGAGCGAGTGAGCGAGCCGCGTCACGGCGTCCAGGCCCAGTGAGCCGCTCGCTCCCTTGAGGTTGTGGGCGAGCCGCAGCGCAGCCTTCGCCGCATCACGACGCGCTTCCCCCTCCGCTGTGGCGAGCGCCGCCGCGCACTGGGCGAGGGCGTCGAACAGCTCTGTCGCCTCCACGCGGAAGGTTTCGAGGAGCTCCTGCATCGCCTCGCGATCTGCCACGCCTCGCCAATTCTCCCCACAGCAGCAGCGCCTCCCGGGCGCTCCTACCCTCGGACCGCCGCTAGCCCTCCCTCAGCGCGGCCTGCCCCACGATGAGCTCGGGATCGGCCAGGAAGCGCTCGAGATCGAGCACCGCCACCAGATCGTTGGTGACCACGCTGATCGGGCGCTTCTCGCGGTGGGCCTGCCGGGTCAGTAGCTCGCTGACATCGGCTCGCCGCACGTCGTGCGAGCCGAGCACCTCGTCGACCAGAATCCCGAGCGACCCCCGCTTGCCAGCCAGCACCGCGACGGCAGGGCTCTCCGCGGTCGCGGCCTGCCCCAGCCAGCGCGAGAGGTGCACCACGCTCATGAGCTCGCCGCGCACCTGGGCCACGCCCGCGATCCACGGCGGCGCGCCCCGGACCGGAGTGATCTTGACGTCCTCGTAGACCCCCTGCATCCCCTGTGCGGGGAGCCCCAGCCGCTCGTTCCCCAGGCGGACGAGCACCACCGTGGTCGGGATCTCCTCCTCGAGAGTCCCCTCCTCCACACGCGCCAGCTCCCGCGCCCGCCGCGCGAGGATCGCCGCCGCTTCGGCACTCACCCTGCTCCGCTCCATCGACGGCCAAGGTTATCACCAAGTCAGTGGAGAAGGTGTGTGCTCTCTCGGCCCTGGCGATATCCGCCACACGGATCTTTTGGCGCGCCAGAATTCGGACTCCCCCGTGACCACACGACGAGACAGGCGCCGCCGGGCACACGCCTCGGCGCGTCCCCGCGGGTTGGCGGGAACCGCCACCCCCAACGGGGAAGGATCGCGCCGAACGCGACCCATCCTGCGACGGGGTCGACACCGGGGGTCCTCGGTGTGGCGCATCTGCTATGCTCACAACACCTCGGATGGGGATCATACCGACTGCTTCGCGAGAGTCGCTGGAGGCAGCGTCGCTCCGGGAGGAGATCGCCAGGCGTTTCGGGCTGCGCCCCCAGGATCGCTGGAGTCGCGATCTCACGCGGGCCCTGGCCGAGCTCGGCCAGCGCCACGGACTGCCCGAGCGCAAGCTCGGCGCCGCCCTATCGACCGATCCTCGACTGTTCCGCGAGCTCGCCGGGCGGCTCACCATCGAGGAGACCTTCTTCTTCCGCATCCCCGAACAGCTGGCCGCGGCCGTGCGCCATCTCGGCGCGCGCTGGTGGCAGCCCCCAGCTGAGGACTCTCTCGTCTGGTCGGCGGGGTGCTCAACGGGCGAGGAGCCGTACAGCCTCGCCATCGGTCTGCGCGAGGCGTTCGGTCCGCTCGCGGAGCGCTGCCGCATCCTCGCTTGCGACATCAACGCGGACGCCATCGCGCGCGCTCGTGCCGGGATCTACGGCGACTGGTCCTTCCGCGGGGGCGCGGCGAGCGTTCGCGACCGGTGCTTCACCCGGTTGCGGACCGGGCGCTATCGGCTGCTCGACACCTTTCGGAACGCCGTGCAGTTCGAGCACCTCTCGGTGCAGGAGCTGGGCTCGACCCTCCCCGAGCGCTCGGTCGACGTGGTGCTCTTCCGCAACGTCGGCGTGTACCTGGAGGAGCGGGCGCTGGAGCGCTGCTACGCGACGTTCGCCCGGGTCTTGCGCCGCGACGGCCTGTTGATCCAGGCCGCCACCGACCCGCTCCCGCCGCTGGATCGCTTCGCGCGCGAGGAGGAGGCTCCGGTCGGAGTCTTCCGGCTGGCGGCTCGCCCGACTCCGCACGTCGCCAGCGTCCCCCGCGTCGAGGCTCCTGCCCCGAGCCCGCCCGTCCCGCGAGCGCCGAGGCCGCGGCTGCCGCCCCTGGACGCCGCGGCGCTCGCGGATCGCGGCGATCTCGAGAAGGCGCTCGCGGCCTGTAGCCGGATGATCGAAACCGATCCGGGTTCACCAGCCGGTCTGGTGCTCCGCGCGCAGATCCACCTGGCCGCGGACCGGCCGCGCGAGGCGGTCGACGATCTGCGACGCGCGCTGTTCCTCGATCCCGATGGCCGTCTCACCCGATACTGGTACATCATCGCGTTACAGGCGGACCGGCAGGGCGACCGAGTCGAGGCGCAGGCGCAGGGGCTGCTCCGTCAGCTCGCTCATCTTCCGGCCAACGAGGTCCTCGAGGACGGGGTCACCGAGGTCGGCGACCTTCGCATGGCGCTGACCGCATTGGTCACGTCGCTTCGCTAGCGCAGCGCCGATCCCGTGATCCGCAGGAGCTCATGACGGCCCCCGGCAGCATCCGCGTGCTGATCGTCGACGACTCGGCGACCGCTCGCCTCGCGCTCCGCATCGCCCTCCGGAGCGAGCCCGGAATCGAGGTCGGCGGCGAGGTGGCGCGAGGCGAGCTGGTGGTCGGCGAGGTGCGAGCTTCGCGGCCCGATATCGTGCTGATGGACGTCTACCTCGACCGCCAGAACGGCATCGATGTTGCCGCCACGCTGATGCAGGAGCAGGCCGTGCCCATCCTGGCCGTGACGGCCTCCAACCCGGACTGCCCGGCGTTGGCTTACCGCGCCATGGCGGCGGGGGTCCTCGAGGTGTGCGCCAAATTGCCCGCGGTCACGGCGCCCGAATACGAGCCCCGGCGCCGGGAGCTCGTTCGCCTGGTGCGCGCGCTCGCCCGCGTGCCTGTCGTCCACCGGCGACGCTCGGTCCATCCCAGCGCGCCTCCGAGTTCGGGGACACTGGCCCCGGGCGACCGCGCGGCGGAGGAGTGCGGTCCCGCCTCCTCGCGCATCACGCTCGACGCGGTCGGGGAGCAGCGCGGCGCGGCGCGATACCTGCTCATCGGGGCCTCCACGGGCGGCCCCGCGGTCGTGCGTGATTTGCTCTGCGCCGCACCGCGCCGACTCGCGGTGCCGGTGGTCGTCGCGCAGCACATCGCGCACGGCTTCGCGCCGGGGCTCGCCGAATGGCTCGCGAGCGAGTCCCGCCGCGTCGTCCGCCTGGTGCCGGTGCCGACGATGCCAGAGCCCGACGTGGTCTATCTGCCGCCCGCGGGGCGCCACCTGGAGCTCCGCGGCGGGGTGCTCGTCCCCGTGGACATCGCGGGCGCCGCGCACACCCCCTCGATCGACCGCCTGTTCTGCTCCGCGGCGCGCGCGCCCTCGGTGGGCACGGTCGCGGTGCTCCTGACGGGGATGGGGCGTGACGGCGCCACCGGCCTCGGCGCGCTCGCCCGCGCCGGGGCCACGACCATCGCGCAGCTGCCCAGCACCTGCGTCGTAGACAGCATGCCCCGGACCGCGATTGAAGAGGGCGCCGCGCGGTTCGTGCTCACGCCGGCGGAGATTGTCGGCGCGCTGGTCGCCCGTTGCTCGGCGTGATCGGGCCGGCCGCGATCCTTGGCGCCACCTCTGACGCGGGCCACCAGGAACGTGCGACGGGCGCTCGGGGTCCGGCCACGAGCGCCCGCAGCGCGAACGCGGTGGTGACCGCCTCGCTGCCGAAGTAGCGTGACGCGCGGCCGTACTTGAAGAAGGCCCCCGGCGGCCAGGAGCCGTCGGGACGCTGCGCGGCGGCGATGACCGCGAGGTCCTCCGTGTCGAAGAGCCCGACGTTGTCGGCGGCGGCGACCCGGGTGGCCCGCGTGAGCACGCTGGCCTCCTTCCCGAAGCGCGGCTTCAGGACCTCGTGGAGCGGCCCGAGAAAGCGAGGCTGGGCGCGCTCGAAGTCACGCAGGAGGCGCGAGAGGAAGTAGAGGAAGGTGTCTCCGGAGGGGTAGTACCGGGTCCCCTGCTCGAAGGCGCGGCTGGTGAGGTGGTGCTCGACGAAGTCCAGCGAGGGCCGTGCCTCCGCCTCTCGCCCGCAATGGAAGACGAGATAGAGGGCGTTCACGGCCGCCGTCGCGTCAATCCGGTCGGAGCGCGACGCCGCCGGTTGCTCGTAGACCTCCATGATCCCGGCGGACGTGACGTTGCGGAGCAACCGGTCGACGATCCCGTCGAGGTCCGGATGCGCGCGCCCAGCGCTGATCAGCAGCGCGTGCCCCACGCCGGTGCAGTCGATGTCCGCGGGCAAGAGCGCCCGGTCCGCGAAGAAGTGCACGAACCCCCGCGGGTTGCACGAGCTGGAGACGAGCCGTAGCGCGTGGCTCACGAGGGTCGAGTCCTGGCCAGCGTCGAGGACCAGCTGCGCCGCCACCATGGTCGAGAACACCTCGGGCGGGGTCGGAACGGGGTCCTCGAAGGAGAGGGTATCTGCCGTCCAGCTCGCGCAGCCGCCGGGCGACGTGAGCGCGCGCTCCAGGTAGCGGACGGCGCGGCTGACGCGCTCCGCTCGGCCCGCGACGATGGCGGGTGCCAGGTCCGACACCAGCGGGGGGCCGGAGGCCTGGCTAGCCACCGGGAACCTCGGCCGGCTCGGCGGCGGCCCCCGGAACCGCACCGAAGCGGTAGGTCGCGCTCAACGAGGCGAGGATCCCGTCCATGCGGTAGCGGCCGGAGAATCCGGCGTCGGGCTCCGCGTCGGCACCGCCGACCAGATAGTAGCCCCCGAGATCGAGCGACAGTCTCCCGAGCGCCACCCCTGCGCCGAGGTGGGCTCCATGCTGGAGCCCGGGCGGCGGCATGACGGGCATCGCGGTCTGCTCCGGCGTGGCGCTCGTCGCCAGGGAGTAGCCCGCGCGCAAGAGGAACCGGTCGGGCACGACGCGGACCTCGCCACCGAGATAGAGGCCGAGCGAGTCCTCCCAGTCGAGCACGGTCCGGCTCTCCTCGGAGGCCCCCTCCGTCTCGACCACCAGCGCCTCGTTGGCGTCGCGGAAGAGCGCGTACCGCAGGTCGAGGGCGAGCAGCAGCCGCTCGTCGGCGAGCCCCTGCGCCAGCCCGCCCTTGAAGACGTGGGGCACCGAGAACTCCATCGAAGTGTCGAGCTCCTGATCGGCCACCGTCGTCGTCCCCTCCAGATCAGCGGTGATCTTGCTCCGGTACGCGACGCCGATCCGCGTGTGCGCGGCCGGCCGCGCCAGCGCCCCCACGTGCAGGCCGAGGAAGTTCCAGTCGGAGAGCTCGGTCTCGGTCGCCATGAAGGTACCCGCCGGTGCGGGCGGCGACGGGGCGAGCGTCGGGCTGTCCGCCTGATAGCCGAAGCGCGAGATCCGGTAGGCGGCGCCCAGCGCGAGCCAGTCCGTGACGGCGACGGCGACCGCGGGCGACAGCTCGATCACGGAGAGCGCCGCCGAGAGGTCGAACCCGCCCAGAGCGTCGACGTCCTCGTAGGTGGCGCCGAACCCCATGGTGGGATAGGCCGCGGCACCGACGGTGACGCGCTCGTGGATGCGGTAGGCGCCGCCGACGAAGAAGAGCGGGCCGAGGCTGCGGGTGCTCTTCACCTCGGAGTCCGGTCCCTGCAGGGGGGCTCGCATCTGGGGAAGGAGCGGCGAGAAGCCGCCGGTGACCGCGCCCCTGGTCACCCCATCGAGCTCCGCGGGGTTGTGGTAGACCGCGGTGGCGTTCTCCACGTGGGCGACGCCGGTGCTGCCCATCCCGACCGAGCGCGCGTCGTAGGGCGCGGGTGGCTCGGGGTTGGCGAGCGCGGCGCTCACCCAGGCGGTGACGCAGCCAGCAACGACTAGGGGACGACCT
>CAYVRP010000131.1:0-17201 GCA_964454025.1 uncultured Polyangiaceae bacterium | reverse complement strand
AGCTCCGGCCCCAGAAGCCAGCCCGCAGGGCCCTTCGCTTCGCCAGCGTGCTGATACTCGACGCCGACCTCACGGATGGTGCCGACGGTTCGATCGAACAACCCGCATACAGGGTCGCCGATCCGAATCCCCGCCAGGACGGCAGCGAGACCTGTCCCGTCCATCACTACCTCCCGGCCAGCCGCGGGGACCGTACCTGACCGAGAGTCCCGAGCGCCTCGCTGCCGGGCGGACCGCCATGAAGGAGGTCGAGAGCCTCGATGCCAAGGTCGAGGCGAAGAAGAAGCCTCCCCTGGTCAAGGCCCTGCTCGCCAACTTCCCGTGGCGAGTGGTTTCGCGCCGCGACGACCTCATCGAGCGCCGTATTCTCGCCAGAAGAACCCCGTCCCCGAGGTCGACCCGCCGGCGGATCCCGACACCGAACGGCTGGGCCAGACCTGGCAGGCATGGCTGCCCATCGCCGAGGTGCTGTCGGCTCGCGCCCACGACCAAGGCAAGGGGAAGACCGCCACCCTCTCCGCCGCGGCCGCCAAGAAGACGCTCGCCTTCGCCGACGAGAACCCGGACTGGCCGCCGTCGCCAGCCCTGCGGCTGCCGGCGCTCGCCCTCGGCGGGGACTTGCCGGAAGCTCAGACCGAACCCAAGCGGCTGCTCGGCCGCCAGGAGACGTCACCGTTGGCGTGCCGTTGGGGGGAACGAGTCGTCGCGAAGAAATCGCCGTGTTGCCGCCGAGCAGCGGAACCGGCTCTTCGTCCGCCGCAGCCACTTCCCGCGGCTGGGCGTCGCGCGCAAGGATTCGCTCTCGGGCGGCCGGATCGACGGCCGCCCGCCCGAGGTCTGCGCCGCCGACCTCGCCTGCCCTCGGTGCCAGGGTCCCATGATCTGCTACCTGACGGTGCACTTGGCGCGACTGCTCGACCCGGCCCAGGAGATGTCAGTCTTCCTTTGCCGCGACTGCGAATGCCTGCTCGAGAGCTCGGCATGGCGACCCCACCGACCAACCACCCTGCACGTGAGCAACCGGCTCCATGAGTTCACTCGACAACCCCTCGGATCAGTCTCGCCTTCGCGCGGAGCTCGACGACTTGGCTGCAAAGTGGTCCAGCATATTGTCCGACGCTCGGGCCGGAGTCTCCCGCCTGGAGTACCGCACGGTCCCCGCCTTGCCCCGACGCCCTACTGGTTCGAACTGGCAAATCTCACGCCCGGCAAGGTGGTCGATGCCTTGCCGGCCAAGAACGGCATCCGCTACGGTTTCGACGACCAAGGCCGGCTTCGGACGGCGGAACACTACGAGGGCACGCGGCCGACGACCAGAGTGGCCGTTCCGTATGAAGCGAACCGGGAGGTGTGGCTGAGCCGGGTCGGCAACAAGACCTTCGTCAAGTGCGTCCGACTCGTCGATGAGCGGCCGGTAGAGTGGTACGAAACCAGCCAGGAGAGCCTGGCGCTGTACCAGGGAACCTACGACGATCACGGCCGATTGATCGAGATCATCGGCCAGTCGATCACCCCGTACACCAAGGGCAAGGTAGCCGAGACGCGCGATCGCCTCGAGTATGACGCGAACGGTGGGCTCGTCCGCATTGCACGCACGGCCTTCGGATCCAAGCGCATCCTCTATCGAGCGAAGCCCCGCGCCGCCAAAGCAGCGGCGAGTCAGGGCCCGAGCCCGGCCCAGGCGGCCAAAGCGATTGCCTTGGTGGTCGAGCGATACCTCCAAGCACACGCGGCACGCGCCCCCCTGGCCGTCGCGTTGGCGTATGACCAAGAGGCCCGTTCCCCGGCGCCGCCCCTCCTCGGCATCGTCTGGCGGGACGAATACCAACCGGCGCAGACTCAGAGCAATGACCTGCGCTCCCTGCTCAACCCGGCGGAGTACGACACCTTCGACATCCCCGAGCTGGCCCTCGACGACGCCCAGGTGGAAGCGGGCGTGTCCTCGGTCAAGGCGCAGCGGAAATACTACCTCGAGGTGGCGCAGGCACTTGCTGCCGAGCTCGGCCGTTCCCTCGGCAAGAAAGCGCGCAAGTTGGTGGTCTACGCGACCGACCTGGAGTGCAACGATCTGAAGAGGAACCTCGAGGCCCTCGGTATCAAGAATGTGAACGCCGGCTGAACCGGTGGCTGGCCGGCTCGGCGCCGTCCCCTCCGCAGAGGTTGCCGTCGGCGAGAACGGGCGCGCCGCGGTCCGAGTCGTTCGAGGCCAGGGTCACGAGCCCGCCACGCTGGCCGAAACGGCGCCGGCTGGTCCTCGCTCGCGCTCAGGCCCGAGTCCGGGACCGACCGTGTCACCGCGACGGTGACCGTGGACGAGGGTTCCGCGCGGTGGGTCGAGCAGCGCGAGGACGAGGCGGGCTTCGGCGATGTCGACTGCGGCCCCTTCCTCGAGGTCGACGCCATGGTGTCGCTGGAGACCACGGACGGGGCGCCGCACCCCGGGTAGCCCCCAGCTCTCCGCCCGCGACCAGAGCGCCCAGCGCGCCGCACGGCCGCGGCGCCAGAGGCACTGCGCCCCGCTCAACGACCGCCCCCGGCTGCAGCCGTGGCCGCCCAGGACGGTTCCGTTCTACGGTGCCGACCGTGACCGACGCTGGCTTCCTCACCGTCTGCCTCAACCCGGTGCTGCAGCGCACGCTCTCGTTCCCGGCGCTCCGGATCGGCGGGGTGAACCGCACCGAGGAGCACCGCGTCGACGCCTCGGGCAAGGGGATCAACGTCGCGCGGGTGTTGACGCAGCTCGGCGCGCGAGCGACGGCGCTGACGACGGTTGGGGGGCGCTTCGCCGACTATTTCCTCGATCTCACCCGGCGGGACGAGCTCACCGTGGAGCAGGTGGAATCCGGCGCCGAGATCCGCTGGTGCACCACGGTGGTGGACCGCCGGTCGCGCACCACCACCGAGCTCATCGAGTCGGCGCCGCCCGTGTCGGCGCGCGCCGAGGCCGCCGTGCGCGCCGCCTTCGAGCGGCTGCTGCCCCACCATCACACGGTGACGCTCTCGGGCACCAGGGCGCCGGGCTTCTCGAGCTCGATCTACCCCGACCTCGCCCGCGCCGCGCGCGCGGCGGGCCGGCGCCTGATCGTGGACCTGTCGGGGCCGGATCTGGTCGCCTGCCTCGCCGAGCGCCCCGACGTGGCCAAGCCGAACGACGAGGAATTCGTCGCCACCTTCCTGCCCGGTCGCGCGGAGCTCACGCCCGGCGATCCCGAGACCGAAGCCGCTGTCCGCGAGCTCGCGCCGCGGCTCGCGCGGGAATCGGGCGCGGCGCTGGTGCTGACGCGGGGCCCGCGGCCTGCCCTGGTGGCGACCGGCACGGAGCTCTGGGAGTCGGCGCCCGAGGCGCTCGAGCCGCTCAACACGACCGGCTGCGGCGACGCCTTCACCGCCGCCCTGGCCCACGCCCTGGCGCTCGGTCAGGATCTCCGCACCGCCGTCGCGGCCGGACACCGCGCGGGCGCCGCCAACGCCCGGCGCCTCCGTCCGGGGGTCATCGCGTAGGCGGAGCGCGGCCACGGCGACAGGAATGGCTATCCGCGCGGACAGGCGCCGCGGTAGCATGGCGCCTGCGCCGGGGCGCGGTGGAGGAAGACCATGGGCGAGGGGCTGCGGGCGGGGTGCTGGGTGCTGGGCGTGGGGTGGCTGCTGTTGGCAGCGTGCACCGGCGAGATGGCGCCGAAGAGCGGCACGGGCACCGGGACCGGGACCGGAACCGGAACCGGCGCGGGTACGGGCACCGGCACCGGAGCCGGAACCGGAGCCGGAACCGGCGCGGGTACGGGCACCGGCACCGGAGCCGGAACCGGTAGCGGGACCGGGACCGGCACGGGCACCGGCACCGGCACCGGCAGCGCCGCGTGCGATGCCCTCGTCGACCTGCTGGTCGACTGCGGCGCGCTGGCGGGGACCCGCGTCAATTGCGAAGCGTTCTCCGTCACCGACTGCGAGCTCGACTGCGCCCGGGAGCTGTCCTGCGCCGAGATCGCGGGGGCGATGTGCGAGACGCTCGATGTGTCCGAGCAGATGGACGCCTGCATCGCCGCGCGCTGCCCGCAGTTCACCTGCGACGACGGCGCACGGATCGTCGCGAGCTGGGAGTGCGACGGGGAGGCGGACTGCGAGGATGGCTCCGACGAAGCCGACTGCCCGGGGCTACTGTCGTTCGTCTGCGCGTCGGGCGACGAGCAGTACCCCGCGGACTACGTCTGCGACGGGATCGCCGACTGCCTCGACGATTCGGACGAAGTCGGCTGCGACTACTTCGAATGCGTGGACGGCAGCGACACCCTCCCGTCGAGCTGGGTGTGCGACCTCTACGAGGACTGCGACGACGCCTCCGACGAGGCCGGCTGCGCCACCCTGCTCTGCCCGTAGCGGCGCCCGCGTCGCTGCGCGTGGGCGCCCGCGCCGCGGGCGGCGCGCGGAAACCGGCTTGGAGCCGCGCCTGGACCCGTGTATGCGTCCTGGCCATGGTGGCGAGGGGAACGCGCGGCGGGAAGGCGGGCGGGAGTCGTTACCGGTGGCTGGGGCTCGGGGTGCTCGCCCTGACGCTGGGCGGCGGCCCCGGTTGCAGCAAGGAGGCCGCGTTCCGGGACGCGATGTACCCGAAGGACCCGCGGCTGCCGCCGCCGCTCGCCTATGATTTGACCGCCGCCGCCTCACTGACCCCGCTCGTGGCCTCGGGGTTCGACGCCCCGGTCGCCGCGGCGGCCTGCCTGCGCGAGGTGCTCTCCGTGCCGGAGCTCGCGGACCGCATGGACCTCGTCCCCGCCTTTCGCGACCGGATGGCGGATCTCATGGCCTACGCGAACTGCGTCGACCCGATCACGGATCGCTACCATGGCGACGAGAGCCCCGCGGGCCGCCGTCGGCGCTGCGCGGTCGCGCACCTCGGGACCGAGCTGGTGCCCCCCGCCGCACCGGAGCCCGAGCCGGGCGGAGTGACGGACGGCGTCCGCGCGGGAGCGGGGGCGTTCGGGCTCCGCTGCGGGAACGCCGGCGCCCTGGGGCACCTGGACCGCCTGCGGGCGATCCGGGTGGTCACCGACCTCGCGGAGACCATCTCCGTGAACGAACGAGCCGCCACGGGGCAGACGCTGGATCCGGAGAAATGCTGGGCGGGGCCCGTCTCCGCCTGCGGCTGTGAGGACGTGCGAGATCGGTACGAGCGCGGCGTCCAGCGCAGCATCGCGCTCGGCCTCGCGCTGCTGGAGGCCGACCCGGCCGCGACAAGACCCGCGGGGGCGCCGCCGATCACCTCCTTCCCCACCCTCGCGCTGAGCGGCGGGGCGGCCAATGGCGCCTTCACTGCCGGCTACTTCCACGCGCTGCTCGGCCTCCGCCTGGCGGCCCTCTCCGGGATGGCCCACGGGGCAGGGAAGAAGCTCGACGCGGAGTACCGGTTCAGCACCGTCGCCGGGACCAGCGTCGGTTCGCTGGTGGGGCTGCTGATCGACCTCTATTTCGCCCCCGAGCGGCCCCAGGAGCCCCGCCTCCCCGAACTCCCGGCGGCCCTGTTCCCCGGCTGCTCCCACCAGGGTCCGCCGGACCCGACCTGGCACGAGCGCTGCGCGCTCGGGGCGCTCGAGGCCATCTTCAATCACACGGACGAGGGTGATCTGCTCTGCGCCGAGCGCGGCTCCGTCGTCGGCCTCGTCGCCTCGGGGCACGGCGACGACCACCTGCTCCGCTTCGATCCGTTGCTCGACGAGATCCTGACACCGTTCGTCGCCCGCTTCCACCGGGTCCTGCTCGACAACGACCTGGTGCGCCTCACGGTGGGCGCGGATCTCACCCAAAACGTGGCGATCGGCCTCGACGAGCGTGCCTGCCGGCTGCCCGGGATCGACCCGGAGCAGTGCATCCTGCGCGCCCTGCAGACGTCGATCTCGGAGCCGGTGTTCGTTCCCCCGGTGCGGAAGGTCTACTCCGGCCTCTACCTCGAGGCCGGGGAGGGCTCCGCGCCGGACGCGACCGCACGATTGACCTGGTTCGATGGTGGCCTGCGCTCGGGCACGCCGGCCGATCTCGCCCTGCTCCGGGCCGGCGGCGCCCGCTCGAACAAGGACCCGAGCTTCGCGCGCGTGCTGACCGTGACGACCACCCCCTTCGAGGGCATCACCAAGACCCACCCGAAGAACGGGCTCTCGACCTTCTTCGACTCCACCTTCGACGCCGTCGATCAGGTGCGCAAATGGGAGATCGCCCACGCCCAGCTCCTCGCCGAGGCGCGCCGGACGAGCCTGTGGACCTTCGGCGGGCGCCCGGCGGCCGCGGGAACGGCGGCCACCCCGACGACCGCCGCGCCCCCGCCGGCGCCGGCCGCGCTCGGATCGGCCGACGTCGAGGCCCCCTCGCTGGCGGCGGCGGCGCCGGGGGCCGCGCGCCCCCCCCGCCCCTCGTCGGCTCGTACCGCGCAAATCGCGGCGGCCCACGTGAACGCCTCCGTCCTGCCCATCTTCGTCCCCAGCACGATCGAGCCGCGCGCCCTCTTCGCGGCGGGCTACCAGTTCGACCCGATGATGATGCGCGGCCTGTACCTCTGGGGGGTGCTGACGTTCCTGAAGAGCCACGATCGAGTCCTCAGCTTCCTCCGCTGGGAGGAGCTGCTCGACTGGGAGGACCTCCCCATCTGGCTCGCGCGGGAGCGGTGGGCGGCCGAGGACGCGCTCTGCCGAGGTTTCGGCGCCGGCGACGACTGTCGAGTCGAGGACGTGCTCGCGACCGACGAACAGCTCGCGGAGCACTTCCAGCGCCGACGCCGGGAGGTGCGGAAGAGCGTCAAGAAGTGCCCGCGCGACTAGGCCCGCCCCCGCCGCCCGCCGCGAAGGCGCTCACTCGCAGCGACCGGTGGCCGGATCGATCCAGACGTCGCAGCGACAGGTCCCGTCGGGGTTGCAGGTGCCCGCGAGGGCGCTGCTCCACTCGTCCGCGTTGCAGGTCTGGTCGAGGCCCGGCTCGCAAACGGGCCCGATGACGGCGACGCAGTGGCCCTCGACGCAGTCAGCGGCGTACTCTGGTGGGATCTGGCAGTCGCAGTCGTCGCAGGCGGTCGGGCCGCCGCCGCAGAGCTCGTCCGCGAGATCCGCGCCCGCGCGGTAGGCGACCACCCCAACGTCGGCGGTGCAACCGGGGCAGCAGCCCGCTCCGCAGCGCAGCGCGCAGTCGGCGGCGGTGTCGCACTCCGCGACCGGGCGCTCCCGCAGATCGCGCACGGTGCACTGCCCCTCTACGCAGGCGCCGTACAGGTACTTCATGATCTGCTCGTTCGGTGCCACCGGGAGGCACATCTCGCAGGCCACGAAGCCGCAACCGATGCGCTCGTTGTACTCGACGGTCCGGTCGACGTTGACGGCGACCAGGGCGGCGGGGTCCACCGGATCGCAGGAGCCACAGCAGGCGAGGCTCGTCACCACGCAGTCCTCGAACCCCACGCAGGCGTCGAGGTCCGGCTCACCGCCGCGGCAGGCCGCGAGGCACTCGTCGCGCGTCGCGTAGCGGTTGGGGGACGAGTCGCAGGCGTTGAATTCGTACGGGACGCAGAGCCCGAGCTCTGGATCGTGCCGGAACTGCCAGACCTCGAGGTCGCAGGTGCCCGGCTCGGGCGGCGCAGTGCATGCGTCGCCGAGCGCCGTCCCCCCCGAGCCGGTCGCCTCCCCCGCGGCGCCACCCGCGGTGAGGCCGCCGGTGCCGGCGCCGCCCGTGGGACGCCCCCCCGTGCCAGCGCCGCCCGTGCTCGCGGCGGCGCTGCCGCCCGTGCCAGCGCCGCCGGTGGGGCGCCCCCCCATACCAGCGCCGCCGGTGCCCACGGCGCCGCCGCCCATGCCCGCAGCGCCGCTACCGCCCACGCCAGTCGATCCGGCGGCGCCGTCGCCACCGTCGCCCGCGTCGCCGCTGGCGCCGAGATGGCCCGCCGTCCCCGTCACGCCCCCGGCGCCGGACGCGCCCTGCGGCCCGTCGCCACCATCCCCGCTGCCGCCCGAGGGCGCGTCCGAGCCCTCTTCGTCCTGGGTCGCCCGACCGCCGCAGGCCGCGAGCGAGAGGAGGGTAATGGCGAGGCCGCACAGGGTCCGGGAGCTCATCATGGAATGCATTGTGCCACGCGCGCCGACCCGCGGCGCGTCCCGGTTGTGCACGAAATCGCGACCGGAACCGCGCACGGCGGGCCGCCCTCGTCGGACGGCACGATCTCGGTGGCGCCCCGCCGCTACCGCTCGCGGCATGACCCGTCCCCGGTGAGGGCCCGCGCCAGCAGCCCCGGCACGGGTAGTCGCTCCGCGCAGAGCTCGAAGGGGAAGGCCAGGGGCTCGAAGCGGCAGAGGACCCGCTCCTCGGCCCGGTCGAGCTCGGCGCCGACGACGTCGCGGTACCCCGAGGGCGTGGAGACGTAGCCCGCGCCGGCGCCGGTGACCCCGGGCGCCACGAGCAGCAGCCGTCCCTCGGGCAGGCGGACGTGGCGCACGCCCCCACGCTCCGAGGTCACCGCGAGCGTGCAGCCGTCCGGCGAGAACGCGCGGACGCCACCCGTGCCCAGCGAGCTCCCGTCCGGCGAGAAGGCGACGGCGGACACCGCCGGGCCGTGCCCGCCGAAACCCAGGCGCTCGCGCAGCGTGGCCGCCTCGCGCACGACGATGTCCGTCCCGTCGGTGACAGCGAGGAGCGGGCCGTCCGGCGACCAGGTCACGTTCGCCGGGTACTTGCGCTCCGGAGCGTCCATCGTCGCCGCGGCGCCGGTGGCGAGCTCGCGCTGGTTCACCGCTCGATCGAGCAGGCGCGGCGCGGCGGCGGCCCGTCCCGCCCGCTTCGCGTCCCGTGCCGCCGCGACCCGGGCGACGGCCCACGCCACCCGGCGCGAAGGCGCCGGGGTCATCCGGAGAGATGACGCGACCGACCTGCCCCGCCCCCCGGCGTCATCCCCCGCCCGGCCAGCGCCGGAGGACGCCGACCTCGATCCCGAGGCCGTCGATGGCGCGGGCGGCGATCTGCTCCACTAGATCCGCGATCGAGGTCAGCCCCGCGTAGAACGCGGGGACCGGCGGGAGGATGGTGGCGCCGCTCTCGGCCGCGGCGACCAGCAGCCGGAGGTGGCCGACGTGCAGCGGCGCCTCTCGCGCCAGCAGCACCAGCGGCCGCCGCTCCTTGAGCGTGACGTCGGCCGCCCGCTCGAGCAGATCGCCCGACCGCGAGGTGGCCACCGCCGAGACGGTGGCCATGCTGCAGGGCGCGACGATCATGCCCGCGGTGCGGAAGGTGCCGCTGGCGATGGGGGCCGTCAGCTCGTCGATCGACCAGCGGCGGGTGGCGCGCCCGTCGAGCTCGGCGAGGGTCAGGCGCGCCTCGAGCGCGAGCACCCGCTCGGCCGCCGGCGACACCACCAGGTGGGTCTCGACCTCGGCCCGGGTCAACAGGTCGAGGACCGCGAGGCCGAGCACGGCGCCGCTCGCGCCCGAGATGCCGACGACGACGGGGAGGGTCATGGCCCCCAATCTACGAGGGTCCCCACCGGCTCGTCCATCAGCGCCGCCGCGAGGCGTCCGGGGACGCGGGCGTCGACGATGCGGCTCGACAGCCCCCGCTCCGCCCAGGCGACGAGCTCCGCGACCTTGCCCGCCATCCCGCCGGTCACGTCGACCGAGCCGGAGCCGGCGAGACGCGCGCGCACCTCCGCCCAGTTGCCCCGGTGGACGCGGGGGAGGTGGGTGGCCCGGGGATCGGCGCGCGGGTCGGCCGTGAACACGCCGTCTACGTCGGTGGCGTGGACGAGCCGCCCGAGGCCGAGGGCGTGCGCGACGTGAGGCGCGATGACGTCCCCGGAGAGGATGGCGCAGCCACGCACCCGGTCGACCGCGGGGACGCCATAGAGCACGGGCACCAGCCCCTGCTCGAGCAGGACCCGGAGGGCGGTGGGGTCGAGGTGCACGAGCGCGCCGTCCTCGAGGACGGCCGTGGCCGAGGCCTGCACCGGCATCGCGGGTAGCCCCGCCGCGAGCAGCAGGCGGACCACGATCGCGTCGAGCTCGTACTGCAGCCGCTGCGTCTCGCCCATGGCGCGGCGGCTCGCCGCGTCCGTCAGCCCCCGGTGAATCCCCGACTCCTTCACGATCCGGTGGCCGAAGGACCCGGCGCCGTGCACCACCACCAGCCGCTCGGGCCGGTGCGCGGCGAGCTCGGCGGCGAGGCGCGCGACCAGCGCCTCGTCCACGACGAGGGCGCCGCCGGCCTTGTCCGTGAGCACGGACCCGCCGAGCTTCACCACCGCGTCAGGGATCGGCCGGCTCAAGGTGGACCTCCGCTCCCCGCACGGCGACCCGCGCCCCGGCGGCGATCCGGCCGAGCTCGATCCGGTCGACACAGGGGATCTCCGCGATGATGGCGCCCACGGCCACGGTGGTGTCGCAGGCGGCCATGACCAGCGCCGCCGGCCCGCGCCCGTCGCGGGCGAGCCGCAGCAGGGCGAAGGAGCCGACGGTGGAGCCCGTCCCCCGCGGGAAAACCAGCACCCGCCCGGCGACGCACTCGCCCTCGAGCGGGTGCCCCTTCTCCACGATCACCGCCGTCTCCAGGTCGACCCCACCGAAGAAGGAGATCGGCGCCGAGGAGACGAGGGCGGCCCCCGCGCCCTCCCCGGCGTAGATGGCGCGCCCGACGAGCGCGGTCACCGCCACCTCCCGGTGACGGCGGCCTCGACGCAAGCCTGCACGGTGCCCAGGTGCACCCGGAGCTTGTTGTGGCCGCGCGCGTAGTAGCACCCCTTGGCGCTGTCGGTCGCGACGGTCAGGCCGCGGCGCGACTCGAGCGGGGTGACGGCGAAGCAGGTGGCGGCCACCACGCGGGCGCCCGAGCGCTCGATGATCGAGAGCAGGCCCATCGCCGCCGCCGCCTCCTTGGTGGGCCGCGCGGTGCAGATCCAGGTCTCCTTGCGCACGGTCCTGCCCGCGAGGAGCCGCGCGAGCTCCGTGAGCTCCGCGAGCGAGGCGTGCGGGCAGCCGAGCGCCACCAGGTCGATCTCGTCTGCGCCGTCGCTGAGCGCCGCCGCGGCCTGCTCGAGGTCGGCGGCCCGGACCCCCATCGACTCCGTGGGGCGGGGCCCCGGCGGGGCCGGCGTCAGCCCCTCGACGTAGTAGAGCGGGCTGCCGCCGAAGGTCACCAGCGCGGCCCCGAAGGCCTTGAGCTCGGCGACGCTCGGGCGCGCCGGGGTGCGGAGCAGGGGCACGCGCCCACCCGCGGCCTTGCCGAGCACCCGCCCGAGGGCGCCCCAGGCCGCGGTCGAGCCGAGCGGCGCCTCGATGACCACCTCGACCTCGGCGACACGGTGCTCGTCGAGGTGCAGGCCGTAGCGCGGCGTGCGCCCGGTCAGCGCGGCGGCCAGCGCCGACGGCCCCCCCTCGCGGTTGGTGCGCGCCCCGAGCACGGAGTTGGCGAAGCTCACCGCGCTCGACTCGGCCCAGGCGACGTGCTCGCCCGGAGCCGGGAGGTTGCCGATCAGATACGGCGTGCAGGTGCAGGTGGGCGCGATCCCCATGCGCTCGTAGGCCGCGACCAGCCGGAGCTGGCGCTCCGCGAACTCGGGCTCGATCCCCTGCTGGCGCCAGTCCACCAGGTCCATGCCGGCAGGGTTCAGGGTGGTGAGGGTGCGCACCCGGCCGTCGGCGGCCATCGCCTCGAGCCACTCGAGCCCGGCCTCGCCGAGGTTGTGGTACGAGACGCCGGACACCTGCACCGAGCGGACGGGGACCAGATCCTCGGCGCCGTAGATCTCCCCGAGCGCCACCAGGATCTCGGTCGCCTTGCGGGCGGCGTGGCCCGCGGCCCCGTCGAGCAGCGCCCGCTCCTCGTCGGTGAGCCTCACGCGGCCCCCAGCGGGCGGCGCCGCGTCGCCCGCACGAACTCCGCCCGCTCCCTGCCTGGCGGGAGCGTCGCGTCGATGAGCCACTTGGCGGTGGTGTCGTCGCGGCTGTCGCGCGACGGATCGAGCGAGGAGCCCCGGCAGCCGGGGATGATGACGACGTCCCGATCCGGTTGCACGCGGGTCGCGATCGCCCACTCGAGGGCGTCGGTGTCGAACACGTCCACGTCCGCGTCGACGACCACCACGCGCTTGAGCGACGGGTGCGCGCCGAGCGCGGCCATGCCGGCGTTGCGCGCCTGCCCCGGGCGCGGATCGCGCAGGGCCACCGCCGCGTGCAGCCAGTTGCACCCGCCCGGCGTGAGCGCCACCTGGTGCAGGCAGGGGACGGCGTTCGAGACCGCGCGGTGGATCCGCGGCTCCTGCGGCGTGCCCATCAGGAGCTGGTGCTCCTTGCCCCCAGGGACGATGGTCTGCAGGAAGGCGTCCGGGCGGCGCAGGATGCGGCTGACCGTGAAGGTCGGCTGCTGGCGCACGCCGTCGAGCGTGCCGGTCAGATCCACGAACGGCCCCTCGTCGGCGAGCTCGCGCCCGTTCAGGGTGCCGCGGAGCACGATCTCGGTGCCCGCGGGCACGGTGAGACCGTCGACGTCCACGGTGGGCAGGCCGTCGACGAGCGCCGACGCCAGCTCGAGCTCGTCGAGCTCGGGCGGCCCCGAGCAGGCCGCCGCGAGGCTCACCGCCGGGTGCAGCCCGAGCAGCACCGCCACCTCGGCGACGCCGCCCGCCTCCTCGAGGATCATGGCCAGGTGGCGCGGCACGATCCGCACGCTGAAGCGGTTGTGCCCGAGGTACATCATCCGGTGAAACGACAGGTTCATGCCGTACCGCCGCGACCGCGCCGCGATCACCGAGGCGGAGAGGTACGGCCGGTCGGCGCCGGGGTCGTAGACGAGCTGCGCGAAGGCCTCCTCGACGGTGCTCGCCGGCGGGCCGTGCAAGAAGGGCGCGTCGCCCGTGGGCTGGACGGGGCGCGGCGCGTCCAGGGCGCGGGCGAGCACCGACACCGTCTGCGCGGGCTCGCAGCGGATCGCCGCCGCCATCAGCTCCCGGCTCGACACGACGCCGCCCACCACCCGGCCGCGCGAGCCGCGCACGCGGTTCAGCACCACGATCCGCCCCTCGCGCTCGGCGATCGCCGCGCCCGCCTCCCCGTCCGGATCGAGCTCGTCCTCGACGTGCACCACGCGCCCGAGGCGCTCCTGCTCGGCGATGAACCCCGCGAGATCGTGCATGGGCCGGACCGCAACATACCCGCGCCGGCCGCGGCTGCGCAATGGTCGCACCGGTCAGGCCCCGACCGGCGTGCGCCAGGGGGCGCCCCGCGCCACCGCCCCCTGCTGGCCCGAACCGCGCTGCCCACGCGCGCGCTCGGCGGCGGTTGCCGGCACGGCACGGCGTGCCATAGCGTGGCGCACCCCGCTGCCGTCGCCGCCAGGGGCTCGACGCCCGTGCAGAAGCTCTTCGACGCCGCCCGCTCCGCCTGCGCCCCGGGCCTCTGGTCCAAGGGGGTCAAGCTCGCCCGCGAGGAGCGGGTCCTGGTCGAGTCGCGCTCGGCGGGCGAGCTCGTGCTCCGCGTGCAGGAGCCGGGGCGCCCGATCGCGCCCACGGTGTGCCTGTACCTCGAGGACGGCGAGTGGTCCTGCGACTGCGGCGCGCCCGCCGATCCCTGCCAGCACGTCGCCGCCGCGGTCATCGCCGCGCACGCCAGCGCCGCGGAGGGCCGGCCCCTCGCCGAGCCGCCGCGGGTCACCCGGCGGCTCGAGTACCGCTTCACGCTCGACGGCGAGCGGCTCGTGCTCGAGCGGCAGGTGGTCGGTCCCGAGGGGGGCACGCCGCTCGCCGAGCCCCTCACTCGCCTCATCGCCGGCCAGCGCCTGCCCGCAGGGCTGGTCCCGCCCGACGACGATCTCGCGGTCGCCCGGCTCCTCGGCGCCATGCTGCGCGGCGACCGCCTCGAGGGGCGCATCGCGCGGGTGCTGCGGCACCTGACGCAGGCCGCCGTCACCTTCGCGGGCCAGCCCGTGCGGGTGCGCGGCGAGCCGCTGCTCCCCGACGCGGTCGTCACCGATCGCGGCCGCGATGTGGTGCTGCGGCTCAGCGCGCCGCCCGGGGTCCGCCTGGTCGCGGCGGGGGTCGCGCTCGTCGGCGCCGAGCTCGCCGCGGCGGGCGAGCTCGAGCTCTGCGGACCGCGCTGGGAGCGGCTGCCGCTCGAGCGGGCCTTCGACCTCGGGGGCCTCGGCGAGCTGGTCACGCGGATCCTGCCTGAGCTCGAGGCGCGCCTGCCGGTGCGCGTCGAGAGCCGCCGCGTGCCGCGGACCGGGCGCGGCGAGCCGCCCCGGATCGCGTTCGAGCTCGCGCAGGAGGAGGACCGGCTGCTCGTGCTCCCGACGCTCGTGTACGGCGATCCGCCGCGAGCGCGCGTCGACGCCGGGCGGCTCGTCCACCTCGGGGGCGAGGTCCCGCTCCGCGACGAGGCGCGCGAACGAGAGCTCGTGATGGAGCTCCGCGACGAGCTCAACCTGGTGCCGGGGCGGCGCGTCCTGGTCAGCGGCCGGGACGCGGACCGGCTGATCGACGGCATCCGGCGCTTCGCCCGCCGCGGGACCGAGCCCCGCGCCGTCGGCGGTGTCGGCGAGGCCCGGCTCGTGCCCCGCATCGCGCTCGACGGCGACCGCTTCGACGTGTCCTTCGAGACCGCGCCGACCGAGAGCGGCCCCTCCGGCGCGGCGCCCCCGCAGCGGGCCAGCGCCGAGGCCGTCGTCGCCGCCTGGCGCGAGGGGCTCTCCGTCGTCCCGCTCGAGGGCGGCGGCTGGGCGCCGCTGCCGCAGGACTGGCTCGCCCGCTTCGGCGATCAGGTCGCCGATCTGCTCGCCGCGCGGCGCGAGGACGGGACGGTCGCGACCGCGGCGCTCCCCACCCTCGGGCGCCTCTGCGCGGAGCTCGACGCGCCCCCGCCCCCGAGCCTCGAGCGCCTCCGGCCCCTGCTCGAGGGCTTCGAGCGGCTCCCGGAGGCCGCGCCCCCGCCCGGGCTGCGCGCGGAGCTCCGGCCCTACCAGCGGCAGGGCCTCGCCTGGCTCACGTTCCTCCGCGACGCGGGGCTCGGCGGCGTGCTCGCCGACGACATGGGCCTCGGCAAGACTCTGCAGGCCCTGTGCGTGCTCGAACGGCCGGCGCTCGTCGTCGCGCCGCGCAGCGTGCTCTTCAACTGGGCCGACGAGATCGCGCGCTTCCGCCCCGAGCTCGAGGTTGCGACCTACCACGGCCCCGGGCGCGAGCTCACCGACGCCGCCGTCACGCTCACCACGTACGCCGTACTGCGGCTCGACATCGAGCTGTTGGCCGCCCGCGAGTGGGGTGCCGTCGTGCTCGACGAGGCGCAGGTGATCAAGAACCCGGAGAGCCAGGTCGCCCAGGCCGCCTACCGCCTGCACGCGGCCCAGCGGCTCTGCCTGAGCGGCACGCCCATCGAGAACCGCCTCGAGGAGCTGTGGAGCTTGCTCCACTTCACCAACCCCGGCCTGCTCGGCGGGCGGCGCGACTTCGCCGTGCGCTACGCGGAGCCGATCGCGAGCGGCGACGCGGCGGCGCTCGCGCGACTGCGCGAGAAGGTCAAGCCCTTCGTCCTGCGCCGGCTCAAGCGGGAGGTGGCGCCGGAGCTGCCGCCGCGCACCGATCACGTCCTGTACGTGGCCCTGTCCCCCGAAGAGCGCGACACCTACGACGCCGTGCGCGCCGCGGCGCGCCGCGAGGTGGCCGCGCGCCTCGCCCAGGACGGCAACGTGCTGGCCGCGCTGGAGGCCCTGCTCCGCCTCCGCCAGGCGGCCTGCCACCCGGGCCTGCTCCCGGGCCGCGAGGCGACCAGCTCCTCCAAGGTCGAGCGGCTCCTCTTCGCCCTGATGCACGCGGCCGCCGACGGCCACAAGGCGCTGGTCTTCTCGCAGTGGACGTCGCTCCTCGACCGGGTCGAGCCGCACCTGCAAGCGGCCGAGATCCCGTTTTTGCGCCTCGACGGCACCACGCGCGACCGCGGTGCCGTCGTCGCCTCCTTCCAGGATCCCGCGGGGCCCCCCGTGCTGTTGAGCTCGCTCAAGGCCGGCGGCACGGGCCTGAACCTCACCGCCGCCGACCACGTCTTCCTGCTCGACCCCTGGTGGAACCCGGCCGCCGAGGATCAGGCCGCCGATCGTGCCCACCGCATCGGTCAGGAGCGGCCGGTGATGGTGCACCGCCTGGTCGCGCGCGACACCGTCGAGGAGGGGATCCTGGCGCTGCAGGAGCGCAAGCGCACCCTGGCCTTGAGCGCGCTCGGCACCGGCGACGCCGCCCTCGGGCTGACGCGCGAGGATCTGCTCGCGCTGCTCGCGTGAGCCACCGTCGCCCGTCGGTAGCACAGGGAGCCGCGGGCCAGTGGGGTCGAGTTTCCGTCATCACGGGCGCTTCCAGCAAGACACCGCACCTCCTCCGCTCGCGCACAGGGCCATCGGCCCGAGCACGAGCTTGGAGGAGGTCGGCGCGGCGCAGCCGCGACGGGTGGAGGCACCCCAGGACCTGCCCCCGCGCTCCCCGACCCACGACCCACCTCACTCCCGGAGCGAGGTGGTCCGGCGCAAGCTCCCGCTGATGGCTCTAGGCGACCCCGGCCGCGGTGAGCCGAGCCCAGTTGGGCGCCACGGGCGGTGGGCGGTCCCGCACCACTGTCGGACCACCGGTTACGACCCCGGCGACACCGCCAAGCCCACGGAGCCGCACCTCCGCGCCCGCTTGTGGTCCGCGTTAAGGGCAGAACTGGGAACTGGGAGCACCGCCCCTCCGCGTACTCCGACGAATCAGGCTGCGTGGAGCCGCTCGGCGACTCCGCTCGATCTACCTACGCACCCACCGGGCCGGGGGCTCCCGCGGGAGATCGATCGAGAATCGGGAATTCGGCGGAACGAGGTGAGTCCCGATGGCACGGGGCCCGCGGTTCAGGAGCGACGTGCGGGGCGCCAGATCGCCGCCGACGCGGCCTCCGGATCGACGGAGCGATTCTCATTGCGCGGCTCCGCAGACAGTGAGAGCCTGACTGTCGTCTTCGGGGAAGGCGGTGATCTTTCTAGGTTGCTTCGGGCCATGGTGCGACGACCGTTGCCCCGCGGGACGGACTGCGCAGCATCGAGCGCCTTCGCCATGAGGCAACCATGGTCCGGCGCCGCACCCATTCCCGCGAACGCGGACACTGCAGGCGCCTGCACCGCTATGACGGACTGCGGCGGCCAGTACTATCGTTGCGGGGATGCCGGATGCTGCATCGTAG
>CAYVRP010000130.1:16345-17220 GCA_964454025.1 uncultured Polyangiaceae bacterium | reverse complement strand
GTCCTCACGACGGGCGGCGTCCTCACGACGGGCGGCGTCCTCACGACGGGCGGCGCCCCCGAAACCGGCGGTACGCCGGATACCGGGGGCACGGCAGGCGCGGCCGGTGCAGCAGGTTCCCCCGTCGCCGGGGCCGCCGGTGCCCCCGCCGCGGGCGCGGCCGGCGCGGCCGGCGCGGCCGGCGCGGCCGGCGCGGCCGGCGCGAGCCCGGTCTGTTCCGGCACGGCCTTCGCGTGCGACCTGCTGTTCCCCGACGAATGCGCCGTGGCGAGCGGCTGCAGCTCTCTCGGCATCTGCACGGGAGACGGCGACTGCTCCACGCGCACCACAGCGGGCACCTGCGAGGCCGATGCGGACTGCACGTGGGAAGCTGCCTGCGCCGGGACTCCTCCAGCGACCTGCGCCAGCCTGACCACGCGGTTCGCGTGCACGGCTGTACACGGCTGCACGTGGACCGGGAATCCCGGGGGTGGGACTTGCGCCGGCACCCCGACACCCTGCGAGGACCTCGCCGCCGATACCTGCGGCGACCAGGTCGGCTGCACTTGGGTCTGCGCGGGCACGGCGACGGCGTGCGAGGACTTGGCCGAAGAGGACGCTTGCCTCGACCAGCTCGGCTGCGTCTGGGAGTGACGACAACGCATCCGGCGCCGCGGGGCCGCCCCCCGGGGCCGCGCCCCCCCCCGCCCCGCGGCCCCCGCCCCCCCCCCCCCCGCGCGACGGCCGGCGGCCCGAGGGGGCCGCCGGTGCGCCCCGGCGCGCCGCCGCAGGTAACCGCGCCGCTCATCAGGAAGGGAAGCGCGTCTTCCCGCGTGCGGAAGAACCCTTCCTCCAGCAGACGGTCGATCGCCTGGCGTTTCCGGGTCACCTCGTCG
>CAYVRP010000130.1:0-16335 GCA_964454025.1 uncultured Polyangiaceae bacterium | reverse complement strand
GGACGCGGGCCGCGACCCGCTCGGCGGCGTGGGGGCGTGACCACACCGCACCCGGCGCCGCGGCGCGGGCGGAGGGGGCCGCGCCGCCCGCGGCCGCGCTGACACCTCACACACGGCGCCACCACCACCCGCGGCTGCCGGTGTACTCACCCGCCGCGGGCGAGCGCTGCGCCCTCCGGCACGATCCCTGCGCCTGGGCGGCCGACCCCCGGGCAATCCCGTGATTGTTCCCCGCCACCCACCTTCGGGGAACGACCGCTCGCCTCGCCGGTTTCGCTCGCCGTGAGCGAAGCCGCGAGGAACCCCGATCCGATGTCGCCCGAAGACGCGCTGCTCTTCGCGCGTGTCCTCGGCGGGGACCTCGACGTCCATGGCCCGACGATCGAGCGACACCAGCGGGCCAGGAACCGCCGAGGCCGCCGGCCTCGCCCGCTGGCATTGCCAGGCCCAGGACGCCTTCGGGGCCGCCTGCGCAGCGCTCGCGAGCTTCGATCCCCACCGCGGCAGCTTCCGAAGCGGGCTGCTCTCGATCGCCCGCCCCCGGGCCCCGAGCGCGGCGAAGAGGGTACGCCGACCCCCGCTGGACGAGCTCCACGTTCAGCGCAAGGACCACGGTCCGCGTCGCCGGCGGCGTCGGCACTGCGCGGGCCGCCGCGGTGGATCCGACGGCGGCGCCGCCTCCGGAGCTCGACCGCTGCTGCGCCTACCTCGTCCTGGCGCTGCTGGCCCGGCCGAGCGCACTCGGCTGGACCGCCACGATGCGCGCGGATCGGCTGGAGGCGTTCGAGGTCCCCGCCGCATCGATGGCTCCGACCCTCGACCCGGGGCGACCGCATCCTGGTCGACGGGAGCGCCTTACGGCCCGGCCCCTTGCGCCGTGGCGACGTCGTCCTCTTCAGCAACCCCGACCAACCGCAACCGCTCCATGTGAGGCGCGTCGTAGCCCTACCCCGCGACGCCATCGGGCTCTGCGGTGTCGCGCTCGCCGGCAGCGAGCGACCGCCCCCGGCGCCGAACACCGCCGGGCTGATCGTGCCCCCCGGCCACAGCTTCGTCCTCGGCGACCGCCGCGAGGTGACCGTCGACAGTCGCGAGTGCGGGTCCGTGCCCCTCGTGAATCTGCTCGGCCGCGTCCCCCTCGTCCGCTACCCGCGCCCCGCCCGGCTTCCCCCCGGGCCAGCCCGCCGCCTCTCCCCCGTGGCGAGTCGCCGCCCGGGCGCACCGCCCCCATTCTCACCGGTCGTTCGACCCCTCACCGAACCGCCGACACCGCGCAGTGAAGCCGGCCTCCCCTGGCGTCAGGGGGAACCGCCCCGCAGCGCAGCGCGGGGGTCACGCCCCTCGTTGCCGCGGTAGGCTCTCGCTCCGCCGCGCGCACCATGCGACGGTCACCTCTTGCCCACCATGGACGAGCGATCCGCCATCGAAGCCGCTGCCCAGCGCTTCGTCCTCTCCACCTTCCGGGACCGTTTCGTCCACGAGGCGCTCCGCAGGCCCGAGCGGTTGATGACGCGCATCTGTCACCAGATTGACGCCGTCTTCGAGCGTCGCTTCCGCGGCGGCTCCACGGCATGCCCAGCGCAGGCGCCCTGCCTGTTCTTCGAGCTCACCGGCCGGCGCTCGTGGACGACCTGGGGCCTGGCGATGGACCTCGTTCGCCGCGGCGGCGGTGGGTTCCTCGTCATCGACGGCTCAGGCCGCGGCTTCTTCGCCCAAGCGGAGGGCGAGCCGCCGCCCACGTGCTACGCCGGCGACGCCTGAGCACCCTCACCCGGCGCCCCCCCCCGGCATCAGATCAGCGCCACCTCGAGGTTTCGCCCCTCGCGCAGGGCTCGCACCACCGCCTGGGCGCACACGGATGCGTCGGAGGCGGCGTGGTGGTGATCGAGATCGACCCCGAGGAACCGCGCCACGTGGGGTAGCTTCGTCGGGTAGAGGCCCCACGCCCGCCGCGCGAGCTTCACCGTGCAGAGCCACGGCGCGTCCGGCATCCTCACCCCCGCCGCCGCGCAGCAGGCGCCCATGACTCCGCGGTCGAACGCGGCGTTGTGCGCGGCGATGAACTCGGCGCCGGAGAGCATCCGGCGGAGCTCCCCCCAGCGCTCGGCGAACGACGGCTCACCCGCGACGTCCCGCCAGCGGATACCGTGGAGATCGCTGAAGATGAACCGGCGCGTCGGCGGCCGGATGAGCCAGCACTGCTCCCGGCGTCGAGCCCCGGCGAACCGAACCACCCCGACCGCGCAGGCGCTCCCGGGATCGCGGCTGGCCGTCTCGAAATCGATGGCGACCCAGGTGTGGAGCGGGGCGGAGCGCGGCACGGGCCGAGTGGCGGACGAACCCGATGGTACCTTCGCCGGTCCTCGCGCGCACCCACCAGCGCGCCTGGCGCTCCGCGCCAGCGCCCAGCCGCCGCCGCCTCGCCCTCCGGCCCCACGGCGAACCCGCCCCTCACGCCCGGCGTGTCGCGCCGAGCGCAATGCCACCGTTCGCTCAACCGCTCCCGAGCAGCCGATCCAGCACGGCGCCGAGCGCTGCTCGGATCCGCAGACAGACGAAGGAATTCAGCGGATGCACCACCATCCCGACGGCGCCGAACACGGCGCCGTGCGCGTACAGCGGCATCAGGAGCGCCACGCCCGGCGTTCCGGGGGGCAGGATGGCGCTCGAGAGCTCCGACGCTTTCACCCGTTCCCTCGCGGCGTTCACGGCGCCCGCGTCGAACAGCAGGATCCGATCCAGCACGTCCCGCGACCCGTCCTTCGGGTAGACGCCCAGCACCAGCCGCCGCACGCCGAGCTGCCCTAGCCGAGCCCCCAGGATTTCGATTACCTCCTCGAGCCTCGTCGTCGCCGCGAGCTCTACGCACACGTCCACCACCCCCTCCGCGATCCCCTCGTGCGCCTCCAGGTCGCTCGCCTGCTCCCGCTGCTTCGCGCGGGCGACGGCGAGCCGCGCTCCGTCCAGGACCCCCTCCAGGCTGGTACGAAGCCCCGGATCTGCCATGGCGCAGGGGACGAGGCTCCGCCAGAGGATCGACACGACGTCGTGGAACACGGCGGGGTCCCCGCGATGCTCCAGCGTTCGATCGAGCAGGTCCTCGATCTCGACGCGGAACGCGCTCGGGCCTCGTCCCTTGAGCTCGTCCACCACCGCCGTGAAGAGGCGCGCCTCCCAGCCCGGCTGCAGGCCCACCACCCGCTCCCGCGTCGTCCGCCGGATCTCCGCGAGCGTCGCCTCCCGCCGCTCGTACACCGTCACCTCGAATCCGCGCCCGCCCCGGCGGCGCTGATCCTCCACCGACAGATCGAGGCGCCCCATGCCCTCCAGGCACCCGCAGCTCCGTCGCACGACGAGCGCAGTCGGCAGCACGGTGTGCTCGATCGGAGCGCCCTCCATCCGGCGGAGGAGCTCCTGGAGCGCGCGCCGCCCGAGCCCGTGGAGGGGCTGGTGCACCGTGGTGAGCGGTACCGGCGCGAGCTGCGCCATCGCCTCGTCGTCGAACCCCACCACCGCCACCTGCCAGGGGACCCGGATCCCGCGTGCCGCAAGCTCGTCGACGACGCCACGCGCCATCGCGTCGTTGCCGGCCAGGATCACGTCGATCTCCGTGATGCCGTGGCCCCGCTCGGCGAGCAGCGTGTGGACCGCCCGGCGCCCGCTGCCCACCTGATAGTCGCCGGCCACCACCCAGGCCGGGTCGAGCTCGAGCCCATACTTCTCTACCGCGCCCCGTAGCGCCTCCAGGCGATCCCGCGCGTCCGCGTCCCCCTCCGGACCGCTCAGGTAGGCCACGCGCCGGAAACCGTGCTGGTGCGCCAGATGCCGCAGGAGCTCGTCGAGCCCGGAAGCGTTGTCGACGCTCACCGTCGACGCTCCTGCGAGCTCGGTTGCAACCGCGACCAGCGGCGTCTCTCCGAGGCTGCGCACGAACGCCCCCCACCTCGGATCGTGGTGCGGCAGCAAGATGAGCCCTGCGAAGCCCGCCTCCGCGAAGAGCTCCCTCGAGAGCCACGCGGGCGCACCGTCCGGCAGCGCCGAGACGACGGCGACCACCCGCATGCCGAGCTCCCGCGCCGCGTGGCGGATCCCGCGCAAGACAGGCAGCTGATAGGCGGCCTCGAGCCACTCGAGCACCACGCCGATCATCACCTCGCGCGTCACCACCACTTCCCCTCACCCTAGCAAAGGCTCCCGGCGCTCGCCGCCCGGAACCGTCGCGACCGGCCCCCTCGCGCCGCGCCTCTCCGCCCGGCCCGGTCGCCTGGCCTGCCTCCGGGGCACCCGCGCGCGGTGTCCCCCCGCCTCGAGACGACGGTCGTGCATCCGCGACCAGTGACGGCCTCCACCCCGACGCCCAGCACGCGCTGACCGAACCCCGCCGCCTCCTCTGCGGCTACTCCTCCTCCGCGGGCAGCGCTCCCCGCGCGACGTCCCGCAGGAACCGGTCCACCGCGCCGAGCGTGACTCGATTGCCGTCCTGCTCGTACCCGGCCAGGGCCGCGGAGAAGCGGTCCAGATCGTAGAGGAACGCCTTCACCGCGTCGGCCGAGAACCGCGCGAAGCGCCGACCATAGCCCAGGCGCTCCACCGCAGCGCCGTTGACGAACTGCTCGAACTGCCCGCCGATCGGGAAGCTGCAGATCGGCCGCCGCAGGTAGACCGCCTCGCTGATGAGGGAGAAGCCGCCATTGGTGACGACCGCCCGACAGGCGGCAAGCTCCCGCACGAAGCCCTCCTCGCTGAACCGTCGCAGCACGACGTTGCCCACCACCTCCTCGCGGTGCAACCCGTAGACGACGAAGCGCTCCCGCGAAACCCGCAGCAGCTCCGCGACCAGGTCGTCCTGAGTCGAGGCGGTCTGGTACACGAGCACGTGCTCGCTGGGAGGCAGTCGCGCCGCCCGGGTCTTCAGGACGACCTCCCGCAGAATGGGCGGGACGACCTCGGTGTTGGGCTTGCGCGGGGGCGCATCGAAGAACGAGGTGACCAGGTAGCGCTGACAGAAGGGCACCTTGGCCTTGATGATGGCCCTGGCGAGCTGTTCGCTCTCTCGCTCCTCCGGCGGAACCTCGAGCCCGAGCGTACAGCGGTTGATGACCTGCATGTTGTCGATGCTGAGGAGCGGTAGACCGCGGAGCTTGGCGAAGTAGTACGAGAAGCTCTCGAAGTCCGAGATGACCACGTCGGGGAGCTCCTCCTGCCACAGTCGGATGTACTGCTGCACGTTGGTGATCAGCCCCTCCGGCGCGTTTGCCATCCAGTGGGCGAACGTCGCCGCCTTGTCCACGGTGCCTCGGTCGTACCTCAGGTGTAGCCCCTCGATCTGGAAGCAGCGCCCCGGAAACGACTGGCTCAAGAGCTCGTAGGCTCGCCCACTGGTGGCCACGCGCACCTCATGTCCCGCGCCCAGCAGGTGCTCGATGATCACCTGGCTCCGCGTGGCGTGCCCCATGCCCTCGCTCGGGACTCCATAGAGGATCCGCATGAGCGACCACGGTATGGCGTCCTCGCCCCGAAGGAAACCGAGCGCGGGCTCGAGCCGCGCGGCACGCTCGCCAGGCCCGGTTCAGCCGAGGCTCGAGTCCACGCGCCCCAGCCGGCGCCCCCGCTTCCTGAGGCACAAGCCGAGAAGCAACGCGATGATCCCGACGCCCTTCCCCGACCCGCCGACAGCGACGGATACCGCGCACGCGCAACCTCCGTCCTCCGCCGTCGAGCCGTCGTCGGCGCCTGGCGCGGCAACGGCGCTCGTGCCCGACGTCGGCGGGCCCCCCGAGCTGGCAGCGCTCCCGACGACCCCCGGATCCGCTCCGCCACCGCTCGCGGTGACCTCTCCCGTGGCGGGCGCAGTCTCGCCGCTCCCGCCCTGACTGGCGCCCGCCGCCCCGCTGCCACCGGCAGCGGGGCTCCCCCCGTTGACGAGCGAACCGCCGGTGGGTGCCGTCATCCCACCCGCACCGGGCGCCGAGCCCCCGCTCGACGATCCCCCGGTCGAGGGGACCATCCCCCCGCCGGCGCTGGCTCCACCCGTCTGGGTGGACATGCCACCGCCGGACCCGCCCCCCGTGGCGAAACCGCTCGCCCCGACCTCGCCGCCGGTCCCGACGCCGCCCGTCGCGAAGCCCCCGGTCGTCGAGCCACCGGCGCTGGTGCCGCCGGTCGTGCGACCACCCGTGCCCAAGCCTCCCGTCTCGCCCTGCCCGGCGGCGCCGCCCGTCTCCGCACCGCCGCTACCGCCGGCGCCACCGCTCACTTCGACACCGCCGCTCCCGCCCCCGGCGCCGCCGCCCGCAGCGCCGCCCGCGCCCTGGTCACCGCAAGGATTGACCCCGAAGCCATCGATGCCGTCGGTGGGATCCGAGTACGCCGTCAGGTAGTCCCGCAGGCGGCGCAGCATGACGACGTCGTTCACGTTGCCTTCGACGGTGTAGAGCGAGGTCCCCTCGACGTAGCGCACGATGCCGGAGTGGCCCCCTCCGGAAGTGTTGTAGCGGATGTAATCCCCGGGTCGAGGCACGTACGTCTCCCACTCCGGATCCGTCTGATGGACGAATCGTGAGTGCTCGAGGAACCACTCCCGGATCTGCTCCGACCCCCCGATCATCCAGGGATAGGCTCCCCACTGATCACTGAAGGGGCACCCTCCGCGCCAGTAGGCCCACGACGTGAATTCCGAGCACCAGCCCCCCGTGATGTCCCCGGCGTACTCGGAGAGCGGGTAGCCGGTGCTGACCCCGACCTCGGCGGGGCCCTTCCCCTCTTCGGCGACGGCGATGGCGACGATCGCGTCCGTGATGACGGACTGCGCCACGGGCAACCCCTCCGATTCGTTCAGCGCGGCGCCGTGGACTCCGATCGCCCCGAAGGAGCCGTCGTGAACCGCCAAGCGCTGGACGTCGTCGTCAGCGACCCCGGCCGAGCCACAAGCGCCCAGGACCACGCCCCCGAACATCGTCAGCACGGACCCGCGGACCCCCTGGTATCGGAACCTCGCGATCCTCATGGCACTCTCCCCTTCTCCGGAGGGCACGACGTCGCCCGCCACCGCCGCGCCCGACCCTGAGCACCGGCAGCCCTCCGTGAAGGCCCCCGGGGAGAGTAGCACCCCCCACCGGAGACTCTCATCGCCCTGGCACACGGCACCGTATTCGCGCTCGGGCGTCGCCTCGCAACCTCCGGGCGGCGGCGGAGCCCCGACCCCGCCGTGGTTCAGGGGCTCGCGGCCACGCCGGGAGCGTCGCGCGCCGCGTGCCCGCAGTGCAGCGACGGAGCAACCGCGGCGGCGCTCACGTGCCACAGGCGGCACTGCCGCGAGTCACCCTGCGAGCTGGCGGTGGTGAAGCCGCCGAGGTCCAGGATCGACAGCCACGCCGCGGCGCAAGCGGCCAGCCCGTCGTAGGCGGCATCGAATCGCGCCGCGCAGAGCCGCTGCAGCAGCACGCAGTGGCTCTCGCAGTCCTGGCCGCAGATCCCGTCGCCACCCGGGCACGCCGGGGCAGTGGGTGGCCGGCTCCGCCGTTTCGATCGCGTGCTCTGCCTGGCGGAGGCGGCACTCCATCGAGTCTCCGATCTCGTCCCCCGGCGCCCCGGCGGCAGCGCTCCCGAGGCATTGCCCAAGGCCGCCGGCGCCCCTCGAAAGCCCCGCCGACCCGTCGGGCGCTCCGGGCGCCCGTCCGGGACTCCGCGCTCCGCGATGGCCCAATCCCGGCGCTGACCGCTCGCAGGTCGCCAGCCGCCGTTCGATCCGGTCTGCCCGGCCCCGCACCAGGGCGGGCGCGTCCCTGGCGTCCCGCACCCTCCTGTCCTCAGCGGCAGCATTCAGCCGTTGCAGACGTCCTTCTCGCCCCAGCACGGCATCGTCACCCCGGGCACCGCCCCCCGTCGTCGAAGGCGTTTCACATGACCCGGTGCCGAGACGAGGGAGATCACGCGCGCTACGGAGCGGCTGGGCCACCATCGGCACCCTCGTCGGCGCGAAATCGCGCAGCGCCGACACCTTCGGCGGCGTGGACCCGATCGACGTCGTCTCGAGCGCCAGGCGCGCGAACGGCCCGGGCCGGCCGCGCGAGCCTCACCAGCCTCAGCGACCTCGGCAAGGTCACCAGCCGCCTACTTCTTCGACCTCCGGGTCCTCGACGCAGGACCGATATTCACCGCGCTCGTGGAGCCGGTCGAGGCCGTCGGCCTCGGCCTGGTCGTCCTCGGCTGCCGCCACCTCGGCGACCAGAACCAGATGGAGCTCGGTCACCCTCCCGTGAGCCGAGGAGGCTCACCTCGAGCGTGAGCTCGGCGAGCCGCACCGCGCGCGCTGGCGCTGCCTGAGGCGGTATCCGTAGCGGTGGCCGCCGGCCACGGCGCCTCCGCCAAGCTCCGCTGCCGCTTCGGTGCGCCCGCTGCGCCCCGAGGCCATCGATGTGACGGCTGCAACCGCGCCTCCGCGGCAGCCCCGGCGTACGCCGGGCCCGACCATGGACGCTGCTGCGACGCATGGCCGAAGGTGCCCTGATCCAGGACGACGGGAGCTTTTTGCCGCGAGCGGCGGCGATGCGGGCGGGGGAGAAAATCCGCCCCTGCTGAGGCCTCGGCGCGAGCGACAGACTCTGAGCGGCTCCCTCATGAACCCTCGATCCCCGTTCGCGCGTTCGATCTGGGCCCTGTTGCCGGGGCTGTTCCTCGCCACGCCCTCGCCGGCGGCCTCCCTCCAGCCCGTCAGCGACTGGGGCGCGAGCGGCGTGCCCTCGACCGTGAGCATGTACCAGTACGTGCCGGACCACCTGCCGCAGAACCCTCCCCTCCTGGTGCTCGTGCACTTCTGCGGCGGCTCGGCCGCCGCCGTCTTCGGGCAGGCGCAAGGCGGCGGCATCGTGGCGGCCGCGGACGAGTATGGGTTCATCATGGTCGTCCCGCAGGCTGCGAACGCCGACGGCAGCGGGCGCTGCTGGGACGTGGGGTCGTCCAAGGCCCTCACCCGTGACGGCGGCGGCGACACGCAGGCCATCGCCCAGATGGTCGCGTACGCGCTGAGGGAGCACGGCGCGAACCCCGAGCGCGTATACGTGATGGGAGACTCCTCCGGCGGGATGATGACCGAGGCGCTGCTGGCGCTGTACCCGGACGTCTTCAAGGCCGGCTCCGCCTTCGCCGGGGTTCCCGCGGGTTGCTGGGCCGTCAGCAACCCCGACGGCGGCTGGAGCGCCCCCTGTGCGGGCGGCGCCGTCGTGCACACCCCGGAGGAGTGGGGCGCCATCGTCGAGGCCATGTACCCGGGGTACACCGGACCTCGCCCGCGCGTGCAGCTCTTCCACGGCGACGCCGACGACACCATCGACTACGCCAACCACACCGAGGCCATCGACGAGTGGACCGCCGTCCTCGGCCTGAGCCTCACCCCCACGTCGACGGACACGGTCCAGCTCGGAACTCACCAGGCCACCCGTCAGCGCTGGGAGAACGCGTGCGGCCACGTGGTCCTCGACGCGTTCACCTCGCTCGGCGGCGACCACGGCCCGTCCGACGCGATCTTCGACGCCGACTACGTCATCCCTTTCTTGGGTCTCGATCAGGTCGGTCCCACCGATCCGGAGGTCACCGAGTGCAGCGGCGGCACCGGGGGTCTGCCAACCGGTGGTGCCAGCAGCGGCGGCACGGGCGGCGAAGGCGCCCTGGCAACCGGTGGTGCCACCGGCGGCAGCACGACCGGCGGTGGCACGGGCGATGGGGGCCGCGGCGGGGCCCCGACGGGCGGCATGACGACCGGCGGCATGACGACCGGCGGCGTGACGGCAGGCGGGACGACGACCGGCGGCGCCCCCGAGAGCGGCGGCGTGCCGCCGGCGGGCGGGGCGGCGACCGGCGGCAGCTCGGGCTCGGGTGGCGCCCTCGACACGGGCGGCAGCCCCGCGACCGGCGGCGTGCCAGGCACGGGCGGGGCGACCGGCACGGGCGGCGCGAGCGGAAGCAGCGGAAGCGCGATCGGCGGAACCGCTCCCGCGGGCGGGGCCACCACGACCGGCGGCGTCCCGACCTCCGGCGGAGCAACCGGCACGGGCGGGGTCTTCGCCGACTCGACAGACACGGGCGCCGCGGCGGACGACAGCGGCTGCGGCTGTCGCGTCGCCGGCCGGCGCATGGGTTCGGACGCCGCGGGTCTCCTCGGCCTGATCGCGCTCTTGGTCCTCCACCCGATGCGCCGGCGCCCGCGCACGGCTCGACCCCAGTAGCGGGCCGCGCGGAGCAGCAACGGGGGCCGATGATCCCCGCGATTTCGCCGGCGCCGACTCGACGCCGACGCACCCGAGTCCCATGACCCCTACCATCGGGAGCGCGACACCGATGAAGGTGGGCATACTGGGATCCGGTCAGGTGGCGCAGGTGCTGGCTCGGGGCTTCCGGGCGAAGGGTCACGACGTGCGGATCGGGAGCCGTGATCCCGACAAGCTCCGCACCTTCGCCGAGGAGGCGAAACTTCGCGCGGGCACCTTCGCCGAAACGGCCGCCTTCGCGGAGCTGGTGGTGCTCGCCGTCAAGGGGACGGCGGCCCGGGCGGCGCTCGAACTCGCGGGGGAGGACGCCATCGCGGGGAAGATCGTCGTCGACGTGACCAACCCGATTGCCGAGGTCCCGCCGGATGGCCCGGTGCTCCGCTTCTTCACGTGCCCCAACGAGGCGCTCATGGAAGCGCTCCAGGAGCGGTTCCCCGCCGCTCGGTTCGTGAAGGCGTGGAGCTCGGTCGGCAGCGCCCTGATGGTCGACCCCGAGGTCGCGGGCGGGCCCCCGACGATGTTCATCGCTGGCGAAGACGCCGCCGCGAAGCGCACGGTCACCGAGCTGCTCGCGGCGTTCGGCTGGGCAGCGGAGGACATGGGGCCGGCCGCGGGCGCGCGCGCCATCGAGCCGCTCTGCATCCTCTGGTGCATCCCCGGGCTCCTCCGCAACGACTGGGTGCACGCGTTCAAGCTCGTCCGACCGTAGCGCGCCGGAACGGTCAGAGCGCGTGGCGCGCTAGCACCGGCCAGGCCAGGGTGGCATCGCCGGGCTCCTCGCGCCCTCCCTCCTTGGTGCAGAGGATCACTTCGACCCCGCCCGGACAACCCGAGTACGAGGAGCACCCGTTGGCGTCCGGGGCCGTAGCCGCCCCGGTGCAACCGTCGATCTCGGCCCAGCGCGCGAAGGTCGCCTCGGCGCCGAGGAACGTGATCGGCATCCCGGGGACCAGGGAAGACGCGCCACCTTCGTACCCCACGTGGGTGTCCGCCGTGCCCCGGAAGGACATGACGGTGATGGGGCGTGAAGGTCGGCAGTCGTCGGCGGTCTCCGCCAGGAGGTCGAACGCGGCGGGCGCCACCGCGGCGAACACGTCTGCAGCCTGGCAAGCGAGGTGGTAGACCATCCCACCGCCGGTGAGGACGCCGACGGCGTAGACGCGAGTGGGATCGACGCAGGCCTGGCCCCGGATCTCGGTCACCAGGGACCGCGCGAAGGCTAGGTCGTCGACGTCGGCCACGCAGCATGGCCCCATGTTCCAGCCGGTGCCGATCGGACCGACCAGACCATCCGGGAACGCCATGATCACCCCCTCCGGGTCGGTCACGGCGGGGTACGGCGAGCTCGCGAGCTCGCCCCAACCCGTGCTGCCGATCCCGTGGAAGTCGAGCACCAGCGGTACCGCCCGGCTGCCGTCATAGGTCGAAGGGACGTGCAGCACGTAGCTGCGGCTCACGGAGCCCACCTGCAACGTCAGGCTCCTGTCGCCCGGCGGCAGCACGGGTGATGGGCAGGAAGCCGACTCCGCGCGACCCGCGCCCCCACCCATGGCGGGCTCGACCACGGAGCGCCCGCCGCTGCCCGAGTCGGCGGCATCGCTCGTGATGGCGTACAGGTCGGCCCGGCCACAGCCGCCGCTACCGAGGACGACGCCCAGCGCCACGATCGGCCCTGCCCCGCTGCGCTCCTTCATGGCCAGCCACCGAAGGTCATGGTCACGGCGAGGTTGGGGCGCCCGCTGGTAGCGACGACTTCGTCCGCGAAGTGGATGGCCACGTACGGCTCGGCCAGTTGCGCGTGGGCCGCCACGGTGCCGTAGAAGCGCTCGGACAGGCGGAGCCCCGCTCCCAGGCTTCCGTCCACCAGGACTGACCACTGCTCCGCGGTGTGCCCCTGCGCGGGCGCCGTGGCCGAACCCTCGACGGCCGTGCGCAGGGCGCCGGACGAGATCACGACGAACGGCCACAACCACCGCGCCGGACCGAACCGGTAGCCTACGCCCAGCATCCCGATCTGCTGCGCCACCCGCGCGTGGCCGGCTTCCGTGGCGACGGTGGGGCGGTTCCCGAGGCCGGCTACGGCCGCCTGCACCACGAACCAGGGCCGCGCCGAGTAGGCGAGGCGGGCGAGGGGCATGAGTGCCGGCCCCACCCCTTGAAGCCCGATGAGGGCCGCGCCGCCCACCTCGACGCCGAAACGCCCGCCGCGCGACGCCGGCTCCTCCGTCACCTCCGGCTCGACCGGCCGCGGCGGCGGCGCCGCCGTGGCTGCGGCGGGGGGCGCGAGGCGTTCTCGGGCCACCATCTCCTGCTCGAGGAAGGTCGACCGCAGAACCTCGACGGCGAGGATCGCGAGCCGCTCTGCGGCGTTCCTCGTCCCCGGATCGAGGGCCACCCGAGAGAGCTCCAGACGCCGCGGTGACGGCTCGATGACCCAGACGTCGACCGCGATGGGGGCGGCGTCCCCGACGATTTCGATGACGGCGTCAAAGCCGTTCTCCGCGGCCACCTCCCCCACCCAGGCTCGCGTCGCGGCCTCGCCCCCATCGCCCCCCGCCGGGCGGTCGATCACCCGGACCTCGAGCCCCACGGACAGCATCTCCCCGTGGAGGCGAGAGAGCGTCTCGCTACAGTCGCAGGTCGCGGTCGGGGGCCGCACGATGGCGACCGTGCCGGCATGTCCCGTCGTCGCCCACAGGAGCGAAGCCGCCAGGAGGACTGCCCGTCGCGCGCGAACCACGAGCACCCGCTAGGGGCCACGGAGCAAGGCGCGGGCCGGTCCGGCGTAGCTGCCCTTGGGGAAGCGCCGGAGATACTCCTCGGCGAGGGGCCGGGCCGCCGCGGGGCCGCTGAGCTCGTTGATGAGGGTCATCTTCCGTCCCAGGGCCTCGGCGGCGTAGGGCCCCGCCGGTGCCCGGGTGATGTACTCGTCGTACCACACGACCGCACGCGCGGCCCCGGCCCCCCCCGACTCCTCCACACGCCCGAGCAGGAAGGCCGCGTCGAGCGCGCGCGGTGACCCCGGGAAGCGACGGCGCGCAGCCAGCAGCGCAGCCCGGGCCAGATCGGCCCGGCGCCGGTAGCGGGCCGCGTCCGCGAGCACGAACAGCTCCTCGCTGGTGGCCCCGTCGAGGGTCGCCTCCAGGCCCGCATGCTCGACGTCCTCGAGGATCCGATCCCACTGCCCGCGCGCCAGGGCCTCGGTCCAGCGACGGGCGCCAGCACCCCGCGCGGAGGCCGAGGAAGCGACGGTCGCCGAGGGCCCCGGCGCGGCGGACGGAGCGGCAGAGGAGGCAGGGACGCCGGAGGGGTCGACGACGGACTCCGCGCGCTGCTCCTCGGTGATCAACGTCTCCCCTCTGGCCAGGCTGATGACCAGCCGCTGTCCAGCCCGGAGCGCCAGGCTCCCACCCGACACGGGCCCGTTGACCTCGACCTCGCCCCGCCGCAGCACGAGCTCGAAGCGCTCGCTCGGGGGATCCCAGGAGACGGTGAACGCGGTCCCCTTGACAGTCACCAGGAATGGACCGACCTCCACCAGCCACTTCCGGTCGCTGCTGGGCGTAACCTCGAAGGAGGCCGTTCCGTCCTCGATGGCCACGCGGGCCCCCCCCCGGTCGACCTCCCGCAACCGCCCGCGCGTCCCGGGCATGCGCTGGAACCGGCTCCCCTCGTTGAACCTCAGCCGGATGCCCGCGTGGCCGGACTCGCGCAGGTAGCCGCCTTCGAGAACGCGGCCCCCTTCGATCTCGTAGGCGAGCGTGAGCCGCTCCGGAATGGCCGCGCGCCGGCCGGAGAACGCGGCGATCTGCAGGACCAGCAGGGCCGCCGCCACCGCGGCCGCGCCGACCAGCGACCAGCGAGCCACGGCCCGCCGGCGAACCCGGTCCGCCGCGATCCGCGAGTAGAGCGCGTTCAGCCCTTGATCGAGCTCCGCCCGCGTGGGCGGTCGCGCGCCGTCGCGCCCCAGCGCGGCAAGCGACGCGAGCGCCGCCGAACCGTTCGGTCCTTCCGCCCCCGTCGTCATCTTTCCCACCGCTTCCCGTTCAGCAGACCCGACAGCTCGGGATCAGCGTCGATCCAGCGTGACAGCCGGTCCGTGGCGTGGGCCATCGATCGCTTCACCGTGGACACCGAGATCTCCATCCGGGTGGCGATCTCCTCCACCGTCATCGCTTCCATGCGCCGGAGGACGAACACCAGTCGATCACGCGGCGCCAGTCGATCGAGCAGGACGTGGAACCTCCGCAGCAGATCCCGTGACTCGACGTCCGGCGTCCGGTGACCACCCTCCGCGCGCAGCTCCGGCCGATCCAGAAGGAGCCAGGACCGCACCTTTCGCCGGCGGAGCTCGGTCCGGAGCGCGCGCACCGCGAAGGAGTAGACGAAGCTGCGCAGCGCGTCGGGATCCCGCAGTGTCCTCGCCTTGCGGAACACCCGGTAGAACACCTCTTGTCCGACGTCCTCGGCCTCGGACTTCGAGCCCAGGCAGCGCTCCGCCATCATGATCACCATGGGCGCGAAGCGCTGCCAGGTTTCCGCGATGGCCCAGGACTCGCCGGCGATCAGACCCCGAGCGAGCTCCCCGTCGCTCGTGTCGGGACGGCCGCCGCCACCCACCACGGCCAGGGGCGTCTGACAACGACGAGCGAGGGTGGCGGCGCGCACGTTCCAGTCCTGTATGGCAGTCGCAGCAGCGAAGGGGGAACGGTTCAGATTTCCCCCGCCCCCCTCCGACTGATGCCCTCCCGGCACCGGATCGGGCGGCTCGAGGCAACGTCGCGGGATATCCTCGGCGGCACGGGACGCATGTGCAGCATGGAGCGACGACCGAGGGGGGCCGGGTCACCTCCCCGGTGCGCGGGCGACCTACCCGCGCAAGGGCGCACGGTACCACGACGCCGCCGGCCACGCGACGGGCTCCCCGCCTGCAGCGGCGGCGCTTGCCCATGGCACTCGATCCCGTTGGCGGTCCGCTCCTCGACCCACTCGGCCGGCACCCCGGAAAGCCAACTAGGCGGGCCCATCTCACGATCGAGCGGGCGTCTCAGGACGATCGGGCGGCGATCCTCGAGGTCATGAGGCCCTGGAACATGCACCCTGTCCCGTCCCCGGCAAGGGAGAAGCTCCATCTGCCTCGCTTCTTCGTCGCCCGCGTCTCCGAGCGCGTCGCGGGCGCCGCCGGCGACCGCCTCCTGTCGGCGACGAAAGCGAAGACGACCTGGCTCGGAATCCTGCCCGAGTTCGCGGGACTCGGACTCGGCCAGGCGCCCCCGGACGCCCTGGCTCGCCGCCATGTAGGCGGCAGGCGTCAAGATGGCGGTGACCAACGCCGACCGGACAGAGACGATCCGCTGGTACCAGAAGCACTACGACTATCGCCAGCTCGGTACGCTGAACAAGCTCTGCGACTTCAGCCTCTCGGACGTTGACTGCTCGACCACCCTGGAGATGGATCTCGAGGACTGGATGCGCCTGCGACCCGCCCGGGGGGCGCGCCGCAACGCCTTCGTGGCGACCACCGATCCCCACCCGCTGGCCCTCTGTCCGTCGCTCGTGATCAACACCATCCCTCATTGGGATGGTGCCAACCAGGTACAGCAACCACCAGGTCCGGTGGCACCCCGACGAGATCGTCGCCGACGCCGTCCGGGCTTTCGACGCGGGGACGAGGATCGTGCACGTGCCGCCCGTGACGAGCGCGGCGAGCCGACCCCCGACGCTCGTCTGTACGAGCGGATCGTCACCACCATCCGACGGGAGCGGCGGGCGATGATCTGCTGCGTCACGACTCCGGGCCGCGACTGGAGGGGCTTCGCACAGCGCGCCGAGGTCCTGCACTCCCCGGGGTCGCGAAGCCGGACAGGACCAGCCTCACCCTGGGGTCGCTCCACTTCTTCACCGGGCCGAGCGTCGACTCCATCGAGATGGTCGAGCGCCTCGCCCTGACCATGAAGGACCGAGGCATCAAGCTCGAGGTCTTCGACGCCGGTATGGTCAGCCTACGCCAAGGGCTTCCAGCGGACCGAGCTCCCGGTGGGGCGCAAGTACTTCAACCTCCTCGTCGGCA
>CAYVRP010000129.1:10359-17444 GCA_964454025.1 uncultured Polyangiaceae bacterium | reverse complement strand
CCAACCCCTCCCATCCCCGCCATCCATCCCCCGATCACGCCGGTGAGCGCCTCCGGCTCGTCGCGAGCGATCGCATGCGAGCTCGCCTCGAACCGCGGCGCGCGGAGCGTGACTTCGGCGCCGTCCTCGAGGGTCACCGCGAGCGCGTCTTCGCCCCGCTCCGCCACCGCGAGCACCCCGGGCAGCCGCGCGAGTACCCCGGGGAGCGCCGGGGCGTACACGCGCAAATCGTACCGGGCGCGCGTGACCAGCGTGGGGACCGACCGGAGGTTCTCCACGAAGAGTCCGGGCAGCGCCGTGGAGTCGGCATGCGCGTCGAGGTCGCGGACCTCCGCGGCCCAGAAGGCGTCGAGCAGGTCGCGGTTGAGCGGCGTGAACCATGCGTCCCAGGGCGGGAGCGGCCCGAGCTCCGCCGCGAGCGTGCCGCCCGCCGGCGCGGCCTCCCCGGCGTAGCGGAACGCGCCCGGCGCGCGGTCGCGGAGCGCGGCGACGAGGGCGTGAACCGGCACCCCGAGCGTGGCGGCGGCGGCCTCCACGTCGCCGCCGAGAGAGCCGGCCTCGCCGAGCAGCTCGTCGAGCCAGCTCGTCGGCGCGCGGTGGTCGAACTGGCTCCGACCGGCGGCGGCCAGGAAGGCCTCCGCGTTGGCGAAGGGCTCGCACGGCGGCTCCCGCTCGGCGCAGCGCACGTAGGGGACCCCGGTTTCGGCGGCGATCGTGTCGAGGATGGAGCCCTTCTGCTCGAAGAGCTCGCCGGTGACCGCGTCCTGGAGCGCTCCGGCGAGGATCGGTTGCAGCAGGATCTGCCCGCCGACCTGCGCGCCGAGCTCGCGCCGCCACGCCGCCGCGTCGCGCCCCGCGCTCGGGGACTGGCCGAGCGCCACGGCGAGCCCCTCCGACGCGAACGGCCCCGACCGCCCCGGCCGCTCGCCGGCCCCGAGCAAGAGGTCGACGAGCACCGCGGTGCGGGCGCCGCCGTAGCTCTCCGCCACCAGGTACAGCTCACGGTCGGCGAGCGCCGGGTGCTCCGCGAAGAAGGCGAGCAGCACCGTGAGCACGTCCGCCGCGTCGCGGAAGACGTTCGAGCTCGCCGCCCCGAGGCCCGCCACGCGCGCCTCCGGCGCGCTCGGGTCAGTGGTGATCGCGTACGAGTACCCGGCGTTGCGCGCGTCGACGTACAGGACGTGGCCGAGATCGGTGAAGGGCGCGGCGTGCGCGCCGAGCGCGAGTCCCTCCTCGACTCGTGCCGTCACCCCGAACGGCGCGGTGTCCAGCGCGAGGAGCAGCACCGCCGCGCCGGGGCCGCCCCCCGTGACCAGGAGGAGCGGGGCCGTGCCGTCGTCGCGCGCCGCGGGCTGGTAGTCGTAGAAGAGCCGCGCCGGCGGGCTGGTGAGGGTCGTGTCGCCGAACGTGTAGGTGTCCGCCGCGACCTCGATGAAGCCCACCTCGGCCGTCGCGACCGCAGGCGGGGTCGCGACCTCCGGCGGTGAGCCGCAGGCGAGGACCAGCGCGACCCCCACGGTCCCGACGGCACCCCGCCAGCCGCGACCCGACGCGGGGAGCCAGGGCCAAGGAGAGCGCGCGGTCACCCCGGGAGTATACGACCACCCGGCTTCGTTCGCGGAGGCTCACTGCCAGCACACGAGCTCCTCCTCCTTCTCGCTGACGGGCCGCGCCAGCTCACGACGCCCGAGCTCGAGCTCGCGCGGCTCGGACGGCGAGAAGAGCCAACGGACGACGGACTTCGAGGTGCGCTCGCGCTTGCGGAGCGCCGGCTCCTGGGGAGCCGCGCGAGCGGGGGGCTCGCGCGCCGGCTTGGCGTCTTGACGGGTCGAGTGCCACTCAGCTCGATCCGGACTCCTTCTCGAGGCGCCGCACGAGCGTGCCGAAGCAGGTCGCGAAGAACCAGTCCTGCGTCAGCTTCTCCGACTTGGACCAGCCAGGGACCTCCGAGTCGTGATCCTCCGACTCGTGCGTCCGCTGGACGAGCTCCCACGGTAGGCCCTCCTCCTTCCAGAAGAGCCGCGTAGACTTCTCCGCGACGAAGTGATCCATGCCCACGCAGCCGTTGTCGTCGTCTTCCGTGAGCTCCAGCGGCCACCGCGCGCTCCAGGGAAGTCCCAGCAAGAACACCGGTTTGCACGACTCCGACCGCACGCGCGGCAAGCTTCTTCGCGCCAGCTGCCAGCGACCGAAGCGCCCTGAGCACCGCCCCTCCGAACTGCCCCATCTGCTCTCGTATCTCGCGCAGTCGCCGTCCCCATCGCCACCGGACCTGGTAGTCCGGCTGCCGCTGCCGGAAGGGCACGACCGCGTCCCGGTAGTGCTCCTCCCGCGCCCCAGGATTGGCCCTCCGCCACGCCCGGCACTGCTCCGCGTGCCGCGCCCTTTGGCAGGCTTCGGCCCCGCAGGTGACCTGCCGCGCACCAACTCTTGGATCCGGAACGAAGGCGGAGTTACACTCCACGCAGCGGTGGAGGTCTGTTGATGTCATCCGGGCATGGTGCCCGGCCAGCTGCCCCCACCGCTACTTTCTCGCCATCCCCCTGCCGCCCACCTCGCCCGAAGGCCCGGTCAACTTCCCGCGAGCGCAATCCACCCCGGGCCACTTCTGGCGAGCACACCCGGGTCATTTCTCGCGAGCGCTGAAGCCTGACCTCCGCTGGCGTGTCTCCGGGGTGGGTGCGAGCGAGCCTTCTTCGACGACCCCTGCGCCAGCTCGAGCGGGACGAGCAGCCGCGACCGCGCCGCCGCGCGCGGCGGTCCCGGCTCACCTACGGATCCGCCTCGCATACGAGCCGGAACTCCTCGAGCTCGTTCGGCCCGACGCCGGCGACCACGCGCGGCCAGGCGGGCAGTCCCTGCTCCTCGCAGTGAGTCCCCCATTCGGCCACGCGCGGGAAGCAGTAGCCCGGCTCGCAATCGGCGCAGAACAGATCCGTTTCGCAAGACTCCCGGGCGGCGCCCTCGAGCAGGCGGACCTCGCAGAGCGGCTCCTCCCCCGACACCGGCGGGTCCGGAGCGGCCCACCCCAGCGACTCGGGACACCCCGGCTCGCGCGGCGTCACGAAGAGCCGGCAGGAGAAGGGACCGCTCCGGAGCTTCGGCGGCAGATCGAGGCAGCGGTTGGAACAGCGCCCTCCTACCAGTCGCGACACCAGGCTGCCCTCATCCCCAGGACGCCAGGACCGAGGCAGGTACGATCCCAGTGCCTGCCGCCACGCCTCGAAGCGCGGGGTCACCGGACAGTCGATACCGCAATCCTCGCCCCCGACGGCGGGCATTAGGACGTCCGCAGGGCCCACATCACGGAAGCGACCCAAGGGCTCCCACGCCTGAAGCACGTAGTCCTCCGGCTCGCCCGGGCTCGCGTCCTCGGTCGCCGCGAGCAGCCTCCACTCTAGCCGCACGGTCGACGCCACGGACTGCACGAGCGCGTCCTCCGCCGCCGACTCCGGCGCACGCGTCCCCGCGAGCAGCGTCGCCGTGTCGAACAGGGTGGAGAGCAGCGCGGGGGCCGGGGCGACGGGGGGCGGGGGCTCCGTCAGCGCCCTGTGCACGGCCTCGCCCCACGCCGCCAGGGCTTCCTCGGTGACGAGCCCGGTGTCGATCGCGAGCTCGGGCCGGTCCGAGGGCCCGACGAGCCTGGCGTCCCCGTCGCTGGAGGGGTACGCGACGACGACGAACTGGTGCATACGATTCCACCCCGCCGGATCGCACCCCGAGGCCGCCGAGGCGCCGGCGAAGGCCTCGACGAAGTCGTCCGCGTAGCGGCGCCGGAGCTCTTCGGCCGCGGCGTCCTCGCGGTCATCGACGACGAAGAGCGAAACCGTGTCGTCGATATCGTCCACGGCCCTGCTCTCGAAGACCGACACCTCCGGGGGCCCCTCGGCCGCGCCCCCGCAGGCGATCGGGAGCAGCGACGCGAACAGGAGCGCCGAGCTGCGGCTGGAGGGGCGGCCAAGCCCAAGGGCCGAGTACCGATTCGTCATTGCGGTCGGCATATCGATGTCTCAGGATCGCAGGTGGTGTAGCAGCAGTCGGAGTCCGTCTTGCACACGCCGAGCTCGCTGCCATAGATGGAGCAACTGCAGCGTCCCTCCGGGAGGCAGAAGTTGGAGCAACAATGGCCGTCGCTTCGACAGCTCTCGCCGGGTCCCCGGCACTCCCAGCACACGTCCAAGACGCACATCCCGGAACAACAGTCCTCGCGTGCGGTGCAGAGACGCCAGGCCGGCGTGCAGCTCCCCTCCCCACCCCCTCCGGACTGGGAGGGCGAGGTCGGGACGGAGCCACCCTCGAGAGAGCCAGTAGCCCCGTCCGACCCGACCTGCCGATCCCGGGCGCCCTCGTCACCCAGGTCCGACCGACCGCAGGCGACGGCCGAACCCGCGGTGACGAGAGCCAGAGCGATCGCGGCGGCACCCCGGGCGGACATCACTCCGGGTGCCTACTACCGGAACGCGAGGTTGTCCAAGAGATGCTCGCCCGACCCCTCGTTCACGTTGAGCGCGAGCTTGAACCAGCAGGCCTGACCCGGAGAGCTGAACGCCGCGACGACCTCCGGCGGGAGCGGAGGAAACTCCACCGTGTTGAACTCCCCACGGAAGAGGAACGTGAGGTCCTGCTGACCGAGATAGGCGTCGTAGATCCCAGCGGCCGGACAGGTCGCGTAGGCCTGGAGCGCGCCCATCCAGTAGGGGTTCGGCTGCTCGTCGGGCACGAACACGTCCACGCTCAGCACGGAGCTCACCGCCCCGAGCTCCGCGGGGTCGAACGCGCGGCTCGAGATCTCCGCATATCCGCTGGCCAGGACCCCAAGCGAGGCGGTCCCCTGAGTGATCTCGGTCCCTTCCGCCCGAAGGTCGGCCGTGGTCGAGCTCCAGTCCGAAGCGGTGTCGAAGCTGAATACCGGGTTAGTCGTACCCCCGCTGCTCGGGCCCTGGTGCGTCACGGTCCGGTCGATGAGCTCCCCCGTGAACCGGAGGTTGTCGAGCAATACCCCCGGGGCGCCCCAGGGCGTGTTGACAGCGATCCGCAGCAGGCCATCCGGATAGTCACCCAGGAACGCCTCCTGCACGTCCTCGCCGACGTCGAACTCCAGGGTGTGCCACACCCCCACCTCGAGTCCAGTGAGCTCCCGATGCCCGATGGGGACGTTGTAGATCACCGCGGCAGGAACGTCGACGAACAGATCCAGGCTACCCAGCCAGTAGGGGTTCGGCTGCTCCGGGCGAACCAGGACGTCGACGCTCAGGCGATTGCCGACCTTCAGCCAGTCCGCCGTGCGGAAACTGGGGCTCTCGACCACCCGGTAGCCAGAGCCCGACGCCTCGAGCGACGCCGTCCCCTCCGTGAAGGAGCTTTCATCGAAGGCCAGGAGCCCGTCGCTCGACCACCACTCCACCGACCTGCCGACACCGCCAGGAATCGGCGCCGGAGCCTTGGGCTCCATGGGGATCGGGACCTCGGCCGCGATGGCCACGCTGCGGGCCCCCGAACGCATCTGGTCACAACTGCCGGCTACGTCCTCCTCGTTAACTCCCGGGGTGCAATTGAACGGCAGACTGGCGAGCGGCACGCCGTCCCGGGTTTCGCAGTGCGGGATGTGCGGGGTCTCCGTGCCCTGGCACATGAGGTTTGGGCAGGATGGATGGCCCTCGAGATTGCTACTGAACCCGAGTGACCAACCGAGCTCATGAGCAAGTACGAGTCGTGCGCTTGACACATTCCCCATGGCCACTCCAATAGCTGAGATGTGCAGGTTTTGATCTGTCAACGCCGCTGCCTTATCTTTGCCACATCCGAGCGCCTGATGGTACGGTGAGAAGGCCACGGTGACCGCGTTCGTGTTGAAGATTCCCCACCGAACCTCGGTAGGTACCGTCGCCGCACGGCCCTTCCAGTGGCTGTAGAACTCAAACTGCTTGAGGTTATTGCAGTATGGTTCTCCTCCCCAGGTGCCGTCTTTGGTGAAGAAGACCGCGGCGGGGTCGGGTTCGTCGACGACGACCACGCTCGCGAGCCGGAACTGGATCCCGCACTGCACGAACACGTCGTCGGGTCGAATGAAGTCATAGCCCCGGGGTGGATCCACCAGATGGAAATCGCCGGTAGGGTCCAGTGTCGAGCGGTGGGTGTAAGCGTACCAGTCGCCCTCGATGGCGTTCAGGAGGCCACCCGGCTCAGAAATGCGCGTGAGATCGGGCGACCAGACGTCGTCGAACAGGGCTTTGTAGTACGTCACGTCCTCCCAGTACCGCTGCATGTAGGAGCGGAGGTTCTCGCTGATGTCGGCGGTCGGCTCGACGACGACGACGTTGACGGGGACGATGATCGTCTCGGGATCCAGGCGGACCTGGACGGTCCCGGCCGTGGTGATGGTGCCGTCGCGGGCGGCCTTGTCGATGCGCAATTGGGCCGGCGCGGCGCCGCGCCGCAGCCCGTGGACCTCGACGGGTACCACGTTGCCCGGTTGCCAGTAGCCGACCTGGGTCGGCCAAGCGTTGAGGACGCCCTCGTCACTGCGAACGAACGTGGCGACGCAGAAGGGGTCGGTCGGCGGGCAGTCGGCGAAGGTCTGGAGCTCGAAGTGGCTGTACCCCCAGTGGTCGTCTGCCTCTCGGAGTGCGTACTCGGACGGGCCTAGCTGAATGGCGCCGTGGAAGACGGGATTGTCCATGGGAGTGACGTACCCGCCGGCTCCGTCCGGCGCGCCAGGGTACACGTACCAGTCCTGGGCGGCCGCCACCGGTGCGAGGAGAACGGCCAGGGCGACGACCCCAAGCGCCGTCGTCCGGCGAGTGTGTGCGAAGCTGTTCGACATCCGTCATCCCTTCCTTTCTGCTACCGGTCGGGACCGCGGTCGAAGGCGTCGAGGGGCGCTCCGCCCCCCGAGCCCCGGCCCGCTCCCTGTCGAGGTGCCATGCGCCCGCTGGCCCCTCCATTCCAGCCGGGGCGCCTTCACGGCCCCCAAGCCGCGTGGTGAGCCTACGTCTAGACCGGGGGGGGGGGGGGGGGGGGTTGGGTGTGTGGGGGGGGGGGGGGTGGGCGGCGGGGGGGGGGGTGGGGATTTTGGGGGGGGGGGG
>CAYVRP010000129.1:0-10349 GCA_964454025.1 uncultured Polyangiaceae bacterium | reverse complement strand
CCGCTGCGCCCCTCCGCGGCCTCAGGCGCGGGCGGGGCTCCCGGCGGGGGCGGGGGGGGGGGGGGGGGTCAAGATGGAATTCGAGGCCGTCGTCGATTCCAAGTTCGTGCGAGTTCGGGGAATTTGCGCAAGTCGAGGTGCTCGTGGCAGCCGGGCGTCGGTTTCGCGGGCGTTCTCGTCCATTCTGGTTTCGGGCCGCGGCACGTCGGCTGGTCCCGCTCCCGGTCACCCTGGCGGAGCGACCTTCGGTGCGCTGAGCGCACGCCTGGGGTCGCGACGCGCCACCACGTACTCAACAGCGGCACCCCGCGGTCCCGGCCGCGACCGCGCCGGAGAGCGCCCTGGTGCGCTGCGAGGACGACAGCTTCCTCGCCAGCCCCGCCGTCACCCGTCGTCCGCCGCCGAAGGCCGCAGGAGGCGCACCTTGTTCGCCGTGACGACGAAGAAGCAGCGATCCCAGGAGCGCGCCTCGACGCTCGAGAACCACGCGACCAGATGGTCGCCGATGCGCCAATGCTCCGCGTCGGGGAGACGATCGAGGACCAGTTCGTGGTGGGAACCGGGCTCGAAGCGCCGAGCGTCGGAGAAGTCGAGATCCTGGGTCACCAGCACCCGGCCCGCTGCCTGAGCGGCGAGCCACACGTCACGGTCGCCGCGGCCGCCGAGCGCCTCGTCCAGTACGGTGTCCACGTCGAGCCCCGGCGCGACGAGTCGGTCCCGGGCAGACCGAGGCAGATTCGCGTCGAGCTTGAGCCTCACGCGACCTTGATCTCCGGCGGGATCAAGGTCGGAGCGAGCAGATCCTCGCTCGCCGAGGCGGCCGCGAACGCCACGACGGCACGCACGTCCACCTCCATCAGGCTCGGGAACTCACCGAGGATCTCCTCCCCCCGCGATCCGTTGGCAAGGTAGGACAGGATCGTTCGAACGAGGACACGGGTGCCCCGGATCACCGGCCGTCCGCCGCACACGGCGGGATCCGAGACGATGTGATCGCGGTACGTCGTGGCTTCTTCTCCTCCGCAGCAGCCGTCTCTGCAGGCTACCCGCATCTGTCGAGGCTGACGAACTCTCGCGGAGGGTGCCGTCGTGGCCTCGGCGTGCTCAGCCGCGGCGCCCCCGCGACCCCGGCCGCGGCGGCGCCGGCGCGCGCGACCGCGGCGACGGCGCGCGCCGTAGCGGGCACCCCGAGGGCGGGCACCAGCCAGGCGCCGCCGAGCGCGGCGCCGATGAAAGGGAGGCGCGCGCGGGTCATCGACCCAGCGCCGCCAGCAGCTCCTGGCGTGTGAACGGCTTGGCCAGGAAGCCCGCCCCGTGCCGCTCCAGGACCGCCGAGGCCCCCGGATCCGGCGCGAACCCCGACATCACGACGATGCATGCCGCGGGTCGGAGCCGCCGGCAATCCTCCAGCAGATCCGTGCCGCGCTCCTCGTGCAGGACGACGTCCGTCAGCACGGCGTCGATCGGGATGGAGAAATCGCCGATGAGCCGCCGCGCCTCCCTCAGGCTCGAGGCGGACGTCACCTCGTAGCCGCTCGCCCGCAGCATGCGCTCGGTGGTGTCACGGACCGCGCGCTCGTCGTCCACGACGAGGACGTGCCGCAGCGGACCCGGGCCCAGGCTGGGCTTCTCTGCCGGCTCGGCGCCCCGTGCCGCCGGCAGGAGGATCGCGAAGCTCGTGCCGCGGCCGACCTCGCTGCGGACCTCGATGTGCCCGCCGAGCTGCGACACGATGGTCGAACAGGTGGCGAGCCCGAGCCCGGTGCCCGCCTCGCCCTTGGTGGAGAAGGTGGGCTCGAACACCCGGGCCAGCGCCGCCTCCGGGATCCCGACACCCTCGTCGTGAACGCCGAGCTCGACGTAGCGCCCGGGAGGCAGCGTGCCCACCTCGCCGGCCCCGAGATCGCGCGCGGTGAGAGAGACGCGCAGCCGGCCGCCCCGCGGCATCGCGTCCCGGGCGTTGACGGCGAGGTTCATCACCAGCTGCTCGAGGTGCGCCTCCGACATGTTGACCGCGGGGAGGTCGGCCGCGAACTCGTACTGGAGGGTGACGCTTCTCCCGACCAACCGCTCGAGCAGCTCGCGCTTGCGGTCGAGCTCGGCGCCGAGATCCAGCCGCGCCCGGGCGACCATCTGCTTGCGGCTGAAGGTGAGGAGCTGGCGCGTGAGCTTGGTCGCCGACTCCGTCGCGTCCATCGCCGCCGCGAGATCGGCCTGCGCCGGGTGCCCCGACTCGAGGTAGCTCCGCGCGAGGTCGACGCCGCCCCCGATGACGGTCAGCAGGTTGTTGAAGTCGTGGGCCACGCCCCCTGCCAGTCGCCCGAGCACCTCGGCCCGCTCGGCGGCGAGGAGGCGTCCTTCGAGGCGCCGGCGCTCCGTCACGTCCCGGCCGAGGGCCACCACCAGCGGACCGTCGCGACCGGCGACGCGCTGGAGCGTGGTGTCGAAGGTGGCGCCCTCCTCCCCCGGCGCCCTGGTCCGCACCTCCACCTGCGCCCGCCCGCGCTCGAAGGCCGCTCCGAGCGCCGCGCCGACCTCGCTCGCGTTCTCGAGCGGCAGCAGGTCGGTCCAGGTGCCGCCGAGCGCCTGCTCCACGTTCAGCCCCAGCCTCCGCTCGTGAGACGGGCTCAAGTAGAGTGCGCGGTGGTCGGCGTCGACGAGGGCGATCAGCTCGTCCGCGTTCTCCGCGATGAGGCGGTAGCGCTCGTCCGTCTCCCGGGCGAGGTCGGCGGCCCGCGCGCGCGCCGCGTCTTGCTCCGCGGCGATCGCGAAAGCGCGCTCGGTGCCGCGGACGTGCAGGAGCGACACTACGAAGAAGGTCGCCGTGAGGAGCCCCGCGGCGACGATCACCGCGCGATCGCTGACCTCCCAGGGGCTCAACGCCGCCTCCGCCGCCAGCGCCAGCAGGGACGCCAGGAAGGCGGGGAGCAGGTGCCCGGACCGGGCGGTCGCCGCGACGACGAGCACGATGATCGGCGCCAGGTACGGGATCGGCCCGAGCTCGCGGAGGATCATCACCACCGCCACCTGCTCGACCCAGATGGTGCACGCCGCGACCGCGATCCCCGCCGCGGGCCGGCCGGCGCGCGCGAGCGCGTGGGCGCCACCCAGGCCGCCCGTGGTGCCGCCCAGCAGCCAGGGGATGGCCGGCGGGGCTCCGATCAAGAGCACGGCGAGCACCGCGAGGGCCGTCAGGACGGCGAGCGTGGCCGTGATCCGGCGTGCGTTCTCCGCTCGCCGGGCCGCCGCGACGCGTTCGACTGAGATCATCCCCCCGATACCTTACGCGTCCGTTCCCGAGCCGCCTCGGACCCGTGATTCTACGCCTGCGACACGAGACGTCGAGCCGTGACCCGACACCTGGTACCTCCCTGACACGTGGCCCGGCCGGTGCCGCGGCCTGGCTCGAGACACGCCACCACCAGCCCCGTCGCGGCGCTCCGCGGCCCCGCTCGCGGCCGCGGGCGAGCGCGACCTGGTGCGCGGGAAGGGAGTCTGGCTCCTCGCCCGGCTGCGCCGTCAACCGTCGTCCGCGGCCGGAGGCCGCAGGACACCTGGTCCGTTGATTCGTCGCGGCAATCAACCTAATGGCTGCTCCAGGTTGGTCCTCGTCGAGCTCGAGCCTCACGCGACCTCGATCTCCGGCGGGATCGGGGTCGGAGCGGGCCGATCCTCGCTCGCCGAGGCGGCCGCGAACGCCACGACGGCGCGCACGTCGGTTTCTTGTCTGGCTCGGGGACTCGCCGCGGCTCGCCGCCGCGCGCGATCCGCTGGCGAGGCAGGACAGGATCATTTCGAACGAGGACGCGCGTGCCCCGGATCACCGGCTGTCCGCCACACACGGCGGGGTCCGAGGCGGACATGATCGCGGTACGTCATGGCCTATTCTCCTCTGCCGCGGCCGCCTCCGCGGTCTACCCGCATCCGTCCCCGCTGACGAACCCTCGCGGAGGGTGCCGTCGTGGCCCCGGCTTGCTCAGCCGCGGCGCCCCGCGACCCCGGCCGCGATCGCGCCGGCGAGCGCGACGGCGGCGACCGCGCGCGCGGTGGTCGCGACGCCAAGGGCGGGCACGAGCCAGGCGCCGACGAGCGCGGCGCCGACCGCGCCGCCCAGGAAGTCGGCGGCGAAGAGCGAGCCGGGCGCGGGGAGCGCGCCGGCCACGCGGGTGCGCGCCGCGAGCGGGAGCGCCGCGCCCACCAGCGCGCCGCCGAGCAGGGCCGTCGCGAGGAAGGCCGTCACCAGCGCGGCGGGCGCCGACGCCGCGTGCGGCGCGATCCGGGCGAGCCCCCACGGCAGCGCCGCAGCGAGCAACGCCAGCAGGGCCAGCACCCCGGGCAGCGCGGCGCGCGGCGGCGCGGCGTCCGTGCGGCCGGCGACGCGAAAACCGAGCGCCATGCCCGCGAAGGACACCGTCACCAGGACGGCGAGCTCGCGGAACAGATCGCCGCGCAGCAGCGCGTAGCCGAGCAGCAGCAGCACCTGCAGCGCCCCGCCGAGGAAGCCCGCCGCCGAGACGGCCGCGCCGAGCGCGCCGCTCTGGAAGAGCGCAGCCGCGAGGAGGAGGGCGAGCCCGAGGGGGATCGCGGCCACGACGACCGGGAAGCGCGCCGCGCCCTGCGCCGCGACCGCGCCGACCAGCCGGGGCTCGAGATCGCGGTTCGGGCGCGCGGGCGCGCGGGCGGCCGCGACGACGGTCGCGACCCGCTCGGGCGCGAGCGCCGCGGCGAGCTCGGAGGGGGTGAGCGCCGTCTCGCCGAGCCGGGCGCCCGCGATCCGCGCGGCGAGATCCCCCTCGAGCGGTGCCCCCGACGCGAGGAACCAGACGTCGCCGACCGGCACCAGGCGCACCTCGCCGAAGACGGTGGCGAGCGTGGTGCGCTCGATGGAGAGCAGGGCCGACAGGCGCGGGCCGACGTGGTTCTCGTAGCGGCCGACGGCCACGGCGAAGAGCCCGCCCGGGGTGAGCACGCGAGCGGCGTGTTCCGCGAACTCGACGGAGTAGTAGCGGTTCTGGGTCAGGGTCGAGGGCGGCGGGAGGTCGACGATCACGACGTCGTAGCGGGCGCCGCCCGGGGCACGCCCGAGCGCCTCGAGGGCGCCGCGCGCGTCGCCGGCGTGGACGGTGATCCGTGGATCGCCGAGCGCCGCGGGGAACCAGCGCGCGACGACCGCGGGCAGCGCCGGATCCGGCTCCAGGACGTCGACGGCCTCGGCGCCGAAGCGGAGCGCCTCGCGCGCGGTGCCCGCCGCGCTGCCGCCGATGAGCAGGACGCGCCGCGCCGCGGGGCGCGCCGCGAGCGGGAGGTGCGCGGCGAGCTCGGCGGGGGCAGGGTCGTCGGAGGCAGCGAGCCAGGCGCCGTCGCGCACGAGCTCGCGCCGCCCGGCGCGCTCGAGCACCAGGAGGCGCCCATGAGCCGAGTAGGTCACCTCGCGGAGCGCGGCGCCGGGGTAACGGGCAGCGAGGGTCGCACGGTCGAGGTCGGTGGGGGCGGCGACCGCGACGAGCCCGAGGGCGGTGGCGAGCCCCGCCGCGACGACGAGGCGGCGCCGCGCGGCGAGCCCGAGCCCGGCGGCCCCGAGGGCGAGCAGCGCGCCGGCGGCCGCGGCCGCGACGGCGTGCGGGGTGCTCGTCACCAGCCAGCCCGCGTAGAGGCCCCCGGCGATCAGTGCCCCGAGGGTGTCGGCGAGGTAGATGTCGCCGGCGGCGTTCCGCCCGGGCCGCGCGAGCGCCGCGCTCGCCAGGCCGAGGGCCGCGCCCTGGCCGCTCGCGAAGGGCGCGAGCCAGAGCGTCACCGCCGCGACGAGCGGCAGCGGCGCCGGCGCGACCCCGGGGAGCAGCGCGCGATCGACCAGCAGCCGCGCCGCCACCACCGCGGCGAGCGGGAGCGGCGCGAGCGCCAGCAGCAGCGGCCCGAGCGCGCGTGTCGCCCGGGGCGCACGCGCGAGCCGGGCGCCGGCCGCCGCGCCCGCCCCCCCGAGCAGGAGCCACGCGCCGAGCCCGGCGCCGAGCGTGCGCTCGTCGCCGCCGAGCAGGCTGGTGAGCTCGCGCAGCAGCACCAGCTGGGTCACGAGCGCCGCGGCCCCGAGCGCCGCCACGGCCACCGCGACGGTGCGCCCGCGCTCGATGTCGTCGCGCGGCCCGGCCGTCACCCGTGCCCCGGGCCGGGCTCTGCGAACGCCTCGGCCCGGTAGGTGAGCACGGTGACGCCCCGGCCGCGCCACGCGTCGCTGGCCGAGCCCCCCTTGCGCGAGAGGTGGTTCAAGAACTCCACGGGGTCGGTGAGCTCCTCCCACACCTGCGGCAGGAACGTGGACCGCCGCCCGTTGATCTCGAGCACCACGCCGTCGATCCCGGGCCGGAGCTTCTGCAAGAGATCCTCGGGGCCGTCGTAGGTCAGGGGCTCGGGTACCGACAGGACGCTCACCTCGATCACGATCCGGTCGAGCTCCGCGGGGACCACGGGGGAGAAGCGCGAGTCCCGGAGCGCGGCCGCGCTGGCGTTGTGGATCACCGCCAGCGCGAGCGGCTCGGTGGGGAAGATGTGCCCGATGCAGCCGCGCAGCTCCCCCCCGATCTCGAGCGTCACGAACACCCCGCGCGGCTCGCGCAGCGACGCGGGGACCGACGCCGGCAGCTCGAGGGTGCGACCCTCGGTCACCGCGGCGGTGAGCGAGCTCCGCGCCAACTCCAGCAAGAGCCGGCGCTCGTCGGGGCCGTAGGCCGCGCCGCTCCCGACCGCGCGCGGCGAGCGCGCCGCCCCGTCGACCGCGGCCGTGAGATCCGGCGCGGCCTCGCTCCGGGCGGCGACCGCGCTCGACCGCGCGGCGAGCACGGCCGCGACGACCAGCGCCGCGCCGAGCAGCACGCCCACTCCCAGGACGACCACGGTCATGCTACGGCTCCTCTCGCGCGACGCCGGCTCGCCCGCTGCTGGCTCGCCGGCTGCCGGCTCGGGCTCTGTTCGCTCGCGGCCCATCCACGCCCCCAACCCCTAGTCCTTCTCCACGAACGCCACGGCGCCGTAGCCGACCACGCGGGAGCGATCGCCGGCGGTGTCGCCGCTGTTGCGGTAGTCGAGCAGCTCCGCGCGCCAGCCCAGGCGCCGCGCGAGCTCGATCACGGTGCGGATCGGCGCTCGCCCACAGGCCGTGTCCTCGCCGAGCCGGTCGGCGTCGAGCGCCACCACCGCGTCGAGGGTGGCGCGATCCATCGCCACCGCAGCGTCGTAGCGGAGATAGTGGCTCAGGTCGGAGCTCGCGACGATGAGCGTGTCGGCGTCGATGCGCGGCGCCAGGGCGTCCGCGACGCGCACGGGGTCGACGGCGCCGTAGACCAGCGGCACCAGCGAGAAGTCGGCGAGGACGCGCTGCAGGAAGGGCAGCTCCACCTCGAGCGCGTGCTCCTCGCGGTCGGCCTCCGGCACCGAGACGAAGGGACCGACGCCGAGCATCGCCCGCGCCGCCGGCGCCACGCGCACCAGCCCGAGCGGCGTCCGGTACGCCGCGTACTCCCCGACGTGCACCCCGCGGAAGGCCGCGTGGTGGCTCGGCGCCAGGACGTACACGGTGCGGAAAGCGCGGCCGCGGAGCTGCCGGAACCCCACGCCCGCCGTCGGGCCCGAGTAGCGATAGCCCGCGTGCGGCACCACCAGCGCGCGCAGCCCCGGCAGCGGGCGCTCGGCGGCCGCGGCGAGGTAGCCGTCGACGTCGGCGACGAGCTCCGCCGAGTCGTCGGAGTAGAAGCGCCCCGCGACGACGGGCTCCCGGATCGTCGCGCCTTCACCCAGCGCCGCGAGCTCGGCGCTCGCCTCCGGCGCCCCCGGCGCGGGCCCCGCGCCGGTCCCCCGCCCCTTGCCGCCTCCTCGACTCCACATCACGACGCTCCCCGCGACGGCCGCGCCGAGCGCGACCACGAACGCGACTCCCACCCAGACATGCTTGCCTCGCCTTCCGCTGTCCATCCGACGCCCCTGTGCGCGCCGCTCGCGCCGGGCCCGGCCGGCGCTGGCGCCGCCCGTCGGCGGCATTGTAGCCGCTCGAGCTCGGTCGTCGCCATCACGCCGGCAAAGGCGCCGTCGGAAACGCCGGCCTGCCTGCAATAATGCCTCCGAGCCGCCGCCCTCGGCCTCGTCCGGTAGCCGCGGGGATCCCGAACCGTCCGACTCGCTCCCTCGCGCGCGGAGGCTCAGGGCTCGAAGCAGCGCGCCAACGCGCCGATGCCGCCCGCATGGTCCGTGTCCAGACGGCGCGGCACCGGGAAGAAGCGAGCGGCTTCCGCCGTGCGAGCTCAGGACTGACGTCCGGTCCTTCAGCAACGGCAATCTCGAGGGAACCCTCCTGGCCAACGCGGTGTCTGGGCGTGGTGAGCGCCGTGAACCCGGGTGGCGAGGGATCCGCGGGTGGCGGGGCCTTCCACACGGCAGGCACGACATGCACATGACGAACACCGCGAGCACAACCGGAGGCGCCCTGCTTCCCGCGGATCGGGTTGTCCGGTCGATACTCAGAGCGACTCGAAGGTGCCCACGGCGATCCGGGCGATACGAATCGGCGGCGTGGTGGCACTGCCCCGCTGCGGTCTTGGCGCTGTGCTCGCTGGCGGCGTGTCGCCCATCGGGTCGAGACGGATCCACGGCGAGCGCCGCACCCCCCGCGTCGGCGAGCGCGACACCGTGCGTCGTCGGAGAGGTCGCGAATTGCTCCGCGTGCGGCGACCGCTGTGCCTCGGGGTATTGCCGCGCGGGGAGGTGCGCGCCCGCTCCCGAGCCCTTCGAGACGGATGTGCGCGGCGAGGTGCTGACCTTCAGCGGCGACGGGTTCCTCATGCACCGGAACCACGAGTATCAACTCTACTCCGCCTTCAAGCCCGTGGAGCGGATCCCCGACGGCGAGAACGGGCTGCGGCCGACGGGGTACGGGGACGGCTTCTTCGTCGGGTGGCGCGATGGACGCTTGCTCAAGGCACGAGGTTTGCGCGAGCAGCCCGTCGAGGTCATGCGCTCGGTTCCCGGCGTCGATGCGACTTTGGCAGTCGACGGGTCCGAGATTTTCTTTCGGCAAGGAGGGGTGTTCGTCGTGGTCCGGGACGGGAAGAGGAGCGTGGTGCATCGTCCGGAATGGAGGCCGGGGGCGGGCGGAAGCGCCACCGACCTCGCCCTCGGGCCCACCGCCATCTACGCGACGACGACAGGCGCGCACCAGCCGACCCCGGATGGTCCCCTCGAGGATCTGGGGCTCCTCTATGCCGCTGAGCGGAACGGGCAGTCCGGTCGGGTGGTCGCGACCGGGCACGTCTTCATGGCGGTGGCCACCGACGCGCGCTGGGTCTATTGGTCCGACGAGAACGCGCTCTTCTGCGCGCGTCACCAGGACCTCGCGCCGCGGCGCTTCCTCGAGTTCCCGCGGAGCGTCATCATGCTGGGGACTAGCCAGACGGACCTGTACGTGGCGACCGACTTCCCCCGGAAGAAGGACACGGTCCTCGGCGGCTTCTACCGGATCCCCTTGCCCGTATGCGCTCAGTAACGTCGTTGTGAACGCGTACCCGATGGCGGGTAGTTCTTCCTCGTGCCGACCGAAATGTAGCTCAGGTCCTGCCATGCCAGCCGCCCCGTACCCGGACGCCTCCATCCCCGCAGGAGCACGTGCCCCGGCGCAATGGAGCGCTGTCCGCGAACCCACGTGCCCGTCGCGGCGCCCGGTCCGTCGCGCGAAGGTGCCCTCGCACTTGAGCCTGCTCCTGGTGGCAGCGGCGATGCTCGTCGCCTGCAGGTCCCCGGGCGTATCCGTTCACGGCCTGGCGAGGGTAGCGCTTCCATGGGCGCCAGGTGTGTTTGTGTATTCCATGGTGGGATCTACTTTGCATGAAGCCTGACAGGGGTCTTTCCATCGGGCTCTTTCCATCGGGCTGGGGATGGGGCATCGGATGGGCAGTGAGCGCCGACCCCCGCGACCGGCTGATCGAGGAGCTCAGGGCGACCATCGCCGAGCTGGAGGCCAAGGTCGCGGACCTGGAGGAGAAGCTCAGGAAGTCCTCTTCCAACTCCTCGAAGCCACCGTCGAGCGACGGTCCGGGAACGCCACGGCGGAAGCCGAAGCAGCGCAAGCGGAGTGGCAAGAAGCGGGGGGCGCAGCCGGGGCATCCGAAGCACGACCGCCCCTTGGTGCCAGTCGAGGAGGTGGACGCGGTTCACGACGTGAAGCCCGAGAAGTGCGCGTCCTGTGGGGGGCGACTGCGCGGCGAGGATCCCGATCCGGTCCGGCACCAGGTCACCGAGTTGCCCGTCGTGAGGATGTCGACGGCCGCTTGAAGCCGTCGTTTCTTGACGGTCGGGGGCCGGAATTCGGC
>CAYVRP010000128.1:0-17532 GCA_964454025.1 uncultured Polyangiaceae bacterium | reverse complement strand
CGTGCCGACGTTCAGGTGGGGCTTGGTGCGTACGAATTTCTCCTTGGCCATCGCTTCCTCGCTCTTTCACACGCCGCGGATCCTCGCGACAATCTCCTGCTCAATCGGGGTGGGTACGGGCGCATAGTGCGCGAACTGCATCGTGTACGTCGCGCGCCCCTGAGTCCTGCTGCGCAAATCGGTGGCATAGCCGAACATGGTCGCCAGCGGCACCTGGGCGGTGATCACCTGGGTGCTGGACCCGCGCTGCGTCATCCCGGTGACGTGTCCGCGCCGCGCGTTGAGATCGCCGATCACCTCGCCCATCGAGCAGTCAGGGGTGACAACCTCGACGGCCATGACAGGCTCCAGGAGCTGGACCCCGGCGCGGCTGGCGCAATCCTGGAAGGCGAGCGAGCCCGCGACCTCGAACGCCGGCGCCGAGGAGTCGACCTCGTGGTAGGTGCCGTCCAGGAGTTCCACGCGGACATCGGTAATGGGGAAGCCGGCGAGGATCCCCCGCTGCATCGCGTCGCCGATCCCCTTCTGCACCGAGGGGATGAACTCGCGCGGTATTGCACCGCCGGTAATGCAGTTCTCGAACTGGTAGCCCGTTCCGCGCTCGCCCGGCGTGGCGCGGATCTTCACGTGCCCGTACTGGCCGTGCCCGCCGGTCTGGCGAACGAAGCGCCCCTCACCCTCGGCGGAGCCGATGAGCGCCTCCCGATACGCCACTTCGGGCTTGCCAACGTTCGCCTCCACTTTGAACTCGCGGCGCAGCCGGTCGATGATGATTTCGAGGTGGAGCTCCCCCATGCCGGCGATGATCGTTTGCCCTGTGTCCTCGCTCGTGTAGGTCCGGAACGATGGATCCTCATAGGCGAGCTTCTGGAGACTGAGTGACAGACGGTCGAGGTCGGCCTGGGTACGCGGCTCGATCGCGATGTAGATGACGGGCTCCGGGAACTCCATCGTCTCGAGCAGAATCGGGTGCTTCTCGTCGCAGAGCGTGTCGCCCGTGTGCGTATCTCGCAGCCCCACGGCCGCGTAGATGTTCCCGGCGACGCAGTCCTTCAGCTCCTCCCGCTTGTTGGCGTGCATACGGAGGATGCGGCCGATGCGCTCTCGGCGGCCGCGAGAGGCGTTGAGCACCGCGTTGCCGCTCACCAACGTCCCCGAGTACACGCGGAAGAATGTGAGGTGACCGACATAGGGATCGTTGGCGATCTTGAACGCCAGCGCCGCGAAAGGCTCGTCATCACTGGCGCGGCGAGTGAGCACCTTCTCCGGACGGGCGGGGTCCTTGCCCTGCACCGGGGGGATATCGAGAGGCGACGGCAGGTAGTTCACGATCGCGTCGAGGAGCGGCTGGATGCCCTTGTTCTTGAACGCCGCTCCGCAGAGGACGGGCACGAAGGCGAAATGAACGGTCGCCCTGCGGATGGCGGCGTACAACGCGGGAGCGCCGATGGGCTTGCCCTCCAGGAAGAGTCGCAGGATCTCGTCGTCAACGTCGGCGCACGCTTCGACGAGCTGTTCGCGCAACGTCTGGCACCGCTCGAGCAGATCCTCAGGGACCTCCTCCCACTGCCAGGTCGCACCCAGAGACTCGCTGTCGAAGATGGCGGCCTTCATCTGGATGAGGTCCACCACCCCGCGAAAGCCCTCCTCCTCCCCGACCGGCCACTGGACGGGCACCGGGCGACAACCGAGCCGCTCCCGCATGCTGTCGAGGTTCATCTGGAAGTCGGCCCCGATTTTGTCGAGCTTGTTGATGAACGCGATCCGGGGCACGCGGTACCGGTCGGCCTGACGCCAGACTGTCTCGCTCTGGGGCTCCACGCCGTTGCCACCGTCGAAGACCGCGACCGCGCCGTCGAGGACGCGGAGAGATCGCTCGACCTCGATGGTGAAGTCGACGTGCCCAGGCGTGTCGATGATGTTGATGCGGTGCTGCGCCCCCGCCGCCGGCCCGTTCTCGGGGGTCCAGAAGCAGTTCGTGGCGGCGCTGGTGATGGTGATCCCTCGCTCCTGCTCCTGCTCCATCCAGTCCATGGTCGCGGCGCCGTCGTGCACCTCGCCCATCTTGTGGCTCACGCCGGTGTAGAAGAGGATGCGCTCGGTGCAGGTCGTCTTCCCGGCATCGATGTGCGCCATGATGCCGATGTTGCGCGTCTGCTCGATTGAGATCTCGCGAGGCATGACCGTTCCGCGGGGGTGCCAGGCCGGAGGGGCACGGGAGGTGTTCGAGGCCCCTCCCCAGGGCGGGTAGGCGAGCCGATCGCACAGCGCACGACACCCCCTCCGGCCCGAAACCCCGCCATCTCGGGGTCTCCTGCTCCGGAAGGGGTGTCGAGGTGCGTCGAACGCCGCCGTCCAGGCGGGGCGCGGCTGCCGCCGCGCCTTCGCGCAACCCGATCCTATGTGTTCTCCAGCATGATTCCCCGATTCGGCTCCTTCGTGAGAGTGGCTTGCGCGGTGAACGGCCGTGCCACCCGCGGCCGACGGCCGTTGCCCCCGCCGACGGCGCTCACCAGCGGTAGTGCGCGAACGCCTTGTTGGCGTCCGCCATCTTGTGGGTGTCTTCCTTCTTCTTCACCGAGTTTCCGCGGAGCTGCGCCGCGTCGACGAGCTCCGCCGCGAGACGTTCCCGCATCGTCTTTTCGCCGCGCGCGCGCGCGTAGGAGACGAGCCAGCGCATCGCCAGCGCGACTCGACGCTCGGGACGCACCTCGACGGGGACCTGATAGGTCGCGCCGCCGACCCGCCGGCTCTTCACCTCGAGCTTGGGCTTCACGTTGTCGAGCGCCTTGCGAAAGACCTCGAGCGGATCTTCCTTGAAGCGAGTCCCGATGATGTCGAACGCCCCATAGAGGATCCCCTCCGCCGTGGACTTCTTGCCCTGGAGCATGAGCGAATTGGTGAATTTGGTCACTAGCTTGTCCCGGTACTTGGGGTCCGGGATGATCTTCCGCTTGGGGACATCGCGCCTGCGAGGCATCTCTTCTTCTCCTGCGCTGCTCTTGGGGGGCGGGCGGGTCGTCGCGCAACCGCGGCGGTCACTGCTTCGGGCGCTTGACGCCGTACTTGGAGCGCTTGCGGTTGCGATTGGCCTTGTTGGTGCTGCTGGGCCCGGACGCGCCGGAGGCGTCCAGCGTACCCCTGACGACGTGGTAGCGAACGCCCGGGAGATCCTTCACGCGACCGCCCCGGATGAGCACGACGCTGTGCTCTTGGAGGTTGTGACCCTCACCCGGGATGTAGCTCGTCACCTCCATCTGGTTGGTCAGGCGGACGCGGCACACCTTGCGCAAGGCGGAGTTCGGCTTCTTGGGCGTCGTGGTGTAGACGCGCGTGCAGACCCCGCGCTTCTGCGGGCAGCTGCGCAAGGCTGGTGACGCGGTCTTGGCCTTGATGAGCTCGCGACCCTTGCGGATGAGCTGTTGGATGGTGGGCATCTCGAAATACACTCGCGCTGATTCCGGGGAACCGGGGGACGGAGAAGTTACCCGGGGAGGCGCTCAAGTCAAGCGGGTTTGCCGGACGGGCCAGCCTGGGAACCGGGCGCGATTCTCACGCGGGGCGCGCGGCAGGGGCCGCGTGCCGGTCCTGAACGGACTGTCGGTGCTTGGGGGCGGCGGAGCCGCCAGGACTCACGGGCGGGGCTCGGCAAGGTTCGGTGGAGCGCCACCGGCGTCAGGCAGCCGGCCACGCGCGGCAGACGCGACGGGCACCGGGGGTACGGCCGGTCCGCCGAGCGAAGAACCGCCGTCATTGACCGAGAACCGGTCGTCTTCTCCGAGGAGCCAGGGGATCTCGCGAACGACGAGGTCGGTGAGCGGCCCCTCCGAGGCGAGCCGTGCCCCAGGAGCGTAGACGCGCCGGGCCTGCACGCCGCCTCGCTCGGCGAGGTGGACGCTGCCCTGGGTCGCGTCCCGGCAGGCGACGCGACCGCAGGCGAAGAGCACCCGCCGCCCACCGCGTTCGGCGTAGCGAGTCGCGACGCTCGCCGTGAAACGGTCGTACCCGCCGTCGACGAGGACGAGCCGACTGAAGAAGGACGGCTCCTGCAGCCCGATCGCGAGCGCGAAGGCGGCCCCCTGCGAGTAGCCTACGAGCACGACCGGCCCGGCGGCAACGTGCGCCCCGTACCGCGCCTTGAGAGCAGCGAGCCCCCCGCGAAGCTCCTCCGCGACAGCCTCCGTGCCGGAGAAGATGAAGCGCTCTGCCTTCGACGTGGGATCCTCGCGCGGGGCTCCTCGCGGGCACAGCACGAACGCCGACGGTCCCACGATGCGCCGCCACACGGCGCACGGACGCTCTGGCTCGTCGGACTCCCCGTGGATCACGATCACTGACGGCTTGGAGCTCGTGGCCCCGGCCGGCACGGAGAGGACAGCTGCGCGATGGCCGGGCACGGGCAGCTCGATGAGGTCCGCGCTGGCCGCGAGCGCCGGCAGCCGCTCGCCGCGCGGCGGTCCCGAGGAGGAGGGCGCCGCGAGAACCGCCGACGCGGCCGCGGGTGCCGACGCACTAGCGTTCGCGAGTGGGGCTCGACGAGCGCTCGTCGAGTCGCGCCGGCACCCGCCCACCCAGACCGAAGCGAGCAGGGGGAAGACCGCCACGCACCACGCGGACCGTCGGGGGATAGGTCCCACGCCGACAGGGTACCTGCCACGCGCCACGGACACCAATCCGGTCGCGGTGGAGCTCTGGAGGCCAGTCGGCCCGGGTGGCGGCACTGGCAGCGGGGATGCCCGGCCGACGCCAACACGGCGAGCTCGACCGCGAAGCCCCGGCGCCGACAGGGCACGGGGGAGCACCACCGCCCCCGGACAGAGCGGCCTCCGTCACTCGTCGAAGGGGACGACCGCGGCCTGGGGCGCCGCGTGGTGATAGACGAGCGACGGTGCCACCGGGCGGTCCTCGGTGACGACCTGCAGCCACTTGTAGGCGGGCAGCCCCGTCCCCGCGGGAATCAGGCGGCCCATGATGACGTTCTCCTTGATGCCGCGAAGGTCGTCCGTCTTGCCGCAGATTGCCGCCTCGGTGAGCACCTTGGTAGTTTCCTGGAAAGACGAGGCGCTGATGAACGACTCCGTCGATAGCGACGCCTTGGTGATGCCGAGCAACATCGGCTCCGCCACGGCCGGCACGCCCCCACGCTCCATGACGCGCTGATTCTCGCGCTCGAAGACGTGCTTCTCCACCTGCTCCTCGATGAGGAAGCTGGTGTCGCCGACCTCCTTGATGCGAACGCGCCGCAGCATCTGCCGCACGATCACCTCGACGTGCTTGTCGTTGATGGTGACGCCCTGCAGCCGATAGACCTGCTGGATCTCGTTCACCAGCCAGGCGGCGAGCTCCTTCTCGCCCTTGACCCGCAGGATGTCGTGCGGGTTCGCCGGCCCGTCCATCAGGGGGTCACCGGCGCGGACGTGGTCGCCCGCCTGCACCTGGATGTACTTGCCCTTGGGGATGAGGTACTCGCGCGACTGGTCGTTCTGCGGCTGTCCGTCGTAGCCGAAGGGCGTGATGACGACCTTGCGCTTGCCCTTGGTGTCCTTACCGAAGGACACCATGCCGTCGATCTCGCTGATAATCGCGTGGTCCTTGGGCTTGCGGGCCTCGAAGAGCTCTGCCACGCGCGGCAAGCCACCGGTGATGTCCTGCACCTTGGTGGTGTCTCGCGGGATCTTCGCGATCGGCTCCCCTTGGTCGATGTAGTCGTCCTCGGGGGCCACGATGTTGGAGCCGACCGGCAGCAGGTACCGGGCGTCTAGGTCCGTGTTCGGGAACTTGCGCGGCTCGCCCGTCTCCGGGTCGCAGATGGTGATCCGCGGCCGGAGGTCGGCGGCGCGCGACTCGATCACGATCTTGCGCGAGAGCCCGGTCACCTCGTCGACCTTCTCGATGAAGGTGACCCCATCCACCAGATCCCCGTACTTCGCGATGCCGCTCATCTCGGTGAGGATCGGCGACGCGAAGGGGTCCCACTGCGCGACGACGGTACCCGCCTTGACGCGATCACCCGCACGGACACGCAGCTCTGCGCCGTAGACCAGGCGATGGTGCTCGCGCTCGCGACCGGTGTCGTCCTTGACGACCAGCTCTCCGTGTCGATTCATCACCACCGGGACGCCGTCCTTGCGCTGCACGATATGGGCGTTCCGGAGCTCGATCGTGCCCTCGGTGCGCGTTTCGAGCGCGCTCTGCTCGATCTTGCCGCGGGCCGCCGCACCGCCGATGTGGAAGGTCCGCATCGTGAGCTGCGTGCCCGGCTCCCCGATCGACTGGGCGGCGATGATGCCGATCGCCTCGCCGATGTTCACTCGGTAACCGCGGGCCAGATCGCGGCCGTAGCACTTGGAGCAGACTCCGCGGCGCGTCTGGCAGGTCAGCACCGAGCGGATGACGACGTCCTCGATCCCGGCGTCCTCGATCCGCCGCACGAGATCCTCGTCGAGCTCCTCGTTCGCGTTCACGATCACCTCCCCGGTGAGGGGATCGACCACGTCCTCGAGCACGACGCGACCGAGGATGCGGTCCCCGAGCGGCTGAATGACCTCGCCGGCCTCCTCGAGCTTGGCCACCCGGATGCCATCGAGCGTCCCGCAGTCGAACTCGGCCACGACGGCGTCCTGGGCGACGTCGACGAGTCGCCGGGTCAGGTACCCCGAGTTGGCCGTCTTCAGCGCCGTGTCCGCGAGTCCCTTGCGCGCACCGTGCGTGGACACGAAGTACTGCAACACCGCGAGTCCCTCGCGGAAGTTGGCGACGATCGGCGTTTCGATGATCTCGCCGGAGGGCTTCGCCATCAGGCCGCGCATGGCCGCGAGCTGACGCATCTGTTGCGTCGAACCGCGCGCCCCGGAGTCGGCCATGATGTAGACGGGGTTGAAGCTCGACTCCTCGCGCTTCTCCCCGGTTTCCGGGTCGACGACCACGGCGCGACCGATGCCGGCCATCATCTCCTCGGTCACCCTGTCGGCGACGCTGGCCCAGATGTCCACGACCTTGTTGTAGCGCTCGCCGTCGGTGATCAGGCCCTCCTGGTACTGCTCCAGCACCCGCTCGAGCTCGGCGTTGGCCTCGTCGATGAGCTCCTTCTTCCTGGGCGGGATCACCATGTCATCCATGCAGATCGAGACGCCCGCGCGGGTCGCGAAGTTGTAGCCCAGCGTGCGGAGCCGATCGGCGAGGAGGACGGTTTCCTTGTTGCGGTGCTTCCGATAGCAAACGTCGATGAGCTTGCTCAGCGCCTTCTTGTTGAGGACCTTGTTGGCGTCGGCAAACGGCACGTCGGGAGGCAGCACCTCGCTCACCAGCACGCGACCGACGGTGGTGGCGACGATGCTCGTGCGGGGCTTCCCCTCCTCGTCCTTCTCGGTGATGCGGACCCGGATCCCGGCGTGCAGGTCGGTCACGCCGTTGTCGTAAGCCATCCGCACCTCATCGGGCGAGGCGAAGACTCCCCGCAGGTAACCCGCCTTCTTGTCGATTGTCGGCCGCTCCTCGCGCACCCCGTCCCGCTCGCGCACGATCACGTCCCCGCGGAAACACCCCCGCGCGAAGACCCGCTCCCGCGTCGCGTAGTAGAGCCCGAGGACGATATCCTGCGTCGGGTTGATGATCGGGCGACCGCTCGCCGGCGAGAGGATATTGTTGGTGCTCATCATGAGCACGCGCGCCTCCATCTGCGCCTCGATCGACAGCGGCACGTGCACGGCCATCTGGTCGCCGTCGAAGTCGGCGTTGAAGGCGGTGCACACCAATGGATGCAGCTGGATGGCCTTGCCCTCGATCAACACCGGCTCGAACGCCTGGATCCCGAGCCGGTGGAGCGTCGGGGCTCGGTTCAGCATCACCGGGTGCTCGCTGATCACCTCATCCAGGATGTCCCAGACCTCGGGGCGCTCCTTCTCCACCATCTTCTTGGCGCTCTTGATGGTGTTGACGTACCCGCGCTCCTCGAGCTTGTTGTAGATGAACGGCTTGAAGAGCTCGAGCGCCATCTTCTTGGGCAGCCCGCACTGGTGAAGCTTCAGCGTGGGGCCGACCACGATCACCGAGCGCCCCGAGTAGTCCACCCGCTTGCCGAGCAGGTTCTGCCGGAACCGCCCTTGCTTGCCCTTGAGCATGTCGCTCAGGCTCTTCAGCGGTCGCTTGTTGGGGCCCGTGATTGTCTTGCCGCGTCGACCGTTGTCGAAGAGGGCGTCCACCGCCTCCTGCAGCATGCGGCGCTCGTTGCGCACGATGATCTCCGGCGCGTTGAGCTCGAGCAGCCGCTTGAGGCGGTTGTTGCGGTTGATCACCCGCCGGTAGAGATCGTTCAGATCACTGGTCGCGAACCGCCCACCGTCCAGCGGCACCAGGGGGCGCAGGTCCGGCGGGAGCACCGGGACCACGGTCAACATCATCCACTCCGGCCGGTTCCCGCTGCCGCGGAACGCCTCGATCACCTTGAGCCGCTTGGCATACTTCTTTCGCTTCGCCTCGCTGCTCGAGGTCTTCATCTCCTTGCGCAGGAGCTCCGCCTCCGCGTGGACGTCCACTCGCTTGAGGAGCTCGAGGATCGCCTCGCCGCCCATGCCGACCACGAACTTGTCTTCGCCGTACTCGTCGGACAGCTTGATGTAGTCTTCCTCCGTCAACAGCTCGCCCTTGCGGAGACTCGTGTCGAGCGGATCGATCACGATGTAGGCCTCGCAGTAGAGGACCTTCTCCAGCTCCTTCAGGGTGATGTCGAGGATGTTGCCGATGCGGGACGGCAGGCTCTTGAGGAACCAGATGTGAGCGACCGGGGTGGCCAGCGTGATGTGGCCCAGACGCTCCCGCCGCACCTTGGACTGGATCACCTCCACGCCGCACTTCTCGCAGACGATCCCCCGGTGCTTCATGCGCTTGTACTTGCCGCAGATGCACTCGTAGTCCTTGACCGGACCGAAGATCTTCGCGCAGAACAGGCCGTCGCGTTCCGGCTTGAACGTCCGGTAGTTGATGGTTTCCGGCTTCTTGACCTCGCCGTGAGACCACTCCTTGATCTTCTCCGGGCTCGCTAGGGAGATCCGCATCGCCGAAAACGAGAGCGGATCCTTCGGCTTCTCGAAGAACGAGAAAATATCACGCATGGCTGTGTCTCCGGGGATGGCGCGGGCGCCGGGTTCAGTCCTCGGCGGCGGTGGGGGCGGTGGCCTCCACCAGCTCGACGTTCAGGCAGAGTGACTGCAGCTCCTTGATGAGGACGTTGAAGCTCTCGGGCAGCCCCGCCTCGAGCGCGTACTCGCCCTTGACGATCGATTCGTACATCCGGGTGCGACCCTGGACATCATCGCTCTTCACGGTGAGGAACTCCTGCAGGGCGTAGGCGGCGCCGTAGGCCTCCATCGCCCAGACCTCCATCTCGCCCAGCCGCTGGCCGCCGAACTGCGCCTTGCCGCCCAGGGGCTGCTGCGTAACGAGCGAGTAAGGACCGATGGAACGGGCGTGGATCTTGTCGTCCACGAGGTGGTGGAGCTTGAGCATGTACATGACGCCCACCGTGACGTCCTGCTCGAACGGTTCTCCGGTACGACCGTCGAAGAGGATGGACTGGCCGGACGGGTCGCGCCCGGCCTCGCGGAGCGCCCGCTTGATGTCGTCCTCGCGCGCACCGTCGAAGACGGGCGAGCCGAAGAAGACCCCCTTCGACAGCTTGCGGGCGAGCTCGAAGACCTCCTCGTCACTGATGCGAGAGATGAGCTTCGCGAAGGCCTCGTCGGCGGCGCTGTCACCGTCGTCCCGTCGAACCTCGTAGATCTTGCGCAGCTTCTCCCGAATGGCGGCGGCGCCGTAGCGCCCCTCGTACAGCTGGCCGATCTGGTTGCCCAGGCTGCGCGCGCCCCACCCGAGGTGTGTCTCCAGGATCTGCCCGACGTTCATGCGGCTCGGAACGCCGAGCGGGTTCAGGACCAGATCCACCGGGGTCCCGTCGGCCAGGTAGGGCATGTCCTCCTCGGGGAGGATGCGGCTGACGACGCCCTTGTTCCCGTGCCGTCCCGCCATCTTGTCGCCAACCTGGAGCTTGCGCTTGATGGCCACGTACACCTTGACCATCTTGATGACGCCCGGCGGCAGCTCGTCCCCGCGGCTGAGGCGATCGATCTTGTCGCGGAAGTGCTCCTCCCGGGCGCGGATCATCTCCTCCAGGTCGTGCAGGAGCTGGGTGATCGCGTCGGCGCCCTGCGGGACGACGATCTCTCCCCAGTAGCGACGAGGGACGTCGTCGAGCACCTCGTCCGTGAGCGTCACGCCCTTCTCGAGGCGAACCACGCCCTTGTCGTCGACGACCTTCCCGGCGCTGATCTGGCCGCGCAGGACGCCGCGGATCTTGCGGTAGAACGAGTCGCGCAGGATCTTGATCTCCTCATCCCGCGTGCGCTCGAGCTTCGCGCGCTCCTGGTCTTCGATGGCCTTCGCCCGCTCGTCCTTCTCGGTGCCCTTGCGGGCGAAGATGCGCGCGTTGATCACGATGCCGCTGACCCCGGGCGGGACCTTCAGCGAGCTGTCCCGGACATCGCCGGCTTTCTCGCCGAAGATCGCGCGCAGCAGCTTCTCCTCGGGGCTGAGCTGGCTTTCTCCCTTGGGGGTGATCTTGCCGACCAGGATGTCCTGAGGCTTCACCTCGGCGCCAATGCGCACCACGCCCGCGTCGTCCAGGTCCTTGAGGGCCTCTTCGCCGACGTTGGGGATGTCCTTCGTGATCTCCTCCTTGCCGAGCTTGGTGTCACGGGCAACGCACTCGAACTCCTCGATGTGAACCGAGGTGTAGATGTCGTCGCGCACGACACGTTCGCTGATCAGGATCGAGTCCTCGAAGTTGTATCCCTGCCACGGCATGAAGGCGACCAGCGCGTTCTGTCCAAGCGCGAGCTCGCCCATGTCGCACGCGGGGCCGTCGGCCAGCACGTCGTTCTTCTTGACGGTTTCGCCGGGCCGCACGATCGGCTTCTGGTTGTAGCAGGTGCTCTGGTTCGACCGCTGGTACTTCGTCAGATGGTAGATGTCGGGGACCTCGTCGCCGTGACCCGCGGTGGCGCGCACCACGATCCGCTCGGCGTCGACGCTCTCGACGACACCGTCGCGCCGCGCGACCACACACACGCCCGAGTCGATGGCGACGCGCAACTCCATCCCGGTTCCGACCAGCGGGGCCTCGGTCCGGATGCAGGGCACGGCCTGACGCTGCATGTTGGCGCCCATCAGCGCGCGGTTGGCGTCGTCGTGCTCGAGGAAGGGCACCAGGGCGGCCGCGACGCTCACCATCTGGTTCGGTGCGATGTCCATCAACTCGACGGCGTCGCGCGGGGCCATGCGAAACTCCCCGTTGAGGCGCGCGTCGACCAGGTTCGTCTCGAAGCGCCCCTGCTTCACGGGGACGGTCGCCTGCGCGATGTACTTCTGCTCCTCCTCGAGGGCACTGAACCAGTGGACCTCGTCGCCCACCTTGCCGTCTCGTACGAGCCGGTAGGGTGTCTCGACGAAGCCATACTCGTTCACCCGCGCGTAGGTGGACAACGACGCGATGAGGCCGATGTTCGGGCCTTCCGGCGTCTCGATGGGGCAGATGCGGCCGTAGTGCGTCGCGTGCACGTCACGCACCTCGAAGCCGGCGCGCTCCCGGGTGAGGCCGCCGGGACCGAGGGCGCTGAGGCGCCGCTTGTGCGTGACCTCACTCAGGGGGTTGGTCTGATCCATGAACTGCGAGAGCTGCGAGCTCCCGAAGTACTCCTTGACCACCGCGCCGACCGGCTTCGCGTTGATCAGATCGTGGGGCATGAGGGTGTCGATCTCTTGCGACACGCTCATGCGCTCCTTGATGGCCCGCGCCATGCGGACCAGGCCGATCCGGTACTGGTTCTCCATCAGCTCGCCCACCGCGCGCACCCGGCGATTGCCGAGGTGGTCGATGTCGTCCACCGAGCCGCGCCCGTTCTTCAGCTCGATGAGGTGACGAACCGTCTCCAGGATGTCGCGCGCCGAGAGCGTCGTCTGGTCGAGGCCCGGCCGCTCCGACTCCGGGAGATCCCGGTAGAACTTGTAGTTCAGCTTGAGCCGGCCGACGGCCGAGAGGTCGTAGCGCTCAGGCTTGAAGAAGAGGTTTTCGAACAGCTGCCGGGCCGTGTCGAGCGTGGGCGGATCGCCGGGGCGAAGCCGCCGGTAGATCTCCATGATGGCGTCCTCCCGCGTCTTCACCTTGTCGGCGAGCAGCGTGTCGCGCAGGTAGGGTCCGACGTTGAGTCCGTCGATGAAGAGCACCTTGATCTCGCTGACGTTCGCCTCCCGCAGGCGCTCGAGGGTGATTTCGGTGACCTCCTCGTTGCATTCGAGCAGCACCTCACCGGTCTCTGCGTCGACCACGTCCTCTGCGCTCACCTTGCCGATGAGCTCGCTCAGGTCCATCGGGAGCCGGTCGAAGTTCCCGGACTTGAGCTTCTTCATGATCGCCTTGGTGAACTTCTGGTTCTTGCGGACGATCACCTCGCCCCCGACGCGCACGTCCCGTGTCGCACGCTGCCCGGTCAAGAGGTCGTAGTCGATCTGCTTCGAGTACTTGTTGCCCTTCTCGAAGTAGATGGTCTCGGGCTTGTAGAAGTAGCTGAGCAGCTCCTGCGTGCTGTATCCGAGGGCGCGCAGGAGCACCGTGGCGTGCATCTTCCGGCGGCGATCGATGCGGACGTAGATGATGTCCTTGTGATCGAACTCGAAGTCGAGCCAGGAGCCGCTGTAGGGGATCACACGCGCCGAGTACAGGAGCTTGCCGCTCGAGTGCGTCTTGCCCTTGTCGTGGTCGAAGAACACGCCGGGGCTGCGGTGGAGCTGGGAGACGACGACGCGCTCGGTGCCGTTGATGACGAATGTCCCCGTCTCCGTCATCAGGGGGATCTCTCCGAAGTAGACCTCCTGCTCCTTGATGTCGCGCACGATGCGCTCACCGCCCTCGCGGGCGTCGTAGACCATGAGCTGGGTCGTGACCTTGATCGGGGCGGCGAAGGTCATGCCGCGCTGCCGACATTCGTCCACGTCGTACTTCGGCCGCTCGAGGTTGTAGGAGACGTAGACGAGCTCGCTCGTTCCGTCGAAGTCCTTGATCGGGAAGACGCTCTTGAAGACGGCTTCGAGCCCGATTTCCTTGCGCTCGCGGGGCGGCACGTCCTTCTGGAGGAACTTGTCGTAGCTGCTCTTCTGGATGTCGATGAGGTTCGGCACCTCGACGATTTGCCTGACTCGACCGAGGCTCCGACGGTATCGGAAATTCGATTGCACGACCCTGGGCGTCATGAAGGCTCCTCTTTCCGGCAATGCATGCGGTGGCGATGCGCGGTGGCGGCGGGCAGGGGCGCCCCCCGGTCACCCAGCCAGCTCCCGATCAGCTAGGTCCGGGGTCCCTCCGCGCAGGACCCAGGACGCGTGCGCGCGGACCCGGTCGGGAGCGACCGGGCCCGCACGTGAAGGGGTCGCCCCGCGTTGCCGCGGGTGCACGAACCCCCTCGCCACGGCTGAGCGTGGCCGAAACGCGACGGCTCGACGGACGTGGGCGACGGCAAGGTGGACTTACTTGACCTCGATCTTGGCGCCCGCCTCTTCCAGCTGCTTCTTGATGTTCGCGGCCTCCTCCTTGCCGATACCTTCCTTGAGCGCCTTGGGGGTGCTCTCGACCAGGTCCTTGGCCTCCTTCAGACCGAGGCCGGTGAGCTCTCGCACCACCTTGATGACCTGAATCTTCTTGGCGCCAGCATCGGCGAGAATGACGTCGAATTCGGTCTTCTCCTCCACCTCTGCTGCGGCAGCCGCGCCAGCGGCGGCGACGACGACCGGCGCGGCGGCGGCGGCGGCCTTGACGCCCCACTTGTCCTCGAGGGCCTTAACCAGGCCGACGATCTCGATGACCGGCAGGTTGGACAGGTGCTCGATGATCTGGTCTCGCGTGATTTCCATGGTCTTGCTTCTCCTACGCCCTCGGCTGGGGTCGAAAGTCGGTTCTCCGTGAACTGGGGTGGTTCTGGTGCTTGGGTCGGGGGTGGCGACACGGCGAAGAGACGCCGCGCGGGGGGTGTGAGATCAGCGCTCCTCCAAGTCCCGCTGCCGGGCCTCCAGCACACCGAGCACGTTCTGGGCCGGCGTCTGGAGGAGCGCGAGGAGCTGCTGCGCGGGGGTGATGAAGAGCGCGAGGAGCCTGGCGCGCGCCTCGTCCTTCGAGAGCATGTTCGCTAGCTGATCCTGCACGGCCCGGGCGTCCAAGACCTGGCCCTCAATGACGCCCGCCTTGATCTTCAGCTTCTCGTTCTCGCGGGAGAAATCCCGGACGACCTTGGCGGCCGCGCTGGGGTCGTCGTAGCTCCACGCAATGCCGGTCATCCCCTTGAGGACGTCCTCGAGCGCGGGTGCCCAGGCCTGGTCGGCGAGCGCCTGTCGAACGAGGGTGTTCTTGACCACCCGGTACTCGACGCCCTTCGCGCGGAAGACGCCCCGGAGCTTGCTGACCTCCTCGACGTTCATCCCCTTGAAGTCGAGGAACACGGCCGACGACATGCGCGCGAAGCGGTCCCGAAGGGTGCTGACCTGCTCGGACTTGGTGCTGCGCAACATCAGTGTTCCTCCTCGCCGGCGGCGGTCGCCGTGTCGACGCGCACCCCCGGTCCCATGGTGGAGGACACGGTGATGCTCTTGAGGTAGACGCCCTTGGCCGTCGTGGGCCTGCGCGCGATGAGCTCACGCACGAGCGCCTGCGCGTTCTCCGCCAGGCGCACCGCGTCGAAGGAGACGCGACCGATCCGGCAGTGAACCACGCCGGCCTTGTCGACCTTGTACTGGACCTTGCCGGCCTTGGCCTCGCGCACCGCGCTCTTGACGTCCATGGTGACGGTGCCGACCTTCGGGTTCGGCATCAGGCCGCGCGGACCGAGCACGCGACCGAGCTTGCCGACCGCGCCCATCATGTCCGGGGTCGCGATCGCGCGGTCAAAGTCGAGAAAGCCGCCGGCGACCTTGGCCACCAGTTCGTCCGAGCCGGCGAAGTCGGCGCCGGCCTCCAGCGCCTCCTTCTCCTTCTCACCCTTGGCGAAGACCGCCACTCGGACGGACTTACCGGTTCCGTGGGGGAGCACGATGGCGCCGCGGACCATCTGGTCTGCGTGCTTGGGGTTGACGCCAAGTCGAACAGCGATGTCCACGCTCTCGTCGAACTTGGCGTAGGCGGCGGCCTTGACGACGGCCACCGCCTCGTCGATCGGGTAGCGCCGCTGGCGATCCACCTTGGCGATCGCGGCGACGCGCTTCTTGGGTTCTCTGCTGGCCATGATCTCGTCTTGCGACTCCTGGTGACGCTCGAGCTCGAGGCGACCGCCTCCGCTGTCGTCCCAGTAACCTGTCTTCGGGTTGGTGCGGGCGAGTCCGTTCCGGCGCGCGTCAGCCGACCTCCACGCCCATGCTTCGCGCCGTCCCCGCGATGCTCCGCGCGACGGCCTCGATGTCGTGAGCGTTGGTGTCCTGCATCTTCTCCTTGGCGATCTCCCGGATCTGATCCCAGCTCAGGCGCCCAACCTTCTGCTTGTTGGGCTCCTTCGAGCCGGAGCCCGGCTTGCCCGTAGTGGCCAAGCCGCACGCCTTCTTCACCAGGATGCTGGCGGGCGGCGACTTCATCACGAAGCTGTAGGAGCGGTCGGCGTAGACCGTGATCACCACTGGAATGATGGTGTCCCCCAGCTTGGCGCTGCGACTGTTGAAGTCCTTGCAGAACTGCATGATGTTGACGCCGTGCTGCCCCAGCGCGGGGCCCACGGGCGGCGACGGGTTCGCCTTGCCCGCCGGCAGCTGCAACTTGATGATTCCGGTAACCTTCTTCTTCGCTGCCATGGCCTCACCGCTTCTCGACGTGGGCGAAGTCGAGTTCGACCGGGGTCGGTCGCCCGAAAATGCTCACCATCACCTTCAGCTTCTGCTTGTCCGGCTTCACTTCTTGCACGGTGCCGGAGAAATTGGCGAACGCGCCGACCACCACCCGCACCTCGTCGCCCTCCTGGAACTGGTGGCGCGGCTTCGGCTTGACGGCACCCTCGACGATGCCCCGCCGCATGTCCTCGATGTGGGGCGGCTTGACCTCTTGCGGGCGCTGGTTGCCGATGAACCCAGTCACCTTCGGGGTGTCCTTCACCAGATGCCAGGTGTGTTCGCTCATCACCATCTCGACGAACACGTAGCCCGGGAAGCTGGTACGGGACTTGACCCTTGACTTACCGTCCTTCGTCGTCTCGGTGACCGTCTCCGCGGGGATCAGGATCTCGCCGAAGCGGTCCTCCATGTGGAACTGCCGCACCCGCTCTTGGAGCGCGACCTTCACCTTGTTCTCGTAGCCGGAGTAGGTGGTCACCACGTACCACTTCTTCACGGTCGACTCGGTCGGTTGTTCCTTTTCCTGCTCCATCAGAGCTCTTCCCCGCTCACGCCTCGTAGATCAACCGGGTGACGAAGCCCCAGAACTGGTCGAGCAGCGCGACGTACGCGGTCGCGATGATGCTCGCGACGATGACCACGATCGTCCCGTTCGTAACCGTCTCCTTGGAAGGCCAGGTCACCCGCGAGAGCTCTCCCGCGACGTCGTTGGCCCAACCGCGGATGCCGGGGCGACGGTACGTCTGGATCACGGCCACCAGACCCACGACGACGCCGACGAGCCCGGTGATGGTGGCTCGCTGTCCCTCGCCGAACCGCAGAAGAAATGGCATCGCCTGGACGGCGTAGTACCAGTCGGCCAGCAGGTTCCAGACGAGGCCGAGGATCTTCCCGGCGAGGAAGGCGGTGAGGATCCCACCGAGGAAGAACGCCGCATGGACGTACCGAGTCACACCGAGATCGGCCGGAACCGCGTCCGGCGTCGGAGCCTCCGCGTCCCGCGCGGGCGACTGGAGCTCAGCCCCAGGACCGATCAAGTTGCGCCCTGGAGTAGCCAGCCCACCCGGGAGGTCCCCGCCGGCCGGACGATCGTTTCCGCCCACGGCGTTGCCGCCGGCCGGACGCGGGTCGGACGTGCCCGCCCGGGAGCGACCTCGGGCCGCCGAACCTTCGCGAACGTCCTTCTTCTTCTTGCCTTGCGGAGCCATGACGCGGCGCTCTCACGGAGTGACGGGCGGGGTTCCGGGCACCGGACACGCGCCCGGCAGGGTCAGGCAGGGGCGGAGAGACTCGAACTCCCGACCGGCTGATTTGGAATCAGCTGCTCTACCAACTGAGCTACGCCCCTGTGGGCACGGCCGCGGGATCTGCCCCGGGCCTCACCTCGACTCGAGGTGCATGGTGTGTGCGTTACAAGCTCGACAGAATTTCCTCAACTGGAGGGCTCCCGCGCCATCTCGCCGCGCCTTGTTGGTTCGGTAGTTGCGGGAGCCGCAGACCACGCAGGCGAGGGCGACGGTGACCCGCCGGGGCGCCGGCGATGGCCTGCGAGAACCGTTCAACGTGCTACTCGATGATCGCGGTCACCACGCCGGCGCCGACGGTCTTGCCACCCTCGCGGAT
>CAYVRP010000127.1:0-18134 GCA_964454025.1 uncultured Polyangiaceae bacterium | reverse complement strand
AATCGTCCGCTCGCGCGATCCAGCGTCCCCCCCCAGCGCGAAATCCAGGCTGAAGCAGCGCCCGACGACGCCGAAGCGGGTGCTCGTCGGCGAGAGCGAGCTCGCCGGCAAGCTCGTGCGCCACGACCTCCCCTACAAGCTGGTGATCGATACGCTGCGACTCCTGATCGCGAACGTCGAGGGCGAGCTCGCCGCTACCCTCGGTCCCCTCCTGCCTCGCGCCGCCGAGGCCAAGAAGACCCTCGCCAACCTGCTCGCCGCGCCGGGACTGGTCCGGGTCACCTCCCACCACGTCACCATTCGCCTCGACCCGCCCGGCACCCGCGCCGAGCAGCGCGCCTTCCGCGTCCTGCTCGCGGGCCTGAATCGCCAACACCTCACCCTGCCCGGCGACCCCTCCCGCCGCCCCCTGCGCTTCGCTCCCCAAAGCGAATGATACCCCTCGCCATGAAGTCTGGGGCGCCGGATGCCCTACGCCGAGCTGAGGCGTGATGACCTCGACATCGGCACTGGCGCCGTCCAAGGCGCGGTACGCAACCTCGTCGGCCTTCGCCTCGACGGCCCGGGGATGCGTTGGGGGCGAGAACGGTCCGAGCTGGTGATGCACCTCCGCTGCATTCTCCTCAACTGCCAGTGGGACGACTTCCGCCGCTTCCTGGAACACTCGCGCCTCAAATTCGCGCCGCAGCCAGCACCTGCCCGGCCTCACGACGCGGTACGCCAGGAGGCAGCGTGACCGGTGGGGTGGGTGTCAGAAATCGAGGATCTGCACCCGGACGGCACTCGACCACGAACAGCGGGAACCCACGGCCGGTCTTGCGACGGCGCCGGTGGAGCCCAGGACGCCGCCACGAGTTGGAGATGACGCCGCGGTCGATCTGACGGAGCCTGCGCCTGGCGCCGGCCCCAAAGGCCATGCTCGCGATGCGATCGACGTCGCGGAACCGGCCGTGGGAGGCCACGTGCGCCCAAGTCCGCGACCGACCGCCTCACGAGCAACGCTTACAGCGTCGTGACTGACGGCCAAAGCTACCACTGCCGACATCAAGCCCACGGCCCGTCACGCCCCCACCAACTCCCCGGCCCCCTGTTCTGGACAGAGGTGGCGCCCCCGACGACAATAGGCTATGTAGTGCGACAGACTCCTCGGCGAAGACGCTCCTGGAAAGGCGTGGTCCCAACCTCCTGAGAGCCGACATCGCAACGGAAGCCGTCATCCCGTCTGCGCTTACCACCCACCCTCGCTCCCCCAACATCCTTCCACCGATGCCCCTCCAGTCTGAGAAGGATCGCCAGAACGTGTCTCCTGGAACGCGCGACCGCGACACCCTGCGAACGTCGCTCCTGAGAGCACTCCTAGCGGGAGCGGCTGCGTCGCTGCTCGTGCTCGCGATCCACGAGGCGGCGATCGGCCCGAGCCTCGTCTGGGGCTTCTGGCTCCGCGGATTCGCCGGCGCCACGGCCCTGGGCCTCGTTTCCGGCAGCGTCGTCGAGTTCTCGATTCGCGGCCTGCAATTGATCCCCGGCTTGGCCAGACCGATCACTGTAGCAGCCGGGAGCGTGGCGCTCTGGATGATTCCGCTACACGCACTGCAAGTTCTTGAGCGATTCGGAACCCCCTACGAGGGCTTGGCCTTCGCGGTGACATTGGTCTGCGCCTCTGCGGCCCTCGCCACCTACGTGGCTCTTCGCCTCGCCACGGCGGAACCCGCGGAATTCGACTCACTGGGGCGCCTGCCGTCATGGTTGCGTCGAACGACGGCGCCGGCAGCCCTGCTACTGCTATTCTCCGACGCCTGGCTCTATTCCTATTCCTATGATGTGGCACATTGGGCACTGGAGATAGCTGCCTTCGTCCTCCTCTTCGCATTCTTCCGCCCGATTCCCGTGCGGCGTCCCGCACTCGTGCTCGCACCGCTAGTGGCTGCAGGCCTGCTCGCCGGCGGGGTATTTGCCTTCGTGGCGCCAACCGCGGACGCCAGCCACGCAATTGACAGAAACCGCGTAGCCCGGGCGATCACAGCATCGCTGCGGGCAGCCACTGATTGGGACAGGGATGGGCACTCAACGCTCTTCGGCGGAGCGGATTGTGACGCATTCGATCCCGCGGTCCACCCTGGGGCGCTGGACGTCCCCGGCAATGGTGTGGACGAGAACTGCATGGCGGGAGACGCCACACGCGCCCCTCTCTTGCCAGTCAAGGTGCGGCACACCGTTCCATCGCCGCGTTCAATTGTGTTGATCACAGTGGATGCGTTACGTCCCGACTATCTGGGCGCTTACGGGTCCGACCGCGGACTGAGCCCAGTACTGGATGGTTGGGCCAGGAGGGGTCTGGTGTTCGAGAACGCCTTCACTGCCGGCGGTTGGACCGTGGTTGCGCTTCCAACGATGCTCCGCGGCGCTTACGCTCGCCGCCTGCAATGGGTTGCTCATCACGAGTCCACGCAATTTGAGCTATTCCCCATTCCCCCTGGCGCTCCGTCCGGCACGGCGATACGCGCGGTCGTTCCCCTTCCGGCCAACGACGACCGGGGGCAACTGTCAAGCTGGCTGGCACGCAGGGGAATGACGACTCATGCGGTTATTGACGACGGGTTCGTCCACTACCTGTCCCCGCGGCATGGCATGGCGACGGGCTTCATCAATTACCAGTACGCCGACGATGAGCCGTGGGCGGGTACTGGAGACGTTGGAGTTGTCGACGCTGCCATTTCGATCCTGAAAGCGAAGGGTGAGACGGAGCGGTTTTTCTTGTGGACGCACCTCTTTGGCACCCACTTTCCATATCTGAGCCGTCCCGGCTGCACGAGCCGCAATGGTCGGGCCCTCGACTTGTACGAGCAGCAGGTTTGCCAAACTGATCAGGAGCTGGGAAGGCTCCTTGCGACGGTCGAAGAGCGCCACCCGAGTGCAGCTGTGTTTGTGGCCGGTGACCATGGTGAGCGCTTTGACGGCGGGACACCCATGCATGGCTTCAACCTGCTTCCAGAAATCGTCCGAATTCCTCTGATCGCTCGAGTTCCAGCGTGGCCGTCTGGGAAGTCATCAGTACTCTGCACCTTGGTGGATTTGGCGCCGACCATCCTCGCCCTATCGGGGACGACTCCGTCAAGCGGCCTCGATGGAATCGACCTGGGACTCCTGGTTCCGGGCGTTGCCGAAGGCACGTCGCCAAATCGCGTAATCTTCGCGGATACCTTTCGATTTGATGGACGCGGGAAGGCAATAGCTGACTGGGCGGGGGCGATGGCGGGAGATCGGGTTGTCGTCTTCAATCTGCTCTCAGGGGTTTTCTTGAGGGGCTCGTTGCAGCGCGGCCATCCATACGAGCCATTCGATCCAGCGCCGGGAGATCACTTGGCTGACGCCCTAGTATCCTACTTGGAGTCGACGGGAGGAACGCTGCAGATCCTGAAGTGAGCCGAGGCCATTCGCGGCTTACGTGCCCGAGAAGTGGCGTTCAACGCACCTCCCCCGCTTCACCCGCCTTCGCCATCTTCCCCCGCTCCCGGTACACCCACCACCGCCGTGACAGGTAGTTGTAGAAGAACGCAAGGCCGAGCGCCGCTCCCTTGGCGACCAGGTAGTGGATCCCCAGCCATTCGTTCCCGACCGCCATCACGGCCCAGGTCACCACCAGGCCCCCGACGGACAGGAGCTGGAACGACAGGAACCGGCTCAGCGTTCCCCAGCGACGGTCGGTGTGGCCCCCGAAGACCCACGTCTCCGACGCCGCGTACTGGACGAGTCCGCCGGCGAAGTAGCCGACGCACGCCGCGAGCCAGGGAGCCACGCCGAGCCCCTCGACGACCGCGGCGAGGACCCCGACGTCCACCGCTGCGGCCACCGCCGCCACGACGAGTGCCCGGGGGACTTGGAGCGCGATGCGTCGCGTCGGGGAAAGGACCAGATGGCGCAGGCGCTCCGGCCATGGTGACGGCTCGGGTGGCGTTGCGCTCGAGACGGGTGGAACCCCGCTTCGAGACAGCTCACCGCTCATGCTCCCCGGCCTTCTCGCCAGTAGCCCGCTCGCCGAAGCCTACATCGGCCCCCGCCTCGCCGGCTTCGTGGTACTCCGCGTCCTGGTTGACGCGCCAGACGTCGAAGCGGGCCTCGCCCGCAACGATGTTTCGCGCCGTCAGTAGCGCCGTCATCATCGAGTGGTCCTGGTTGTTGTACTTGTGCATCCCGTTGCGGCCGACCAAATGGAGGTTCGGGTATCGTGCCGCAAGCTCTACCTTCACACGCTCCACCCGCTCGGCGTACCGAGCGTCGTACACGGGGTATGCCTTCCGCTGTCGTACGACGCAGGCGTCGGCGACCGCAGCCACGGGGAATAGCCCGATGCGATCAAGCTCCGAACTCGCGAGCTCCACGAGCCGTGCGTCCTCCATTCGCCAGAGCTCGTCACCCTCGTTGCAGAAGTACTCGCAGCCCAGGGCGACCTGGTCTTGGTTCGGGACCATGTCGGGGGACCAGGACTTGAAGTTCTGAACACGACCGACCTTCACGCCGGGGTCCTGAATGTAGATCCAGTTGTCCCGCATCGTGCCCGGATCCCTCCCGATCAGGACGACGATGAGGAAGTCCCGGTAGCCAAGCCCAGCGGCCGCGGCGAGCGCCTCGGCGGACGGCGTCGGCTTCAGCGCGGGCAGGATCTCCGCGATGGGGGCGGAGCTGATGACGTGCTCCGCCTCGGCCTGCTCGACGTCGCCGGAGGCCCCGCGGTGTTCGAGGCGATACCGACCGTCCTCCATCCGCTCGAGGCCCGTCACCCGGCGACCGAGGCGGATATCCACCCCGCGCTGCCGGAGCGTCGCGGCGCTGGCCTCCCAGAGCATTCCGGGACCCCGTCGTGGGTACCGGAAGGAATCGATCAACGTCTTCACCACCCCGCTGCGATCCTTCGGCGCCGGCCGGAAGGCGTTGAGGACGGCCGAGGAGAGCGAGAGCCCCTTGATCCGCTGCGCCGCCCAGTCCGCCGAGATCTCGCGACAGCTCATCCCCCAGACCTTCTCGGTATAGGTCTTGAAGAAGATCCGGTAGAGCCGCTCCCCGAACTGGTTGACGACCCAGTCCTCGAAGTTGTTCGGGTCCCGCACGGGGAAGACGCGCGCCCGCGCGTAGGAGGCGACGCAAGCCGCCGCCTCGACCGGGCCGAGCGTCGCGAGCGCCTCGAACGGACGAAGTGGATAGGAATAGAAGCGCCCGCCATAGTAGATGCGGCTACTCCGCGGGCGGTCGAGCATGCCGTCCGGAAGCATTTCCGACCACAGATCCTCGACCTCCCTGGACTTGGAGAAGAAGCGGTGCCCACCGATGTCGAAGCAGAACCCCTTGTACTGCACGGTGCGCGAGATCCCGCCCACGTAGGTCGGGTCCGCTTCCAGCACGGTGACCTGTTGTTCGTGTCGCGAGAGCTCCCAGGCTGCGGTGAGCCCCGCGGGGCCCGCACCGATGATGGCGATCTTCGACATGCGAGACAGGATCTTCGCTCGCGCCGCGCCTCGACGCCATGGGAAAGAGGCCCACGCGTCCCACCTCGGCGGGACTCCACCCTCCCCCGGCGAGCCCGGCTACCGCTTCTTGTCGCCCTTCTCGGAAAACCGCATGAGCTCGAACGGGGTGAACACCGGCAGGCACTTGTCCCAGGTGAGGTAGTACGCGGGCCGGTCAGGGTAGCGCGCACGCAGCGCGGCGTCCCGCGCCGGATCCAGGTGGTTCACCCACAGGACGGGATCAGCGAAGCCGGGGCTGTTGTACGGGCGCTGCAGCACGAAATGGCGGGGCGGCCAGGAGGCACACAGCGGTGTGCGGCGTGTCCCGGTAAACACGAGGGCCCGACTGACGCCGTTGGCCTCCAGCGTTCGCTCGGCCGCGGTGACGGCCTTCGCCACGCGGGCGACGGCGGCAATCCTCGGCGGTGCGTAGCCGACCAGGTTCACGAACACCAACCCAACCCCGAGCGCCATCGGGAGCCGCGGGTTCAGCCAGGACGGCAACCCCTCGATGCGCCCAAGCGAGTCCTGGGCATGGCTCAATCCAGCCATGGCGAGGATCAGCAACACGACGATGATCTCCGTGGTCTTGATCGGGCCGAACGTGTCCACCCCCGAACCCTCGACGGGGAGCTGCGTGAGCGTGTACCAACCCAGGCACCGCCACCAGAGCCGCGTCCGCGGCGCGTTCCAGGCGAGGAAGACCGGGAGCAGGCACGACGGCCACCCGAAAGCGCCCGAGTTCACGCGGTAGAGCGTGCCAGCGAAGCCAGCCAGCATCGGCCCGACGTCGAACTCGAACGCGGACACGGAGGTATCGTATGCCGCGCTGAAGGGAGAGAATGCGTACCCGTTCCGCCGCGTGTACGAAAGGTACGCCTGATAGGCCACACTGAAAGGCGAGCCATTCTGCGCGTGATTCACGGCGAGGAAGACCGCGGCGCCGACCGCAGCGACGATGAAGAACGAAGTCCACCCCAGCCACCGTTGCTGCCGCGAGAGCCGCAGCGTTCCCGAGAACCAGTGCACGAGAAAGGGCACCCCGATTCCGAACGCCGTCATGGGGCGCACCCAGAAGGCGATCACGTACAGCACGGCGACCGCAGCGTGGATCCACCGTGGCGAGTCCGCGTCCCGACTGCGCAGCACGGCCAGCGAGAACCAGATGAGCAACGCCGCACAGGGGACGTGCGAAAGCTGGGTCGCAGCCCCCACCATGAAGAGCACGGAGGTCAGGTACACCACCGTGGCGAGGCGCGCCCATGCGGCCCCCGCAACCCGCCGCACGACCAGAAAAAGGCCGGCCACGAGGACGCCCGAGTAGAGGGCGCCGACGTGCTTCGGAATCCCGAGCCAGATCCCGGGCACCATCAGCGCTGGCCAGCCGAGGAAGTAGTGGCTGTAGTATTTCCCGTCGTTGACCATGAAGTGGATGTCGAAGTGCTCCTTCAGCGGCGGCGAGTCGGCGTAGAGTCGACCGGAAGCCAGCAGTCGCGCCATGAACTCGTAGGCCCCCTCGTCGTCGGTCAGGGGCGCAGTACCCAGCAGGAGCTCCCGCAACCCGAGCGGGATGACGACCGCGAGCGTGGTGACGGCGAAGATCCAGACGGAGTCCCGCGGCGGCTTGAAGGCGGCGAGGAAACGGGCGAGAAGTGGAGCGGCGGTGAACCGCGACCAGCCGAGCGCGAGCAAGACCACCGCGGGCCCACCGAGCAGCATCCAGTACGCCGTGAACATGACGTAGTCCGCCGTCGGTGGCCCCAGCGAGCCGAGCTGCAGCGCGAACCCGCCCATGTAGGTGTCGCCCACGTGGATGAACAGCGCCACGAGGGCGGCGCCAGCGAGCAGCAGCGCCAGCGACGCAAGAAGGTCACGACTCCGTCGATCCATCATGCTCGGCAGCCTGATGCGGCCAAGCTCGACAGTAGCGGCTCGCCTTCCCGCGAACAACGGCCAAACAGGATGACCCGCACGGGGGCGCATCCATCGGTGCCCACTCGCGCGCTCAACCGGATCCAGAGCGGCCCCCGCCTTCCCTGCCTCCCCGAGCCCCCGCACGGCACCCTGCTGCGGATAGCCGCTCCGAAGCGGCGCTCCATCCAGCACCGGTGGCACAATGCCTCCCTCGTGGTGAAGCCAGCTTCGGCCTTCCCACAGCAACCTTCATTGAAACCCTGACCGGACTTGGGCATCTTTCCGGGATGGACGACGGCGACCCTGGCGGAGGCGTCCGGCGCCCGGTTGCCACCGGGAGCGCTGATGCGAGAGCCGAGGTTGGCTCTGCTCCGGGCGCTGCCACCGCAGCGAGTTCGCCCCACGAAACTACAGAGGCGCGCCGACGCACCGTGCTATTCGCCGCTGGCGTCGCCCTCGTCGCCGTGCTGCCCTTCGCCAGCGCGCTCGGCGGCCCGTTCATCTTCGACGACGACCTCATCATCGTGAAGAACCCGTTCGTCCACGACCTGTCCTGGTGGTGGCGCTGGTTCACCCACGATTTCTGGGACATCAGCCCGTACCCGGACGACGTCCCGATGCGCCTGGTCTACTGGCGGCCCCTGGTCCTGGCCTCCTACGCCATCGACTGGCAGCTCTGGTACGGCCACCCCCTGGGGTTCCACCTCACGAACCTGCTGCTCCACGCCGCCGCGGGCGTCCTCGCGTTCGCGACCCTGCGGCGCTGGGTCGGCGCCGACGTGCCGGCCGCGCTCGGCGCGGCGCTGTTCGCGGTGCACCCTTCGAAGGCGGAGAGCGTGGCGTGGATCGCGGGACGGACGGACGTGATGGTCACCGTCGGGATGCTGCTGGCGACGGCGGGGGTCGCGCGGCGCCTGCGCGGTGAGCGCGGGGGCGCAGCCCTGGAGGCGCTCGGCACGACGGGCGCGTACCTGAGCAAGGAGCTGGCCGTGACACTCCCGGCGCTCGCCGCCGTGGAGGCGTGGCTGGTCGCCGGCCGGCCGCGCCCGGACGCCGCGGGCCTCCGGCGCCTCGCCAGTGCCGCCGGACCGCAGGTCTTGGTGGCGCTCGCCTACGCCTTGGGACGCCAGCTCTGGCAGGTGCGCGCGGCGGGGAGCCTGGGCCTGCACAACCCGCGAACGATGCTCTGGTCCGTGCTTGACTCCCTGGGCAACGCGGCCTCGACGACGCTGTGGCCCGCGAACCTTGGCCTCGGCAAGACACAACTCGAGCTCGGCGCGAGCGGCTCGCTGCCGTTGGGCTACGCCCTGCTCGGCGGCGCCGTCCTGGCCCTGCTTGCGGCCGTGATCCTCCGGACCTGGTCGCGCGCGCCAACCTTGGCGGTCGCCCCGGCGCTCTTCTTGGCGCTCCTGGCGCCCAGCCTCGGACTGGCGATCTCGGGCCACGGCGGCACCGCGGCGCCACGCACGCTCTACCTGCCGCTATTCGCCCTCGCATGGCTCCTCGCCGAGGCGGTGTCCAGGCTCGCGGGGTCACGCGCGGTGGTTTCGTTCGGAATCGGCGGGCTGCTCCTGGTCGCCAGCGCGGCGCGCTCCGCGCTCCGCGCCCTCGACTTCACCAGCGACGAGCGCTTCTGGGCCTACGAGGTGCAGGCGAATCCCCGCTACGGGCCTGCGCTCAGCTTCTTCGCCGGACGGGAGCTCGCACGGGCCCGGCCGCGCTCGGCGCTGATCATCGCCCACCACGCGTTCGTCGCCTCGGAGCGCACTTCCTGGATCACGGGCCGCGGCCTGGCGGTGACCCACACGCTGGAGGCGCTGCTCTGGATCACCCCCGATCGCGACCGCGCGTCGCTGCGCTCCATCCAGCGTTTCATCCGCGATGTCCTGGAGCGCCGAACGGCGACGCTCGAGCTGCCACGCCTGGGCCTGCGCCTCGAGGTGCTCCCCGACTCCCCCGAGGCGAGGTGGCTGCTCGGTGATCGCGGGCCGCTGCTCGTGCTCGAGGCCGACGCCGCGAGCCGCGTCGGCGACGACGTGGCCGCGCGCGCAGCCTGCGCCGAGGCGGCGCGACGCTGCCGCACCTGTTCGACGCGGCTGCGCCCGCTGGTCCTCGCCGCGGCTCGCACCGGGGATCTCGCCCTCGCCCGGGCGGCGCTCGAGGCGCTCGGTCCCTCGGTTGCGCCGTCCGAGGTCGGGGCGACCCTGGCGTTCCTCGCCGAGGCCGAGCGAAGGCTCGCCGCCCAGGCGAGCGCGGACGAGCGGCGCCGGCCGCTGCGTCGGGCCCGTTACTACGCCCTCACCACCGCCTGGGGCCGCGCCTACGCCGAGGTGCAACCCTTGCTCGCGACGGTCGACGAGGCGCCACGGAGCACCGTGCTCGCGCTCGGCGAGTACGCCTTCCGGGCCGGGGACGAGGCCCGGGCGCGGGCGCTGCTCGGGCGGCACCTCCCCGCGGACCAGGTCGACGCCGCCTTCGCCGCCTGGGCGCTGCAGATGCGGTGGGTCGACGCCCCGTCCCGCGAGCCGCTGCCGCCGGCCCTCGCTCGGCGCCTCGCCCCGCCGGCGCCGTGAGTGGCCCGGGGCGGCGCCCTGCCCACCGCGCCGACCGCGTGCTAAGTAACCGCCCGCCGTGACGGATGCCATCGTCTTCCGGGATGTCCGCGCCATCGATCCCGCGTCCGACCTCGACGCGCGCTGCGACGTCGTCGTCGAGCGGGGCCTCATCACCGCGGTCGGCCCCGCCGCCGCCCAGGGCCTCGAGCCCGGCGCGCGGGTCCGCGTGATCGACGGCCGGGGGCGCTGGCTACTGCCCGCGCTCGTCGACCAGCACGTTCACCTGCGCGAGCCCGGACACGAATACAAGGAGGACATCGCCTCCGGCCTCGCCGCCGCGGCCGCCGGCGGCTACGCCCACGTCTGCGCCATGCCCAACACCAACCCGGTCAACGACACGCGAGCAGTGACGGAGCTCATGCTCGCGCGGGCCGCGACATGCGTGGGCGCGCGCCTCCACCCCATCGCCGCCATCACTCGCGGGCTCGAGGGCAAGCAGCTCACCGAGCTCGCCGAGCTCAAGGCGGCCGGCGCGGTCGCCGCCAGCGACGACGGGCGCTGCGTCGCCTCCAGCGCCGTCATGCTGCGCGCGCTCGAATATGCCAGGAACTTCGACCTCTTGATCATCCAGCACGCGGAGGACGCGGAGCTCACCACGGGCGCTGCCATGCACGAGGGGGAGGTGTCCGCGCGGCTGGGGCTGCGCGGCTGGCCGCGGGTGGCCGAGGACGCGATCCTCGCCCGTGACGTGCTCCTCGCCGAGTACGCCGGGGCGCGCTACCACGCGGCGCACGTCTCCACCGCCGGCGCGGTCCGGATCCTGCGCGAGGCCAAGCGGCGCGGCGTCCTCGTCACCTGCGAGGTGACGCCCCACCACCTGCTGCTCACGGACGCGGCGGTGCTCGGCTACGACACCGCCTGCAAGGTGAACCCCCCGCTGCGGGAGGGCGAGGACGTCGCCGCGCTCCGCGATGCCCTGGCCGACGGGACCATCGACGTCGTCGCCACGGACCACGCGCCGCACTCGGCGCTGGAGAAGGACTGCGAGGTCCAGGAGGCCGCGAGCGGCATGATCGGGCGCGAGCTCGCGCTCGGGCTCATGCTCGGCCTGGTCCGGGACGGCACGGTGACCCTCGCGCGGCTCATCGACGCGATGTCGACCCGGCCCGCGCGGAACGTGGGGCTGGAGCCGCCGGCGATCCGCCCGCGCGCGCTCGCCGAGCTCACGCTGGTCGATCCGGAGCTCACCTGGACCCCGTCGGCGACGCGCCTCCTGACCAAGAGCCGCAACTCACCGTTCCTCCACCGGCCCCTCACGGGTCGCGTCCTGATGACGCTCGCGGCCGGAAACGTGGTGCACGACCTGCTGGGAGGGGCGGCGTGAAAGAACCGCCCCGCCCCGCTCTGCTCGCGCTCGCCGACGGAACCCTGTTCCCGGGCGTCGCCTGGGGGGCGCCGGGCACGGCCGTCGGCGAGGTCGTGTTCACGACCGGGATGACCGGGTACGAGGAGGTGCTGACGGATCCCTCGTACTGCGGGCAGCTGGTGACGATGACGGCGCCCCACGTCGGCAACACTGGCATCAACGGCGAGGACTCCGAGAGCCTCGAGGACCGCCCGCAGGTCGCGGGCTTCATCGTCCGCGACCCGAGCCCCGTCGCCTCGAGCTGGCGCGCGACGGAGGCGCTGGACGCGTACCTCGCGCGCCACGGCATCGTGGCCATCGGCGGGATCGACACGCGACGGCTCACCCGCCACCTGCGCGACCGCGGCGCCCAGAACGGCTGCATCGGGAGCGAAGATCCGGCCACCCTCGTGGATCGAGCCCGCGCGGCCCCGGACATGTCGGGCCTCGACCTCGCCTCGCGCGTGACCCCGAAGAGCACCTACACCTTCACCGAGTCGCGCGCCGCCTGGGCGACGCCATTAGGTGACGCGCGGCCGGCACCTCCTCCGGAGCGGCGCTACCACGTGGTGGCGATGGACTTCGGGGCCAAGCGGAACATCCTGCGATGCCTCGTCGACGCGGGCTGCCGCGTCACCGGCGTGCCGGCGAGCGCCACGGCGGAGCAGATCCTGGCGCTGGAGCCGGACGGGATCTTCCTCTCCAACGGCCCCGGCGATCCGGCCGCGGTCACCTACGCCATCGAGACGGTCCGGGCGTTGCTCGGCAAGCGCCCTCTCTTCGGCATCTGCCTCGGCCACCAGCTGCTGGGCCTGGCCCTCGGCGGGCGCACCTACAAGCTCAAGTTCGGGCACCGGGGGCTCAACCAGCCGGTGAAGGACCTCCGGACCGGGCGGGTCGAGATCACCCTGCAGAACCACGGGTTCGTGGTCGACGTCGCGAGCCTCGAGGGCGTGGCGCGGACGACCCACCTGCACCTCAACGACGGCACCAGCGAGGGGCTCGAGGCCCCCGAGGCGCGCGCGTTCAGCGTCCAGTACCACCCCGAGGCCGCCGCCGGTCCGCACGACGCCCTCTACCTCTTCGAGCGTTTCACCGCGGCGATGGCGCGGGCATAGACCGCCGGGCGATGCCGCGCCGCGTCCGCACCATCCATTTCGTCAGCCTCGGCTGCCCGAAGAACCGCGTCGACACCGAAGGGATGCTCGGCCTCGCGGAGGCGTCGGGTTTCCGTCACGTCGCGGACCCCGCGGACGCTGACGTCATCGTGGTCAACACCTGCGGCTTCATCGATCCAGCCAAGCGCGAGTCCATCGCCACCGTGCTCGAGCTCGCACCCCATCGCACCGCGGGGCGTTGCCGGCGCCTGGTGGTGGCGGGCTGCCTGAGCCAGCGGTACCCGGAGGCGCTCGCGGCCGAGCTCCCGGAGGTCGATCACTTCCTCGGCGCTGGCGACGTGCCACGCCTCCGGGAAGTCCTCGCCGGCCGCGCGCCCCGCGTCGCCGTCGGTGCTCCGGGGGGCTGGCTGCCCCGCGCGCGTGACCCGCGACGCCTGACCACCCGCGGCGCGAGCGCCTACGTCAAGATCGCCGAGGGCTGTGACCGCCGCTGCGCCTTCTGCGTGATCCCGGCGCTGCGCGGCCCCCAGCGCTCGCGCCCGCCGCGCGACGTGCTCGCGGAGGTGACGCGCCTGGTGGCCGCAGGCGTCCGGGAGGTCAACCTGGTCGCGCAGGACACCCTGGCCTATGGCCGCGACCTGCGCCCGCCGGTCGGGCTCGCCGCGCGCGTGGAGCAAGTCGCGGACGTGCGCGGGCTCGCCTGGGTGCGGCTTCAATACCTGTACCCGGAGCCGCTCCCGGCCCCCCTGCTCGCCCTGCTCGCCGACCACCCTCGCGTGCTGCCCTACGTCGATATCCCCTTCCAGCACGCGGCCGACGCGATGCTCCGGCGCATGCGCCGCGGTCACGGCGCCCGCCGCCTCCGCGAGATCGTGGCGACGCTGCGCGAACGGGTGCCCGGCGTGGTGATCCGCAGTGCCTTCATCGTGGGCCACCCCGGAGAGACGGACGCCGAGTTCGCGGCGCTCTGCGACTTCGTCACCGAGGCCGAGCTCGACCGCGTGGGCGTCTTCCGCTACTCGGACCAGGCGGAGACGCCGGCCGCGCGCCTCGCGGACAAGGTCCCCGCGCGCGTGGCCGAGCGCCGCGCTCGCCGCCTGATGGCGCTGCAGCGCCGGATCAGCCGGCGGCGGCTCGCAGCGCTCGTGGGACGAGAGCTGGACGTGCTGGTCGAGGGTCCGAGCCAGGAGCACGAGCTCGTCATGGTCGGGCGGTACTACGGCCAGGCGCCCGAGGTCGACGGCTGCGTCTACCTTTCGGGGGCCGAGGTGAAACCGGGGGAGCTGCGACGGGTGCGGGTGGCGTCCGCGACGGCGTACGATCTGCTCGGGGAGGTGCTCGACGACACACCGCCGCCGCCGCTGGTCCCCTTGCGGCGGCGGCGCGCTCCGCCGGGGGTCGGCGACGGTGCCCCGCCCGCGGGGCGGCTCACTCCACGGTGAACGTCAGCTCCGGGCTCCGGTCGCTGCCGTACTCGTACCAGAGCGACATCGCGTCGCCGCGCTCCGCCGCGACGTCGATCGAGTAGGCCCCGGTCGAGTCGGACGCGACCGATTCGGTCTGGTCGACGGAGTCGTTGCGGACGAAGACCTCCCCGAGCGGCCGCGGGATGGTGCCCTCGATCGTCACGAGCCCTTCCGCGTCGGGCCCACTGATCGTCGGCAGGGCGGGCGCGGGGAGCCCGACCTCGGGGATCGAGAACCTCGCCTCCTCGCTCCTCTCCAGGTTGTGCGTGTACCATAGCCGCATGGGGTCCCCGGGCGAGGCGGCGATCTGGAACCGGTAGGCGCCGCGCTCGTCCGCCATCTCCCCGGCGAAGACCTCGGTGCGGACGTTCTGCGCGATCACCGGCACCCTCGGCTCGGGGACCTCCCCGGACAGCTCCACGAGCCCCTGGCCCACGGTTTCGATTTCGGGTTCGGCCGGAGGAGGCAGCGGGAGCGTCGGCGACAGGCAGCCCGCCGCGACGACGAGCAGGGTCGGCAGGACGCGGCGCCGGATCCGAGCCATCGGTCGCAAACTAGCACGAATCGTTCCACAGAACCGGCCCCAGGACCTAGCTCCAAGGAAGCAGGTCCTTCGCCGGCCGACCGGCGTTTGTGTCAACTATGTTGGCTCACTGACGGCAACCTTGGATGCGACACCCCACTTGGCCGTCGCTGCTGGAAGATGGTAACGCCGCGAGCGCGTTGGCCTCTCCGTCTGCGATGTGGAGCGCCCGACAGCCCTTCGCCGCCGTCTCGCCGCTACCCTGGCTGGTGGCGGTGGGGCTCCTCGTCGGGCCGGACGCGCCGTTGCCGGCGGGCGCGCAGCCCGACCTCTCGACGGCGTTGGTGAGCGCCCTCGCGCACGAGGGGCTCCGCGGCGCGGCGGAGGAGGTGACCTGGCTCGACGCGCCCCGGGGCCTCTGGGGCTCGGCCTTCACCCGGCGCCGGGCGGTCGTCCGCGCCCACCGCGAGGGCGAGCCCTCGGACGTCTTCCTCGTCCACGCGGAGCTCACGCCCGAGGGGCGGCTGCGACGACTCGCTCGCACCTTCAACGTCACCGACACCTCCGCGGTGGACGAGCGCGACCTGGTGGTCGCGGATCGTCGCTTCGCCTGGGCGATCGGTGACGACCGCGTCTACAGCGTCGAGCTCGCGGATCTCGGTGGCGTGAGCGGCGCCGAAACCGCCGGCTGGTCGCGCCTGGCCGTCTTCCAGCAGGCCCTCACCAACCTGCAGGAAACCGGGCAGCGCGCGGGGATCGCGCGACGCTCCTTCAAGCTCGACCCGCCAGCGGCGAAGGTGAGCCTCGCGCTGGCCCCGGGAGAGCTCTGGATCACCGCCGACGAGCGCCGCATCCGCGTCGCGACGACCGGCGACGCCGCCATCGTCGAGGGCGCGGGCTTCGTCGCGGAGCAGGAGCACCACCTCGCCCGCCCGGGCAACCTGGTGACCTGGGCGGTGGATCGCGTCCGCGCCCTGCCGTGGTTCGGCAGCGACCGGATGCAGACCGTCAAGGCGGTCGCCTTCGCGCTGCTCGACCGGTTCGATCGTTTCCGGGGCTCCGTCACCGGCGATGACGGCAGCCAGCAGGTGGCCAGCGAGCTCGGAGATCTGCTGGAGGTCCCCGTCGTCGACACCACCGATCCCGAGACGGGTTGGCCCCCGCGGCCGATCGAGTCACCGATGGCGAAGCCGCTCGAGAACGAAGGCAAGTGGCGCCTGCTCGAGAACGACCCCTTCGTGCGGACCAACCCGGGAGCCCCGGCCCCCTTCGCGACCACGTTCATCCGCGTCGACCGCGACCGGCAGTTCGATCAGATCTGGGTCACCATCTGGGACCCGCGTCAGGTCGAGCTTCATACGATGAGCGGGACCGTCGAGCCGAAGAGCGCCACCGGCGAGACGGGCCCGGGGCTGGTGCCGCGCCGACCCGAGGTGATGGGGCGGTTGCTCGCGGGGCTCAACGGCGGCTTCCAGGCCGAGCACGGCGAGTACGGGATGATGGCCGACGGAGTCCTGTACCTGCCGCCCAAGCCCTTCGCCGCCACCATCGCCCTGCTCGACGACGGCTCGAACGGCTTCGGCACCTGGCCGCGAGAGGACGTGGTGCCGGCGAACATCGTCTCCTTCCGCCAGAACATGACGCCACTGGTCATGGACGGGACGGTCAACCCCTACCAGCGCAACTGGTGGGGCGGGGTGCCCGAGGGCTGGACCGAGGAGTCGCGCACCACGCGGAGCGCGATCTGCATGACCGAGGAGAAGTTCGTCGCCTACTTCTACGGAGCCAGCACCGACGACGTGAACCTCGCGGAGGCGATGCAGCGCGCCCGGTGCACCTACGGGATCCACCTCGACATGAACGCGGGTCACACGGGGCTCGAGTTCTACCGCGCGGGCCCGGCGAGCGAGATCCGCCCGCTCGGCCGCCCCCTCGAGCGCCGCTGGGAGGCGGAGGGCGACGTGCTCGACATGCCCGGCTGGCGCTTCCGGGGGCGGCGGATGCTCCGCTACATGGGGCTGATGAACTTCCCGCGGTACATCAACCGCGAGTCGCGAGACTTCTTCTACCTGACGCTCCGCCACATCCTGCCGGGCGCCCCGCTCGCCCCCGCCGCGAGCGCGCCGGAGCCGGAGGAAGGCGAGTGGCGCGTCGCGGGGCTGCCGCAGCACGGGTGGCCCTACGCCATCGCGACGACCTGGCTCCGACCCGACGCGACGCGCCCGGAGACGAAGGTGCGCATCCTCAAGATCGATCCGCGCATGGTGAAGGTGGCCGAGGAGTCGGACCCACGCGAGGCGCTGGTCCTGGCCATCCCGCCCCGCGCGGCCGCCGCGACGGCGACCGCCTCGGTCTACGCCCTGCCGCGGCGGTTCGTCATCGCCAACGAGCGCCCGCCGGACGCAACCCCCCTGGTCGCGGGGCGCCGACCGAGCGACCCGGACGAGGCGAGCCCCGTGGCCGCGATCGGCATCGACGCGGCCGGGATGCTCGTCTACGCGGAGGTGGTCACCGCGGCGAGCGGCGCCGCCGATCGCGCCTTGCTCATCGGGCTGATGAACCGCCTCGGGTGCCGGGACATGCTGCTGCTCGACCGCGCCCTCGGCCCGGCGCTGGGCGGGACCCGAAACCTCGGCGACGGCCCCGTCACCGTCCCGCGCAAGAGTACGCTGCTCGTTCGGGCGGAAGCGCCGGGGGCGCGGCGGATCTTCCCCGATACGCCCGTCGTGAAACCGCAGGAGTGGTTCCCCCTGCAGGCGAAGCGGGTCCGGTACCTGAAGAAGAAAGCCCCGAGCGCCGCCACGTCCGCGGCCCCACCCGAGGAGCGCGCGGCCCCGTGAGGCGCGCGGCCACGCGGCGGACCGACCCGATGACGGCGGGCCCCGCCGGACAAATGCCGAACCGAACCAGGCCCTGCGGAAGGCGCTCGCCAAGCTTGCCGGGGAGGGGTACGCTGGCGCCTCCGAATTCGGAGCAGATCTGTGGGCCTGCGGCAGGGCCCGCGCTGCGTCCGGCGACGCGTCGAGCGACGCCAAACCACTGCCCAACCCTCTCCCCGCCAGGCGCTCAGGCCGCGCGCCTCGGGGAACTCCGGAGACTATACGCATGAGCCAGAAGGGCGGATCGGACCTCGACGTCTTCGACGGGTTGCACGCTGGCGACGCAGCTGCGCCCCCGCCGGTGCGACCGCCGAGCGCCGCCCTTCCGCCGCCGCCGAGCGCGCACAAGACCCTGCTCGGCATGGCTCCACTCGCGCCGCCGCCCCCGCCCGGGAGTCGTCAGCCCGTAGGTGCGCCCCCGCCGATCACGGCACCCCCGGTGCCAGGTGGCCCCAGGCTCTCGACGCCGCCGCCTCCGCCCCCGCCCGGCTCGAGGCTGGTGGGCTCACCCCCTCCCCCTCCGCCAGGGGCGTCGAGCCAGACGTTGCCGGCCCTCCCGGTGCCGCCGCCCCTCCCGCACCCGACGGGGGACCATGGGCCGCCGCTCCCGGCACCACCAGCGCCGCCTGCACCGTCGCCGCTGCCGCCACCCCCGGGAGCCTTCGCGCCGCCCGGCGCGCACTTGCCGCCAGCGCCCCTCCCACCCGCCTCGCTACAGCTTCCACCAGCGCCCGCCCCACCCTGGGCGCAACCGGGCCTTTCGCGCCCGCCGC
>CAYVRP010000126.1:0-18170 GCA_964454025.1 uncultured Polyangiaceae bacterium | reverse complement strand
GACGGCCGGCGGCGCAGCGGGCGGCGGCACCGCCGGTGGCGGGGTGACGGCAGGTGGCGTGGCCGGCGGCGGCGACGCGCGCGGCGGCGCGGCCGGCGGCGCCTCGGGGATCGCGGGATCGATGGGCGGATGACGGCGCGGGGGCGCGGCCTCGTGCGGGTCCTGGTCCGCGTCGGTGTCGCGGTGACGGAGCGCACGTCGGGCGCCCTGCTGGTCCTGGTCGCGCTCGCCACGCTGGTGTTCCTCGCGCTCCGGATCCTGCCCGGCGATCCGGCGGCGCTCGTGCTCGGCGATCAGGCGCCCGCGGCGGCGCGGGCCGCGATCCGGGCTCGCCTCGGCCTCGACCGCCCGTTGCCCCAGCAGTACCTGCGGTTCCTCGCCGGCCTCTGCACCTTCGATCTCGGCGACTCCCTCACTCGCCCGGGCGTCGGCGCCTTCGACGAGGTGGCGCGCTCGCTCGGGCCGACGGCGGCGCTCGCCGCCACCGCCGTAGGGGGCGGCGCCGTGCTCGGGATCGGCGCGGGCGTCCTCAGCGTTGGCCCGTGGCTCGGCGCGCGCCGCGAGTGGGCGCACCGCGCGATCCTCGTGGTGGCCGCCTCGCCCCTGCTCGCGTTCGCGCCGCTCGTCACCTTCCTCTTCGCCGTGAAATGGCGCCTGGTGCCGCTCCCGGGCGATCCGGAGAGCGGCCTCCCGGGGCTCGGCTTCGCCGCCGGCCTGCTCGCGCTCCCGCTGGCGGCGCAGGTCGGCAGGATCACCCGCGCGGCGCTGCTCGGTTTCGGCCACGCGCGCTTCCTCGACGTCGCCGCCGCCAAGGGGGGGTCACCGGCGCGGGTCTGGTTCGTGCACGCCCTGCCCGTCGCGTCCGCCCCCATCGCGGTGGTGATCGCGACGCAGCTCGGCGCCTTGCTCGGCGGCGCCGTGGTCCTCGAGCGCCTCTTCGAGCGGCCCGGGCTGGGGACGCTGATGCTCAACGCGTACGCGGCGCGCGACCTGCCCGTGCTCGAGGCGTCCGTGGTCGCCGCGGGGCTGCTCTTCGTGCGGGCCCAGGCCGCGGCCGGCGCCGTGCAGGGGCTGGTCGATCCGCGGGGGAGGGTCGGGTGACCGCACGGGAGCGCCGCGCGCTCGCCGCGTCGTTGCCGGCGCTGGGCCTCGTCGTCGCGGCGCTGGTGGCGGTCGCCACCACGGAGGCGTCACCCGCGCGCCTCGACCTCGCGCACGCCTGGGCGCCGCCGGGCGTCGCGGGTCCGCTCGGGCGCGGCGACGCGGGCGTCGATCTGGTCGCCCTCGCGGCGCACGCCACCCTCCGTGCGCTCCTGCTCGCCGCCGTCGTGGCCGCGATCGGGTTCTCGGTGGGGACCCCGCTGGGAGCGATCGCGGGTCTCGTGCGCGGCGCGCTCGAGCGGTGGACGCTGCGCGCGTGCGATCTCGTCCAGTCCTTCCCCACCTTCCTGCTCGCCCTCGCGGTGCTGGCCGCGGTCGAAGCGCCCGCGCGGTGGCACATCGGCGCGGTGTTCTCGCTCACCGCCTGGGCCCAGTTCGCGCGCATCGCGGCGGCGCAGGCGCGCTCGCTCGCGGACGCGCAGTTCGTCGAGGCGGCGCGGGCCCTCGGCGCGCCGGGGCGGCGCGTCGTCCTGGCGCACGTGGTGCCGAACCTCCTCGGCCCGGTCGCCGTCCAGATGGGGACCGCGGCGGCGGGCGTGGTCCTGTCGGAGACGGCGCTCGGCTTCGTCGGCCTGGGGCCACCGGACGGCGTGAGCCTCGGTTCGCTGCTCGAGCAGGGCGTGCTCGGCATGCTGCGCGCCCCGCACGTGCTGGCCGTCGGCGCGGTCGCCGTCGCGCTCGCGAGCGGCACCCTGCAGCTCGCCAGCGAGGGGCTCCGGCGCCTGGTCCACGTGGCGGAGTGAGCGGCGCGCGGCGGTCGCCCCCGCGGCGGCGGCGGTCAGGGGTCTTCGGGGCCGTGGTGGGCGCCCTCGCGCTCCGCCGCCGCGTTGGCGGGCGGCTCGAACGACGACGCTCCGATGCGCGGTGCGCCGAGGCAGTAGCCGCGCAACGCGCCCGGGAGGTCGACGGCGCGGCTCGCGCCGGTGGGCGCTTCGACGGCGCTGTGGGTGTGCCAGAAGAGGACCACGCGGTCGCGGGACGCCGCGGCGCCGTCGACGATCGCAGCGAAGGCCTTGGCCGTGTAGGTGGCGTCGAGGCGGAGCCCATGGCCGGCGGCGAGGCGGATGGCGCGGTCGCCGGCCACCGTGGGCAGGCCGTAGCCCGCGTCGAGGTAGCGCCCTTCGATCCGGACCCGGTCGCCGCGCGGGGCCGGCACGGCGACGCCGCGCGCGGTGAGCCAGGCCCGCGTGGCCGCGAGCTCGGCGCGGAAACGCTCGGGCGTCGAGGTGGGGAGGTTCGACACCCGCACCGCGACCACGGAGGTCGCGAAGGGCAGGAGCTCGAGACCCAGCGTGAGCCCGACCGCCGTGCCCATGGTGCCGAGCGCGACCACGATCATGTCCGGCGCCGGCAGCTGACCGGCCTCCACCTGGGCTCCGAGCTCCAGCGCCGCGTTGACGTAGGCGAGGTTGCCGAGGGGGGAGGTCCCTCCGCCGGGGATCACGTACGGGGTGGGCTCCCGCGCGACCCGCTGCCGGATCGCGCGGGCCACCCCCGCGGGGCCGCCGACGAGCTCGAGCGCCGCCCCCTGGTGGTGCTCGGCGAGCAGCGCCTCGCAGGCCTCCCGCGCGCGTCCCCCATGCATCAGGAGCAACGTGCAGGCGAGGCCGAGTTCGCGCGCGTAGGTCGCCGTGGCGAGGGCGTGGTGAGAGGCGACGGCCCCGGACGTCACCACCTCGCGGCGCCCCTCGTGCAGCGCCTCGCCGAGGAAGAGCTCGAGCTTGCGTACCTTCCCGCCGCCGTACGGGGTCGCGGTGAGATCGTCGTGCTTGACGTAGAGGCGGGGTACGCCGATGGCCGCGCCGAGGCCGGCCGCGTGGGACACCGGCGTCGGGAGCCGCGCCAGCCGGCGCGGGTGGAGGTGCTGGCCGAGCTCCGGGTACCGGCGGAGCAGCAGGAGCGGCGGGTCCGGCGCCGGGATGGCGGGCGCGGGCCGGGGTGGCGACGGAGACGTCGCCCGCGGCGACGCGACCTCGGGCGCGCGGCGGCGGGTGCCCGGGGCGCGGGCGTCGGTGAGCGCCGGCGCCGGCGAGCGGCGAGGCGCACACCCGCCGAGCGCGAGCGCCGCCGCGCCGCCGATCAGGGCGCGGCGGTGGAGGCGGGGCGCGCGCGGGCCGGGGTCCGCCACGGGGGGTAGTAACGCCGCCTCGCTCGCCCCCATTCCCTCGGGCTGGTGAGGACCTTCGCATCGCCTATAATCCCGCCCTCTCGCGCGCGTGGTCGACCCTTGTTCGCGCTCTCCCCGCTCCCTCGGACGCTCCCGGCCGCGCTGCGCGACGCCCGCGCGGCCAAGCCGGATGTGCGGCGCTCGGCGCTGCGGGATCTCGTGCGCCACGCCGTCGGCGAGCGGCGTTCGGAGGTGGTCGCATGCCTCGAGTCCGTGCTCGCTGGCGACGCCGACCCCGCGGTCCGCGCGGAGGCGGCCATGGCGCTGGCGGACGCGGCGGCGGGGGAGGCCCTGGCCGCGCTCCTGGCGGCGACCGAGGACGCGCACCTCCGCGTGCGCCAGCTCGCGCTGGTCGCCATCGGTGAGCTCGGAGAGCCTGGCGACCCGCTCGTGCGAGCGGCGCTCGAGGCAGCGCGCCACCACGAGGCGCCGGCGCTGCGCTACCAGGCGCTCATCGGCCTGGCGCGGACGACCCCGGGGGGCGCCACGGAGCTGCTGCTCGCCGCCACCCGCGACCCGGACGCGGCCGTGCGGCACGTGGCCGTGCGCTTGCTGGAGGAGCGCCTCTCGATCGCGACGGAGGGGGGGCCGAGGGCGCCTCGGCTCAAGCTCCCCCCCGGCGCGGAGCCCCGCCTCCGGGCCCTGCTGCGCGACGACGCGCCGCGAGTCCGGCTCGCGGCGGCGATCCTCCTGGCCCGCTGCGGGGTGGACGCGGGGTTCGCGGCGATCGCGGCCGCGGTCAACGCGGCCAGCGGGTCCTACGAGGCGGACGATGAGCACGCCGCCGTGGAGCTCGCCGGCGCGCACCAGCTCGCCGCCGCTCGGCGTGGGCTGACGCGACGGGCGTTCGGGCGGTTCGGGTTCTCGCTCGACCCGACCGCCCTCGCCGCGCGCATCGCGCTCGCGCGGTGCGGCGATCCGCGTGCGGTGGGCGCCATCCTGCGGGGCCTCGGCGCGCGCACGCGCGAGGCGCGCACGCTGGCGGCGCTGGCGGCGGGGCGCGCCCGGCTGGAGGCGGCGCGGCCGCTGCTCCGCGCCCTGCGCGGCGCGCCGGCCCGCGCGGACCCGGCTGTGGTCGAGGAGGCGCTGGCCCAGCTCGCCGCCACCGTGGACTGACGCCGTGCCCCCGGGTTCGCTCACGCGGCGGGCGGGCTCCCGCTCCCGGGGCGACCGCAGAGCTCCCGCACGGCGGCCCGCAGCGCCTGCGGGTCGAAGGGCTTCTCGAGCACGGGGTTGGGGACGGAGGCGAGGAAGGCCTTCGCGGTGGGCATCGCCGCGCCCGCCGTGACGAAGATCATGCGCTCCTCCTGGCCCGGGCGCTCGGTCCGGAGCGCGGCGAACAGCTCCCAGCCGTTGCGCCGCGGCATCACCAGGTCGCACACGATGGCGTCGAAGCGCTGGCGCCGGCAGTACTCCAGCGCCTCGTCGCCGTCGAGCGCCCGGGTCACGACGTACCCGCGCAGCAGGCGCTGGACCGCGTCGGCGAACGGGCGCTCGTCGTCCACCACCAGGACCAGCCCTGGCCCGGCGCCGCGGCTGCTGGCTTGCGGTACGGTGGAGGACGGCGGGGTGCCCTCCGTCGCGGCCGGCAGGCGGACGCGGAAGGTGGTCCCGGCGCCGAGCCGTGACTCGAGCTCGATCGTGCCGCCGAGCTCACGGACGATCTTGAGGCAGATGGCGAGCCCGAGCCCCGTACCCTGCCCCGGAGGTTTGGTGGTGAAGAAGGGGTCGAAGATGCGGCTCCGGAGCCCCTCGGGGACCCCGCAGCCGGTGTCCGTGATCGTGATCATCACCGCCCCGTCCTCGGCGGTGCCGGTGGTCACCGTGACTTGGTTCTGCTCGACGGCGCCCGGTGGGATCGCCTGCGCGGCGTTCACGAGGAGGTTCAGCAGCACCTGTCCGAGCCGCGCCGCGGAGCCCCGGACGGGCGGGACGGCCTCGATCTGCTCCACCACGCGGGCCCGGTGGCGAAGCTCGGTCGCCGCCACGCGGAGCGCGGAGCGGAGCACGGTTTCCACGTCGATGTTCGAGACCTCGTCGGCGGCGCCACCGACGGCCTTGAGCTCACTCACGATCTGGCTGGCGCGGCGCGCGCCGTCGCGGGTGTCGGCGAGGATCTGCAGCGCCTCGCTCGCGCGCCGCGGGTCCGCGGCGCCGCTCAACAGGTCGCGCAGCTCGTCGCGGAGGAAGTCGAGGTTGAAGAGCACGAAGGTGAGGGGGTTGTTGATCTCGTGCCCCACGCTGGCGGCGACGGTACCCAGGGCGGCCAGGCGATCCATCAGCAACATCTGCTCGTCGAGCCGTCGCTCAACGGAGAGATCCCAGGCGACGAGGAGCTCGGCCGGGTGACCGTCGGCGGTGCGGTCAGGGACCCGGGTGACCTCCACGTGGCGCTGCGAGCCTTCATCCCCCAGGACCCGGACCGAGACGACCTGCCCGTCGGCGGCCTCGAACCTCGCCCGATCGTCGGCGTGGACGCGGTCGACGAAGGGGCTGCCGAGGACCGCGTCGCTCGAGGGCGACCCGAGCATCCTCAGCAGCGAGGGGTTGGCGGCGGTGACGCGACCGCCGTGGAGCGTGGCGACGCCGCACTGAGCGCGCGTGGCGAGCTCCCGGAGCGCCTGCGTGCGCGCTGCGGACTCGCGCAGGCTCTGCCACAGCGTGCTGCTGGCGACGAACAGGACCGGCTCGAGGAACGCCAGCACCACCGGCGCGTGGACCCGCGTTGCGCCGTCGAGGTGCGGGTGGGTCATCGCGAGGAGGGTGACCCCCGTGAGCGCCGCCAGCCCCACGAGCACCGCCGCGCCGAGCGGGAGGATCAGGCTGCCGATGCCGACCCCGACCAGGGAGAGGGTCAGGGCGACGACCGCGGCGGGCGGCGAGGTCTCGAGGCCGCCGACCAGGCAGGGACCGGCGGTGCTGACCACCACCAAGAGCACCGCTCCCCACTCGTACCAGCGGCTGCGGGCGAGCGCGAGGCTCGGCGCGGCGGCGGCGAGGAAGCCCAGCGGCGCCGCGATCTCGAGCCAGGTGGGGGCCGAAGTGGCCAGGAGCGCGCGGAGGAGGGCGTGCGCGAGGACCGCGGGGATCAATCCGAGGACCACCGCGGCCATGATCCGCGCGCGGAGGCGCCCGAGGGGGTCGGTGATGGCCGGTGAGGGGCGCGTCAGCGCCTCCCACCAGCTCCCCAGCCGTGCGGGTGGCGTCGGGGACCGGGCGGCGGAGGGCGAAGACACGGCGGTGCGGTCCGGTCCAGGCTAGAGGGCGACCGCGAGCGAAGCGAGGAGGGTGCGCCCGGACTGCTCGATCGAGCGGCCCACCAGGTCCCCGCTGACCGGGAGGCGGTACCGCCAGTCGAAGAGGTTATACACCCCGACGGCGTACTCCAGGTCGAGGGCCGTCTCGTGGCCGGAGAGCACCAGGTCCCAGAGGGCGAAGGGGTCCGTCCGCTGCTGCGGGGCGTCGCCCACCGCCTCCATGCGGTCCCAGCGCCCGGACTCGACGGTGAGGCGACTCGCCAGCGTGAGCCGGCGCGCCAGGATGGGCGCGGCGCCCTTGAAGGTGGCTGCGTGGGTCGGGACGTTGGCCACGTGCCGGAGGTCGGGATCCGCCCGGAGCGCCACCAGGTCGGCGGCCGAGCCGCTGGCGAGGAAGCGCGCGGCCGTGAAGGTGTAGCCGACCAGGCCCATGAACCCCTGTCGCCAGTCGCGCCGGAGCGAGAGCTCGCCCCCGGTCGTCACCAGCGGGGAGGCGATGTTGTGAAAGTAGAGGGGGTCGTCCTCGTTGCCGGCGCCCGCGGTGTCGATGAGGTCGGTGATGGTGCTGGCGTGGGCCGCGCCGGTCAGGGACAGCGTCGGGTCGAAGCGGTGGGTGTGCTCGAGCTCCACCGTGTAGATCGTCTCCGGGTGGAGCGGGTCCAGCGGCACCACCTGGGTCGCGCCGCCATCGTTGTACTCCTGCTCGTACACGCTCGGCGCCCGGAAGGCCCTGCCGAAGAGGAGCTTGGTGTTCCCGGTCGCGTAGGGGCGCACGATCACCGCCGCGCGCGGGTTCACCGAGGAGCCCCAGCTCGAGTATGCGTCCAGCCGCGCACCCGCCGAGACGCGCACGGCCGGGGCCAGATCGGCGTCGATCACGCCATAGGCGGCGCCGACGGTGAACGGGGCGGCTTCGCTGCCCGTGAGGTCCAGGTAGATCCCCGTCTGGTCCCAGCCGCGCTCTTCCACCTGGAAGTGGCGCTGGACCTCGCCGCCCACGGTGACGCGGAGGGCGTCGCTCGGCTGGTAGCGCAGGCGATGCTCCGTCCCGATCCAACGGCCGACGAACTCGTCGTACTGGTCTCCGCCGTCCTCGGGGGCGCGGGCGTAGGTGCCCAGGAAGTCGTAGTGGTGCAGGTACAGGCGCGACGTCAGCGGCAGGGTCGCGCCGAGCGCCGGCTCGGCGCGGAGCTCGACCAGCCCGCGCGTGTCCCGGTTCTCGTTGTCGGGGTCGCCGAAGATGGTTTCGTAGTGCGCCGGCAGCGTCTTCCGGTGGCGGTTGATGAGCCATTGCGCCGACAACCAGCACCAGCGGAGGCGCCCGCGCGCCGTGTTCGCCGCGAAGCCGTCGACGTCGACCGCGTAGCCGGGCGGGGCGCCGGGCGGCGTCACCGCGGCGTACTCCGGGAAGAAGAAGTCGCGGCCGGCGCCGCGCGCCGCCCCCACCGAGAGCCAGATCGAGCCTCGCTCGCCCAGGCGCGCGGCGCCGCGGACCCGGGCGCGCGCGACGCCGTCGAGCTCGGTGCCGACCGCGACCTCGGTGCCCGTCTCCTCCACCTCGCGGGTGACGACGTTGATGACGCCCGAGAACGCGCCGGTCCCGTAGAGGGCCGACCCAGGGCCGCGCACGACCTCGATGCGCTCGACGTCCCCGAGGTCGGTCATCGCGTCGTAGCCGACGAACGAGGCGCCGACCCAGTCGTCGTTGGTCGGCGTGCCGTCCGCCAGCACGAGCACCCGGTTGCCGTAGCTGCCGAGCCGACCGAGGCCGCGGAAGCCGAGCGTGACGTAGGCGCGATCGTCCCACTGGTACACGCCGCGCGTGCCCCGCAGGGCCTCGGCGAGGGTCGGGTAGGCGAACGCCACGAGCTCCGCGCGCGGGATGACGGTGACCGAGCTGGGGGCCCGCGCGGAGTCCTCGGCGACGCGCGACGCCGCCTCGATCTCGTCCCTGGGGACCAGCGACAGCTGGACGTCGTACAGGATCGACTCCGCCACGTTCACCCGCCGTTCGACCGCCTCGAACCCCGGGCGTGAGACCCGCAGGGTGTGCTCGCCGATCGGCAGGGGCACCACCGTGGGAGTGAACCCCATCGGCGCGCCGTCGATCTCGACCAGCGCTCCCGGGTCGTCCGTGCTCACGGTCACCGTGCCGGTCCTCCGTACCAGCTCTGGTTCGACCGCCGTCGTCTGTCGCGCCGCGACCTCGACCGTGAGCACCGCGTCCTGGAAGCCGGGCCGGGACAGGAACAGCGGGTGTCGCCCGGGCGGGACCTGCAGGTCGCAGGGCGTCACGCAGGCGACCGGAGCGCGGGGCTCGTCGAGGCGCACGGCGGCGCCCTCGGTACCCGCGATCCGCAGCGCGCCGAGGATGGGGTGGAGATCGAGGTGCACGGTGGCCGTCTCGCCGCGCTGGACCGCGACCGTCGCCGTTGCCGGGTCATGGCCGGGCAGTTCGGCGAGGATGCGGTAGGTGCCCGGCTTCAGCCCGAGCCGGCGCGGGGAGCACCCGCGCGGCCCGAGGTCACGGCGATCGACGTAGATCGTCGCCCCCGGGGGCGTCGTCTGCACCTGCACGACCGCTACCTCGCTGGCGACCCGCGCGAGCGCGGCCTCGACGTTCGCCCGCGCGGCGGGCACCGTCTCGCCCTCGAGCGACAGGTCGTAGTAGCGGAACGCGGCCGGGAAGTCGCCGAGGATCTCGTAGGTCCGCGCGATGTTGAAGAGGACGTTGTGGTTGGGCGCGAGCCGGTTGGAGGCATGGAAGTGGACCAGCGCGGTCGGGTAGTCCTGGCGCTGGTAGGCCTCCGCGCCGAGCCGGAAGTGCAGATCGGCCTCGTCCGCGGTGTCGTCGGCGCGCGCGGGCGCCAGAGGTCCGAGGATGGCGAGGAGCGCGAGCGACGCCAGGAGCGCGGAGGGGGCGGGGCGGCGCATCAGTGGCCTCAGCGCTCGAGGCGGATGTCGAGGGCGCGCGAGGGGCCCGCGTCGGCGCTCCCGCGCGCGGGCGGGGCGGCGGGGGACGGCCGCGGCTGCTTCGGGGTGAGCGGCGCTGTGCTCGCCGCCGGCCGGTGCACGGTCGCCGCGGCCGGGGCGATCGAGGGCGACGGTGTCGGGGGCACCGGGGTCACCTCCGGCGGTGGCCGGGGCGCCTCCGAGCGTGCCGTCGCGGTCGGCGTCGCGGTCGTGGCGGCGACCGTCGGCGCTCCCGCCGTGACGCCCGGCTCAGGAGGGGGCTCGCGGTAGCGTCCGAGGATCACGGACACGGCCAGCGCCGCCAGGATCAGGGCGACCATGACCTTCTGCGTCGCGCGGGGGCGGCGCGGCTCCCGGCCGAGAGCCGCCCCCTCGTGCCCCGTCGGCGAGGCCAGCGTCGCGGCCGACGTCGGGGAGAGCAGCCGGTCGCGCTCCCCGGAGCGCAAGGCCTCTTCCCGGGGGTCCGACGGGGCGCTCGCCCCGGAGCGGCGCGCGACGATCGGCGCTCCCTGGCGCACGAGGGATTCGGTGGGAGGGCAGCGCTTCAGCTCGACGTGATGGCGTCCGAAGGGCGCCAGCGCGTCGCCGAGATCGCAGACGGACTGGAAGCGGCGGGCGGGATCCTTCTCGAGGCAGCGTTGGATGACGGCTTCCAGCGCCGGCGGGACCTCGGGTCGGATCTGACGCAGCGGGGTCGGGTCGTCCGCGGCGATGGCCGCGCAGACGGCGGGGAGGGTGTCGGCGACGAACGCCTGCTCACCGGACAGGAGCTCGTACAGGATGAGCCCCAGGGACCAGACGTCCACGCGCGCGTCGACGTGCCTGGCATCCCGGATCTGCTCTGGGGCCATGTAGGCGGGTGATCCGATCACTGACCGCGTCGAGGTGAGGGTCGCCTGGAAGCTCGGATCATCGGCGTCGGGGCGGGTCTTGGAGATCCCGAAGTCGAGCACCTTGATCAGCGGCGCTCCGTCGCTGCGGTGCGTCAGGAAGAGGTTGGATGGCTTCAGGTCCCGGTGCACGATGCCGAGCGCGTGGGCCTCCGCGATCGCGTCGCAGGTCTGCAGGACGAAGTCCACCGCCTCCGGGATCGGCAACGGACCCACCGCCGACAGGTGCGCGGAGAGATCCTTGCCGCGCAACAGCTCCATCACCATGAACGGGGCGCCGCTCGGCAGGGTGCCGACGTCGTGGATGCGCACCACGTGATCGCTGGTGAGCCCGGCGGCGGCGCGTCCTTCGCGCAGGAAGCGCGCGGTCGCTTCCGCGCGCGCGGCGTCGGCCGCGCTCAAGACCTTGATGGCGACCCGCTGTCCCAGCGTCAGGTGGCGGGCGGCCAGGACCACGCCCATCCCGCCACGACCGACGACCTCCTCGACCCGGTACTTGCCCTCGATCACCTCGCCCACGCCGGGCACGGGCGAGGGTCCGGTGGTTTCCGTGTTGGCGGTGGAGTCCATCCGTACGAGCGACTCGCGGAGCCGCGCTCCGGTCGGAAACGATAACGGGCGCGCGGAGCTTTCGCGACCGGGGTCGACGCCGTCGGGGTGGTGCGGCATCGCACACCTCGGGGGCTGGCGGTCCCCGGGGGTCGGCGCCGCGCTCGCCGCTCGCGCTCGCTAGGGGCGCACGGGGTAGCTCACGGTGAACGACGGCTTGGCGAAAGGAACGACCCGAGCGTTCCGGAACGCTGCCTCGATGCAGGAACCCGCGGGAGTCCCGGCGGCCGGACCGCTGACCGCGACGCTCGAGACGGTGCCGTTCGAGCCGAACGTGATCACCGCCACGGAGGGCTCCGTGTGCCCGGCGACGCAGAGCTTGGCCTGGCCGAGGCCCGGAGCGAGCGCGGCGATCGCCTCCCCGGTGGTCGGCGCGAGCGGCGTCGAGCGGCCTTCGGCATGCTGGAGCTGGGTGTCGAACTCGTCCGGCTCGGCGGGGGCGGCGCTCGCGCTCGCGACCTTGTCGTCGCTGGATGGGGCGGGCGCACCGGTGCTGCGCGCGCGGGTCGGGCGCGGCGCGCGCTCGGTCACCGTGCGTGCGCCGGCGCGGGGGGGCAGGTCCTCCAGCCGGGCCACGGGCTCCTCGTCGGCCAGGGGGGGCGGTGGCGCCGCGCGCGCGGCTGGCCGCGCGCTGGCTGCCGCCATCACGACCGGAGCGACGCTCGCGGGCGGCTCGCGCCGCGCCACCTGGACCCAGAGCAGGACCGCGGCGGCCGCCGCCAGGAGGCCTGCGCCCGCGAACAGGACGCTCGGTGAGGGACGCTCGCGCCGCGCCGGCGGGCCGGGCCGGCTCGTCCGGTCACCGCTCCGCGCCTCCGCGGTCCGGGCGACCTGGTCCGCGAACTCCCCGCGCGACCGCGCGCGGGCGACGTGGTCGAGGCTCTGCCGGGCGACCTCGAGGCGCCGCTCGCGGTCGGGCTCGGCGATCCGGGATCGCGCCAGCTCGGCGAGGCTCCGCTCGGCGCCCGCTGGCGAAGGATGCGCGGCCGCCGGCCGCGGGGGGGAGCGCCGGTCGGCGGTCCACGCCTCGGGCTCTCCCGCTTCGCGCGGCAGCGGCGCGGCGAGCAGGGTCGCGTCGTCGAGCTCGGTCGCTGCCGCGTCGTCGCCGGATACCCGACCCGCTGGTTCGCGGAGCCGCGTCGCGATCGCGCGGGCCGAGGCCTCCCACTCCGCGTCGGTTCGCTCGGGGACCGGCCAGGCGGTGAGGAGCGCCTCCACGGACGCGGGGAGCTCGGCTGGGTCGCGCGGGTTCATGGCGGCTCCGACCACCCTTCAGCGTAGCCGCGTCGCTCGAGCGACGCACGGAGCTTCTTCCGCGCCTCGTGGACGCGCCAGGCGATGGTCCCCTCCGGCGCGCCCAGGACCGCCGCCGCCTCGGCGTGGCTGAGCCCATCGACGCAGACCAGCACCAGCGTCGTTCGCAGCGTCTCGCTGAGCTCGTCGAGCGCCTGCTCCAGGGCCGTCGCGAGCTCACGGTCAGCGCTCCGCGCTGCCGGGTCGGCGTGGGTCGGCCGCTGCTCGACCAGGTCCGCGGCGATCTTGGGGTCGTCGGTCGTCGTCGCCAGCCGCCGCGCCTTCCGGGCGCGGATCGCGTTCAGGGAGAGGTTGACCGCGATCCGGTACATCCACGTGAACGGCTCGCTCCGCCCGTCGAAGCGATCGAGCGCGCCGTAGGCGCGGACGAAGGTGTCCTGGGTCACGTCCTCGGCTTCCGCGGCGTTCCGCAGCAGGTGGACGGCGAGCCGGTAGATGCGCTTCTGGTGTCGGAGGACCAGCGTGGAGAACGCCTCCGCGTCGCCCTCTCGGGCCGCATCCACGAGCTCGCGGTCGCTCCGGTTCGCCATCGAGGACCACGCGAGGCGGCACGGCCAGGGAGCGCCGAGGCCGGTCGCGGCGAGGCACGATAGTTCAACACACCTGGATCGGACAACGCGGGTGAGGCTTCCCTTGGGCCGCCCGCGGCGCAGCTCCTTCACGCGTCGCGGGAGCCGGGAAAATGCCAATGAAGACGAAGGGTCCGGGGCGATCGGGGACGGCGTCAGGTGGGACCGGCCGCGCCTCGGCTCGACGCTCGCGCTCGGCCCCGGCCCATCTGCCCGGGCTCCATCACTCCTCGGGCTTGGATGGTCCGAGCTTCCTCGCCAATAGATCGCCCAGGGTACCGAAGCTCGACTCCGCCTTGAGCTTCTTCCGGTATTCGGCGTGGGCGCGCCGCTCCTCGTCTTCCTTGAGTCCGCGCACGCTCAGCCGTGGCTCGCCGCGGCGGGGATCCACGTCGAGCACCTTCACCTCGAGCACCTCACCTTGCTTGAAGTGCTTGCGCAGGTCGGTGCCGCGGGGGGTGCCGGTCTGCCCTGCCGGGAGGAAGCCGCGCGCACCCCGGCCGGTGACGCCGAGGACGCGGCACACGACGCCTGCGCTCTCGACCTTGACCACCTCGACGCGGATGCTGGCCCCTCTGACCACGCGCTGGTGTGGCTCGTCGGCGCGCTCGGGCGGCGGGGCGAGGTGGAGCGACATCTTCTTGGCTTGCTGGTCGAAGTGGTGGATGACAACCTCGATCGACTGTCCCACCTTCAGCACCTCGCTCGGGTGTTCCACGTGGTCGAAAGCGAGGTCGGCGACGTGCAGCAGCCCCTCGAGGCCCTCCTCGATCTCGACGAAGGCGCCGAAAGGCTCGAGGCGCGTCACCTTGCCGGTGATGCGCTGGCCCGGCGGATACTTCTGGCGAGCCTCGGCCCAGGGGTCCTCGACCAGGGCCTTGCGGCTGAGCCAGATCTTCCCCTTCTCGTCGATCTTGGTGATCTTGACCTCGATCTCGGCCCCCGGCTTGAACAGCTCCATCCGGTCGGGCCGCGGGTCGTGGCTGGCCTCCGAGACGTGCACGAGCCCCTCGAGGTACTCGGCCTCCGGCAGCGCGACGAAGGCGCCCCACTCCACCACGGTGCGCACGATGCCCTTCATCACCTGACCTTCGGTGAGCTGGGTGAGCGCGAACTTGCGCCGCTCGTGGGCCTCGGCCTCCAGCATGGGGCGGCGCGTGACGACCACGTCGCGGCCCTGGCTCTTGTACTGCAGCACCTTGAAGTCGAGCCGCTGCCCGACGAGCCCCTGGAGGTTGGCCTGCGCGGGGTGCAGATCCATGCCGGACGCGGGCGCGAACGCGCGGACGCCGCCGATGTCGACCTCGACGCCGCCCTTCACCGCGCCGATCACCAGCCCCTTGACGAGGGTCCCGTCCTTCTCCGCTTGCTCGAGCAGCGGCTTGGTTTCCTCCTCGCGCAGCGGCTTGCGCGTCAAGACGACGAGCCCGGCGCGCGAGCCGTCGGCGTGCACGCGCGCGACGAAGCGATCGCCGACGCTCGGCACCAGATCGTCGGGGTCCATCTCCGAGCGATCGAAGATCGCGAGGGCCTTGCCCGCGAGGTCGACCATCACCGCCTCGTCGAGGACCGCGGTGACCTTGCCGAAGACCTCCTCACCCACGTGGAACGGCGCGCGGTCGGTCGACGGGCGCCGCGAGGGGCGCCCCGACTCCGGGTCCTCGGGCGGGACGGTCTTCTTCTTGCGCCGCTTGCGCGGGCGTTTCGGGCGCGCTCCGCTCGCGCCCTCGACCTCGTCGGCGCCCCCCTCGCCGGCGTCGGCGCCGGGAGGCGGCTCGCTCGCGGTCCTGTCGTCGCCCTTCAGCGCCGGCGCCGAGGTGGTCGCGGGGTCCGATCCGTCCGCGGTCCGGGGAGCTGCGCCGTCGTCGCCGGGCTCCGGCGGCGTCGCCTCGGGGGGCGGGGCCGCGGGCGCGGTGTGAGTCTCGGGTTTCGGGGTGACGGCGCTCCCCTGCTCGGCGCCACGAGTGAGCGCGGCGTCGGCGGGAGGCGGGGTGGGGTCGGGGTACTCGGAGGACATGACGGCCTCGGGCGCGGACCCCGCCTATATCGCGCATCGCGGCGCCTGCCAATCGACGCTTTCTCCGGGGGACGGCGGCGTTGTCCCCCTTGCGCGGCGCGTCGCGACGCGCGGCGTCGTCCCGCCCGACTCCGGGTCGCGGTCGCGCGGGGGCGCGGCGCTCAGCGCGCGATCGGCAGGTGCCGCTGCGTCCCGCCTTCGCGGTCGATGGTGAGCCCCGTCGCCGCGGCGTTCACCTCGGCGACGCGGTCCACCAGCGCGCGGGTCACCGCGGCGAGGGCCTGGGCGCTCGCCGCCTCGGGCTGCGCGCTCACCACCGGCTGTCCGGCGTCACCGCACTCGCGCAGGGCCACGTCGAGCGGCACCTGCCCCAAGAGGGGCGCCCCGGCGAGCGCGGCGACCTTCGCGCCCCCGCCGCGTCCGAACAGCTCGTAGCGGGTGCCGTGCTCGCACAGGAACCAGCTCTGGTTCTCGACCACGCCCAGGACCGGGATGCCGACCTTCTGGCACATCGTCACCGCCTTGTAGACGTCCTGGATGGCCACCTCCTGCGGGGTGGTAACGATCACCGCGCCCGTGCTCGCGAGGTTCTGCGCCAGCGTCAGCGCCACGTCGCCGGTGCCGGGCGGCAAATCGAGCAGGAGCACGTCGAGCTCTCCCCAGGCGACGTCCTTGAGGAACTGGAGCAGCGCGCTGTGCAGCATGGGCCCGCGCCACACGACGGCGGTGGTCGCGTCGTCGAGCAAAAACCCGATGCTCATCAGCTTCACCCCGTGGCGCTCGAGGGGCTGAATGCGACCGGCCTCCCCCCCGGGGCGCTCTGTGATCCCGAACATCGTCGGCACGCTCGGGCCGTAGATGTCGGCGTCGAGCAGGCCGACGCGGGCACCCCGGCGGCCGAGCTCGACGGCGAGGTTGGCGGCGACCGTGCTCTTGCCGACGCCGCCCTTGCCGCTCATCACGAGGACGACGTTCTTCACCCCCGGCACGGGGTCGTCCGCGGCGATGGCGCGGGAGGTGAGCGACAGGTCAGGGGCCGTCATGGGGCGTGCAGTAGGGCTCGGGCGCCGGGATGTCAACGCGCGCCCTCCCGGTGACGGGCCCGCGGCTCCCCCTCCGGGCGCCACAAATAGCGCGACGGCGCGCCCCGAGGAGCGCGCCGTCGTCACACATCGGCAGGCGGTCCTGGCTCAGCCCGAAGACGCCTCGCCGCTGACCGACGCGCTCGCCTCGACGGAGACGCTCACGGACGCGCTCGCCTCGGCCGACGCCTGGAGCTGGGCCGCGAAGTCCGCGCCGTAGGAGGCGGCGCACTTGACGCTGCCCGCGCCCTCGCCGGCGACGTCGCCGGCCCGCGCGACTACGTCACCGGCCGCCTCGGCGACCAGCCTCGCCTGGGAGGCGACCTTGAGCACCGCCCCGAAGTTCGCCTCGAGGGTCGCGGTCAGGGCGGCGTTGCCCTGGGCCACGACCGTGACCTGCGGCTTGGTGCAGGTGGCGTTGAACTGTGCCTGGCCCTTGCAGCCCGCCTGGCAGTCCGCGTCCACTTCGCAGGACGGAGGCTCGAGCTCGGCCTCGCACTTCGGCGCGGTCATCTCGACCGAGCACTCGCCCTTGCAGGTCAGGCTGGCGTCACACTCGACGGTGGCGTCCGCGTCCAGCGCGCAGGAGCCGGTGCAGGTGCCCGTGCACTTGGCGCTGCACTGGCCCGTGCAGGTTCCGTCGCAGGTGCCCTCGCACTCGCCCTCGGCGTTCTCCGCCGAGCAGGTGCCCTCGCAGGTGCCCTTGCAGGTACCCTCGCAGGTGCCCTCGCAGGTGGCGCCGCAGGTGCCCTCGCAGGCCGCCTTGACGGACGCGGAGCCCTCGCAGGTGGCCTCGCCCGTGCACTCGCCGGCACAGGTGCCGCTGAGCTCGCCCGGGGTGCAGCGCGCCTCGACGGTGCCCGGATCGCACTCGGCGTCCACCGCGCAGCTCGCCTCGCAGTCGAGCTGTGCAGAGGCGTCGATCTCGCACTTGGGCGCGACGTAGGAGATCTGGAGGCTGCCCGTCACGCTGGCCTTGGCCTCGCCGATGGCGGTGGCGGCGAGCTCGCAGGCCGCGCTAAGCTCGTCGTCACTCACGTTCGTGGCGGTCGGGTCGGGCGCGTCAGCGGCGCCGAGGTCCGTGGCCATGTTGGCGCAGGCGACGTAGAGCTCGGCCTTCATGGCGGCCGAGGCGTCGACCAGCGCCTCGACCGAGGCCTGGAAGGCATCGGCCTTGGCCTTGATGTCCGCCTGGCACCCGCCGGTGAGGCCGCCGCCGTCGTCGCTGCAGCCGCCGACCATCGGGGCCGTGAGCGCTGCCGCGATCACCGGTCCCACGAAGAGCTTGAACCCACGGAATTTCGTCATATAAGTGCTCCTTTTCCCCAGTTTTCCAGTTCGTCCGTGCCAGTTCCGGACGGGTGTTCGACGCAACCAGCGCCCCCTCGATGCAATCGGGAAGCACGGCCAGGCGCGAAGCCTAGGCGGCTTCCGGCGCCATGACCAGAGTTTGCTACATGCCGCGGACGGGGACGGGAGCGGCCTGTGGGCCGAGCCCCGTGACCTGCTCGCGGCGTCACGCCGACCCCGGTGGCGAACCCCGCCACCCTGGCCCACGCCGCGGCCACCACCGCTCGCGGACCAGCCTCGCCGTGGTCAGCCGCTGATGGTCGGGCACTCGCCCTCGCTCAACACCCCCGTCCCGGCGGCGTTGGCGGAGCAGGCGTTTCCGTAGGTTTCCCCGTCGCAGCCGCAGACCGGGGCGTACTCCTCGGTGCATGCGTCGGGTCGTGGCTGGCAGATGGACGAGGCGTCGGCGGCGCCGCAGTACTCGCCCGGGACGTAGGCGCAGTACTCGTCCGTGGCGCAGGTGTCACCGAGCCAGCCGCCGCAGGCCGTGGGCTCGATCGCGACGGCGCACTCGCCCTCCGCGATCACGCTCACGCCCGCCGCCGCGGCTGCGCAGCGGTTCCCGTAGGTGACGCCGTCGCAGCCGCAGACCGGCTGGTAGACGTCCTCGCACGCGTCCGGCGGCAGGAGGCAGGTGCCCTCGCCGCCGCAGGCGCCGAGGGGGAATTCGCAGTACTCGCCGCCGGTGCAGTCGGCGTCGGCGCCGCAGGTCGGCACCGGGCAGGCGATGAGCGTCGAGGAAACCAGGCCGTCCTCGCACCAGCACTGGTTGCAGTCGCAG
>CAYVRP010000125.1:0-18388 GCA_964454025.1 uncultured Polyangiaceae bacterium | reverse complement strand
GGCCCGCGGCGCCGAGGCGGGCGAGGACGACGTGGTCATCGTCTCCGAGGGCGGGATCTTCGAGAGCGGGGCCACCGGCGACCCCGAGGCACCGGCGACGGCAGCCGGCGCGGGGACGGGCGCGTTCGGCCTCGAGCTGAACGGGCACGTCCGCGGCGACCTGTTCGTCGGCAAGGTCCCCCACCGTGACCGCGCGGAGCTCAAGGCGGCCTACGGTGAGGTCGGGCTGCAGCTGCGCGCCCGCGGCGGTGAGCACGGCGCCGCCTTCGCCGAGCTGCGCCTGCGCGAGGGGCAGCAGCTCGACGAGCGCCGGCTCTTCACCGAGCTGCGCGAGGCCTACGTCAACGCGTACGTGGGGCGCCTCGATCTGCGGCTCGGCCACCAGATCGTCCAGTGGGGCCGCGCCAGTGGCCTCAACCCGACCAACAACGTCACCCCGATCGATCTGCGCATCCGGTCCCCCTACGAGGACGATCGACGGCTCGCCAACGCCGGCGCCCGCGCGTTCGTCGACCTGCGCCCGGTGCGGCTCGAGGGGATCTGGATGCCGCTCTACCGGGCGACCGAGCTGCCGCCGGTGGAGTCCCCGTGGTTCGTCACCATGGGCCGCACCGAGTTCCCCGCCCCGGCGCTGGAGAACGGCCTCTTCGCCGGCAAGGTGCACCTCGAGCTGCCCGCGTTCGAGACGTCGGCCTCACTCCTGCACGGGTACGCCCCCATGCCTGGCCTGGTCCGCGCCGGGTTCGGCGAGATCGGCGCGCCCCCCGAGGTCTTCATCGCGCGCCGCGCGTATCGGCACGACGTGGTGGGCCTCGACTTCTCGACGACGATCCGCGACTTCATCGCGGTGCGCGGCGAGGCGGCGTACCGGCGACCCGTCGACCGGGAGACCGGCTACCACGTCCCGAGCCCCGATCTGCAGTACGTCCTCGGCGTGGATCGCGACGTCGGCCCCGTCAGCGTGATCCTGCAGTACGGCGGCCGGTACGTGTTCGAGTGGGAGGAGCATCCGCCCGCCGACGCCAACTTCGACCTCGTCCAGCCGGACATGCAGCTCGACCAGGAGCTGATGGACCTGATGGGACCGCTGGTGGACGAGGAGCTCGCCAACCGGAACCAGATCCTCGCCCAGCAGACCGCCGAGCTGCAGCACCTGCTCTCCGGGCGCCTCGAGTGGCTCACGCTGCACGAGACGCTCTCCCTCTCCGTGATGGGGATGGTCGACGTCACCACCGAGGAGTGGCTCGCCTACCCGAAGATGAGCTACCGGATCTCCGATCAGATGACCACGTCGGTCGGCGGCGAGATCTACGCCGGCCCTGACGGGACCCTGCTCGGGCTGGTCGATGAGACGCTGACGGGCGGCTACGCGGAGCTGCGCGTCAGCTTCTGAGCCCGGGTCCGGGCCGAGCGCCGTCGAGCGAACCGCCCCTGCCCACGAACCCCGCGTTGAGTGACGGATGATCAGGAAATACGTTCGCTTCGTCGTGACCTACCCCCGGGCCGTGGTCGCGGTCGTCCTGGCGATCAGCCTCGTGCTCGGCGCATCCATCCGGCGCCTGCAGGTGATCCTCGACATCGACGCCCAGATCCCGCAGGGCCACCACCTGGTGGTGATCGGCAAGCGCCTGGAGAAGCTCTTCGGCGGAAAATACCTTACCGTGGTGGGGTTTTATCCCCGCGCGGGCACCGTCTACACGCCGGAGATCATCGGCAAGGTCCAGCGTGTGACCGAAGCGCTGGAGCAATGGCCGGGGGTCAAGCGGGGGAGCGTCCTCTCGCTGACGTCCCGGCAGCTCAAGGACATCCGGAGCTCGCCGGAGGCCATCGAGGCGCGCCCGATGCTGGAGAAGCTGCCGGAGAGCCAGGCGGAGGCGGACGCGTTCCGCGAGCGCGTGGCGCACAACCGCTCCATCACGAGCCTGCTCGTGGGCGACGACGGGCGCGCCACCACGGTGATCGCGGACTTCGACGACTTCGAGAAGGCGGGGGGCGCCAAGGGCTTCTACGAGCGACTCGAGGCGGTCCTGGAGAAGGAGCGCACGCCCGAGCTCGAGATCGTCAGCGCCGGCGCCCCCTCGGTCGCCTACTGGTTGCTCGTCTACGTCCGCCGGGTGGCGGTCCTGTTCGTGGTCGCCCTGGGCGTGATCGGGTACCTCCTGTACCGCGCGTTCCGGACGCTGCAGGGGATGTTCATCCCGCTGGTGACCGCGCTCATGGGGGTGGTCTGGGCGCTGGGCCTGATGGGCCTCATCGGCGCGCCCATGGATCCATGGAACATCATGACGCCGATCCTGCTCCTGGCGGTCGGCGCCGGTCACTCGGTCCAGATCCTGAAGCGGTACTACGAGGATCTCGGGCGCCTCAAGGGGGAGCGGCCGGACCTGTCGCCGCGGGAGGTGAACCGCGAAGCGGTGATCGAGGCGACGACCAAGATGGGAGCGGTCATGGTCACCGCCGGCACCATCGCGTCGCTCAGCTTCGCGTCGCTGCTGGCGATGGGCGTGCCCTCGATCCGCAACTTCGGCCTGTGCACCGCGTTCGGGATCATGGCGGCGCTCATCGTCGAGCTCACGTTCATCCCTGCCATCCGAATCCTGCTGCCCCCTCCCTCCTCTCGTCAGACGGAGCGCGAGCGGCGGCGCGAGATCTTCGAGCCCGTCCTGGACGGGCTCGCGCGCCTCGTGCGGCAGAAGAAGGAGGCGCCGCTGCTCTGGGCCTCCCTCGCCGTCGTGGCGGTGGTTGGCGCCGGCGTGCTCCGCCTCGACACGCGCAACAGCCTGGCGGCCCAGTTCTTCGAGGTCAACGGCCCCATGCACGGCTTCCGCCTCGCCGACGAGCGCACCGCCGGCACGCGCGTGGTGCAGGTCCTGGTGGAGGGCAAGGCCCCGGACGCGATCAAGAACCCGGAGGTGCTCCGGCGCATGGACGCGCTCGCCACCCACGTGAAGGGCCTGAACCTCCCGGTGGGCAAGGTGGTGTCGGTCGCCGACGTGCTCAAGGTGATGAACCGCGTCATCGCCAACGACGACCCGAAGGCCGAGGTCTTGCCCGAGAGCCCTGAGGCGGCCGCCCAGTTCTTCCTGCTCTACTCGATGTCTGGCGACGAGGAGGACCTCCGGCGGCTGGTCGACGCAGAGTACCAGCGCGCCGTCATCACGATGTACCTCAAGACCGACGACCACCGGGTAATCAAGAGGCTGGTGGCGTCGGTCGAGGAGGAGTCGAAGCGCCTCTTCGCCGACGTCCCGGACGTGACCGTGCAGGTGGGCGGCGGAGTCACCAACGCCATCGCGCTCAACGAGACGATGGTCCACGGCAAGATCAACAACCTGCTCCAGATCTCGGCGCTGGTGCTGATCATCACGTCCATCGCGCTCCGCTCCCTGGTCGGGGGGCTCCTGGTGCTGCTCCCCCTGGCCACGGCGGCGCTGATGAACCTCGGCGTCATGGGCTGGGGCGGGATCTGGCTCACCATGGGCACCGCGGCGATCTCCGCCATGGCCGTCGGCATCGGCGCGGACTACGCCATCTACTTCATCTTCCGCGTGCGGGAGCAGCTCCGGCTCACCGGTGACCTCCGGGAGTCGGTGGCCCACGCCCTCACGACCTCGGGCAAGGCGATCGCCTACGTCGCGATGGCCGTCAGCGGGGGATACCTCTGCCTGACCCTCTCCGGCTTCAAGCTGCACGTGCTGCTCGGCGTGCTGGTCGCTCTCACCATGGTCGTGTGCAGCGCCGCCACCCTGGCGTTCCTGCCGGCGGTGGTGCTGCGCATCAGGCCCCGGTTCCTGATGCGCGCGGCCCCCCGGCCGCCCGCGGCGCCGCCGTCACCAGCGCAGCAGTAGACCGACCACGGAGAGCCCGGCGCCCGTCCCGCACAGGAGCACGCGGTCGCCGCGCCGGATGCGCCCCTGCTCGTTCGCCCAGGCGAGCGCCATGGGCAGCGAGGCCGCGACGCAGTTGCCCTCTTCGTGGACGCGCCGGACGATCGTCTCCGGTCGGAACCCGAAGCGATCCGCGGCTGCGACGGCCGTGCCCGAGGCCTGATGGGGCACGACGACGTCGATGTCGCGAGGGCCGATCCCGCAGCGGGTGAACAGCCGCTGGAACACCAGGGGCACGCGCCGGATCGCCATCTTGTAGATCCCGGGGCCCTCCATGTGGAAGAGGTTGTCCGCGGGCGTCGTGGTCGGATCCTGGGGGTGCTGCCGGGTGCCGCCGCCGCGCACCTCGGTCATGCTGGCGCCCTGGGGCCAGGTCATCATCTCGAAGCCGAGCAAGGCGCTCGCCTCGCCCGGGGGCGTGGGCTCGAGCACCGCCGCCCCGGCCCCGTCGCCGAACAGCGCGGCGCTCTCGGGCTCGTCGAAGTTGCGCCCCCGGGTGCCGAGCTCGGAGGAGACGATGAGCACCCGCCGGTAGGCCCCGGCCTCGATGAGCGCCGCCGCGCCGTGCACGGCCACCGCGAACGAGAGGCAGGTGGCGTGGACGCTGAAGCTCGGGATCCCGGCGAAGCCCAGCGCCTCGGCGATGAATACCGAGCTGTCCGGGAGGACCTGGTGCGGGACCCCGGAGGCGTTGATCAGTAGATCCGGCGGCGGACCGTCGCCGAGCGCCTGCCGCGCGGCGCGAGCCCCCATCTGACCCATCGACTCGCTCGAGACGTGGCGCCGGAGCACACCGCTGTGCTCGACGACCCACTGCTCCGTGACCCCGATCTTGGCGGCCAGCTCCGCGGCGGTTTCGACCCGCTCCGGGAGGTGACGCCCTGTGCTCACGATCTTGACGCGCATGGACTCGCTCGGCCGGCTACCTGGGACCCGCGCCGACCCGGGGCTACAGGGCTCTTGAGCAGCGGAGTACGAGCGCCGCCGCAGCCATACATTATGCCGTAATCGCAGGGAAAGTCCACGCGGGGGTGGGACCGCGGCGCCCGCGGCCGGGCGCCGGCGGCCTGCGTGGCGCGTGCCCCTCCGCGGCGCCCCGTGACGAGCGCCAGGCTCACTCCGCCGGCGTGCTCCCCGGTGCGAACGCCGGGCGCGCCGACGCCGAAGAAGCGGGCGGCGCCACGAGCACCTCCGAACCCTGGCCGGAGCCGGCGCTCCCCAGAGGCGTCGAGGATGTGGCCTCGCTCGGCGCCGGTCGTGGCTCCGGACCCGCGGCGCCTCGCTCGCGGCCGAGCGGCGCCGCGGGCTGGACGAAGGGCGGCGCGATCCCGGCCAGGAGCAGGGCCACGCTCTCGCGCTCCCCGCGGTCGATGGCCTCCACCAGCCCGCTGGGCAGCGAGAGGCGCTCTCCCTCGACGACGTTGCGCGCCGCGGGCACGTCCACCCGCCCCTCGATCACGGCGATGATGACGGCGGCGTCGGTCACGCTCACCGAGAACACGGCGTCGAGCGACGTCACCTCCCCGAGCGGCGTGACCACGACGAAGCGCGCGCCCGGAGGACGCGCGCCGAGCGCCGCCACCAGCCGGCCGCGAAGGAGCGCGACGCGGAGATCGGCGCCGGTCGACCGCTCGAGGCGGGCGGCGCTTCCCGGCGCCAGGCAGAGGAAGACCCCCTCCGGTTCGACGCGCCCGCACAGACGCCCGCTGCCCGCGCGGAGGTCGGATCCCGGCCCGATCACGGCGCCGAGCGGCGCGGACGCCCCGCTGCCGTCGGCGGCCGTGACGTGCAGGCGGCCACGTCGCTCGCCGCGCGGCCAGTGACGCACCGCCAGGATCAGGCCCAGGACGACGAGCGCCCCGGCGAGGAGGCGAGCCCACCGACTCCAGGGCGGCCCCGGCGCGCGCTCCGTGGCGGCGGCGTCCCTATCCACCCGTCCGTCGTGGGACTCGGCCTCGCCGGGCTCGACCGCTCCCGGCGCTGCCGGCGGGGGATCGTCCGTGGCCTCACCACGCTCCACGGCGCCAGGCTACCGGGAAACCCCCGAGCCTGTCGAGGGCGCCAGGCCGCGTGATCCCCCGCGCGAGCAGCCGCGCCACCCCCGGTCGAGTCGAGCACGATGGGCCAGTGGGCGTCGGTGGCGCCGCGTCCCCTCCCCTCGCTCCCGGCGCGAGCCGGCCCTGGCTCGCTCCGGATCGAGGCCCCCACCCGGCCGGCGTGGCTCGAACCGGGCCCGCGCCCCAGCGACGGAGCACCGTGCTAAAACGTTTATTTCAAGGCTGAATACCCCCAATCAGCGGAGCCCGCCGCCGGCCCGCAGACGAGCTCCGACCGCGGGAACACGCCCGGTCGCGGGCACCCCGCGATGTGGATCCGACGCACGAGTACGAGCGAGCGACCCCCGACACCCGCTACAGCTCCAGCCGCGAGCAAGGCGTCGATGTCGCGAGTTCTCGTCACCGGCTCGGCCGGTGCGGTGGGGCAGGTGGTGTGGGCGGAGCTCGCGCGGCGGGGCCACGAGGTGCGCGGCTTCGATCGCGTCCCGACGCGCGGGATGCCGGACGCCCGGATCGGAGACGTCACCGATGCCGCCAGCGTGCGCGCGGCGATCTCGGGCTGCGACACCGTGATCCACCTGGCGGCGGAGCGGGACGACGCCCCGTTCCTGGAGGTGCTGCTCGAGCCCAACGTGGTCGGGCTGTTCACGGTGATGACCGCGGCGCGGGAGGCCGCCGTGCGGCGCGTCGTCCTCGCGAGCTCGGTGCAGGTGGTGGGGCGCTGGCCCCGCGACGGTGGTCCCGCCATCGCCGTCGACGAGACGAACCCCGGCAACCACTACGCGCTGACCAAGCACTGGGCCGAGGATCTGGGGGCGATGTACGCGCGGCACTTCGGCCTCGGCGTGTTGGCGGTGCGCATCGGCTGGATGGTGCGCAACCCGCACGAGGCGCTGCAGATGGAGCGGATGGGCTGCTACGATCTCTACCTCAGCCGCGCCGAAGCGGGGCGCTTCTTCGCCCTGGCCGTCGAGGCGGCGGCGATCGACTTCGCGGTCGTCTACGCCGTGAGCGCGGCAGGGGCCGCGCACTACGACATGGAGCCCGCCCGGCGCCTGCTGGGGTTCCAGCCGCGGGACCGCTGGCCGGAGGGGCTCGGCTTCGCGGTGCCGACCGAGACGACCGCCTGAGCGGCCGCGGACCGCGCCACCAGCCGGCCACGCCGGGACGCCGTCGCCTCAGCGGCCGCGGACGCTGGCCGCGAGCCCCCGCGCGCGCTCGACCAGCGCGGTTTGACCGGAGGCCAAGACGACCTCGGGCGGAGGCTCGCGCACGAGCCAGTGGACGACCCAGACCGAGGTCGCGCCGGGCGCGAGCTCGTCACCGGCGCCCTGCTGCTCGACCTCGACGAGGACGCCGCCGCCGGGCACCTCGATCACCCCTCTCCCTCGCCGGACGCCTGCCGCGCGGGGGCGACGTCCGCGAAGACCTTGACCAGCAGGAGCACTTGATCCCTGTGCGCGACGAAGCCCTCGTCGCCGTCCGCCAGGAGCTCGACGCTGTCGCGGTGCGGGCTCGGGTCGTGGGCGAACCAGGTGGCGCCGTCCACCGGCGCGAGCGCCAGGGGGGAGCCCTCGTGGGCAGGGCGCGATCTCGGAAAGAACGTCAGCCCAGAGGGGCGCCCCCGGGTGTTCTGCGCGGGGGCCACCGCGGCGTGGCGCGGCGCCGCGGCTCTCGCGCGTGAGCTCGATCCGCAGCGCCTCCCGCGTCAGATCCGCCGCGATCCGCTGGCGCGCCGCCAGCGCGAGCCGCGGGATCGCTCGGGGCCGCGCCGGGGGCGGGCGCGACGGGCCCGCCCCCCGGCGGCCGCGCAACCCGCGAGCGCGCAGGCCCCCGACAGGGTCAGCGCGAACCCGGCGCGACGCCACGCCTCACCCCCCACCATCCTCGCGAACCCCCCCGGCCGCGCGCGTCTCGATGATCTCCGGCGACCGCCCGAAGCGACGGCGAAACGCCGCCACCAGGGCGCTGGTGAGCCCGGGCGCCGCGTCGCGATCCACGAGGGTGATGGTGCAGCCGCCGAGCCCACGCCCGATGAGGCGGGCACCGTGCACGCCGGGCGACGCCATCGCGGCCTCGACGAGCAGGTCCAGCTCGGGCGCGCTGACCGCGAAGTCGTCGCGCAGGGACTCGTGTGAGGCGAGCAAGTGGCGGCCGACCTCGGCGACGTCGCCGACCCGCAGCGCCGCCGCCACCGCGAGCGCACGGGCGTTCTCGCGCACGACGTGACGACAGCGCCGGTAGATCACCTCAGGGAGTTCACCCCGGCGCGCCTCGAGCTCCTCCGGGGACAAGTCCCGCAGTGCCCGCACGCGCGCGTCACCGCGGGCGAGCAGGGTCACCCCGCGCTCGCACTCGGCGCGCCGGTCGTTGTAGATGGCGGCGGCGAGATCGTGCTTGACCCAGGAGTTGCAGACGACCAGCGTCGCCCCCCCCGAGCTCCGCGGGCGCCGCCGTGGCCTCGAGCGAGCGGCAGTCGATCAGAAGCGCGTGTCCCTCGCGACCGAGCGCGGCCACGTATGGATCCATGATCCCGCAGCGGGTCCCCGCGTACTCGTGCTCGGCGGCCTGCGCGGCCAGGGCCAGGTCGAGGTGCGACAGGCGGGTGCCGGCGAGGGCGAGCAGGGCGTAGCCCACCGCGACCTCGAGCGCGGCCGAGGCCCCGAGTCCGGCGCCCATGGGGACGTCGGTGCGCACCGCGAGGTCCGCGCCGGTCACGGGGTGGCCACGCGCGGCGAGCACCCGGGCCACGCCCAGGACGTACTCCATCCAGTGCGGTAGCCGGTGATCCAGGGGTCCCTCGAGCGCCGTCGTCGCGCGCTCGCCCAGGTCGTGCGAGAACACGCGGAGCCGGCCGTCCTCGCGCGGAGCGGCCGCGACGTGGGTGCGCCGATCCATGGCGAAGGGCAGCACGAACCCGTCGTTGTAGTCCGTGTGCTCGCCGATCCAGTTCACCCGACCCGGCGCGGAGAAGACGCGCGGTTGCCGGCCGAACTCGGCGGCGAACACGCTGGCGATGTCGTGCATGCCCGGGCTCCGAGGTCCGATCCTGCGCTGGCGGGGCCGCGTCGCTCGGCGCCTCCGCGCCCCGGCGCCGACCCGATATTGCCCGCCCGCCCGGGCCGCGTCCACCTCGCCGCGCGACCGCGCCTCAGGGGGCGCCGCCGGTGGCGCCCCGAGCCCCGGCGCCCGCGCCGCGGCCGGTCGGGTCGTGCGCGCGCCACCAGAGCGCCGCCCGCTCCTGACTCCAGGACGACTCGAAGGAGAGCGCCGCGAGATCCGCCGCGAGCTCCGCGGCCGACTGGGGACGCCGGTTGGGGTTCTTCTCCAGGCAGCGCATGACCACGGCCTCGAGCCCCTCGTGGAGCGGCCGGCCCAGCCGGCGGGACGGCGGCTCCGGCCGCTGGTGAGCGTGCATGATCATCATGTCGTGGCGGGTCGCAGCGTCGAAGACCCGCTGACCCGTGAGCAGCCAGTAGGCGACGCAGCCGAGCGCGTACAGGTCGGTGCGGACGTCCACGGGCGCCCGGAAGCGCCCCATCTCCGGCGCCATCACCGCCGGAGTGCCCACGAAGCGGCCCTCGTCCTCGAGCTCCTCGGGGGTGAGCGCCCGGTCGAGCACCAGCCCGAAGTCGAGCACCTTCACGAAGTCGTGATCGTTGCCGTAGTGGCAGACGAAGAGGTTGGCCGGCTTGACGTCGCGGTGCACGAAATCGCGCGCGTGCGCCTCGTCGAGCGAATGGCAAGCCTGGCCGAGGATGGCCGCGACCCGCTCGGGCGGCTGGGGCCCGAAGCGCTCCACGAGCGTCTGCAGGTCCACCCCGTCGAGCAGCTCCATCACGTAGTAGAAGGCGCCGTCCGGCGTGATCCCGAAGTCGTAGATCTGGATCGTGTGCGGCGAGCTCAGCGACGCCGTCGTCCGCGCCTCGCGCGCGAAGAGCCGCACGAGCCGCCCCGCGTCCTCGGGGCCGTGATCCACCAGCACCGAGCGGCGGATGATCTTGACCGCCGCTGGACGCGCGAGCATCCGGTGCTCGGCGCGCCAGACCTCGGCCATGCCGCCGACGCCGAGGCGCTCCAGGAGCCGGTACGAGCCGATCCGGCGCGCGACCGCCACCCGCTCGCTGAGTTGGAAGACGACCACCGAGAAGCTCACGGCGATGAGCGCCCCCAGGACCGGGGTGCCGAGCAGAAAGACCACCTGCGGCGACGGCGGGTACGATCCCTGCCGAAGCAGGAAGAACGCGAGCGGATCCATCGCGGCCGCGCCGAGCAGCGTGGGCAGCGCGCGGCGGGGCGTGGCCGGCACGAGGGCCCCGAACGCGAGGATCGGGACCGTGACGAGGGACCACTGCCGCACGACCTCGCTCGGAGGCCAGGGCGCGAGGTGCCGAGCCACCCCGAGGGCGAAGCACAGCCCGAACAGCCCGACGTAGCCGAGGTCGACGGCGTGCTCCGGCCGCAGCCGGGGGACACGCGCCGCGAGGGCCACGGCGGCGGCGACGACCCCGGCGCCGACGAGCGCCGTGACCTCGCCGCCGGCGCGGGTCGTGACCGACGGGTCGAGCGCCCACCACCCCGCGACGTAGAGCGCGAGCAACCCGGTCGAGACGTCCGCGATGGCGCGGATGCGCCGCGCCGCGAGCCGCAGCACCTCGGGGCCGAGCTCGCGGCGCGCGGCCAGCCGCACCGCCTCGTCCGGATCCCAGCGGGTCACGTCGAAGATGGAGCGCGTCGCGGCGACGTGCGCGCCGGGCTGGCTCGGGTCCTTCGCCGCCGGGACCTCGGCGGACTCCTGCGCCTCGACGACCGGGTCGGTCACGCGGCGAAGCATAGAACGGGCCCGGGCGTCACCGGCAGCCGACCGTTACCTTCCCGCCACAAAAGCACCGGCGCCCCGCGACGAAAGCGGCGCGACTCCGTCTCGAAACAAACGCCGGGCGAGCTTGAGACATGAAACACCTGCTCCCTCTCGCCCTGGGCGCCGCGGTCACGGCGGCGACCCTCCTCCTGTCTCCCGTTCCGGCCGCCGCGGAGGAAGCACCACCGGCCGCCTCGGCCGCGGCGGTTTCGGCCCCCGCGCCGGCGCCCGCAGATCTGGAGCAGCGTCTCCAGGATCTGGAGGCCTACGTGAACAACGGGGCTCGGGCGGACGACGCGACCAGCAAGGTGTCGGGCCCGGGGCCCGGCCACAACGGCTTCCTGATGATCGCCGCCGCCCTGGTCCTCTTCATGACGCTGCCGGGGCTCGCGCTGTTCTATGGCGGCCTGGTCCGGAGCAAGAACGTGCTGTCGATCATGGCCCAGTGCATGGGCATCGCGGGGCTGGTGACCCTGCTCTGGTGGGCGTTCGGCTACTCGGTGACCTTCGCCCCGGGGACCCCCTTCCTCGGCGGCCTCGACTACGCCTTCCTGGGCGGCGTCGGCGCCGCGCCGAACACGGCCTACGGCGCCTGGGTGTCCCACAGCACCTTCGCGATGTATCAGCTGATGTTCGCGATCATCACCCCCGCGCTCATCGTCGGCGCCATCGCCGAGCGGGTGAAATTCAGCGCGCTGATGGCCTTCGTCGCTGCCTGGATGGTGGTCGTCTACTTCCCGCTCGCGCACATGGTGTGGGGCGTGGACGGCTACATGAACGGCGTCTGGAACGCCAGCGCCGGGATCAAGGCCCTCGACTTCGCGGGCGGCACGGTCGTCCACATGTCCTCGGGGTGGTCGGCGCTGGTCCTCGCGCTGATCGTGGGCAAGCGGCGGGGCTTCGGCAGCGAGAGCTTCGTCCCCCACAGCCTGGTGCTCACCATGGTGGGCACGGGGATGCTCTGGGTCGGGTGGTACGGCTTCAACGCCGGCAGCGCGGTGGCCGCCGACGGCATCGCCGCCAACGCCTTCATGACCACCACGCTGGCCGCGGCGGTGGCGGGCTTCGCCTGGGCCACCGTCGAGTGGCTGGCCCGTGGCAAGCCGACCGTGCTGGGGTTCTGCTCCGGCATCGTGGGCGGCCTGGTGGTGATCACGCCCGGCGCCGGCTTCGTCACCGCCTCGGGCGCGGTGGTGATCGGCATCCTCGCCGGCGTGATCCCGTTCTTCGCCTGCACCAAGCTCAAGAACGCCCTCGGCTACGACGACGCGCTCGACACCTTCGGCGTGCACGCGGTGGGCGGGACGCTCGGGGCGCTCCTGACGGGCCTGCTCGCGACCCCGGCGGCGAACGCGAACCTCGAGCTGAACCTCGCCGGCCTCGTCGGCTCGACCCTCTGGGTCGAGCAGCTCAAGGCGATGGGCGTGACCCTCGCGCTCGCGCTCGGCGGCACCGCGGCGATCGGCTACCTCCTCAAGGCCACGCTGGGCCTGCGCCCAACCGCGGAGGACGAGGAGAGCGGCCTGGACCTCACCGATCACGGCGAGCGTGGCTACCACCTGAGCGAGGTGTGAGCGCAGGCGGGGCGCGCCCCGCGTCCACGTCGAGCGGCGGACTCCCCACCGGGGCGCCCGCCGCTCGTGTCCATGGCCGCCGCCCCGCCACGGCCACGGCGCTGCCTCCAGGCGAGCCCGGCAGCGCGCGGCCGGCGAGCCGACATCGGGCGCCGCCCGCGTCCCTCGGGGACTCGGGCGGTTGTCCGCTCCGCCCCGCGCGCCCTATCCTCCCGCCGTGCCTCGTCCCCCTGGCCGAAGCGCGCCGCGCTCCCCGGCGGACGCGCCTGCTCTGCCGGCGAGGGAGCGTGCGCCCCGCGCCGCGCGGCCACGGCGGGCCAAGCCGCCGCTGGTGCCGCAGGTGACCACCCTCTGGAGTTACCCCTCGCAGCACTACGGCGACCGGGAGCAGGGCAGCCAGGGCTACCGCGGCGCAACCCCCTCCTACGTCGTCTGGAACGTCGTCCACCGCTACACCGCGCCCGGCGATCTCGTGATCGATCCGTTCGTCGGCAGCGGCACCACGCTCGACGTCTGCCGCGATCTCGACCGCCGCGCGCTCGGCTTCGATCTGGTCGCCACCCGCCCGGACGTCACCGTGGCGGACGCGCGCAGCCTGCCCGTCAAGCAGCGCGCCGCGGCGCTGGTCTTCATGGACCCGCCCTACGCGGACAACCTCGAATACTCCGCGGATCCCCGCTGCCTCGGCCGGCTCCCCGCCGATGGCCGCTGGCAGCGAGCGATGCGCCTGGTGGTGGCGGAGGCGCACCGCGTCCTCCGCGACGACGGCGTCCTCGCCGCCTTCGTCTGCGACGTCTTCCAGAAGCGCCGCGGCTTCTTCCCGCTCGGGTTCGAGCTGTTCTCCATGGCCCGCGCCCAGGGGCTGGTCCCGCTCGACGTGGTGGCGGTCGTCCGCCACAGCCGCACGCTCGGCCTCGGCAACTACCGGCAGGCCGCCGACGAGGCGGGCTTCTTCCTGCGCGGCTTCAGCTACCTTCTGCTCTTCCGCAAGCCCGCCGGTCGCTCGTCGGGAAGCCGTCCGACTTGAAGGCGGCCCTGTCCATCGACGAGGACCGCCCCACGCGGGCCTGCTTTGCCTCACCCGCCGAGGTCGACTAGATGGAAGGGGCCGGTGGTCGTCAGGACCCCGCGAGCCAGGAAAGGTAGCATGAAGAACGCCACGCCAGTCATCCTCGCGCTCACCCTGCTCGCCCCCGCCTGCGGCGGCGGCGACGAGGGCGACGCGCCAGCCCCGGCCACCGGCGGCGCCGCGGGCGGCGGCGCGGCGGGCGAGGACGAGGGCGGGGGCGAGGCCGGGAGCGACGGTGAGGGCGGTTCAGCCACCGGCGGCAGCAACGAGGGCGGCGGGGGCAACGCCGGCGGGGCGGCAGGCGCCGCCGCGTCCAGCGGCGGGGGCACCCCGGTGCCGGAGGGAGGACCGGGCATCGCCGAGCACATCTGCGCCGCACCGGCGCCGGCGGTCCCGGTGGACGACGTCTCGGGGCGCTGGGCCTACCTCGAGGTGCAGACGCAGATCGTCCAGGCCCCGGCCATGGCCGATCCCTTCCAGAACGTGGTGGTGACGGCCGTGCTGCTGGAGCAGTCGCAGAACGGGGACTCCGTCACCGGGACCGGGACCGTGTGCCACCGTCACACCGACGGAAGCGTCGTCGCGGTGGCGATCCCCGCCCGCGTCATCGAGAGCATCGAGCCGTTCTCGTACACGGCCACCTACGGAGCCGACGGCTCCTACGTGATGGACCCGGTCTACATGCTGCTCGGCTACGTCCCCGAGGATCCGACCGACGTGAGCGAGCTCCCGACCACCGCCGACGACGAGCGGGTCTACGATCAGGACGGCGACGGCAACCCCGGCGTGACCATGGTCCTGAGCGGCCTGATGGACGGCCTCGTCTACGCGGTCCAGTGGAACCGCATCGTGCCCGCGGGCGTGACCGTGGCCGAGGATCGCATCGAGGGCCTGCTCGAGTTCGACCTGGACGAGAACGTCATCGGCTCGGATCCGGAGCTCATCGCCCGGCTCGCCACCGAGGCCTTCCCGGACCCCGAGCCCTGCTGGAGCACCTTCCAGATGGGCCGCGTCCCCGACGAGGCGGACTGCGACTGGCTGAGAGCCGAGCTCGTGACCCTCTTCCCGGAGGTCGAGCCCACGCTCCCCGAGTAGGCGGCCGCCGCGTCCGGAGCCACCATGCGGGTCGCCGTCACCGGGGCCAACGGGCACGTCGGGGGCAACCTGGTGCGCGCCCTGCTCGCCGCGGGCCACGCCGTGCGGGTGCTGGTCCACCACCGCACCGAGGCGCTCGACGGGCTCGCGGTCGAGCGGCTGCGAGGCGACGTCGACTCCCCGGCGACCCTGCGCGCGCTGTTCGCGGGCGTCGACCTCGCCTACCACCTGGCCGCGCAGGTTTCGGTCGACGGCGACCACGGGGGCCGCGTGCAGCGGGTCAACGTCGAGGGCACGCGCAACGTCGCCGACGCCGCGCTCGCCGCCGGCGTCCGGCGCCTGGTCCACATGAGCTCCGTCCACGCCTTCGTGACGGCCCCGGGCCGTCCGATCACCGAAGCGTCGCCGCGCGCCGACGGGCCCGGGTACGCCGCCTACGATCGCTCGAAGGCCGCGGGGGAGGAGCAGGTGCGGCAGGCGATCGCGCGCGGGCTCGACGCGGTGATCCTCAACCCCACCGGCGTGCTCGGCCGGGAGGACTTCCGGCCGTCCCGGATGGGACGGTTCTTCCTCTTGCTGTTCCGGCGGCGGCTCCCGGCGCTGGTGGAGGGGGGCTTCGACTGGGTCGACGTGCGCGACGTCGTCGCGGGGGCGCTGGCCGCCGCCGCGCGCGGTCGCACGGGGGACAACTACCTGTTGTCCGGCAACTACGCCACCGTGCCGGAGCTCGCCGCGCTCGCGGCACGGGTGACCGGCGTGCCCGCGCCTCGCCTCACGACCCCCCGCTGGCTGGCCGGGGCCAGCGCCCCCGCGGCGCTGCTCCTGGCCCGGGCGCTGCGCCAGGACCCCCTCTTCACCCCCGAGGCGGTCCGCGCCCTCGGCGCCGAGCCCCGCGTGTCGCACGCCAAGGCCGCCGAGGAGCTCGGCTACGCGCCGCGACCGCTCGCGGACACCGTCGCCGACGTCTACCGCTCCTTCCGCGAACGCGGCGTGATCCCACGCGCGGCGCCGCTCGTGCTCACCGCGGAGAGGCTGACCGCGCCGTGAGCGAGCCGCTGCTGCACGCCTGGCTCACCGCCGGCCTCTTCCTCCTGGCCGTGGTCACCGCCGCGGCACTGACGCGCGTGAGCGCGCCCTACGGCCGCCATGTCCGCGACGGCTGGGGTCCGGCGCTCCCGGCCCGCTGGGCCTGGATGCTCATGGAGAGCCCGGCGGTGCTCGTCTTCGTGCTCGTCTACGCCGCCGGGCGCCACCGCGCCGAGCTGGTACCGCTCGCGCTGCTCGCCCTCTGGCAGCTGCACTACGTGCACCGCACCCTCGTCTATCCCCTGCTGACCGCGAGCGCGCGCCCCTGGCCGCTGGTCGTCGTGGGCCTCGGATTCGCCTTCCAGTGCTACAATTCCTACCTGAACGCGCGCTTCGTCTCCGAGCTCGGAGAGTACCCGGACCGCTGGCTCGGCGATCCGCGCTTCCTCGCCGGCGTCGCGCTCTTCGGGCTCGGCCTCTGGCTCAACCGGCGCTCGGACGCGAGCCTGCGCCGCCTGCGCGCGCCGGGCGAGACGGGCTACCGAATCCCGCGCGGCGGCGCGTTCGAGCTCGTGAGCTGCCCGAACTACCTCGGAGAGATCCTGGAGTGGTGCGGCTGGGCCTTGGCGACCTGGTCCTGGGCCGGGCTCGCGTTCGCGCTCTACACCATCGCCAACCTCGCGCCGCGCGCCGTCACCCACCACCGCTGGTACCGGAGCACCTTCCCGGACTATCCGCCGGAGCGGCGGGCACTCGTCCCGTACCTCTTCTGACGGTCGGCGGCGTCAGAAGCGCACGGCCGCGACCGCGGGTCTACCGGGCGTCGCGTTCACGCTGACGACCTTCCGGCCCTTCTCGGGGTGGACGAAGATGACCGTGTGGGGGCCGCACGAGACGGTGGCGCTCGCCGGCGTCTTGCCCAGCGGGCGGCCGTCGATGACGGCGGTGGCGATCGGGATCGAGTTGGCCGTCACCTTGCACTGGCCGCCGCCTGCGGGCTGCTGGCCACCCCCGGCCGGCTTGCCGCCGCCAGGCGCGGCCCCGCCACCCGGCGGGGGACCGCCCGCGCCGGCGACCGCCGGCTCGAGATCGACCGTGTAGGTCTTCTCCGCCCGACCGTCGTCGAAGGTCACCTTGGTCTGGAAGATGGCGTAGCCGTCCTTGACCGCGCGCAGCGAGCAGGGGGTCTTCGGGTCGACGTCGAGGGAGGTCGGCGGGTCGAGGAGCGACTCGTCTCCGGCGCAGTCGAGCGTGACGCGCGCGCCCGCGGCGTTCTTCCCCGCCTCCACGCGGACGAGCCCCTTGAGGACCGTGAGCTTCGGCTGGTATTCGAGCACGCGATCAGCCTCGATGGTGATCTTCTCCTCGAACGGCGCATAGCGATCGTTGCCGGCGATCTCGATCTGGTGCTCGCCCGGGGTCAGATCGGTGATGCGCAGGGGCGGGACGCCCCGATCCTGGCCGTCGATCTTGACGCGGAGGTACTTGCCGATCTCCGCGATCGCGAGGCCCGTGCCGCCCTCCGCGCCCCCGCCGCCCGGGACCAGGGAGACGTCGAGCGTGAAGTCGCCACCGCTCGGCACGGCCACCATACGCTCCGCGGGCTGCTGATAGCCGGGCGCGGTGATCCGAAGCCGGTGCGGCCCCGCCGTGAGGTCCGCAACGGTGCAGGGTGAGCTCGAGCAGGCCTCCTTGCCGTCGACGAGGACGACGAGCCGCGGGATCTCGACCCCGCCCGGACCCGTCACGTTGACGATCAGCCGGCCCGCGCGCGGCCAGAGCAGGTACGCGGCGAGCCCTCCGATGACCACCAGGGCGGCGATCACGGCGGGGATGACCTGCCCCGCGGCGCGGCGCGGGGCCTCGACCTCGGCGCGCGAACCGCGCCCCGCCGGCGCGACCACGCCCGAGGCGCGATCCGCCAGCCCCCCGAGATCGCCGGTCGGATCTTCGTCCTCACCCCAGTCCGCGTCATCGCGACGGATGCCCCCCACCCGGGGGCCCAGGCTGCCGAAGCTCGGGGGTTTGGGCGGCGGTGGCAGCGGACCGCTCGGACGAGCGACGGCGGGTGATTCCTCGCCGGGCCACGAACCACTGCCCGGGGTGGTGCCGGACCCGAGATCCGCGGCCAGGTGCGGCCGCAGGCTGGGCGGGATGGTAATCGGCGCGCCCATCTCGATGGTGGGGCCGAGGCTCGCGGCCGGCGGCACCGGCGGCGGCGGCAGCGCTCCTGGCGGCGGAGACGGCGGGGGTGGCAACCCGGCGCCTGCCAGCCCGAGCGACCCCGACGGCGGCTGCGGCGGCGGCGGCAGCCCCGGCACCGGCGGCGCCGAGGAGAGCGGCGGGCGCGGCGGCGAGGCCAAGCCTGGCAGGGGGAGCGGCGTCCCCGTGGCGCCCTGGGGTGCTCCCGGCGGAGGCGGCGGCGGCACCGACGGGGAGGATGGGCGCTGCAACGGAGCTTGCGGCAACGGCGGAGGCGCGACACCCGCAGGAGGAGGCGGGGGTGTCCCCGGGGGCGGCGTCGCGACGGGCGAGGGCGGCAGCGCGCCTGGGAGCGCGGGCATCGGCGTCGCGACGGGCGCGGTAGGCGGTGGTGGGGGCGGCGGCGCCGGCGGGGGCGGCGGCGCGGGCAGCGCGGACCCCGCCAGCCCGGGTGGAGGTGGCGGTCCGGGCGGCGCCGGCGGAGGTGGCGCGGACGCCGCCAGCCCAGGTGGAGGTGGCGGGGCGGGCGGCGGGGGGGGGGGGGGGGGGCCCCCCCCGCCCGGCGGGGGGGGGGGGGGGGGGGGGGGGGGGGGGGGGGGGGCGGGGGGGGGGGGGGG
>CAYVRP010000124.1:0-18408 GCA_964454025.1 uncultured Polyangiaceae bacterium | reverse complement strand
CCCCCCGCCTTGAGCGTCGCGAGCTCGACCGCCAGCGGGTTCGCGTCCACGCCCCACGCGCGGTGCCCCGAGAGGCGCGCCTCCACCAGCACGGTCCCGCTCCCCATGAACGGATCGAGCACGATCTGCCCCGGCCGTCCGAGCGCCCGGATGAGGCCCGCCGCCGTGTCCGGGTGCATCCGCGCCGGATAGGAGTGGAAGCCGTGCACGTGCCGCAGCACCCGCGCGCGGTCGTCCGTGACCGAGAGCGCCGCGATCAGCGGCCCCGCGTCCCACCCGGGCCGCGCCACGCCCTCCCCCTCGCCCCCGACGTGAGAGAGAGCGCGCCGCACGCCGGTGGCGTCACGTCGCAGGCTTCGCACGGGCGAGCCTGGCGCGCAATCTACCGCTCGCGCTCGGCTCCTGAACCCATCGTCACGGCGCTTCATCGATCGGTCGCCACCCGCAGGCGTTCGAGGAACTGGACGTTCGCACGGTCCTTGGCTCGCACGCTCTGCCCCTTCATGCGCAGCAGCAGCCGCGGGGACGCGAACGGGACGCGCACCCCCAGCACCTCGTGCTCCCCGATCTGATCCGCGACGGCAGTGAAATCGATGCCGCAAGCCGACGGCATCAGGTCGACGACGATCTCGTCGGCGACACGTACCGCGACGTACTGCGCGATCTCTCCAGGCTCGAGTTCGGCGGCCGCGTGATCGGCGAGGCGAGCGACGGCGGCCATGACCTTGGCCTCGTTCTCGGGCGTCGCCTCGATCAGAAGATCGACGTCCATCGTTCGCCGGTCGTACCCAACGGCGCACACCGCGAAGCCACCGACCGCGAGGTATCGCGCTCCCTCCCGGTTGAGCTCGGCGCAGAGCTCCGCCAGGTCCTCCAGGGACGGCTCGCGAGACGCTAGGTCCGGGGCGCTCGGGTGATCATCCGCCACAGCCACTCGTCCGCCTCCTCGTGGCTCCGGAAGCGGTACACGCCCCGGGGAACGAACGGCGTCGGGAACGCGGCGCGCCAGGCGCGGGCCTCGGCCCTGGTGTCTACCACGGCGCTGAGGGTGGCCGCCGGCCGACGGCGCCCGACGACCCGAGACGGGACGTCACCCATCGCACCCGCGTCGTGGGCCGCTCGTGCCATCGCCGCGAAGCTCAGCACGACGACCGGCCCCTGTCGAGCGTGGAGGGCCGGCGCGCCGGGCGCGAGACTGGGAGCGCTCGCCCTCAGTCGAGCCTCCGCAGCGCCTCCCACGGGAACGGCACCCAGAAGGGGGTGGCCAGGGGGGCGGGCAGCTCGAGCGCGAACCAGCCCGCGTCGGGACCGCGGAGGACGTAGAAGCCCTGCGCGGGCATGTAGCTCTGCCCGATGAGGGCTCGCCGGCGGCCGTCGGGGGCGACCGCGAGATCGAGGATCAGAACCGTGTGCCCGGGACTCCCGGGGAGCACGAAGAAGGCGCCGGGGCGGAGCTCGGCAGCGCTCACCGGGCGCGCGTCGCGGGCGAGGCTGCCGGTGTTGGCCCAGGCGAAGACCATGGCGAGGTAGTCGCGGAGCGCCGCGTGGTCCATGGCGCGCGGGTGCCCGCGCTGCCAGACGAGCCGCGGCCCGTCCGCCGTTACCCGCTCGCCGGCGACGAACCGCGCGAGCGCGAGCTCCGTCCCCGCCGCCGCGCGGTAGCGGTGGTCGCGGTGGCCGCGCGCCCATCGCCACTCGGCGTGCAGGCGCAGCACCGTGTCCGCGCACTGCTGCAGATCCGCGGCGCTGAGGTCGAGCGTGGACACGGCGAGGATACGCCGGTCCTCGGCCGGGTACCGCACCGCGCCGCGGTAATCGCGCACGGGCGTCCCCGCCGGCGCCAGCGGCAGCAGCCGGAGCCAGGCGCCGAAGCTGTCCGCGTCCAGCACGACCCGCGCGAACCCCGGCGGCGGCGCGACGCGATGGGCGAGCGGGATGACACCGCTCGTGTCCGACCCGGCGAGCCAGGGGTACTCGCTCGGAGAGGGTGTCGGGGGCGCTGGCACCACCGGTGGCCAGGGGTCAGCGTCGGAGGCGACCGTCCCCGAGCCGGTCGGTCGCGCCGCGGCGGACGCGGGCGGCACCGTTGGCTCAACGGCCCTCGCGCTCGCCGCCCGCTCCCGCGCGGAACCGGCGGGCGGCGGCGGGCCTGGCCGCTTGCAGGCGACGAACGCCGCCACCAGCATCGTCGTCGTGATCGAAGCCCGAACGAAGGGACGCCGTGGCGGGCAGTTCTGGGTCATGGCGAGGCGGGGCTCCACGGGATCGTCGCGCGACCCTCGGGGAGCGTGACCGGGCCATGCCGCCGCGTCCACGCCGCCGCCCCGTGATGGGCGGCGTGCGGGGCAAGCTGGAGGTTGGGGGGCTCGGGGAGGTCGAGTCGGGGGAGGCGGAGCTTTGCCGGCAGCTCATCTCGGAGCATTCACGGTTCGTGCTCCTTCCGAATGCCGAGCATGCGGTCATCGACGACGCGAAGGTGCGAGGCTACCTGGTGTCCTCGTCGCCTCCGGTAGGTCGATTCGTGTCGGCCTTTTTCGCCGCGCTGGGGTTCTCGGATGCGAGCTGGGAGCTGCTTCGCGATGGGTTGCTCGCCATGGCCCGTTCGACCGACGCGGTGCCCGGACAGGTGAGCCCATTCGGGCAGAAGTTCGAGGTCCGTGGTAACCTGCGGGGACCATCAGGTCGGGAGGCAGAGGTCGTGACCGTGTGGCTCGTCCTGAACGGCCGCGATTTCGCTCACTTCGTCACGGCGTTCCCGGGCTGGCCCATGTTCAACCTGCTGGATACCCTCGTTCTCGATCGCGACCTGCCGGAGCATGGCTTGCGGCGCGGTGATCTGGGCGCGGTGGTCGATGTGCTGCCGCCCGACGGACTGGAGGTCGAATTCGTGCTGGCGCGTCAGGCAAGACGCAGGCGTTGGTGTCCCTTGGCGCAGCCGACGTGCGCGCGGTCGCCGCGGGCGATCTGATCGCGGTCCGAGAGCTCAGGCGCACCGCGTAGCGTGAGGGTGGCCGATCCCGGCCGACCCCCCCGTTCTCCGATGCGCTCCCGCCGCCGGAGGCGGTCTGGCCTCCAACCAGAGAGGGCGCTGCCCGCTCGCCGCGCCAACCTTCGGGGAGCCTTCGACCGTCGCCGGCGTACAATCGCCTCATGGGAGGCCCGTGCATGAGCCGTATCGGTACTCTGGCGGGCGCCTGCCTCGCCCTTGGCGCACTTCCTTGCGGCTGCTCGCCCGCTCGAGGCTCGGCGCCCCCGCCACAGGTGACGGTGCCCCGGTACACCGGGCTCGAGTCGAGGAACGCCGAGGCGGTGGACTCCGATCCGGGCGCTACCACCACGCTGCTCGCCCCCGGCGCCGAGCCTCGGCAGCCGCGTCGCTACGACCTGGCCCCCATGGGGGGGGCCTCGTGGACGGGCGAGTACGGGCTGGGGCTCTCGTTCCTGAGGTACGAGACGACCTACGGCGCCGCGAGCCGGAGCGGCGCCGGGTTCGTGGTGCCCGTCAGCGTGACGATGCGGCTGGCGATCCCGCAGTTCGAGGCCGCGCTGGGCGGACGGACTGCCACCGGGCCCGCCTGCACGGCCCGGCTCCTGATCGAGCCGAGCGGCGGCACCACGGTTACGGAGCCGAGCGCGGTCTGCGACGCCGTGGAGGCGAACGTCCACGCGCTGCCGGGGACGCCCCTGCGGCCCCTGGTCCCGCTCCCCGAGGCGCCGATCGGGCCGGGCGCGACCTGGCGCGTGATCCCCGCGCCCGGCGAGCCCGCGGCGACCCACGTCCTGCTGGACGATCGGGACGGCCTGCTCACCGTCTGGGGCGAGCTCGAGCCCAGCGGCGACGCGCCGCACCCGAAGTCCCCGCCAGCGCCCACCGTGGCCTGGCTGCTGTCGCAGGTCGTCCCCTCCACGCTCGCGAGCCCGACGACGCTCGCCTGGAACCCGCCCGCCAAGGCCTCGGCGGACCCGATGGGCCCGCTCCCCCCGGCCGCCGCGGGGAACGTCGCCGGGACACTGCTGCTCCGGTTCGACAGCGCCCCCGCCGCGCCCGCGGAGAAGCGCGCCATCCACGACCGCCGCCTCGAGGCCCTGAAGCGGGCGCTCGCCTCTCCGGATCCGGCACTCCGTCTGGCCGCCGTGCGTGCCAGTGGCATCACCGCCGACTGGCGCCTGGTCGAGGCCGTGCTCGGCTTCACGGGCGGCGGCGCGGAGCTCGGCGCCGCGGCTGACCAGTCGCTCGCCTGGCTCACGGGGCGTGCCGCCCGCGGCCCCGAGGACTACACCGAGACCGTCGCCCCGCACCTGTGCGGGGGCGATCCCGCACGCGCCCTGGGTTTTCTCGACTCGGCCGTGGCGGCCGCCGCGGGCACGGGGGAGCTCGAGGCGAGGCTCATTGCCCTACGCGGGGACCTGCACCGCAGCCTCGGGAGGCTCGACGGCGCGCGGCGCGACTACGCGGCGGCTCTCGCGCAGAGCCCCAGCGTCCCCGAGGTCGCCTACGCCGTCGCCTGGTGGCGCGCGACCGCGCCCGAGCCGAGACACCGCGACGGGCGCCGCGCGCTCGCCCTCGTCGACGGGGCGCGAGCGCCCGGCAGCGTGCTCCCGCTGCGCGAGCAGGCCAAGGCCGCGGCGCACGCCGAGCTCGGCGACTTCGCCACCGCGCGGCAGCTCGAGGCGGGGGCGATCGCGCGCCTCCGCGCCACCCCCGAGCTCGGCGCCGGCGCGGAGGCGCGGCTCGCCGCTGCGACCCACCGCGAGGCGCTCTACGCGGCCGGCAATCCCTGCCGAACAGGGCGCGAGCTCGCCGAGCTCACGCTCTGCTACCGGTACCTCGCGCGGGCCGACCCCTGACGCCGGCGCCCGCGCCGGCCGCCGCTATACTCCGCGCTCCGTGGTTTCCGATCGCCTGCGCCGCACCATCCGCGAGCGCCTGGAGGCCGAGCAGGGTCGCATCGAGAAGGAAGCGCCCTTCCGCGTCGCGCTCACCTACCCCTCGCCCTACGCGGTGGGCATGAGCTCGCTCGGCTTTCAGACGGTCTACCGCCTCCTCCAGGGGCTCGACGGGGTGGCGTGCGAGCGCGTCTTCCTCCCCGACGAGGCGGCCGATCCGGGCGCGGTGCTCGAGGCGCCGGTGAGCTACGAGAGCCGCACGCCGCTCGGCGAGTTCGATCTGGTGGCGGTGAGCGTCGCCTATGAGCTCGAGCTCGCGGGGCTGGTCCGGATCCTCGACGCGGCGGGACTCGGCGCGCTCCGCGCGGAGCGCGTGCCGGGCGCGCCGCTCGTGCTCGCGGGCGGGCCGCGCCCCTTCTCGAACCCACTGCCGCTGGCGCCGTTCGTGGACGCCGTGGTGATGGGCGAGGCGGAGGGGGTCCTCGGCCCGGTGCTCGACGCGCTGCGCGCCACGTCGGACCGCGCCCGCGCGCTCGAGCGGCTGGCGGCGACGCCGCACGTCTTCGTTCCCGCCCACCACGGTGCCCGACTACCTCCGCTCGCCACGGCCGCGCCCGAGGCGCTCCCCGCCTTCGCCGCCATCCGCACGCCGCACGCCGAGCTCCGCGACCTGTTCCTGATCGAGCCCGAGCGGGGCTGCTCGCGCGGCTGCGCCTACTGCGTGATGCGGCGCTCGACCACGGGCGGGATGCGCGTGATCCCCATCGACCGTACCCTCGCCCGGGTGCCCGCCGACGCGCGCCGCGTCGGACTGGGCGGCGCCGCGGGGAGCGACCACCCGCACATCCGCGAGCTCGTGGAAGCGCTCGCCGACCGTGGGTGCGAGGTGGGCCTGAGCAGCCTCCGCCCCGACCGGCTCGACGACGCCTTCGTGGCGTCGCTCCGTCGCGCCGGGTACCGCACCCTCACCACGGCCCTCGACGGGGCGAGCGAGCGGCTGCGGGAGCTCGTGGACCGTCGCGGGCAGGAGCGCCACTTCCGCGCGGCCGCCGAGGCCGCGCGGCGCCACGGGATGGACCGCCTGAAGCTCTACCTCATGGTGGGTCTGCCCGGCGAAACCGACGACGACCTCGACGAGTGCGCGCGTTTCGTCGGCGAGCTGAGCCGGATCCTCCCCGTGGCGCTCGGGATCGCTCCCTTCTGCGCCAAGCGGCGGACGCCGCTCGACGGTGCGCCGTTCGCGGGCGTGCGGGTGATCGACGCGCGCCTCGGCCGGCTCCGGCGCGCCCTGCGCGGCCGCGCCGACGTCCGTGCGACCAGCGCCCGCTGGGCGTGGATCGAGCACGTGCTGGCGCAGGGCGGCCCCGAGGAGGGTCGCGCCGTGGGCGTTGCCGTGCGCGCCGGCGGTCGCTTCGCCGACCTCCGCCGGGCGCTCGCGCCGCTCGGCCACCGCCCCGATCGCTGACGCCAGTCCATCGGCGAAGGACCGCCCCTGGGCCCGACGGCCGGCCCCCGCCGGGCCGTAAGTAGACGCTGGGGCCGGGGCGAACCACGATTGTCGCGGAATGCCCGCCGCGCCGAGGACCGCAGCGACCTGGGCGCGCCGGCCCGGGGGCCGCGCGCTGGCGAGGCTACTCTGTGGGATCTTCGCCGTCATCGGGGCGCTCCCCCTCGTGACCGGGTTGCTCCTGCGCACCCGGCCGGTGCGGGACTGGGCGGCGCGCGAGACGGCCCGCGCGCTCGCCGAACAGCTCGGCCTCACCGCGACCTACCGCGTGGAGCTGCGCCTCTGGCCGATCGAGATCTCGCTGCGGGAGCTCGTGGTGCCGGCCAACGACGGGGGCTCGCCGGCGCTCACCGCGGCGCGTGTCAGGGTGGTGCCGCGCGTCTTCTCCTTGCTCTCGGGGCGCCTGCACGCCGGGGACATCGAGGTCGAGGCGCCGCGCGGCCGGTTGGTGGTCGAGCAGGGCAAGCTCATGAACGTCTCCTACCGGCTCCCGGAGCGCTCGCCCCGGACCGAACCGCCCTCCGGGCGCCCGCCATTCGCCTCCCTGGCCGTCAGCGACGCCCGCTTCGAGTTGACCGTCGACGGCACCCGTATCGACACGGGCAGCGCCGACCTCGACGTCTTCGCCGAGGAGGGACCCCGCTACGAGGTCGCCCTGCGCGGCTCCAGCACCACCATCGATCGCACCCGCCCCATCCGGGTGCCGCCCCCCCCCAGGTGGAACACCGCCGGCGGCGCGCCGCCGACGCCGGTCAAGCCCCCCGGTCCCACCACCTCGGTCGACGAGGACGTCGTGTGCCGGCTCGATCTTCGGCTCGAGGTGGCCGGGCGGACCCTCCGGATCCGCCGCCTCTCCCTGCTCGGGTGGGCCGACGCCGATCCGGCGCCCGGCACGCGGCCCGACTGCGGTCGCGCCGGAGCGCCGGGGGATCCGCAGCAGGTCGCCCTGCGCATCTCCCAGCTCTCCGTCCGTCGCCCGGAGGGGCAGCCGCTCGAGGTCGGGGGCCGCGTCTTCGCGCGCGCCCCGGTGAGCCTCACCAACCGCTTCGTCACCACCCACCCGCTGCGCGGCTGGCTCGGGTTCACCGGCGACGTGCGCTACGACGGGACGACGCGCCTACCCGAGGTGCACGGCAAGCTGCGCGGCGGGGGGCTCGGCTTCCGGTACTACGAGCTCGCGCGCGATCTCGAGGTAGACGTGGACGTCGTCGGCGACCGGATCCGACTGCCGCGCTTCGCCATGGACTTCGCCGACGGCAAGGTCGCCGGAAGCGGCGCCGAGATCGCGCCCTTCGAGGGCGGAGGGAAGCTCGCCGTGGCCGAGGTGAAGGCGGACGGCGTCCCCTTCCCGTCCCTCATGCGCGACCTGGGCGTGGCCAGGAACACGATCGTGGGCTGGAACCTCGACGCGGTCCGCTGGAGCGACGTCCGCGGGACGTTCCGGCCGCTGGCCATCGACGGCAAGCTCCACGGCCGCACCTCGGCGTTCGCCGTCTACGACCGCGGCGTCCACGACCCCGGCAAGCAGCCGATGCTAGCGTTCGACGAGGCGACGCTCGACGGCCGGCTCGCGGTCCGCCCCGACGCGTTGGAGTTCCTCGACACCACCGGCCGGTTCGGTCAGAGCGCGGTGCACGCGCCGCTCGTGTCCATCGGCTTCCACAACGAGATCCGCATCGAGGTCGCCCGCTCCGAGCTCGAGCTCGCCGACATCTCGCCGATCGCCGGCATCCCCTGGGCGGGCAAGGCCACGGTCGAGTGTCAGATGGCGGGGATCTCCCGGAGCCCCGTGCTCACCGGGGAGCTCTCCATCGAGGGGTTCGAGTTCGGCGGGTTCCCGCTCGGGGACGTGGAGCGGAGCGGCGTCCGGTTCACGCCGCTGAAGGTGGACCTCTCCGACCTCGTCGCGAAGAAGGGCCAGAGTCGCTACACCGCCGGCGCGGTGCGCCTCGACTTCGACCGGCGCGGCGCCGTGATCGTCGACGCCACGGTGGAGAGCCCCCGCTTCGAGCTGCGCGACTTCCTCGCCATGTTCCACTTCGAGAACGACCCCCGCTACGTCGATCTCGACGGGCGTGGCCGGGTCAGCGCCGAGGTGCACTACGACCTCGGCGGCCCCGACGACCGCTGCGGGCTCGGCAACCTGCGGGTCCGCGGGCAGGCGGAGGTCGAGGCGGCGAACATCTACGGCGAGCTCTTCGACGGCGGGCGCGCGGCCCTCGACCTAGTGTGGTCGGATCGCGACGCGAGCTACCGCGGCGTCACGCTCGACATCCCGAGCTTCACCCTGACCAAGGGCCCCGGCGTGGTCATCGGCTCGCTCCACATGACGCCCGGCTCGAACCTCGCCGGCAACGTGGTCGCCACCGGCCTGCCGTCCGCCAAGATCCAGAGCCTCGGCGCGCTCGGGGTGCTGGCGGAGACGCGGGTGGGCGCGGTGATCGAGGTCGGGGGCAGCATCGACCAGCTCGCGTTCGACGGCGAGGTGACCCTCGCGCCCACGCGCATCGGCACCGCCACGCTGCCGGCCTCCCACCTCGCGGTGCGGCTCGAGCCGAGCCGGCGCCCGCTCCGTTCCCTCGGGACCACGCGCTGCGGCCAGCCCATCCCGGCCGCTTTCGACCAGGCCGAGTACGACCAGGACCCGAACGAGGGCACCTACCGCACCAGCGGGGAGCTCTTCGGCGGGCAGCTCCGCCTCACCGATCTGGACCTGTCTCGCCAGCGGTTCAAGGAGCTCCGGGGCACGGTCGAGGCCCGGGAGCTCGACCTCGGCGCCGTCGCGCAGCTCAGCACCCCGGTCGCCGTGGCCGACGCGAAGCCCACCGGGAGGCTCAGCGCGCGGCTCGAGATCGAGCGGATGAAGCTCGCGGACCCCGCGCGCGGCGCCGCCGCGCTCGTGATCTCGCGGCTCGAGGCGTCGAGAGCCGGCGCCGCGGTACGCCTCCTGCCGGGCGCGGAGCCCATCGTGCTCCGGGGCGGCGCAGTGGAGGTCGGCCGCCTGCGCCTCGCCGCGTCGGCGCCGGCGACGCCCGAGCTCATCCTCGATCTCGGCGGCCGGGTGACGGAGCTGGCGACGAACCCGGCCATCGACGGCGCGATCGATCTCCGCCCCCTCGATCTCGCCGTGCTCACCCGGTCCCTGCCGGCCGTGGAGCGCGCGAGCGGCAGCCTCGGCGGCGGCCTGCGCGTCAGCGGGCCGCTCGCCGCGCCCCGCTACGAGGGGGGCTTCTCCGTGGAGGCGAACGAGATCATGATCGCCGGGCTCCCGGCACCGCTCACCGGGGTTTCCGTGTCCGTCGCGGTCGAGCCCGGCGCGATCCGGGTGGAGCGCGGCCTGGCGAAGGTGGGGGCCGGCACCGTGCGCGTCGCCGGCGGCGCGCCGCTCGACGGCTTCACCCTCGGCGACGCGCGCCTCGACGTCGAGGTCCGGGACCTCGCGCTCGCGCCGCTCGAGGGGGTCGAAACCGTGCTCGACGCCGACCTCGTCGTCAGCTACGCGGCGCCCAGCAAGGGGACGCCGGCGCCGCTGCCGCGGCTCGGGGGCGAGATCGTCATCGGGGCGCTGGAGTACTCCCGGCCCATCACCATGTCCGCCGAGATCGCGTCCTTCGCCCAGCGCGGCCGCCGAACCGTGGTCGATACCTACGATCCGGACGGCGACCGGCTCGACTTCGACCTCCGCATCCGGTCCGAGCGCCCCCTCGAGATCAGCAACAACCTGGTCGAGGCGCGCCTGGAGCTCCCGGACGAGGGGCTGCGCGTGGCGGGGACCAACCAGCGTTTCGGCGCCACCGGCGAGGTGCGGATCGTCCGCGGCGGGCGCCTGCAGCTCCGGCAGCACGAGTTCACCATCGAAGACGGCGTGGTGCGCTTCGAGGACGAGACGCAGATCGCGCCCATCGTGGACCTCACCGCGATCACCGAGTACCGGCGGTACTCCCAGGCCAGCGACGGCGGCCCGGGCGGCGGAAGGGCCACCGCGAGTCCGGGCACCGCCGCCTCCGCCGGCCGGTGGCTCATCACCCTGCACGCCCACGGCGACGCCGACGCGCTCAAGATCGATCTTTCGAGTCAGCCGACCCTCGCCCAGGACGACATCTTCCTCCTGCTCACCGTCGGCATCACGCGGGCGGAGCTCGATCAGGCCAAGGGGGCGAGCGTCGGCAGCAGCGTGGCGCTCGAGGCCCTGGGCACCCTCACCGGCGCCGCCCGCGCGGTGAAGGAGGCGGTCCCCGTGATCGACGACTTCCGCTTCGGCAGCGCCTACTCCTCGCGCACGGGTCGCACCGAGCCCACGGTGACCATCGGCAAGCGCCTCGCCGACCGCATCCGCGCCAACGTCACCAGCGGCCTGTCGGACTCCCGCGAGGTGCGCTCGAACCTCGAGTGGGAGGTCGGCAACCGGGTGAGCGTCGAAGCCTCGTACGACAACGTCAACGACATCTCCACCTCGTCGCTCGGCAACCTCGGCGCTGACGTGCGCTGGCGCCTCGAATTCGACTGAGGCGCGGCCGGCCGGTCACGGCGCATCGCCCACCGGCGAGAGCCCCTCGCAGGCCCACCGTGGGCCGTGGAGCGGGCGGCCGCCCGCGAACGCGAGCGCGCAGCGCTGCGGCTCCCGGATCCCCTCGAGGAGCTCGGCCACCATCGGGTCGGTCCAGTCGCGCGCGCCGTCGAACCGCGCGCGGATCACGCCGCGGGGATCGATGATCCAGGTTTCCGGATAGAGCCGCGTCCCATACCGGCCGGTCACGACCGCCGCCTCCGGATCGTGGGCGACGACGAACGGCGGGGGCCGGCCCAGCAGGGCGCCCAGGATCTCCCGCACCGCCTCCGCCTCGTCGTCGGTCGCGACGGTCACCACGGCCAGCCCGCGCGCCGCAGCGCCGTCGGCGAGCGCCGCCAGCGACGGGAGCTCCTGGCGGCAGGGCTGGCAGCTCCGCGTCCAGAAGTTCAGTACCACCACCCGCCCGCGGTAGTCGGAAAGGCGTACCCGCTCCCCCGTGAGGGTCGGCAGGTCGAAGTCCGGCGCGGTGCGGTCCACGCCGGCGTAGGCGGGCGCGAGCGCGCAGAGGGGGGCGCAGAGCCGCCGCTGCTCGGCGCGCATCGCCATCCGCACGAACCCGTGGACGGCCAAGGCCGCGAAGACGACGAAGGCGAGCTCGGCGAGGTGCAGGGCACGCACGGAACGTTCCTAGCACCCCCGCGCTTCGATCACACCGCCCGGCGTCCGGCTGGCGGCCGGGACCGCGGCGGCGTACCTTCGGGCTCCGGGCCTTGCCCCCGCCCGGGCCGTCGTCCCGTGCCCCACTCCGCCTGGACCCTATCCACCCCGTCTACCCTCGCGGCGATCGCGGCGGCGGGGATCGGCGTGGACTTCGTCGCCTTCCGGGGCGACCGGCTGGTCCGGATCTGGGCCGACGGCGTGCTCGCGGAGCTGCTCGGCTCGACGCCCGCGGCGCTGCTTCAGCGCACCGCGGACGAGGGGCTGTCTCCGGAGATGGGGCAATCGGTGAGCGAGCTGCTCGCCGGAGGCGGGGGCGCGTCACCGCGCGTGCTCGACGTCACGCTCGCCCCCGAGAGCGGCGTCCCGGTTCGCCTGCGCGTCGCGCTGCGGCGCGCCGAGCTCGAGGGCGAGCCGGTCGTCGTGCGGTGCTTTAGCCGGATCCGGGGCGCGGTCGCGGTCGAGCGCGCCCTCCAGCAGTCGGACCGGCGCTTTCGCGAGCTGCTCGACGCCGCCCCGGACGCGGTGGTGCTGGTGCAGGACGGGCGCGTCGCCTACGCGAACGCCACCGCCCTCGCCATCGGGGGGCACCGGAGCCTGGAGGAGCTCCTCGGCACCCCCGTCGCGCACCGCATCCACCCGGACGACCTCCAGACGGCGCTACGCCGCGTGGAGGCCGCCATGCGGTCCCAGACCAGTAACCCCCCCGCCGAGCTCCGCTTCACGCGCGTGGACGGGAGCCTGGTGCCGGTCGAGGTGGTCAGCATCCCGACCGAGTGGGAGGGGCGCCCGGCGCTGCTCGCGATTGGCCGCGAGCTCACGCGGCGGCGGGAAGCCTGGGCGGAGTCGATTCACGCCGATCGGCTCTCCGCGGTGGGCACCTTGGCGGCCGGCGTGGCGCACGAGATCAACAACCCGCTCGCCTACGTCCTCTTGAACCTGCAATACATCATCCGGGAGCTGCCCCGGGTCGGGCGCCACCCCGAGCGGCTGGAGCAGCTCCACGCGCGCCTCGCAGAGGCGCGCCACGGCGCCGGTCGGGTGCGCAGCATCGTTCGCGACCTCAAGGAGTTCTCGCTGCCGCTGCAGACCGAGGTGGGACCCGTGGATCTGGTCCGGGTGATCGAGGCGGCGCTCAAGGTGGCGGCGAGCCACCTCGAGGGCCACGCCACCGTGGTCCGCGACTACGCGCCGATCCCGATGGTCCGGGGCGACGCAGCCCGACTCGAGCAGGTCTTCCTGAACCTGGTCACCAACGCCGTGCAGGCCATGCCGGCCGGCCGCCGCGGCTCCAACGAGCTCCGCGTGCGGGTGCAGCCGGGCGGCCCCGAGCGCGTGATCGCCGAGGTGATCGACAACGGCGTCGGGATCCCCGCGGATCTCATCGACCGCGTCTTTGACCCGTTCTTCACCACCAAGCCCGTCGGCGTCGGCACCGGCCTAGGGCTACCCATCTGCTACAACATAGTCGCCGCCCTCGGTGGCAGCATCGGCGTCGAGAGCCACCCCGGGCGCGGCTCGGCGTTCCGGGTCGAGCTGCCGGCGTTCCCGCCCCTCGCGCTGGACGAGGCGCCGACGCCGACGCCCCCGTCCACGCGCTACACCGAGCGGGCGCGGGTGCTCGTGGTCGACGACGAGCAGCCAGTGGCCGACATCCTGCGGCGCCTGCTCGCCGATGATTTCGACGTCGAGGTCGCGACCAACGCCCCGCAAGCGCTCGAGCTGCTGCTCGGGGGAGCGGCCTTCGACGTGCTGCTCTGCGACCTGTTGATGCCGGGAATGAGCGGCGTCGACCTCTACCGGGAGATCGCAGCGCGCCGACCCGGGGTCGAGGAGCGCATCATCTTCATGACGGGCGGCGCCTTCACCCTGCGCTCCGCGGAGTTCCTGGCGAGCGTGCCCAACGAGCGCCTCGAGAAGCCGCTCGATCTGGTTGCGCTCCGGCGCGCGGTTCGCCGAGCCGCGGAGCGCGCGCGATGAGCAGGAGCCGCCTCGAGCGCCGGCTCGCCGCGGAGGTGGCCCGGGCCAGCGCCGACTTCGGGCTGCTCGAGCCGGACGATCGGGTCATGGTCTGCGTGAGCGGCGGCAAGGACTCGCTGGTCTTGCTCCGACTGCTGCGCGGGATCGCGCGGCGCGCGCCCTTCCCGTTCTCCCTCGTCGCGGTGCACCTTGATCAGGGCACACCGGGGTTCCCAACGGACGCCGTCGAGGCGCACCTCGCGCGCGAGGGCGTGCCCTACCGGATCGTCCGCGAGGACGTCTACGGGATCGTTCGGGATCGGGCGCGGCCCGGCGCCTCCCCCTGCGCGCTCTGCTCGCGGCTGCGACGAGGCATCCTCTACAACGTCGCGGTCGAGCTCGGCGCCAGCAAGATCGCGCTCGGGCATCACCGCGACGACGTCATCGAAACCCTGCTGTTGAACCTGATGTACACGGGGCAGCTCAAGGCGATGCCGCCCCGGCTCCGCTCCGAAGACGGCCGCAACGTGGTGATCCGGCCGCTCGCCTACGTGGCCGAGGCGGACCTCGTCGCCTGCGCCGCCGAGCTCGACCTGCCCGTGATCCCCGCGAGCCCCTGCGGCGTGGCCCCCGACCTCAAGCGCAGATGGGTCAAGGGACTCGTCGCCGAGCTCGCGCGTGCGAACCCGCACCTCAGAGGCAACCTCCTCGCGGCCACGCAGAACGTGCGCCCCGCTCACCTGCTCGACCGCGAGCTCTGGCGGGCCCTCGGCGTCCACGGGGTCACGCACGGGGAGACGGCACCGCACGCGCCGCGCCGCGAATGACGAGGGGCAGCGCGGGCGGTCGTCGGGCGCGTGCTGGTTGGGCGTACCGGACGGTTGAGGTTGGGGTTTGGGTTTGCGAGCAGGAGCAGGAGCTGGCCCTTCACCTGCTCCTTCACGTCTACGTGCCCCCGCACCTGCTCCTGAACCTGCTCCCGCACCTGCTCCTGAACCTGTCCCCGCACCTGCTCCTCCACCTCCGCCTCCTACTGCTCCGGCGACGGCCCCGTCGGGGGCTAGCGCCCCCGGTCAGCCCGACTCCGGGCCGCCCGCGCTCGGCGGCGGCACGCTGCGGGCGCGGCGGCGGGCGAGGGCCTGGGTGGCGTAGGGGAGGATCAGGCCGGGGAGCCCCTGCTCGGGGGCGAGCTGGGCGACCAGTCCGAAGAGCAGGAGCAGGGCGCGCTCCACGTAGAAGAAGCCGTGCGGGTAGGTGACGCTCCGCATCACCGCGCGGAGCCGCCCGCGCAGCCGCCGGACGCCGACCACCTGCTCGATCGCCCGCGCGTCGAGGCGGCCGTAATCCTCGATCTTCACCGAACCGAGCACCGCGACGTACTCGCGCGCGACGTCGGCGATGAGCGCGCGGTTGCCGTCGGCGGCGAGGAACCCCATCCGCTCGAGCCCCTGCACGACCAGCGCGTCCTGTTTGGTGGTCAGTCCGAGGGCCACCGCCTTCATGCCCTCGGTGAGGTCCGCGCTCACCGTCTCGACCGCGCCGTAGTCGAGGATCACGAGCTCGGGCCCCGGCCGGACGAGGAAGTTGCCGGGGTGCGGATCGGCGTGGAACACGCGGTGCTCCATCAGCATGGACACGAAAATCCGGACCAGCAGGCGCGCGACTGCCGCCGGATCGATCCCGGCGGCGACCAGCGCCTCGCGGTCGGCGATGCGGATCCCTGGCTCGAAGCTCATCACCAGCACGCTCTCGCGCGACAACTCCTCGACCACCCGGGGCACCGTCACCGCCGGGTCGCCCGCGAAGAGCGCCCGCACCCGCTCGAGGTTCTGGCGCTCGCGGGCGTAGTCCGTCTCGTGCTCGAGCAGGCTCGCGAGCTGCTCGACCACCCGCTCGAGGTGGCCGACCGGGACCAGTCGCTTCACCAGGGGGATCACCGACCGGATCACCCGCAAGTCGGCACGGATGGTGCGCTCGATGCCGGGATAGAGGATCTTGACGGCGACCTCCCGCCCGTCGGGCAGCCGCGCGCGGTGCACCTGGGCGAGGGAGGCGGCGGCCACCGGGACGGGATCGAAGGAGGCGAACCACGCGAGCGCGTCGGGGCCGAGCGCAGCCACGAGGCGCGGACGGATGGCCCGAAACGGGCGCGGCGGCACCTGGTCCTGGAGCGGCTCGAGCGCCTCGGCGTAGGCGTGGGGGAGGAAGGTAGCGATCACGCCGAGGACCTGCCCGAGCTTGATGTAGACCCCGGCCAGGCGGGTGAAGCCGCGCGCGAGGCGCCGCGCGCTCATCCGGTGCAGCCGCTCGAGCCAGGCTTCGCGGCGCACCTCCCCGACCCGGCGACCAAGCAGGCGGGCGACGAGCCAGAAGAGAGCGTAGGTGGCGAGGATCGAGCCGATCAGCCACTGAGCGCGGAGGGTGCGGAGCAAGTCGTCGCCCAGTCTACCGTCTCGGCGCAAGGCGCGTCCCTCTCGCCTTGCGCCGAGACGGAGGACCTGTGAAATTCCCTCCTCGCCTGTGCCCCGCTGGTTCGCCGCCGCGCCGATCCACCTGCGTGCCCTAGGGGTCGCGGCCCTCGGCGCGGCCGCGGTCGCGGTGGTGGTGCTCACCTCGGGGCGCCGGTCGCCGCCGCCCGTGTGCGCCGCCGTGGCGGAGGTGAGCGCGCCGCGGGCGTCGGCGGCAGCGGCGCCCTCGGCGGCCGCGCCGCGGCGGCTGCCCGAGATCACCCCCGAGGAGCGCCGCCGCGGCTACCACGACTGCAACCCTCCCGAGCGCCTGGGGCTCGGCCCCTATCGGCCCTACGTGAAGACGAGCGAGGGACGCCTGGCGATCCCGCAGCGCGGCGGGGTGACCGCTGACCACGGCTACGACGTCCTCATCCATTTCCATGGCGCAGACCCGGCGCGAAAGGTCGTGGTGCAGGTGGCGCGGGGCGTCGCCTACCTGGCCATCGACAAAGGACTCGGGAGCGGCCCCTACTTGGAGGCCTTCCGCACGCCGGACGTGTGGCAGACGCTCAAGCGCTCGGTCAACGCGGAGCTCCGGCAGCACACGGGCGACCCGGACGCGCACGTGCGGCACTTTGCGCTCTCGTCGTGGAGCGCCGGCTACGGCGCCGTCGTCCAGATCCTCAAGCAGGATCCGGACGCGATCGACGCCGTGGTGCTGCTCGACAGCCTGCACGCCACCTACCGGTTCGGCCTCGCCCCCCACCAGCGCGGCCGCCTCGCCGCCGTGGACACGCGCACCATCGCGCCCGTCATCGACTACGCCCGGCGGGCCGCCGCCGGCGAGAAGATCCTCGTCGTCACCCACTCGAGCATCGACCCGGTGGACTACCCGTCGGTCAGCCTCAGCGCGGACGCGCTCCTCCGCGACGTCGGGCTCGAGCGCAAGCCCGCGTCGGGACGGTACGGCTCGCTCGAGCAGGTGAGCGCGGTGGACGTGGAGGGGCTGCACGTCTGGGCCTTCACCGGCCGCGACGAGGCGACCCACTGCGCGCACCTCGCGCTCCTGGCGCGCGCCCTCACCGACGTCGTGGAGGCGGCCTGGCAGACGCCCGAGATGGACCGTGACGTCCCGCCGACGCCCGCGCCGCTGCTCGGCGGGGGGCCCGCCGCCGAGCGTCGTGGCGGGGGCAAGCCGCTCCTCGAGCGCGTATTTCCCGCGAGCCGCGCGGAAACGGATCGCGACGGCGCGGCGGACGCGCCAGCGCGGGCTTCTACGCCAGAGCGCGCGGACGACGCCACCCGGCGGCGCCGGCGCAAGGTGCGGCAGCGCCGCCGAATCCGCTACTCGTAGAGCTGGCTCAGGAACGCCACCGTCCAGCCTGCCTGCAGGACACACAGCGATACCACCGCCGCAGCCACCAGGGCGCGCGCGAGGCGCTCCGTCCAGGGGCCCCGGTTCCCAGCCTGGAGCCGCGCGTGGCCGCGGCGGCGGATCGCGGCGGTGAGCGCGGGATCGAGCTCCGGAAGCGGGAGATCGCGGAGGCGGTCGAAGGGCGACGGGTCGGTCATGATCACCTCTCGGGTTCGCGCGTGGCGGGCCTCCCGGGCGGCTCGAGCCCGGCGAGCAGGCGCGCGCGGGCGCGGTGCGGGCGCTGGCGCAGAGCGGCGGCGCCCACGCCGAGCACGGCCGCAGCCCGGTCGCAGGAGAGCCCCTCCACCCCCATCAGCAGCAGGAGCTCGCGATCTGCGGTCGAGAGCTCGCCGAGGGAGCGCGAGAGGGCGGCGACGAGCTCGCCCGCCTCCGCGGCCGCGTCCGGCGCCGGGGTGGCCGCGGCACCCGCCGCGGCGGCCTCGTCCTCGCCGAGGGCCAGGCGTGCGTCGCGGCGCCGCCGGCGCACGTAGGCGTTCCGCGCGACCGTGAGCAGCCAGGCCAGGAGGTCCCCGTGCGGATCGAGGCGCTCAGCGGTGGCCGCGAGCTTGAGCCAGGTTTCCTGGAAGAGATCCTCGGCGACGTCTCGCCTCCGGGCGAGCTGGGTCAAGAAACGCATGACCCGCCGGCCGTACCGCTCGTAGGCGGCGTCGAACGCGGCTGGGTCCCGCCCCCGCAGCCCGGCCAGGAGCCCGCGGTCCGCGTCGGTCGGCACGCCCCGATCAACGCCAGCGGGGCGCGGGCGTGACAAGTCCGGCCCCGGCGGCGGTGACGGCGCGTCCCGGCCCGCGACCCTCGTCACGCCGGGGCGGCCGCCGCGTTCTATGGAAACAAGGAGCGTGACCGTGTGGACCCTGATCGTCGAAGGCGGCTTTCCGATGTGGTTCCTGCCTTCGTCGCTCGCCGAAACCGACCCAGTTGCGCTCGCGAGAGTCGACCCAGGGGG
>CAYVRP010000123.1:0-18775 GCA_964454025.1 uncultured Polyangiaceae bacterium | reverse complement strand
GAGACGCCCATCGCGAAGGGCAGCGCGAGCGAGAGCACGCCGCTGGCGAGCGCGCGCTCATCGCTCACACGGTCGAGGTGGCGCAGGAGGGACTCGGGGTCGAGGCGGGTCATGCCTCGATCGTAGCACCCGGACGGCGCGCCCACCCCGCGGACCCGGGGCGTCACGCCCCGAGTCGACGCCACTCGCGCGGCCCGGGCTCCCGTGTCGCCGGCGATGCTGGATCGACAGATGCCCGCCGCCGCCTGGCCGCCGCGTCCCCCGCGCTCACCACCCCCACCACCCCCCTGGGGCTCCGGCTCGAGGCCGAGCGCGGCGGCAGGCCAGCTCAGTCGCCGGTGGCGGCGTCGAGGAACCCACGCTCGATCTGCGCGCGGACCGCCTCGATGGCCGCTGGCGCGTCGTCTTCCAGGCTCCACCGGAAGCCACCCTTGCCCTCGCGGCCACCGCCGCTGACCCCCGCGCGCTCCTCGCCGAGCCGCAGCGCGCGGGCGATGAGCGTCCCCGTATCGACCGCGGGATCCAGCGTGCGCAGCGAGCCGTCCACCATCGAGCCGACGTGTCCGAACACGACGACCGTGTCGAGATCGAGGCGCGAGACGAGCAGATCCGCCGCCTGCGGGATGGAGTCGCGCAGGATCGGGGGCAGGTTGCCGACCCAGGCGATGCCGAAGGAATCGCGCACGACCAGCGAGTCGAGCGCCCGATGGAGCACCTTCATCGCCGCCGGCGAGTAGGCCCGGCGGTGGATGCGGCGGAAGGAGGGGAGATCCGCCAGCTCCGCCGCCCGCGCCGCGGCCCGGAAGTCGACCGGTCGGGCGAGCCGGAAGTCGTCGGTGTCGGTCGCGATCCCCACCATCAGCGCGGTCGCCAGGCGCGTGATCGCGCTCGGGGCGCCCGGCGGGGGCGTCCCCGACACGCGGAGCTCGGTCGCGGCAGTGAGCAGACCCGCGGCGTCGAGGTACCAGACGGCGAGGGTGCAGGTCGAGCCGACGTCGGTGAGGATGGTGTTCACTCGCCCGGTGATCGCGGGCTCCCCGGCGTGGTGATCCCACACGCAGAGGCAGGGCACCTGCGCGAGGGCGCCGTAACGCGGGTCGACCACGGCCGCGTCGACGATGCCGAGCCAGGCGTACTCGGTCCCGCGCGCCACCGCGTCGGCCCAGGGGGTGAGCGGGACCCCGAGATCGCGCGCCATGACCCGGTTCTGCGCGTGGCTCACCGGGTCGATGTGCAGGACGTCGGCGGGCACGCCCTCGTGCGCCGCGAGCTCGGCCAGCGCCCACGCGGACGCCATGCTGTCCGGGTCCGGGTAGCCGTACTGCGGGATGGCGAGGCGCGCACCCGGCCTCGACCGCAGCGCCCGTCGGAGCTCCTGCAGGTCCCCAGCGACCGCCTCTCCCGACATCGGCCCCCAGCCTAGCACGGACGGCCGCGTCGGTGCCTCGCGGGCGGCCGCGCGGCTCGCCCTGGGCCGGTGGGGGCTTCGGTGAGACAATGGCCGCGGAGCCGCCGGTGTCGGTCACGGAGTCCCCGAGGCGAGCCCGCCGGATCCGGTGGTGGCGCATGATCTCTGTGGTCGCAGGTGCGCTTCTCGCGCTCTATTGCGCGCTCGTGGCGGCGGTCGCCCTCGGCCAGCGCCGGCTGCTCTATCCGCGACCGGTCGGTGGTGCGCCACAGTGCACGCCACCCGGCGAGCAGGTCGCGTTCGAGGGGCCGCAGGGCCGGCGCATCCACACGGTCTACTACCCGGCGCCGCTCGGGGAGCCCACCGTGGTCTTCTTCCACGGCAACGGCGACGCGCTGGTGGGCAAGGTGCCGCTGCTCGAGGCGATGGCGCGCGAGGGCGTGGGCGTCTACGGCGTCGAGTACCCCGGCTACGGCGCGGCCTCCGCCTACCGGCCGAGCGAAGAAGCGATCTACGAGGACGCCGAAGCGGCCCTGCAGCGGCTCGCTACCGAGCTCGGTGTCCCGCGCGAGCACACGGTGCTGATGGGGCACTCGCTGGGGACCGGCGTCGCGGTCGAGATGGCGCGGCGAGGCTTCGGGGCCAGGATGATCCTCGTCGCGCCCTTCACCTCGATCCCGGACGTGGGAGCGCGGCTATTCCCCGCCGTGCCGGTGCGCTGGATCCTGCGCGACCGCTTCGACAGCCTGAGCAAGGCGCCCGGGATCAGACACCCCACCCTGGTCATCCACGGCACCGCCGACGACGTCGTCCCGTTCGAGCTGGGCCAGCGGCTGGCCGCGACCCTGCCCCGCGCCAGGCTCCTCGTCATGGAGGGCGCGGGGCACGGCGGTGGGCTCGTCACGCAGCCGCACTTCCAGCCGGAGGAGCTGCTCCGGTTCGCGCGGGACACGACCCAGGCGCGCTCGCTGCTGCTGTTCGACGGGGAACCGTAGGCGTTCGGCTCGGAGGAGCGGCGCCGGGAACGTCGGGCGCGTGCCGGGGGTCGCCGCTGCGCCTGTGCCTGCGTGCAGTACCGTGCCGTCCACTCCGGGAGCGGTACCGAAGGGCTCCTACGCCCGGCTCGTCCTGCGCAGCAGCTCCCTGGCTGCCTCGCGCGTGAGCCGCTCGCGAATCGTCGCCCACTTCGTCTTCGTCAGCCCCTTCGGCAAGATCTGCTCCGACTCCGCGTCTTCGAACCAGCCGAGCGAGCGCAGCACGTGATAGAGGTCCGTCGCCGACACCCCGAACTTCGCGACGTAGTCGTCACCGGCGGCTCGGAGCGAAACGCGGCCGCGCGTCAGGATCTCATGGAGATCCCAGTAGTCGCGTCGAGCTCCTCGGCGGGCAATGGCCGCGAGCTTCATCACCGCGAGGTCGCGCTATCCGGCGATCCTCACTCCTTCGGGACCGGACTTGAAGCGCCCCAGCGGTCGGTACGGGTAGCGGACGAAGTCGACCATGGCGCCGCCGATCTCGACCTTCAGCGTGGCGTCCGTCTGCACGACGACGGACGCCTTCGGCAACCTGGTGACTCGTTGGCGCACTGCCTCGAGCTCGTGGTCAGCGGTCAGCGAGAAGAAGACGAGGTCGTTCGAGGAGCGGTGGCGCAGGTGCTCGGCGATCGCGACGCCGCCGGTCAGGTAGAACCACTCGAGCACGCCCGAGTGTTTCAGTCCGGCCAAGGCGCGGCGCTGCGCAGTTGTGAGCGGCGCGACGTTGCCCAGGGTTCGTCCCTTGCTCCCAGTGCTACTCGCCATAGGCCAATGGTCCTCGCTGACAGCTCAGGCGACGATTCTTCGCGGAAGAAGCGATGGATCCGCTCCAGCCCGTAGCGCTTCACGGCCCAGCGCACGTCCTGCAAGCGTCCGTGCTCAAGCAGCCGCGCCAGCACGAGCCGCGCGTCGCGCTCCGCGTCGAGGTCACGGAGGGCGTGCTCCGGAAACAGCCAGGCGAGCGACTTCGGTAGTGACACGCGGCAACGATACCACGACAACCGGACCGGGGAGCCTCGCCAGCGGACTTCTCTCACCCCGGCGACGGGGGACCTCGCACCCGACCGTCAGCCTGGGCACGACGGAGGGGAGCAGGGAGCGCGCCAGCGTCGGGCGCCAGCGCGAGCGGGTCGCGCCCCCGCCGCGACCCGCTCAGCGCAGGGCGTCCAGGGTCCGCGCCTTCGCGTAGCGCTTGGACACGTCGTCCCAGTTGACCAGGCCCCACCATGCGTCGACGTAGTCGGCGCGCTTGCTCTGGTACTTGAGGTAGTAGGCGTGCTCCCACACGTCCACGACCAGGAGCGGGATGACCGACCAGATCCCCTTCTTCTCGTGGTTCTCGCAGGCGAGCACGGTCAGGCCCCGATCGAGGACGTTGTAGCCGAGGATCCCCCAGCCGCTCCCCTCGACGGTCTTGGCGACGGCGCCGAGCTGCGCCTTCATCGCGTCGACGCTGCCGAAGGCGGCGACGAGCGCCGCCTGGAGCTCCTGGCTCGGCGCCCCGCCTCGCCCCGGAGGCGCCATGTTCTCCCAGTACAGCGCGTGGAGCAGGTGGCCCGAGGTGTGGAAGGCGAGCTTCTCGGTGTGGTGTTCGGCGAGCTTGTAGTCGTTGGCGGCCCGCGCCTCCCGGAGCGCCGCCAGCGCCGCGTTGGCGCCCTTGACGTAGCCCGCGTGGTGCACGTCGTGGTGCAGGCTCACCGTGGCCGCGTCGATGATCGGCTCGAGGGCGTTCGGCGCGTAGGGGAGCGGCGGGAGGGTGTACTCGCTGGGCATGGTGACCTCGGAGGGGGCGGGGGTGAGCGGGCCGGACGCGGAGGGGACTGGCGCGGGCGCCAACGGCGGCGGGCGCGTGCAGCCCGGGAGGGGCAGAAACCAGAGCCCGCCGGCGGCGAGCAGCCCCCCCAGGACCTCCCGGCGTCCGTACCGTCGCGCGTCGTCGTCCGGCATCGCGGGGCGAGTATGGGGGGATCGCCCGGGGGTGACAAGGCCCGTGGCGTGGCGCGCCCCCGGGGGGCAACGCGCTACTCCTTGGCCTGGTTCAGCGCCACGGGTGCGACCGCGGTGAGCCCGGCGGCGAGCAGCGCGGGGACGGCCGCGTCGGGCTCGCCGAAGCGGAAGACCAGGATGGCCCGCCCCTCGCGGCCGTAGGTGAACGCGTACATGTACTCGATGCCGACCCCCGCGGCGTCGATGGTCGCGAGCACCTCGGCGAGGCCGCCGGGTCGATCGGGCACCTCGAGCGCGATCACCTCGGTGACCTGGACGACCATCCCCGCCGCCGTCAGGGCGGCGCGGCCCGCGTGGGTGCGATCCACGATGAGGCGCAGGATCCCGAACTCGCCGGTGTCGGCCAGGCTCAGGGTGAGGATGCTCACCCCGGCGTCCGCCAGCACCCGGCAGGGGCGGACGAGCTGTCCGGGGCGGTTCTCGACGAAGAGGCTGAGCTGGGTGAGCTTCATGGGTCGTTACTCCGGCGGTCGATCACGCGCTTGGCCTTGCCCTGGCTCCGATCGATGGTGTGCGGGGCCACCAGCCGCACCGCGACGTGGATCCCCACCGTGTGCTCGATGGCCTTGGCGAGCCGCGAGCGCAGGGCCTCGAGCGCGCGCACCTCGTCGGAGAAGACCTCGGGCGTGACCTCCACCTCGACGCAGAGGCGATCGAGCCCGCCCTCGCGGTCGAGCACGAGCTGGTAGTGCGGGAGCGTCCCCTCCACCTCGAGCAGGGCCGCCTCGATCTGCGAGGGGTACAGGTTCACGCCGCGGATGATCAGCATGTCGTCGCTGCGGCGGCCGACGCGCTGCATGCGTCGGAGCGTGCGCCCGCAGAAGCACCGCTCGGAGGTGAGCGCGGTGATGTCCCGGGTGCGGTACCGGATCATCGGCATCGCCTGCTTGGAGAGCGTCGTCAGCACCAGCTCGCCCTCGGTGCCTTCCGGGAGCACCTCGCCCGTGTCCGGGTCGATGATCTCCGGGTAGAAGCGATCCTCGAAGACGTGGAGGCCCTCCTGCGCCACGCACTCCGACGCCACGCCGGGGCCGATGATCTCGCTCAGGCCGTAGATGTCGTAGGCGCGCAGGCGCGTGGCCGCCTCGATGCGCTTGCGCATCGACTCGGTCCAGGGCTCCGCCCCGAAGACGCCGGCGCGGAGCGGCAGCTCGCCGAGGTCCACGCCGAGCTCGCCCGCCCGCTCGATCAGGTGCAGAAAGTAGCTCGGGGTCGAGCAAATGGCGGTGACGCCGAAGTCCTTGAGCACCATGATCTGGCGCTCGGTGTTGCCGCCGGAGATGGGGATCACCGTGGCTCCCAGCGCCTCGGCCCCGTAGTGGGCGCCGAGCCCGCCGGTGAACAGGCCGTAGCCGTAGGCGTTCTGGACCACGTCGCCGCGGTGCAGGCCGCAGGCGGCGAAGGTGCGCGCCATCACCTCGCTCCACACCTCGACGTCCTCGCGCGTGTAGGCGACCACGATGGGCTTGCCGGTGGTCCCGCTCGAGGCATGCAGGCGCACGATCTCCGCCATGGGGCTCGCGAACAGGCCGAACGGGTAGGTGTCGCGCAGATCGAGCTTGGTGGTGAAGGGCAGGCGCGCGAGGTCCGCGAGCGAGCGGAGATCGTCGGGGGTCACGCCCCGCTCCTGCATGCGCGCTCGCACCAGGGCGACGCGCTCGTAGCAGCGCCCGACCACGGCGCGCAGGCGCGCGAGCTGCAGCTCGCGGAGGCGCTCGACGGGCAGGTAGTCGAGGGCGCTGGCGGGGAAGAGCTCGACAGCGCTGGTTTCGCGGGGGGGCATGGCGCGTCTCCGATCAGGGGCGGGCGAGGAAGAGGCGAGCGAAGAGCTCGCGGTTCGGTCCGGCGAGGTCCGGGCGGAAATGGCGATCGAGGGCCGCGTGCCAGGCCATGAGGGAGAAGGGGAGCTCGCGTGCGAGCACCGCCAGCAGCGCCACGTTGAGGCTCTTCCTGCCGGGCAGCGCCGCGAGATCCACCGCCTCGGGGGTGATGAGACGGCCCTCGGGGCGGAGCCGGTGGCGGTGCGGCGCGACCTCGGCCGGCTCGAGCACGACCAGGAAGTCGGCCTCGCCGGGGGTGATCATGGGGCTCAGCACGCGGGGGCCGAAGCGGACGTCGCCGTGGACCGAGCCGCCGCGCTGGGCCATCCCGTGGAGCTCGCTCTTCTTGACGTCGTGCCCGGCGAGGAAGGCGGCCTCGGCCAGCACGTCCGAGGCCCGGATCACGCCCTGGCCGCCCAGGCCCGCGACCACCACGTTGGTGACGTGGTCGGCGGTCACGCGGCGCCTCCCGCCGCTCCGGACCCCGGGCAGGCGGCCTCGGCGCGCTCGCCTTCGCGGACGCGGCGCGCGGCGAGCAGGCAGGCGCGCCGCGCCACGATGACCGCCGTCGTCTCGGCGGCGAGGGCGGCCAGCAGCTCGCGCTCGAACCCGGCCGTGTCGGCGTGAGGATCGATGACCACGACCCGCTCGACGCCCATGGCCACCGCCACCGCCTCGATGCGGAGCTTCTGCGTCGGCTCGTGGGTGAGGGTGCGTCCCGTGCCCGGGTGCTCCTGCTGCCCGGTCATGGCGGTGGTGCCGTTGTCGACGATCACGACGACGTGGCCGGTCGCGGGCGGGTTGTAGACGAGCTCCGCCAGGCCCGTGAGCCCGCTGTGGACGAAGGTGCTGTCGCCGATCACGCTCACGACGCGCCGCGCCTGCTCGGGGGGCAGCACGTGGCGCAGCCCGAGCCCGACGCCGATGCTCGCCCCCATGCAGACGCAGGTATCCATCGCCTCGAGCGGCGGCAGCGCGGCGAGGGTGTAGCAGCCGATGGCGCCGGCCACGATGAGCCCGTGGCGGGCGAGGACCCCGAACACGGAACGGTGCGGGCAGCCCTTGCAGAGCTCCGGGGGGCGGCCCCGCGGGGGCGCGGGCTCCGGCGTCGCGTCGCCGGCGAGCAGGCGGCGCACGCGGGGCACCGAGAGCTCGCCGAAGCGGAACGCCTCGGGGCGCCCCGCGACGGCGAGGCCGGCGGCGCGGAGCTGCTCGAAGAGGACCGGGTCCCCCTCCTCGACCACGAGCGTGCGCTCGACCGAGCCCACGAAGCGCGCGATGCGCTCGAGGGGGAGCGGGTGGGTGAGCAACAGCTCGAGGGTGCTCGCCGTGGGCGCCGCCTCCCGGGCGTGCAGCGCGCTCACGCCAGCCGTGATCAGGCCGAGCGCGACGTCGCCGCGGCGCTCGACGACGACGGGCGCCGTCTCCGCCCAGGCGGCGCCGGCGCGCAGCCGCTCGCGCAGGCGCCGGTGGGCGGGGCGGGCGTGGGCGGGGATCATGACGCGCGCCGCGACGTCCCGCACGAACCCCGGAGTCGCCGCCCCGAGCGGCCGCGGGCGCCGCACGAGCACCGATCGGGAGTGGCAGACGCGCGTGGTCATCCGGAACAGCACGGGCAGCGCGAAACGTTCGGAGAGCTCCAGCCCGAGGCCGAACAGATCGTAGGCGTCCTGCGCGTCGCGGGGCTCCAGCATCGGCACGCCCGCCGCCACCGCGTAGCGGCGGTTGTCCTGCTCGTTCTGGCTGGAGGCCATCCCGGGGTCGTCGGCGCTGACGACGACGAGGGCGCCGGTCACGCCCGTGTACGCCGCGGTGAAGAGCACGTCGGCGGCGACGTTCAGGCCGACGTGCTTCATGGTCACCAGGGCGCGCGCGCCGCCGAAGGCGGCGCCCAGCCCGACCTCCAGCGCCACCTTCTCGTTGGGGGCCCAGCGCGCCGGGCCGCCGAGGGCGCCGAGCACCTCGAGGATCTCGGTCGACGGGGTGCCGGGGTACCCCGAGCCGAGGGCCACGCCGTGGTCGAGGGCGGCCCACGCGACCGCCTCGTTGCCGCTACTGAGGGAGCGATCGTCGGGCATCCGGGGCCTCGGGCGGGCGAGAGGGTAGCGCATCCGCGCGGCCCGGCGACCCGAACCTCACCGTCGGTCGTCGTGCAGCCAGGCCACGGAGCCAGGCGCCTCGTCGCAGCGCCGGGGCGGCTGCGGGCGGCCGCTCTTCCCGCGCGCTCCCCGACCGGTTAACGCGCCGGGCCGTGGCGCGGCGACGCAAGCTGACCCGGTTCGAGCCGGACGCGATCGCGGCCCTGCTCGCGGGGCGGGAGGTGGCGTCGCTCGATCGGCTCCTCGAGCTCGTGCGGGGAGCCAACCCCACCCGCCGCGGCGCGCTCGAGCCCGGCGAGGCGCGCCGCCGCTACGCGCTCAAAGCGCGCCTGCAGAGCCTCGTCATCGCGCAGCACGGCGGGGCGCTGGTCGTCGTCCCTACCCGGCGCCCCGGCGTGGTCGCGCTCCGCCTCGCAGGGCGTCGCGGGGACGCCGGCCCCGCCGTGGTCGCCGCCCTGGACTCGGCCGCGCGCGGGGGGGGCGCGGCCCGGCGCGGGCCCCCGCGCGGGGGGGGGGGGGGCGCGCCGGGCGGCGGCCCCCCGGGGGGCGGGCCCGCCCGCCGCCGCCGGTGGTCGCCGCGCGGGGCCCGGTCTAACCTCGCCCACCATGGTGCTGAAGCTGAGCGAGCAGGGGGTCGAGGCCGAGAAGCAGATGCGGGCGGTGATCTTCTACCTCACCACCTTCGGCTACATCGACGGCGACTTCGACGACCGCGAGCAGGACTTCGTCCGGAACTACATCCGGCGCCTCGTCGAGCACCGCGTGGACGGCGCCATCGATGCCGCCGACCTGGCGCTGCGCAACGAGCTGGTCGGCAAGTACACCACCCATTTTCATGAGGTCTTCGAGGCGATCAACGCGCAGGTGAGGGATCTGTTCACCGAGTCCGTCGCCACCGGCGAGGACCCCAAGGCCTTCGTACACGCGAAGCTCAAGCTCCGGTGCTTCGAGATCTTCAAGGCCTTCGACGCCGCGGGCCAGGAGGTCCTGCTCGACGCCATCGACGAGCTCGTCCGCGCCGACGGCCAGGTGCACCCGGCGGAGCTGGAGTTCCGGGCCGAGATCGCGGCGCTGCTGGAGGCGGACCTCGGGATCGAGCTGATCGACGAGCCGACCGCGCGGGGCGCCGTCGCCGTCGGGTCGGCCTGCGTGCTCCCGCCGGGCGCGGAGGACCACCCCTTCCTGCAGTCGCTCGAGTTCAACTACTCCTCCGCGCCGGAGCGCCTGCGCGCGCAGGTGGCCCAGGATCGCGCGCTGCTCGACCGGGTGATGGAGATCCTGGCGCGCATGCGCGCCGCCGGCGCCGGCCGCCTCGCCGGCAAGACGAACGTCGCCGAGCTCAGCGGCAGCGGGCCTTTCCTCGACGGTCACGTGCACGTCTGCCCCGCTGAGCCCGGGCGGCAGTACGAGCTCACCGTGCTCGGGGACCTGCACGGCTGCTACAGCTGCCTCAAGGCGGCGCTGATGCAGTCACGCTTCTTCGACAAGGTGGCCGCGTTCAAGGCCGATCCGCTCCATCACCCCGACCCGAAGCTCGTCCTGCTCGGCGACTACATCGATCGCGGCATGTTCAGCTACCAGGGGGTCCTTCGCGCGGCGCTCCAGGTCTTCGCCGCGGCGCCGGAGCACGTCTACCTGCTCCGGGGCAACCACGAGTACTACCTCGCGCACGAGGGTCAAGTGTACGGGGGCGTGCGCCCCGCGGAGGCCATCAACACCCTGCGCCCGCACCTGCCCTTCGAGGTGTTCGAGCACTACATGCGGCTCTTCGACGCGCTGCCGAACGTGCTGCTGTTCGAGCGGTTCCTCTTCGTGCACGGGGGGATCCCGCGCGACTCGCTGGTGAAGGAGCGCTACCGCGACCTCTCCAGCCTCAACGATCCCGATCTGCGCTTCCAGATGCTGTGGAGCGACCCGAGTCTCGCGGACGTCATCCCCGCGGCCCTGCAGAACCAGTCCGCGCGGTTCCCGTTCGGGCGCCTGCAGGCGCTCGCGTTCCTGCAGCGGCTCGGCTGCCACACCCTGGTGCGCGGCCACGAGAAGGTGAACGAGGGCTTTCGGCGCGTGTACGACGACGACCACCAGCTCGTCATCTCGCTGTTCTCCGCGGGCGGCGAGCACAACGACGATCTGCCCGCCGACAGCAGCTACCGGTCGGTGACGCCCATGGCCATGACGCTGCGCTTCCACGGCGGGCCGAGCGAGATCGTGCCCTGGCGCATCGAGTACGAGGCGTTCAACGACCCGAGCCGGAACGCGTTCTTCCGCAGCAAGCCGGAGATCGAGCACCGCGTGGGCTGATCCTCGCCGCGGCCGCCGCGCCCCGGTGGAGCGGCAGCCCGCCGGGCGGGCATCGCGACCCCGCCCGTGCACAGACCGGTTGACCGACCCGTAACCACGGATGCTGTCTCGTCCCCGGTGAAGCTCCGTTTCGTGCCGCCCAAGAAGGAGAATTTTCCCAGGAGCCGACCCAGCGCAGGTTCTGCTGGCGCACCTCGGATTCCATTGTATGTTTTCCTCCTACAGCACGCTGCTCGGCCGCAACCGAGGGTTCCCGGGCAGGATCCGGCGCGCGTCACGAGGCAGAGGTGACCGTGGGCTTCGACGATCACATCAAGGAAGACCAGAGCGGGATGGGGGGTGCGGGGCTTCCCGCGGCGAGCGCGGTCGACGAGGGGGTGAGCCAGGAGGAGGAGCCGCTCCCGCCGCCCCGGAGTGAGCTGCCCACGCTCCCGGACCGGCCGAACTCGGAGCCGCCGCGCCTCGGCGTCGGGGGGCAGCCCGCCACCGAACCACGCGGCTCTGGCAGCTTCGAGCTGCCGCCGCTCGAACGTCTCGCGCGGCGCCTGCTCGAGGTGGTCGCCGACAGTGAGCGCGCGCCGCGCCCCGCCACCGAGGCGCCGCCCGCCGCCGCGCCGGCCGACCTCGATTCGCCCGCGGCGCGACTCGACGCGCAGGCGCTCTGGAGCGAGTTCATCAGCGGCGTGCCGACGCCGCGGGCGCCGGTCGCGGACGTGGCGGTGCCGCCCCCGCCGCTGGACGGGGGCCTCCGCCGCCCGGGCGCGGTCGCGGCGATCGCCCGCTTCGCCGCGGAGGCGCTGAGGGAGTCGTCTGCGTCCCGTGCGGGCTGCACGCCGCCGCCCCCGCTCGCGGACGCGGTGGACGACGACCGCACCGATCCGGCATCGCCCACGGCGCGCCGCCTCTCCGAGCGACCCCCGCGCTGGGAAGCCGCGCCTCCTGCCGCGCCGCCGCCGGCCGAGAGCGCGTCTCCCCCGCCAGTGAGCCTGTCGCTCTCGCCGACGTCGTTCGACGGCACGGCGCCCGGCACCACCAGCGCCGTGCTGCGGCCGTCGCGCGGCGGCGCGGCGTGGGCCGTCGTGGGGCTCGTGGCGTTGGCCTCGTTCGGCGCTGGCCTGACGCTGCTCGGGCTCGGCCGGTGGATGCTCGGCGCGGGCACGGACGGCGCGCACGCCCCGGTGCCCCGCGGGTTCGAACGCGGCGCCGCGCCCGCGGCGGTCGTCTCGGGGTTCGACCTCCACGCGGCCGAGCGCGCGCTCGAGGCGGCAGCGGCCGCCTGCGGTGGACCGAGCGGCCTCGGGTCGGCGCGCGTCCGCGTCACCTTCGCCGCACCGTCCGGCAAGGCGACCGAGGTGACGATCGACGGCGGGTCCCAGGCCGGTGCGGGCGCCTGCGTCGCCCAGGCGCTGCGTGCCGCCGTGGTGCCCCCCTTCACCGGCGGTCCGGTGACCGTCGAGCGGTCCGTCGCGCTCCGTTGATCGGCGCCGGCGCGGGGGACGGGCGACGCGTGGCACCGGCACGAACCCGCACCCGGCGCGGCGCGCTCGCCGTTCGTGGAGCGGGCGGGGGCCGCCGCAGTTTGTCACAATGCGTCCCGCCAGCGGAGCAAGGCCATGCGCCACCACTCACTCGGTGCGTTCATGATCGTCGGTGCCGGCGCGGGCGCGGCGCTCCTGGGATCGGCCTGTCAGCAGGAGGAGGACCGCGCCGCCGTCCTCGACATCCACCCGCGGACCACCACCGGCGGCGCGGCGCCGGCCGGCGGCGGCGGGACCAACGCCGGCGGCGGGCTCCCCGGCGGCGCCGCCGGGATCGCGGGCGGTGCCGGGCCTGACGCCGGCGGGCGTGGCGGCCATGGTGGCGTCACGGGCAGCGGCGGGGCTCCGCCCGTCGCCGGGCAGGGCGGCGAGGAGGAGGGCGGCGCGGCCGGCGCGCCCCCGGGCGGCGCGGCGTCCGGCGGGACCGGCGGCAGCGTCGCGTTCCTGACCGTGGGCGCGCCGTGCACGTCGAGCGCGGAGTGCGAGGCCGGCGCGACCTGCTACGAGGGCCCGGGCAGCGGCGATCGGACCTGCCGTATCGCCTGTCCCCTCACCGACGTCGGGCTGACGGGAGACTGCGGCGAGGGCTTCGTCTGCGCCCTCGCCACCAGCGCGCACGGCGCGGCCTGTCTCGCCGTGTGCGAGCTCGGCGACTCCACCTGCGCCGAGGGGGACTGGTGCGTCCCCGATCCCGACCCGGCGTACACGGGCGGTGAGGCGGTCACCGGACTGTGCAACACGCGCGGCTCGGTGACGGCCGGCGCCGGCGAGCCGTGCGACGACGGCGCCTGCGCCGCGGGCCTCGGCTGCTACTCGCCGACCGTCGTGGGCGGCGGCCCCGACCGCTGCGAGCCGCTCTGCGACGCGACCGCCGCGACCCTCGCCGAGTCCGGGTGCTTCTCGGGGGAGACCTGCCGCGCGCTCACCGAGGAGGTCGGCGTGTGCCTCCGCCTCTGCGATCCGTTCGGCGCCGACACCTGCCCGTCTGGCGAGTGGTGCGTCCCCTACGCCGAGGTGGGGGAGGACGACGTCGTCGTCGAGGGGCAGTGCGCGCGCCCGGGCACGGTCGGGGCCGGGGAGCCGTGCCAACCCGGCACCTGCGTCGAGGGGCAGCTCTGCGACGCCCTCGAGTCCCCCTATGGCGACGGGGCGGCGGTCTGCCGCGGCCTCTGCGACCCCGCGGCGGCGGCCGGCTGCGCCGCCGACCAGACCTGCGTTCTGGTCGACCCTCGGCTCGGCGGGATCGGCGTCTGTCAGGAGGGCTGCTCCCCGTTTGCCACGGGCGCGGCGGCCGGTTGTGGCGTCACCGAGTGGTGCGCGCCCGCCACCGCCCCGGGGCTCGGCGTCTGCACGACGGGCGGCGCGGCCGAGCTCGGCGCCCCTTGCACGCACGCGGCGGACTGCGTCGCGGGGGCCTACTGCGACTGTCGCTTCGGCGCCGACCACTTCTGCGCGACCGACGGCGGCCGCGGCGAGGCGGCCTGCGACCCCGCCGCCGCGGGGAGCGAGCCCGGCGCCTGCGCCGACGGCACCACCTGCGTGCCCGAGATCGTCGCCGGGGTGCGCCAGAGCTTCGGGATCTGTCGCGCTACCTGTGATCACGACGCCGCCACGGCCTGCGCGGATCCCGACGAGACGTGCGTCGCCGGCGAGCTCGTGGGCGCCCTCGCGGACGCCTGTGTCGATGTCCCGCCGGCGGTCGAGTACGGCGATCCCTGCGCCATCGACGAGCTCGAGCTCGGCGATCCCTGCGGGGCGCGCGGCGTCTGCGCCCTGCCGGATCCCACGAGCCCGCCCACCTGCGTCGAGGCCTGCCGCGTGGCCCTGGGAGAGCTCGGGAGCGTGGCGCACCCGGACTGCGCCAACGCGGCGGCCACCTGCGTCGAGCTCGCGCCCGACCTCGGCTACGGCCGCTGCGAGTGAGCCGCCCCGCGCCCGGCCCGCGCCGCACGGGCGCGGTCTACTCGTCGTCGACGCAGCTGTGAGTGACGTTCCACTCGTGCAGGGTGGAGGGGCCGTCGCCGGCGTTCATGGTCACCGTCACCCGCAGCACGTCGCCGCTGCGCAGCGGGAAATCCTCGCCGAGGACCACGGGGCAGGCCAGCGCGGCGGTGCCCGCGTCGAACACCGTGCAGCGGCCCGGCCGGGGGGTCCCCGCCTCGGCGCGGTAGGTCACCGGATCGCTCCAGGCGGCGACGGCGCCGCTCGCGTCCCGGGTCCCGGCCTGCACCGCGAAATCGACGGTGGCCCCCGGCGCGAGGTCGGCGTCCCAGGTCAAGAACATCCACTGGGGCGTCTCCCCGTCGCCGCAGACGGCCTCGAAGACGTCGGTCACGGGGTCGGGCGTCGACGTCAGGATCGCGCACTCCATCACGCCCGGCGCGCCCGAGTAGAGCGTCCAGTTGTCGCGCAGCGAGCACTCGCTGCCGTAGCCGGTGGTCGCGGTTCCGTCGGGGTTGACCATCACCAGCAGCTCGTCGCTCGCCATCGGCTCGCAGTCGACGAGGGTGCAGGTGCCCGGGAGGATCTCCTCCGCCACCGGGCAGGTACCGAGCGGCGTGAGCCCGGCCGCGGCGGGCTGCGGCGAGCCGAAGGCGGCCACGGCGGCCGCGTCGGGCTCGTAGAACGCGATCTCGACCCCCGTGGCGGGGGACGAGCCGATCCCGTGGTTGCAGACCGCGATCTGCGGCCGGTTTCCGAAGGAGCAGGGCACGTCCAGGGCGAGGTCGAACCCCATGCAGGCGGCGTCGAGGGCGCCGTCGCGCCAGCTCGTGCAGCGGCCGCCCTCGGGCGGCTCCGGCGTCGAGTCGATGGCGCACTCCTTCACGATCACGCCCGCGCAGGCGCTGTCCGTGTACGTGGCGGGGTCGATGAGGTGAGCGCCGGGCTCGAACCGGAGCGTCCCGCCCGTGTTGACCGTGCCGTTGAACCGGGTGGGGTTCGGGGGGGTCGAGCCCAGGTTGCCTGTCTGGACCTCGATGTTGGCGCTCGGCGCCACGATGCGACCCCCCCAGGTCACCTGGTCGATCTTGATCGTCGTTCCCGACCCCGCGGCGAAGAACCAGTTGACCAGCGAGAAGTCGACCTGGTCGGCGCTCTTCAGGGTAGACGGCGGGTAGGCGAAGCGGAAGCGAGGCACCGTCGCCGATTCGGGGGCCATGGTGACCGTCCCGGCCACGTAGATGCTGACCGGCAGCGGGCCGACGTGCTCGAACCAGATCTGCGCGTTCGTGTTCACGCTGAGCTCGGTGAACGCGTACACGCCCGGACCGAGCGACAAGGTGCCCCCGTTCATGGACAGCTTGCCGTAACAGCCAGGCGGCAGGACTCCCCCCGACGGGGGGTACCAGCCGCTGTTGATGGTGACGTCCCCGAGGGTGGGGACGTAGCTCCCGGTCCCCGTGCAGGGCATCGGCGGATCGATCTGAACATCGTAGCTCGGCGGCGCGGGGACGACGAGATCGACGGGCGGAGCGGCGCCCTGCCAGGTGCCGATCGGCCAAGCCGTGGAGCCGGGCACGTGGCTCGGCGCGGCGGGGCTGTAGACGTCGCCGCGCACCTCCTTGTTCCACGTCACGTTGCCGCCCGCCTCGAACGCCACCCCGGGGCTCGCAGCCGTCGCGGCGCTCGAGCTCCACCAGGTGGCCTGGTTCAGCAGCTGCACGCCCTTCTCCACGAAGGCCTGGCCCATCCCGCTCGCGTTGTCGACCTGGAGCCCGCCGCGTGTCTTCAGCGTGCCCTGGAAGCTCGCGCCGTTCTTGAGCGTGGTCCCCCAGGCCGCGTTGGCGGCGTTGTACACGATCGCGCTGCCCAGCACGTTCGGCGGCGGGGCCGCGGCCCCGTCGAGGACGAGCGTGCCGCGCACCTCCAGATCCCCCTCGATCCGGGTTTCGTGGCGGACCTCGAGGTTCCCTCCCGTGCCGACCTTCCCCTTGACGTTGCCGCGCTGTCCGACGGTGAGGTTCCCCTCCGAGTACAGCGCGTACCCGCAGAGGTCCGGGTTCGGCGTGGGGCCGACCGGCACCGAGACGTAGCTGTCGCAGCCCGCCGCGGAGACGACCAGATCGCGGCAGTTCGCGTCCCAGCCGTAGCTCGGGTCGCAGCAGGAGGGACGGAGCGCGCAGACCGCGTCGACGCACCAGTGGAAGCCGCTGGTGAGGGCGTCACCTGTCTCGCAGAGGTCGTGCCAGGGCGGCACGTCGGCGCAGAAGGCGTCGCAGACGGTCTTGACCATGCCCACGCAGTCGGCGTCCCAGGCGCCGGGGACCCCCTCGTCGCAGCAGCTCGGATCCGCGATGCAGATCGCCTGCACGCAGGTGTCGGCGGCGGCGCACGCCGCGCTGGGCGCGTCCGAGACGACGCACTTGCTGTGGGCGCAGGCAAGGGCGGTCACCGGCTCCTCGCAGCGCTGGTTGAACTGGCAGTCGATCCCGTCCGCGCAGGGGCCGGGGGCGGGCAGACCAGGGAAGGTCGCCGTGAGCGTGTCGGGCGTCGGCAGGTCGGAGAAGTCGAGGCGCGGCTCGGATCCGAAGGGCTCCTCGATGGGTGTCTGATCGAAGACCCGGCAGTTCGGGTCGCAGGCGTTGTAAAACTCGTAAGCGCCGCTCACCGCGCCGCCCTCGCCGCTCGCGGTCTGGGGGAAGCAGGGCAGGTTCACCCAGGAGGCCCGCGGCATCAGCCGCGCGGCCACCTCGAGGCTGGGTCGTGTCCGCTCGACGACGGCGCCGTCCGTGCAGGCCGCCCAGGCCCCGTCCACGCAGCGCTGGGTTCCCTCGTAGCAGGACAGGCGCTCGTCGTGCTCGGCCAGGGTGACGCCGCAGGGGCGCTCGTCGCCGTCGTGGCAGGGCAGGGCCGGGCCGCTCGGACCGAGCTCGAGGTCGGCCCGCGGCAGCCCCGGCTCGGAGGCGCAGCTGGCGCCGAGGAGCGAGCACGCGAGCAAGAGGGTGCCCATGGGCATCCAAGGGCGGCTCGCCCGTCGCGGCGAGGGGAATGGCTTCGGCAAGCGTTGGCGCTTCATGGCGGGGCCTCCGGCGCGGGTGGGGTGCTCGCTGGGAGCCGAACCCGTCGCGTCCCAGCCGCGGATGCGCGGTGTGAGAGCGGCACGCAGAGTGTGGCAGGCAGCGGGGGGGCCTTCAACGTGGCGGACCTCGTTTCTGGCCGGCCCCTGGCCTGACCAGTCAACCCAGGAAATGAAGCTATTCCAGCATCTTCGGCAGAACGGGTGGTACCGACTGGCAGCGCGGCGTGTTGTCCCGACGCGTGCCGAGAGGAGCGTTTCTCTGGCCTCCACCGGCAAATGGATTCGTCGCTGTCGGTCCTGGCCGCCGCCGACCAGGCAGACCCTGGGGTTCGCGAACGTTGCGTGCACGAGCCGTCTTCGCCGACCAGGGCGAGGAGCTGTCGCACACTCAGCGTGGCGGCGAGCAACGGCGCAGTCCGTGGCCGCGCCGGCGCTTCCCCCGACCGCGTCGCGGTCGCCCGCCACCACGCGGAGGGGGCGGCCCGCCGCGGGCCCCGCTCGTTCGCGCCGCGCCGACGCGCGCAAGCCGCCTGCTCGATGCGGAGCGAGCTGTCCGCCGCGGCGGATTGTGGGACAATGGGAGGCTGAGATGCGCTACCAGAAGAGCTTGCTCGGGGCGTTGTGCTTGGGGGCGGGGCTGCTCGTCCTCACGGGGTGCAAGAAGAAGGACGAGCGTCCGCCGCCGCTCGTCGAGGAGGGTGGCGGCGATGCCGGCGAAAGCACCGGCGGAGCCGCCGACGGGGCGGCCGGCACCGTCTCGGGGGGTGGCGGCGCCGCCGGTCAGACGGCGGTGGCAGGGGCGGGCGCCGCGGGAGAGCAGCTCGGCGGAGCGGGCACCGGGGGTGAGCCTGCGGGCGGCGCGGGCGCTTCCGGCGGTGAGCTGGGCGGTGGCGCCGGAGCGGGCGGCGGGGCGTCTGCGGGCGGCGGGACCGGTCCGATCGCGGGCAGCGGCGCCGAGCTCGGCGGCGCGGACACGGGTGGCGTGACGACCGGCGGTGATCAGCCCGGCGGCGGGGACGCGGGTGGCGCCGAAACCGGGGGCGCGGCGACCGGCGGCGGCGGCGAGCCCGGCACCGGCGGCGCCGAGCCCGGCACCGGTGGCGACGCGACGGCGGGGGCTGGCGCGGGCGGCGCCGGCCCGGATGGAGGCGCCGGCGGCGCGGGTGGCGGGGAGATCCCCGTGGGCGAACCCTGCATCGGGCACGCGGACTGCACGTACGGCAACCAGTACTGCTACTTCGGCGTCACCACCGTCCGGAGCTGCCGCGAGTACTGCGACGTGGCCGGGCTCGGCACCGACGAGGGCTGTCAGGAGGGCGAGCTCTGCACCCTGTATGCGTATGGGGCGGCTGGCGCCTGCCTGCGGACCTGCACGCCCTTCGTCACGCCCTCGGGGTGCCCCGAGACGGAGTGGTGCCTGCCGAACCCGCCCACCGGCTACACGGGCGGGGTCGCCGTCGATGGGCTCTGCGTCGAGGAGGCCGCGAGCGCGAGCGGCGGAGGCGAGCCCTGCGAGGGGACGAGCTGTGCCGGCGGCTACTTCTGCTA
>CAYVRP010000122.1:2085-18795 GCA_964454025.1 uncultured Polyangiaceae bacterium | reverse complement strand
GTCCAGAACACCGGCGGCGTCCAGAACACCGGCGGCAGCCAGAGCACCGGCGGCGGCGGTACCGTCGAGATGCCCCCGCCGCTCACGAGCCCGACGCCGGGGCATTTCACCCACTACTGGGACTGCTGCAAGCCGAGCTGCGCCTGGCCGGACAAGGGTTCGGCTAAGGCCTGCGACGCGAGCGGCAACGTCATCGGCGATCCCAACGCGCAGAGCGCGTGTTCGGGCGGCAACGCCTACCAGTGCTGGTGGATGGCGCCCTGGGCGCTCAGCGACAGGCTCGCTTATGGCTTCGCCGCCTTCAACGAAGGCAACTGCGGGGCCTGCTACCAGATCGAGTTCACGGGTACGACGAGCTCTGGCTACGACGATCCGGGCTCGGCGTCCCTGCGCGGCAAGGTCATGATCGTGCAGAAGCTGAACACCGGCGGGATCGGCGGCGGCCAGTTCGACCTGCTCGTTCCGGGCGGCGGGGTAGGCGACTTCGACGCCTGCTCGCACTCCTGGGGCAGCTCGGACCTCGGCGAACGGTACGGCGGCTTCTTCCTCCAGTGCCGCAACCAGAACGCGGGCAACCACGAGGCCGCCAAGACCTGCGCTCGCACCAAGTGCCAGCAGGTCTTCGCCGGCAAGCCCGACCTGCTCGATGGCTGCATCTGGTGGGTGGACTGGGCGGACATGGCCGACAACCCGAACTTCAACTACCAGCAGGTGAGCTGCCCGTCCGCCTTCCGGCCGGTTTCGGGGATGTAGGGGTCACGACACCTGTCGTCCCGCTAACGCGTCCAGCCGATCTCGCGGGCGGTGAGCGGGCCGACGCCCAGCTCTTCCAGCGTCTCGGGGACCCGCTCCTCGGAGGCTGCCACGACACGGCTGCGCGCCATCACCTCCGCCCGGTCTTGCGGCAGCAGGGGCACCCGCTCGGGCTCCGGCAACCCATCGGGGATCCGCGTGCGCCCGGCGGAGTCGTACTTGTCGCTGGCCCCCAGGGTGTGCATCAGCTCGTGCGCCACCACGAACAGGGCGTAGTCGGCCATCTCCCGAGTGAGCTCCACCTCGACCGACGCGAAGCGTCCGCCGTCCTGGCTCATCCCCTCCACCGAACGCTGGCCCTCGCTCCGCGGCGGCCGCGCCCAAGCGTAGATCACGGCGTCGTACGCGCGAGGGTACAGCCCCGCGGGGCCGTCCACCCCCCGGCGGTAGCGCCAGAGCTCGAAGGCGTAGCGACCGAGCGAAAGCCAGTCCTCACCGCGGGGCCGGGGCGGCGGCGAGGCGACGTCGACCGGCCCCAGCACCTCGAAGGCGAACGGCGCGAAGTCGAGCGCTCGGTGGCGAGCGGCCTCCTCCCGGAGCCGGGCGGCGAGCGCAGGTACGCGCTCGATCAGAGCCGCCACGGCGTCGTCGTCCACCTCGCCGTGACGCAGCAGCACCACGGCGATCCGGAGCGGACGCTCCCAGCGCGTACGCGCGCGGCGCCGCGCGCCATCCGCCGCCGCCCAGGCCATGACGACGGCGAGGACGGCGAGCAGCACGGCCACCCGCAGCCGGAACCAGCGGCGACGGCGCGCAGCCCGCCGCTCGCAGCCGCGGCAGAGGCCCCGCGCGCTCGCAGCCGCGCACAGCCGACAGCGGCTCTCCTCGCACCGCGGGCAGCGCCCCTCGCCGCAGAGCGCCGGGTGCTCACGGCAGGGATCGCCTGGTGGCCCCAGGGCCGGCCGCGCCCGCGCGTCGAGCTCGAGCGCGCAGAGCGCGCGAACGAGCGCGTCCCCCTCCCCGGGCGAGAAGCGCCGGGGCAGCTCCCAGGGCACTGCCGCCAGCGCCGGCGTCACCTCCGCCACGGTCACCCCGAGCGCCCGGGCCAGGACCAGCATGGCCCGGCCACGCCGCCGCGCTTCAGGAGGGACGCGCTCGATCAGCACCACCGTGGTGGCCCCGCCGGGCCGGTCACGCTGGGTCGGCGCGGACTCTGCGCGCGAGTCGCTCCGATCCGAGGAATCCGGTGCCATGGTGCGCGCCGCCGGGAGCAGCGTACCGCGGAGGCGCGTCGCCGTGCGCCGAAGCTACCCCGACCGGCGCCGTCGCGCGAAGACGAGCGCCGGCAGGACCAGGAGGAGCCAGCCCGCCGGGACGGAGCGTCGAGACGCGGAACAGGTGCAGCCGCCGCCCTCGAGGCTGAGCTCGCGCGCCGACGCCTCCCCGGCGTTCGCCTCGAGTCCACCCTGGGGCGCGGCGCCCGCGGGCGAGCCGCCCGACGCAACGCCCCCCTCGCTCGCGCCGCCACTCGCGACCGAACCACCAGCAGGTGCGCCGCCCACGGCCACGCTCCCCGCGGTCGAAGACGCGCCCCCCTCCCCGGCCGCGCCACCCGCCGGAGGGGGGCCGCCGCCCGCCGCGCCGCCGCTCGGCGCAGCGCCGCCGGCGCCGGCCGCTAGCGGCGCCCCCCCGACGCCGACCGCCGCCCCGGCCGTACCCGCGGTGCCCGCGACGCCCGCGACGCCCGCGGCGGCCGCCGCGCCCGCCGCTCCGGCGGCTCCGCCCCCCCCGGCAGCCCCGCCGGAGCCGACGACCACGGTGCAGATCCCGACGCTGGCGTCGGTCGAGCTGCAGATGAAGCCCAGCGGACATCCGTTGCCGCCGACGCGACAGCCGTCAGCGCAGAGCCCCGTCTCGAGGCACACGCGACCGCTCATGGGGCCGCCGCAGTCCCCGTCGTTGGCGCAGCCCACGCAGGACCTGGTCACGGGGTCGCAGAGCTCGCCCGTGCTGCAGGCGGAGAGGTTGCTCTCGGTGCACTCCACGCACCCGTGAGTAGCCAGGTCGCAGGCGGGGGTAGGACCCGAGCAGTCCCCGTCATCGAGGCACCCCACGCAGAGCCCGAGGCCGGGATCGCAGAGCTCGCCGACCTCGCACGCCGAGAGATCACCCTCGGTGCACTCGACGCAGCTCAGGGTGGCCGGGTCACGGAGGGGCCGCGACCCCGGGCAGTCGAGGTCGCCGAGGCATTCGACGCAGCGGTGCGCGTCGGGGTCGCAGACCTCGGCGGCCAGCGTGCAGGCGGCGTCGTTGGTGGTCGTGCACTCCACGCAGAGCTGCGCGGTCGGCTCGCAGGCGGGCGTCGGGACAGCGCAGTCGCCGTCATCGACGCAGCCCACGCAGAGGTTGGTCCCGGTATGGCAGACCTCGCCGCCCGGGGTGCAGGCGCTGGGGTTGGCGGCGGTGCACTCCACGCAGGTCCGGGTGGCAAGGTCGCAGGCGGGGGTCGGCGCCGCGCAGTCCCCGTCACCCCCGCAGCCCACGCAGACGCGCCCCGACACGTCGCAGACCTCGTCGCTCGCGCATTCGGTGTCGTCGTCCGCCGTGCCCTCGACGCAGGTCCGGGTGGCAGGGTCGCAGGCGGGAGTGGGCGACGCGCAGTCGCCCGCGTCCAGGCACTCGACGCAGAGTCCGGCCTCGTCGTCGCAGACCTCGCCTGCCGCGAGGAAGACGGAGTCGTCGAGGGCGGTGCACTCGACGCACAGCCCCATCGTGGTGTTGCAGACCGGGGTCGGGGTGGCGCAGTCGTCGTTCGCGTCGCAGCCAGCGCGACAGCTGTGGGTGATTGGATCGCAGAGCTCCGCATCGGGGCAATGCTCCGTCGTGAGGCAGGCGACGCAGGAGCCTCGGGCGGGGTCCGCGGCGGCGGTGACGCAGTACGGCGGGGGGCCGCCGCAGCCGGCGTCGCCGGTGCACGCCTCGCAGCTCAGCGCGGTCGGGTTGCCGACCGGGGTCGGGTTGGCGCAGGGCAGGCACGCCGCTCCACAGCGGTCGTTGGTGTTGCAGGTGGCGCAGCCGCTCGCGCCGCAGAGGACGGGATCGCTCCCGATGGCCGCGATCGTCGTGGCGGCGCAGCCCGCGCTGGTCGAGGAGCAGTCCGTGGCCAGCGCGCTGGCCGCGCCGCTGGTGTTCGAGCCGCAGAACGCGACCAGGGGCTCGCTCGCGTCGTACCCGGCGAGCGCCAGAGCCGCGAGCGGTACGGCGAACTCGAGAAAGTAGTCCGCAGCCGAGGAGCCGAGGTTGGGGGCGCCGGCGGCGACGGCCCGAGCGTGGGAAGCGACCGGGTAGGAAGCGCGGAGGGTGTCCGCCTTGTCGGAGGGGGCGCCGACGACGGGCCCCTGACTCGTCAGGTTGTCCCAGAGCTCGACCCTGTCGGACTGCCCGTTGACGAAGACGAGGTACTCACAGCCCGAGTAGACACCGTCGTTGTCCAGCCCGCACCCCCAACCGAACGAGCGGAACCCCGCTCCCTGGGTGGGATCGCCGTCGATGCGCATCCGCAAGTAGAGGAAGCTCGCGTCCTGCGCGACGCTGACCGCGGAGTAGCCCGTGGTGCCGACGAGATCCAGGATGCTCTGCCCGCTCGCGTCGCCGCTGACGTCGCTCAGCGTGTTGCCGTCGAGCACCAGATCCACCCAGGTGGCCCCCCCGAAGTCCTGGGCGGGCGCGGCGCGAGACGCCAGAAGACAGCCAACGGTACAAGTAGCTGCGACCGCGCGGCGCAGACTCCTCATCGAACACGACTGCAGGGTCATCGCGGCTCCTCCCCACCCGGCCCCGACTGGAGCACCGACAGGAGCTCCGATTGCTCCACCAGTCGCGGGAGTATTGGAGCCGAAAGCCTCGGACTCGTCGCCACCGCCGCCTTACTACCCTTCCCACCAACCGACGAGGCCGACCGTGAGGGCCAGGAGAAGCGCGCCTTCCGGGAAGCAGACGCCCGCCTCGTCGGTCAGCGTGATGGACCCATGGCTCGGGGTCTGCTCGCGTGCCGTGATGCCAACGAGGGTCCGCGGCTCCCTGATCCCGACGGCGTAGGCGTCGGTCGGACCGCCCGGGTGGAGCGAGAGCGGCACCTCGGCCTCCGGGAGATGGCCCTCGCGGAGGGCGGTCGCCGCCGGCAGGACCGCGGCGGGGTCGAACGGCACCGGGACCAGCGCCAGCTCCGCGCGCGAGGTGGCAGCCGTCTCGCCGTACCTCGGCAGCGCCCGCACGTGCGGGGCGCTCGGGCCGTCCACCACGCCCTCATCCTTCGCCGGCGCGCCCGCTCGCCGCCAGCTTCAGCGCCGCACGGGACAGGTCGAACGGCCACCGGCCGAACAGGACCGCGCGCCGGGTGTGGATCGACTGCGTGATGGTCGGATACCCGCGGATGGTGAGCCGCGGCGTCGCGACCTCGCGCGGACCCTCGCCCCCGACGCCGCTGGTGAGCCGCTCGTCCGGCCCGCAAGAGGGCGATGTGCGACGCCCCGCTGGTGCCGGGCTTCGACGAAGAGGTCCGGGCACGCGGTCGATCAGTCCGCGGCCGAGACGACGCAGACCGGGCGCGCCGAGGGCGAGTGCCCCCTCAGGCCCGGGGTCCGCGGGCGGCGCCGGGCGAGGCATCGAGCTCGAGGCGGACGGGATCGCGGCGAGCGTCGCCGCGCCGCTCTCGGTCCGTCCGGACGCGCCGGGTGCGATCCGCACGCCGCCGCGAGTCTGGTGGGCAGGACGCCGGACCCCCGCAGGAGGCCGCGAGCGAGTCGCGCCCAGCGGGCGCAGCCTACCTCGACAGGACGCGGGCGTTCACGCGCGCCCCGTGCGCGCCGGTTCGGCGTCGGCGGCCCAGGTCGAGCCGCTCGAGCGCGCCCCAGCGCGGCCCGGATGACGCCGCCGCCGCGCCGCGCTATGCGCGCCGCGTGCCCGCTGGCATCGACGACGAGGCCTTCCACGATCGGTTCCGGCAAGGGCGCTGGTTTCGCCGCGAGGTCGGGGCCGAGGTGGAGATCGCCGCGCCGGCCGGCAGGACGTGGGACACGCTGGTGGATCTGGGCGCCTACCCGGCGTGGAACCCCTTCACCGTCGCCGTGCGCGGCGAGCTGCGGGTCGGGGCGCCGGTGGATCTCTCGGTGAGCTTCGACGGGCGCCGTCCCTTCCAGCAGCGCGAGTGGGTGAACCGGTTGGAGCCGGGGCGCGTCCTCTGCTGGGGTACGCGGCTCGGCCCGGGCTGGGCGCTGACGGCCAACCGCTGGCAGTGGGTCGAGCCGCTCGGCGCCGACCGCTCCCGGTATCGCACGACCGACCGCTTCAGCGGCTGGCTCGTGCCCCTCGTCTTCGCGCTGTACGGTCCGCCCATGGAGCGCGCCTTCACGGCCATGGCCCGGGCGCTCGCGCGCGAGGTGGAGCGACGAGGATGAGGCGCCTCCTGGTCTGGCTACTCGCTGGGTTCCGGCGGCTCTCGCTGGCCTGGCTGCGCCTGCGCGGACAGACGCCGGCGAGCGCGGCCGCCGCGCGGGTCGTCTCGGGGAGGGCCTGGGACGAGTTCTGCGACACGCTCAAGGGCGCGGGCGCCGCGCTGGTGTTCCCGGGAGCACCCCGCGATCCGTTGAGCCAGGCGGAGGGGTACCGCTACCTCACGCGCCTGCTGCGCGGCGGGCTCGAGGCCTTCGTCGAGTACGCCGATCCCCGGGCGCCCGTGCTCCACCGGGTCGTGCACGAGACGGTGAAGATGGGGGCGGACAACCCGGACAACTACTACCTGACCGCGCGGCTCGCCGGGCGGCTCGAGTACCGGATCCTCGGGCGGCGGAACACCGTCCACTACCTGGCGTTCGGCACCCAGCGGGGCCACTACGGGCAGGGAGGCGGGCTGCCGCCCTCCGGGTTCCTCGAGGGCTCCGCCCTGGAGCTCGAGCCCGACGGCACCTTCGTGATCCACCTGAGCCGCCACCCGCAACCCAAGAACTGGCTCCCGATGACCGAGGACACGGGCGCGCTGGTCGTGCGCCAGACTTTCCTCGACCGCGAGCGCGAGCGCGTCGCGGACCTACGGATCGAGCTCGGGGGGGAGCCGACGGTCCCGGGTCGGCTCACGCCCGAGCTGCTCGAGGAGGGGTTGCGCAACGCGAGCACCCTGGTGGCCGGCGCCTCCCTGCTGTTCGCCAAGTGGGCCCGGGACTTCCAGCGCCACACCAACGAGCTGCCCCGCTTCGACCCCGAGGTGTCGCGGCAGGCGGGGGGCGATCCGAACATCGCGTACTACCACTCGCACTGGCGCCTGGAGGAGGACGAGGCCCTGCTGATCGAGGTCACGCCGCCTCGCTGCGAGCACTGGAACTTCCAGCTCGACGACTACTGGATGGAGTCGCTGGACTACCGGTACTTCCGCGTGCACCTCAACCGGCACACGGCCCACTACGAGCCCGACGGCTCGGTGCGGATCGTGGTGGCGCACCGGGATCCGGGCCATCCCAATTGGATCCAGACGGTGGGGCACCGCGAGGGCACGATGTGCCTGCGCTGGGTGCGGGCCGACTCGCACCCGACGCCGCGCACGCGCGTGGTGCGGGTCGCAGAGCTGGGCGCAGCGGCGGCGGGGACCCCAGCGTGACGCGACCGCTCCCGCCGGACTACGCGCGCCCCTACCGGCCGCTCACCGCGCGGCTCGCCGAGCGGCTCGCGCCGTCGGGGCCGCTCGAGCTCGACGCGCTGCTCGCGGCCGCGCTCCGCCGTGCCCGCGCCCCCTCCTTCGCGGATCCGAGCTTCCTGCCGGCGCTCGGGATCCTGCTCGACTCGATGAACGGCGAGGCCCGCCTGAACGGCGTCGGACGCTGGTTGCAGCGCGAGCGGCTGCTGGGGCACCTCGTCAACCGCCGGCGGCTCGAGCCGCTCCTGCCCACGGAGGCCGAGGCGCAGGCGACCCCGCTCCCGCCCGTCGTCGTCATCGCGGGGCTGCAGCGCAGCGGCACCACGCTGCTGCAGCGGCTGCTGGCGGCGGCGCCGGGGGCGCGGAGCCTCCCCTCCTGGGAGGCGCTCAACCCCGCGCCGTTCCCCGGCGAGGGGCGGCGGCCCCGACGCCGGCGCCGGGCGGCCTGGTGGGCGCGGCAGGTGGTGCGCCACCTCGCGCCCGACTTCTTCGCCATCCACCCCATCGAGATCGACGAGCCCGAGGAGGAGGTCTTGCTCGCGGATCTCACCTTCGAGAGCCAGACGGCGGAGGCGTTGCTCCACGTCCCGACCTACGCCGCCTGGGTCGAGGCCCGTGACGCCGAACCGGTGTACCGCTACCTGCGCCGGGTGCTGCACTACCTCGGGCGCGCGCGACCGCACACCCACTGGGTCCTCAAATCGCCCATGCACCTCGATCATCTCGCGGTCCTCGCGCGGATCTTCCCGGAGGCGACCATCGCGCAGACCCACCGTGACCCGCGGCGGACCGTGCCGTCCTTCGCGTCGATGGTGGCGCGCAGCCGCGGGCTCTTCTCCGACCACGTCTCCCCGGCGGAGATCGGCGCCCACTGGTCGGGGCGGATCGAACGCATGGTGCGCCGCGCGCTCGCGGCCCGCGACCGGCTCCCCGCGGAGCGCTTCGTCGACGTGGACTACGCGGCGCTGGTGGCCGATCCCATGACGGCAGCCGCCATGGTGCACGAACGCGCGGGCCTGCCCTGGGACGCGACCACGGTGGCGGCGCTCGCCGCGGCGCGGGAGCGGAACCGGCCTGGCCGCTACGGGCCGCACCGCTATCACCTGGCCGATTTCCACCTGGACGAGGCGTCGCTGGGCGAGCGCTTCGCCGGCTACGTCGAGCGGTTCCTGGCCCCGGCCGCGGCGGAGGCGGAGTGATCCTCGGCCACGACGATCCGTTGCGCGCGACCCTGACCGGGCTCCTGGATCGCCTGCGGCGCCACCAGGCCGTGCCGACGCTGCCGGACGACGTCCGCCTCGACGGGCGGACCGCGCTCGTCACCGGCGCGAGCAGCGGGCTCGGCCTCGCGGTGGCGACCGAGCTCGCGCGCCGCGGCGCCCGCCTCCTCCTGCCCCTGCGCGGCGGGCTCGGCGCCGTCCCGGGCGCGATCGCGCGCGACACCGGCAACCCGCGGGTGGAGGGGCTCCCGGTGGACCTCGCCGATCTCGACCGGGTGGGCGCGCTCGCCGACACCCTGCGCGGCCGCGGGGAGCGGCTCGACCTCGTCGTGCTCAACGCGGGGCTGATGCCCCGGCGGGCGCGCCCGAGCGCGCAGGGGTTCGAGATCATGGTCGCCGTACACTTCCTCGCCAACCGGCTGCTGCTCGAGCGCTGCCTCCGCGACGGCGTGCTGGTGCCCGCGCGCGCGCCGGGCGACCGCGTACCCCGCGTCGTCTGCGTCGCCTCCGACGCGCACCGCTCGGCCCCGCGGGTGGACTGGGCGCGGCTCGGGGCGATGGTGGACTACGGGCTCCGCCGCGGCATGGCCCAGTACGCGCACAGCAAGCTCCTGGTGATGACCCTCGCGCAGGCGCTGGCCGCGCGGCTCCGCGACGACGGGCGCCCCACGGTCGCGGTGCACGCGGTCTGTCCCGGCGCGGTCGCGAGCCGGATCGGGCGCGAGGCTCCCGCGCTCGTCCGCCCCCTGCTCGACGCGGTGATGCGCGCCGGCTTCGCCCCGCCGGCGAAAGCCGCGGTGCCCGTGCTCACGCTCGCCGCCGCCCCTCACCTCGAGGGCCGGACGGGCCTCTACTACCACCTTTTGCGCGAGGCCGAGCCGGCCGCCCTCGCGCGCGATCCGGCCGAGCAGCGCGCGATGTGGGAGGCGAGCGCGGCGCTGCTCGCGCCGTGGCTCCGCACCTAGGGCTCTGCGCCTCCCGGGGCGCGCGGGAGCGATGGGCGCGAGCGCCTCCTCGGCCCGAGCGCCCGGCGGACCTCGGAAACCGAGGTCCTACCGGGTCCCCGCGACAGTCGACACCACCAGCGGTCGCTTCCCGCTCACCGTGAGCGGGATCTCGAGGACCGCGCGCGCCTCGACGCGGACCTCGCCGTCGAGTTCGCGACGCAGCGGGGCGAGCGCGCGCTCGATCGCCGCCCGCGCCGACTCTCCTGCCCCCTCCGCGGGGACGTAGGCGATGACGACCGAGTCCGGCCGCTCGTGCCGGATCTGGAGCTGAGCGATGGCCTCCAGGTGATAGAGCGGCTTGAAGAAGAAGCCCGTGTGCAACGGGCGCCCGCTGGGCAAGATGAGCACGTTGTGCTCCTTGCCCACGTCGAGGCTGAGGCAGGGGAAGGGGAGCCCGCAGCCGCAGGGGCGTGGATCGGGCTCGCCCAGGTCGCCGATCGCGTAGCGCACGAGGGGCATCGCGCGGTGGGTGAGCGACGTCACCAGGATCCGCGACGCGCCGCGCTCTCCCGGCACATGCTCGACCACGGCCGCGTCCGGCGCCAGGTGCAGGCGCCCGTGCAGGCACTCGGAGGCGATCCGCGGCACCTCGTGGGCACCGTACATGTCGATCACGGTCGCGCCCAGCGCGGCCTCGATGGTGGCGCGGTGCTCGGGCAGGAGCTTCTCGGCGGTGGTGGCGACGATCCGGAGCCCGGGGATCCGTGCGCCGACCCGGCCCGCGTGACGGGCGAGCTCGTGGATGGCGCGGGCGTAGCCATAGATCATGCGCGGCCGGACGCGCTCGAGCTCGCGCAACCAGCGATCGAGGTCCTCGGAGCCCGTGCGGTAGGCGTCGAGGAACACCCGCCCGGTGAGCGGGGCGACCAGGTTGCCCAGCCGCTGCGGGCGGCCGTACCCCCACACCTTGGCCACGGGATCGCCCGGGAGAATGCCCACGATCGCGTTGGCGCGCAGGCAGATCCCGAGATCCTCCTCGTGCTCCGCGCGGGTCACGTAGAACCGCAATGGCTCACCCGTGGATCCACCCGTGCGTCGCTCGATGAGGCGCCGTCGGGGCACGTCCTCCGCCAGCATCCGGTCGCCAGCCGCGCGAACGACGGCCTTGGTCAGCTCGGGCAAGCGCGAGAGCTGCTCAGGCTCCCGCAGCCCGGCGGGGTCGAAGCCTGCGGCGCGGAACAGGTCGCGCCAGTACGGGACCACCCGGCCGGCGTGGATCAAGAGGTCCCGCAAGCGCTCGCTCTGCCGCTGGCGCACGGCCTCGGGATCGAGGCGCGTCCACTCCATCGCGCGGCGCAGCGCCCGGTAGCGACCCGCCTCCCCGGCGAGCGCCGCCACGGAGAGGTTCAGGGCGTAGCGCGCGCGGCGCACGAGCGGCGCTTCGTCCCTCACGCCGCCTCTCCCGCGACCGGGTCCATCACGCGTCGTCGCTGCCGGCGGTCGCCACGCAGGAAGGCCCAGGCCGTGCCGCGCTCCGAGCCCATGCCGAGCAGCCACAGCGCCGCCGGATAGGCCAGGACGAACCCCGCGCCCGCGACGGCGCCGGCCAGGACTGGATCGACCCCGCTGAGGTGGACGAGCACGCCCGGCGAGGCAGCGAGCATCCCGGCCGCGCCGCCGCGACCCGTCCGGGCGAGATCGGGGCCCAGCCCAACCAGGCGCGCCACCTGTGCGACGCGCAGGACACCGAACAAGGTGAGCGACAGCGACGTGGCGACCGCGGCCCCGTAGACGCCCCAAAGGGGAATGAGAGCGGCGTTCAGCGCCACGTTGGCGAGGTTGGTCAGCAGGTTGTTTCCGAGCTCGAGGCGGGAGCGGCCGCTCATCAGCAGGGCGGTCTGCGCCGGACCGCCCGCAGCGTTCACCAGGCGCCCCAGCACGAGCAGAGGCACCACGCCCCAGTCCTCGACGAACTCGGCCCCGGCCAACCGCAGCGCGAGCGGAGCGCCGAGGCAGAGTCCACCGCCAACGAGGGCGTACACGAGCCAGACCCAGGTCCCGGTCCGCTGGTAGACGCGCGTGAGCTCGAGCCGCGCGTCGCGCTCGAGCAGCCGCGCCAGCACCGGCGAGAGGCTGGTGTCGAACGCGAGACGGACCTTCTTGACGGTGCCGGCGAGCATCGACGCGATGGCGTACACGGCCACCAGCTCCGGCCGCCGCGGGAAGAAGGCGGCGATCATGATGACGTCCACCCGCCCGAGCAGCAGGTTGAGCAGATCCGTGAGCCCCTGAGGGAGGGAGAACGCGAGGAGGCCGCGGCCGGGTGGCGCCCGGAGCAGACCGCGGAGGGAAACGTCGGGGAAGGCCCTCCTGAAGACCACGGTGCTCACGGCGACCCCGAGGTAGGCGCTGGCGACGAAGGCCCCGATCAGCAGGCCCGAACCGCCACCCAGAGCCACGCCCACCACGGTGATGGCGAGCTGGATCGCCGGGACGACGAAGTTCTGGACGACGACGTACGGCGCCATGCGACTGGTGCCACGCACCGCCGTCAAGAGCACCGCGGTCAGCGTCTGCGCGGGCAGCGCGAGCGCCATCCACGCCAGCCACCAGGCCCCCTGCCCGCTCGGATCTTCGCCGCCTGCCCCGACGATGACCCGGGCCATGCCGGCCACCACGAGGGCACCGACGACGCCACCACCGACCGCCACCCGCAGCGCCGTCCCCAGCACCGCAGGCACCTCGCGCTCCGGACGGGCCGAGGCTCGCGCCAGCGGGACGTGGCGGAGCAGCCCCTTGTCGAGTCCCGCCGTGGTGATCCGCTGCACCAGGGCGAGGTAGGTGCTGGCGAGCACGAAGCTGCCGAGCATGCCGGCGCCCAGCGCGTGGCTGACGAAGATCAGGAAGAGGGGGTCGACGAACCCCGCTACCGTGCCGATGAAGTTGACGACCCCGCCCCGCGCGACCGTGGTGGTGTCCACCGCTGCCGGATCATCCCCGCCGGGCTCGGTGTCGCTCGGCGAGGTGGCGGGCCGGCGGCTCGCGGAGGCGGGCACGCTGTCAGGCGGCATCGACGACCAGCGGTTTCGCGCGCGGATGAACAGCGACCTCGGGATCGACGACCGGGCCCCTCGTCCGCACCGCCCGCAGGAGCAGCTCGCGGTGCCGGGCCGTGTTCTTCACCACGTCGTAGTCGCGCTCGACGAGCGCCCGACCGCGACTCCCGAGCATTGCGGCCCATTCGCGCGTGCGACCCACGGCCTCGAGCGCCGACGCCAGGGCCGCCACGTCACCGGGCGCGACGAGCAGGCCCGTTCGCTCGTGGATGACGGCCTCCGGAATCCCGGAGAGGGCCGAGGCGACGACGGGGCGGCCCATGGCGGCCGCCTCCAAGATCACGTTCGGGATCCCGTCCACGTCCCCGTTCCGCGCCTGCACCGAGGGAACCACCAGGCCGGTGCAGCCCGCCAGAGTCGCCAGGACCTCACGGTTCTCCACCGCGCCGCGCAGCTCGACGCGGTGCGCGATGCCCCGTTCGGCGATCCGCTTGCGCAGGGCGCCCTCGAGTGGCCCCCCGCCGAGCAGGGTGAGCTGGATGGGCGCCCCGCGTGCCTCGAGCTCCGCCACCGCGTCGATGAGGTGAGCGAAGCCCTTCTTCTCCACCAGCCGCCCGACCGCCGTCCAGCGGGGAACATCGAGCACCGGCGGGGGCACCGGCGGCCCGAACGCCGACAGATCGAGACCGTGCCGGACCAGATGCACGCGGTCCGCGGCGTCCGGCGCCTCCGCGCGCAGGTGGTCGACGTTGTACTGCGTGCAAGAGATGACGAGCTGGGCATCGCGGATCTTCTCTGCCAAAAGGTTCCGATCCCGGTAGATGTCGGTCGCGTGCGCGGTGAAGCCGTAGGGGATCCCGGCCAGACGCGAGAGGCAGGCCGCCCACTCGGTCTGGTAGCCTGCGAAATGGGCGTGCAGGTAGCCGCACCCCGTCTCCTGCACGCGGTTGACGGCGGCCGCAGCGGCGAGGGCCATCGCGCTCATGCGGGCCCGGTGCAGCCGAGTGCGGTGCGGCAGTCGGCGCACCCAGCGGAGCAAGCGCGCGAACCGAACCGGGTGCCGAACGGCCCAGGCGTGCCCGCGCAAACCGACCTCCGCGGGGCACCCGAGGTACAGCGCCGCCTCGGCCAGCGCCGCGGTCGTCGGATCGAGATCGTGGCGGTCCACGCGGTGAGCGGCGAGCAGGCGGAGCTGCCCCCCCTCCTCCCTGAGCTGCTGCAGCTCGCGGTGGATGAACGTCTGGGTGAGCTCCGGGTACCCCCACATGACGAAGAGGATCTCGGACAGGGCCTCGACGTCCCCGTCCACGCCCTCCGCCGCCGCCTCCCGCCGCAATGCACCCACGACCGCGACCGCCGGATCGGCGTCGCAGCTGTCGCCCACGTCGTCTCTCGCAGCGCCGACCCCGGCTTCCTGTTCGGTCCCAGCCGACTCGTCGCGAATGACCATCTCACCGCCTTGCTCGCCAGTTGCCACCGGCACGCCTCCTGCATGTCCAGTTTCGCGTCTGGGTCCCGCCACGGGACCAGTGCCCGGCCGGTGACGAACCGTTCTCTGCTACGCACGAATCGGGCCACGCGCAACCCCAGCGGGGACCAACGAAGCGCTCCGGCCAGAGTGGCCGGATCCTCGCGTCCTCGAACCGGACCCGAAATGATCCGACGTCTCGGCATCCCCCTCGCCTGTGTGAACCTTGGCGTCACACCCGTGAACTTCGTGCCACGTACCGCGACGGCAGCCCCCGACGTCGAGGCTCCCGTCCAGGCGGCGCCAGCTCCGCGACCCCAGGTGGAGCGCTACCCCACGACCTTCCCGTCGAGCCGGATCCGCGGCGGGGCCGCCCGGGTGGTTGTCCGAAGGCCGCTCTCCCAGGTCCTCCGGGTGGTGAGCGACTTCGAACGGTACCCCACCTTCCTCCGCCGCATCGAGGCGGTGCGCGTCCTCGAGCAGCGAGAAGGTTACCGGGACGTCTCGCTGGCGGTGCCCATCCTGAACGGCAAGTCGCAGGTGAAGGCGGTCCTTCGCTTCGCCGAGCCGCAGCGAGTCGGCGGGGTCCTGGTGCTCACCGGCGCCTTCCGGGAAGGCAACGTCGATCGCATGGAGCTCGTCTACCGCCTCGAGCCGATCGACGCCCAGTCGACGCGGCTGACGGTGGAGATGCTCGTCGTGCCACGGTTGCCCCTCCCCGGTCCCCTGGTCACGGAGGAGGTCACGGGCGCCGTCGCACACGTGGTCAACAACCTGCGCAAGCAGTGCGAGCGCCTCCCCTAGCCGGCCAGGCGGAGCTCGACCTGACGCGCTGGTGAAGGCGCCAGTGGGGTTGCGAGGGCGTCCAGCAGCGGCGATGGGCTCGCTCCGAGAACCCCGGATCGCCGGCGCCGAGTCGTCGAGCCGAGCCCGGCCAGGACGGCAGTGAGTTCGCGAGCGGTCCGGACGGCGCGCGCATCGCCCGTCGTGATGTGCGCCCGCCTCGCCCTCGTCCTCGGATCGCTCGGGGCCGCCACTTCGCTCGTCACCAGCGGCGGCGAAGACGGAGCAGGAGACGGGCGCGCGGGCGAAGCCGGGGGAGCGACCGGGCCGGCGGCGGGCAGCGGCAGCGCGGGCAACCGCGCCGCGGACGCCAGCAGCGGCGAGACGAACGCGGGTGGCGGCACCGACGGCGGCGCGACGCAGGTCGGTGGAGCGTCGAGGCGCGGTGGGGTGACCAGCGCCGCGCACGTCAGCACCACCCGATCGAACGCGATCTCCACGCGCATGGTCACGCCATCGCCCCGCTTCGGGAGGGCCGGCAGGCGCTCGAAGGCGCAGGTGACGATGGCAGCCAGTCCCGACGCCCGCGACACCACGGGGGGGCCACCGGCCAGACCGCGTCCTCCTTCCCTGTAGTCGCAGTGGACCGTGATCGCGCTCTCTCCCTCCCGGGTGCGCTGACCGAGCTGTGAGCATGGCTCGGGACGCGCTGCACCTCGGCGATCGCGGATCGTCACCGCGCCGCCGAGGCCGCAACACCACTCGTCGGCGCCGAGCCCGGCGCCACGACTCGCGCCGGCGCTGGGCGCGGGGGTACCCTCGGGTCGTGCTCCGCGGGTCGCCATCGCCACGCGAGCGAGCACAGGCGTCGAACTCGAGCAGCAGGCTCGCCGCAGCGAACTGGATCCGGCGCTGGCGACGACACGGGCGTGCCCCGGCGTTCGCCTTCGAGCGATGGTGCAAGTCGACCTCGCGCGCCAGCCATCGTCGCACGACCGCCGGAGCCGAAGCCCACGACGGCGGTGGACCGAGGCCAGGGCGGTCGCCCCGCGGTCCGCGCGGGAAGAACGTGCCCTCCGGCTTCACCCCACCGGGGGATCCGGCGGGTGCTCCCCCGCCTTCGAGAGTGAGGCGAGAATAGTGCAGTCTGGCATGATGGGCGAGGAGCACTCTGGAGACGGTGCGCGCGGCTCGGGGCAAGGAAGATCCGGCGCGGCGCGCGCTCCGTGACCCGGCGCGGCCCGGACCGAGCCGGGCGCGACGTTGCCCGCGGACTGGGGCCGTGGTTCTCCTGAGGAGGGCGCGAGATTTCTGCCCCGTTCGTCGCGGTTGGCGCGACTGCGTACCGACACCTGTCTGCCCATATGGAAAGGGGCGAGCGATGAGGACGATGAACCGCGCGAGAGAGCTATGGTCGATGGTGATCGTCGGCATGGTGGTCTGGGGATGTGCGGACTCTGGTGAAGGCGGAGACGGCACCGGCGGGACCGCCAGCCCGACCGGGAGCACGGGCGGCTTCACCTCCGGCGGCACCGGCGGCGGAACCCCGGCCTCCGGGGGAGACGGCGCGACGGCGCCGACCGGCTCCGGCGGGGCCGCGAGCGGGGGTCAGGCGCCGGCCGTTGGCGGCTCGCCCGCGACCGGCGGCACCTCCGCGACCGGCGGCACCTCCGCGACCGGCGGCACCTCCGCGACCGGCGGCAACCCCGCGACCGGCGGCACCCTCGCGACCGGCGGCACCCCCGCGACCGGCGGCACCCCCGCGACCGGCGGCACCCCCGCGACCGGCGGCACCCCC
>CAYVRP010000122.1:0-1985 GCA_964454025.1 uncultured Polyangiaceae bacterium | reverse complement strand
GCGACCGGCGGCGCGGAGACGGGGGGCTCGAGCGCCGGCGCCCCACCGACCGGAGACGGCTGCACCATCGGCGCCTGGGAACCGGCCGATCCATCGGTGGCAGGACCGTTCACCACGGTGACCGAGGAGGAGGTCGGTCCGCAGGCGGGCGAGCCGGAAGAGGACGGAGTGGTACCCCGGTTCACCCTGTTCCGACCGGCGAACATGGCCGAGAGCGGCCGCTGCCACCCCGTGATCACCTGGGGCAACGGCACCGGCTCCACCCCGAGCATGTACGGCGCGCTCCTCCGTCATTTCGCCTCGCACGGGTTCGTCGTGATCGGCTCGAACAGCACCAACGTCTCCCGCGGGGACCCGAAACCGATGGTCGTGGGCATCGACTGGGTGCTGGAGCAGAACGAGGATCCGTCGAGCGCGCTCTACCACCGCATCGACCCCGCTCAGGTCGGGGCGACCGGTCACTCGCAGGGCGCGATGGCGACCAGCGCGGCTTCGGCGGACCCGCGCATCGTCACCTCGGTGCCGATCGAGGGCGCCATGGCTCAGCGGAACCTGCACGGCCCGGCCATGTTCTTCTGCGGCGGGCTCGACGATCTGGTCGGGTGCGACGGGGCGCGGAGCGCCCTCCAGGCCGTCGACACCCTGCCCGCCATGTACGCCAACTACCTCACCGTCGATCATGGCAGCTGGATGAGCTGGGGCAACACCCGCAGCGAGGTCGAGACAGCCATCACGGCCTGGATGCGCGTGCACCTCATGGCCGACGCCGCGCTGCGGCCGTGGTTCTACGGCCCCTCGTGCGGGCTCTGCACCGACTCCGCCTGGGAGATCGAGCGGAAGAACATGGACGAGTAGGCGCCGATCGGGACCGGGCGCTGGCCAGAGAACGGGCACGGGGCCGGCGCATGGCCACCCCCCGCCCGCGCGGCGTGGCGCGCGGCTAGGGCAGGTTGGCTGCCTTGACTTCCCAGGCGCCGTCCCTGCAGTAGGTGCAGCCGTCGCCGACGAGCACGCCCTTTCCGGTCGCGCCCTCGTCGCCCTTCAGCCACCAGTTCAGCCAGGCGAGGTTGATCCGGGTGAAGTCCCCACCGTTCGGGTCCCAGAGATCCCCCCCGTGACCGATGTCCTTGCTGAACAGCATGATGGGGTGACCGAGCGCGCTGATCGATTCGTAGTCCCGCTCGCCGTTCTCGTACGCGATGTCGCTCGGCCCCCCCAGGATCACCAGCACGGGCGTGTGGACCGCGGCGTAGAAGGCCTGGCTGGGGCTGGTCAACCCGCTGCTCGTGATGCCGTAGGTCGTCAGGCGAGGATCGCTGGAGGTGCCCGAGGCCATCAGCCCGCCGCAAGAGAACCCGTTGGCCGCGATCTTCGCCGTGTCTAGGCTCTGGTAGTAGGCGCTGCAGGGCTTGTCGTTCTCGGCGATGGCCCAGGTGATGTACGCGAGCAGGGGCGCCGCCATGCCGACGTAGTCGCTCGACATGGGAATGTTGCTGTCCCCACCGTTGGGCTTCCCGTCGGCGACGACGAAGTACCCGTGGGAGGCGATCTGCGCCATGGCCGCCGAATTCGCCAGCCCCTTGCGCTCGCACGCGCCGTTTCCCCACACGAAGATCGGGTACCTCTCGCCACCACCGAGCTCCGCCGGCCGGTAGATGGTGCCCTCGTTGATGCCCGGGTCGGAGTTCGTCTCGACGACCACCTCGTATGGCCCGCTGCCCGAGACGCGCGTGCCCGTGCCCACGGAGGCAGTGCAGGTGCCGGTGAAACCACCCGTGGACTCGCCGCCACCGGTGGTCCCTGCCGTCCCGCCTTCCCCACCCGAAGCTCCCCCGACATTCCCGCCACCCTCCCCACCGGTCCCCGGCGACCCGGCGCCTCCCGTCGGGAGGCCACCCGTCTCCGTGCCGCCGGTCCCGACCCCGCCGGTCGCGGCGGGGGGGGGGGGGGGGGGGGGGGGGGGGGGGGGGGGGGGGGGGGGGGGG
>CAYVRP010000121.1:0-19010 GCA_964454025.1 uncultured Polyangiaceae bacterium | reverse complement strand
ACTCAGGAGATCTTCGCCGTCCTATGAGGCTGAAAAATGAGGGGACGATTCAGGTTGGTCAAGCCAGCCGGAATGGGGCCAGAGGCCTCGTCCCCAGGTCACCGAGGGTCCGGCATAGACGATGCTGATCGATTCCGTTCTGCCATCCCCGTCATTGTCGTACTCGGAGAAGTCCAGGTCGGGGTCGACGGCGGCGATGACCTCGTTGAGCAGCTCGTCGGCGCGCTCGTAGCCGGCGCCTCCCTCGTAGTAGGCCTTGGTGTACCTCGCGCGATAGTACGCGCTCACCGTGCTCTGCAGGTCCACGATGCCATTGGACATGTCGTGGAAGAAGTCACGCACGGAGCCGTGGCACCCGAACTCGGAGTAGCCCTCGAGATTGAGCCAGTCGCTGATCTCCTCTCGGCTGAAGGCGCCAGCCTGATCACTGAAGTCGACCAGCAGGACGAGGCCCTTGACCGTGCCTGCTGGGTGCGGGAAGAAGCCGGTGCCCGGCGCGTACGCGCGGCCAGCGCTCGACGAATGTGCCAGAGCCGGCCCGACGATGTCCGGCCATGCGGGCACGATCTTGCCCTGGTACACGATGAGGGCCGCAGCCGGCTCTTGCCAGGACAGTCCGGCCAGGGCGATGAGACTCACTGGGCACAGCCGGAGGGTCCGTAGTCGAGTCATTCGGGACTTCCTGTTCAGAAAGCGGACGGGCTGGCTGGCCGCGGGCCCGGGACAGGTCGCTCTACGAGCCGCTGCGCCCGAAAGGACCGGCCAGCACCAGAGGAATGGCCGCCGAGCCAGGTCCCCGTGGAAGAAAGTGACGGCGAACGAGCGCTCGTCTCGCGCCAGCCGCAATTCCGGCGGCACTGCCCGGGCTGGGCCCGAGTCGTCCGTCTGCGGCGACGCGCGAGAGCGAGCGGGAGGCGGCCCTATCCGCTGCATGCCGGAGCTGCTCGGGCACGTGGAGCGCTGGTCCACGCGGCGCTACGAGCGGGTGTCGAACCGGAAGCTCGAGTCGCTGGGAACGCTGACGGATCGTGGGGCACGGATCGGGCAGCGCCCATTCCCTGAGGGCGAGGACGAAGCGCCAGCCGGGGCGGTCGAGGTTCGCGCTGCGGCCGGCGCTCGGCCGGGGGATCCCCCGGTTCGGCCGCCGCGGACTGCCCGACGCTGGGGGGCACCGGCGAGCCGAAGCGACGTGCTCGTGGACCGTTGCTGCGGCGAGCGCACCACCAACGGCGCTCCTCCGAGGAACCGACGCGGCCAGGCGTGGAAGCACACCGCCTGCGCGCTGGCGCTGCTCCTCGCGGCGAGCTTCGGCCGGCGACCCCGTCGCGGCGTCGTGGCCGCGTTCACCCCTGCCCGCAGAACACCTCGGCCAGCGCGACGAAGAGCGACTCGAACCCCCCTGAGCCGCTGCAGGCGTCGGCGTGGCCGGCGTCCATGATGCACACGGCCGCCGCCTGACGGTCGGCGCAGACGGTCTGCCGTGCCGTCTGGGTGCATTCCTGGTAGGCCTCGAAGGCGAGGGAGCCGTTCACCGCGCAGGGCTCGTCGCAGGCCGCGCGGGCGCACGCGTCGGCCGCCTGGATCTTGGCTGCACACTCGGCCTCCCCCATGAGCTCGATGCAGCCCCCGGCGTTGGAGTCGTAGACGTAGAACGGTGGCGGGCGGGTGAGCAGGACCGGGCCCCAGGTGTCGTCGGTGGGGGAGGAGGGCTCGAGGCAGGCGCCGCAGTCGGCGCTGCGGCCGCCCGGCTCGTAGTCCGCGCAGTCGGTGCCGAAGAGGCAGGCGTCGTAATACGCGGCGATCTCGGCCGAGGTGCAGGCCGCGTCGTGACGCGCGGGGACGTAGGCGGGCGGGTCCCAGTCGCTCATGTCGAGCGGCTCACAGGAGGTGAGCGTCGCGCGGCCCCCGGCGGCGTCACCGGTGCCCCCGCTCCCGGGATCGCTGCCGCCCTCCTCGTCGGGTTCGCCGCCCGCGCTGCCGCCCTCCTCGGCGGGATCGTCCGGCCTCGACGCCGCGCTGCCGCCCCCGGCACCGGGGGTGCCCCCGCTGGGCCGGCCGCCGGTCGACGCCGTGCCTCCGCCTGATCCCCCATACCCGCCGGTTCCGACGCGCGCGCCGCCGGTCGCGGTGCCCGAGCCGCCCGCGCCCGCCGCGGAGGCCCCGTCGTCACCGTCTCCGTCGTCGCCGCCGCAGGCGGCGGCCGCGAGCCCCAGCGCGAGGAGCGCCGCGAGGGTGGGCGGAGCGGCGCTCCGCCCGGTTCGGTTCGTGATCGACCGCCGCCTCATGGCGCCCTCACTCGACCGGGAGGCAGTACTGCCCCTCGCTCGCGGTGTCGAGCACCCAGCCGTCAGGGCACGCCGCCATGCCCGGGTAGTTGGCGAACGGGATCGGGGTGCAGTCGGCCTCGCCCTCGGACGCGACGTAGAGCTGATAGTTCGGCGGGCAGTCCCCACCGTCGTCCGGCGGCCCTGCGGGCGGCGTGCCGCCGTAGCACTCTCCGCCCGAGCACCAGTCGGGCGGGCAGGGGACGGGCTCCACCAGCAGCGTGTTGCCGACCTTGGAAGGAGAGGCGTGGGTGTACGTCACGTAGGCCTGCCCGAACCCGGCGGCTCCGAAGGCCCCGATGTCGAGCCAGACCTCGTACGACTGGCGGTAGTCCCAGCTCGGCGTCTCGGGGTTCGGCGTGTAGGCGTCGTCGGTCGCCGGCGAATTCACGGTGCAGTCCCCGCCGCAGGCATCCGCCGCGCAGTAGCCACACCCGTTGAGGTTCCGGGACATCGAGGTCGCCACCGCCAGCACCGCCGCGGGGTCGCCCGTGATGACCTTGCCCTCGCCCCCGGTCACCCCGAGGGTCTCGTAGCCGCAGGCGGCCGTCTCGCTGGCGCTGATGAGGTCGACGTGCATCTCGAGCACGGTCGCGCCGTCACCGTCGGTCAGCAACAGCTCGGTGTGGTCGCTGCCCACCAGATCGTTGAAGGTGTGCCCCGACTTGCCCTTCTTGCCGGCCGCCGCCTCCGTGGTCGTGGCGTCCGGGAACCACCCGCTGCTCGCGTTCTCGCCGTAGGTGTTGTCGACGTACGCGGGATCGAAGGTGACCCGGAGGTGGACGTAGGTCTGCTCCTCGATCGCCTCCACCACCTGCTCGATGACCGCGGAGGGATCCTCCGGGGTGGGGTCGCCCTCGCCCGAGAAGCAGAGGGTGGCGATGGGGCGGATGACCGTGGCCGGCTCGGCGCCGATCCCCGCCTCGCAGTCGCCGGTGCAGGAGGTGGCCGTCTCCGGCCCGCAGCCCGTTGTCAGCGGCCGGTAGCCGGCGCCCCCGCCGGTCCACTCGGCGCCCCCGCCCACCACGAAGCCGCCGCAGATCCCGTCGATGCAGCGCCCGCTGGGGCAGTCGTCGGGGCCCGTGCACTGGGTCACCACGCAGACCCCGTCGAAGCAGCTCCCGGTGCTGCAATCCGCGTGGGTGGTGCACTCGGCCCCCGCCGCCGCCGGCGAAGCCGCCGCGCAGACGCCGCCGGCGCAGCGCCCGCTCGCGCAGTCGGCGCCCGTGGTGCAGGCGCTGCCCGTGGCGAGCCCGTCGCCGCCCGGGCCGCCGCCCTCGTCCGCGCCGTCTCCGTCGCTCGAGCCGCAGGCCACCGCCCACACCAGGCTGGCCAGGATCAACACGCCAGGAACCATGCCGATCGAACGCATCTCGTGCCTACCTTCCTCGCGGCGCGGGGCGCCGCACCTCACCCGGAGATCCCCCGCGCGTCAGCGCGGTACGAAGACGGTGGCGCAGCCCACCGTGAAGACGAGCTCGGCCGCCGTGGTGGACACCGCCTCGCAGCTCGTCGGGCAGAGCTCGATGTGGGTGGGGGCGGTGGGATCGTCGTAGTACCAGCCGCCCGCCTCCCCGCACTGGTCCGCGGTGGAGACGGCGTAGAGCACCTGCCCTTCGCAGGCGTCGGTGGTGAAGGCCATGTTCACCTGGGAGAAATCGAGCTCGGTGCCCGCCGGCGCCGACGGCAGCCCCAGCCGGCAGGGGATCTGGGCGTCACCGCGGATCGCGCGCAGCGCCTCCAGCACCTGATTGGCGACGTCGTCGCCCTCGACCAGGTAGGCGTGCTCGCTCCCGCCGGCCTGGGCGATCTCGCCGAGGTTGCTCAGGAACGGGCCGACGCCCAGGACGTAGGTGCGGATCCCCGGCCTGCCCGCGACGCAGTCCGCCGCCGCCGCCGCCGCGTCCGCGAGGGTCGGGCAGCAGGCGCCTTCGCCGCCCGGGCAGCTGACGGGAGCCTTGGGCTCGCCGTCGGTGAGCAGCAGGATCACGACCTCGTGCCCCGGCACTTCCTCCTTGTGGGCCTGGGCCGTGGTGCAGGCCGCGCGGATCGCGGCTCCGGTCGGCGTCTCGCCGCCCGGTTCGGCGGCCTCGAGCGCGCGCAGCAGCGCGCCGGCGTTGCCCGGCAGCATCCCGATCGGCACGTTCGGCGTGGCGTACACGTCGGGATCGCAGCTCGTCTCGCCGATGGGGAGCTGGCCGAAGGAGCCCATCCCCACGCTCACGCCCTCGCTCTCGGGGTCGTCGAGGAACTCGCGGAAGGCCCGGGTGATGGCCTGCAGGCGCGTCTCGGCGCAGCCCGCCACGTCGCACCCCTCCTCGGGCAGCGGCGGGTCCACGCAACGGCACATCGATCCGCTCCGATCGAACATCACGTAGATGTCGAGCGGGACGTCCTCCTTCTCGTAGACCGAGCCGGTGCAGCCAGAGTCCGTCATCTCGAGCTGACAGGAGCCCTGGGCGTCCGTCCGCCAGGTGAAGCCCTCTTGCGCCCCGAACCCGAGGCCGCTGGTCGTGAGCACGCCCGGCGCGCCTCCCAGACCGGCGCCGCTCCCGTCGTCGTCGCCGGGGTCGTCGCTGCTGCAGCCCAGGAGGCTGGACGCCGTCAGCGCCAGGGCGATGAGAGGTGATCCTCGGTGCATGGTGGCTCCTCGACCGCTGCCGCGCGTCGCCGCGGCCGCTCGGGGGGTGAGTACCGCGACGGCGCCGAACGGCTCACAACGGGCGACGATGCCTCACCGGACGACGAGGGTGCAGACGAGCCCGTCCTCCTCGCCCTCGCAGGTCGCGGCCGACGAGCAGCAGTCGGCCGCCGTCGTGCAGGCGCCCCCGTCCGGGACGCAGGCGCTCGCGCAGACCGGCTCGGGCCTGCCGCCGCCGATGCAGAAGCCGCCGCAGCAGTCGGCCGCCGTCGCGCAGCGCGCGCCGTCCCCGACGCAGGGCGGTCCCGACGAGTCGAGGCGACAGCGCTTCGACTTCAGCCCCACCGGATCCTCGACGCAGCGGACCGGACCGGCCTCGCTGCAGCAGTCCGCGTCGTCACTGCAGAGCTCCCCCTGCGCGCGGCAGGTGCCGGACCAGCAGACCGTCCGCCCCGAGCCGTCGTCCTCGCAGCGCCCGGAGCAGCAGTCCGCGGGGACCGAGCAGTCCTCGCAGAACGAGGCGCAGCTCGTCACCCGGGCGCAGCGCTTCTTCTCGTCCTCGGCCAGCAGGCAGGCGCCGCTGCAGCATTGTTTCGCGTCCCGGCACTCCTGCTCGAGCTGCGCCTCACAGAGCGCGACACCAGGAGGGGCGCAGGTCGCCGCCGCCGCCGAGGACGCCGAAGCGGAGGGGACGGGGGCCAGGACCTGCAGCTTCACCTCCTCGCAGGCCGGCGACAGTCCCAGCACCGCCGCGACCGCCGCGGCGGTCGCGAGGGGCCGACCGGGGCGGGGCGGGGAGGCGCGGGCGGCGACCATCTCAGAAGTCTTGCGCGAGGCCAAGGGAGCCTGCCACCAGGAACCCGTCCGCGCTCACCAGCGGGGCGGTTCCATCGGTCGCGACCACGCCCCGGGGAGCGCCGCCCGCCAGTGCCTCCACCTCGAAGCGGAGGCCCCCGGTGAGGCGCACCCAGCTCGCGATCCCGCCGCCGAGGATCAGCGCGGTGCCCCCTCGTCGCGTCCCGGTCGCCGACTCCGTCGGGTGCCCGCGGAAGGTGAGCGCCAGCGCGTCCACGCGCGCCACCACCCCGACGCCGGCGCGGCCGCCGAGGGGCGAGAGGGGCGCAGTGGCGGCGATCCCCGCGATCCACCCGCTCGTGGCCACGCTGCCGCTCATGCCCTCCTCGCGTCCGGCGCCGCGGGCGCCGAACCGAGCCCCCAGGGCGAGTCGCCGCGAGAGCGTCCCCGTCGCGTGCAGGTCGAGCCCCAGCTGGCGTAGTCCTCCGGAGAACTCCTCGCCCGCCGCGGCCAGCCCCACCGAGGCGCGGGTCGAGGGCCGCTCCGCCAGGTCCCGCCGTCGCTCCCGCGCCACGTCCGCCTCGACCTCCGGCGGCACCGGGACGGCGCCCGGCGGAGCCGAAGCCAGCGCGATCTCCACCCAGCTCGCGCGCAGCAGCTCGGGCGCCCCGAGGGCGATGGTCAGCGCGCGCGCGTCGGGGGGGGTCGCCGCCAGATCGATGGTCCGGGACAGCTCCTTGCTGGTGACCGCATCGACGACCTCGGCCGAGATGTCCACCGTGGACTCGTCGCTCGCGGTGAGCCGGACGGTCGCCAGCGCGGGCGGCGCGCCGGCGCGCGCGTCCGTGCACACGTCGATCCCGCTCGGCCCGAGCTCGGCCCGCATGTGCTCGATCGTCCGCTCCTCGGCGACGTCCTCGGCGTCCGCGACGACGAGCCTCACCCAGGGGCGTCCCGCGGCCGGACAGGGCCGGGGCGCCGCGCCCACCGCCGGGGCCGTCAGCGCCGCGATCAGCGCCACGATCGCGGCGACGGCGCGGCGAGCCGTCAACGGCGGCACCCTCGCTTCACGGCCTCCGAGTGCGCGCCGCGCGGGTACCGCGCGAGGTACGCGTCGCGCGTCCGCTCGCAGGCGGCGCGGTTGCCGAGCGCCTGGTACGCGCGCACCAGCCGGGCCGCGGCGTCCTCCCCGAAGGCGCCGCCGCGGCGGACGGCGTCCTCGAGCGCCGCGGCCGCGCCCGCCGGGTCTCCGAGCTGATCCTGGCGCAGTCGGCCGAGCTCGAAGGCGGCCAACCCGGCGCGCGCGTCGCCCGGGAAGCGCCGCCGGAGCTGATCGAGCGCCGTCGCGGCCTCCGCGGGGCGCCCCGCGAGCTGGGCCTGCTCGTACAGCTCGAAGAGGCGGCCCGGGCCGCTGGTCGCCGCCGCGCGGGCGAAGCCGTCGGGGCCGAGCGCGGCGAAGCTCGCCTTCGGATCCGGCTCGGGCGGGGGCGGCGCGGACGCGGAAGAAGGCGCCACTGCCGCCTCCGGCGTCGCGCCCCCGGCCGGAACCACGACCGGACCCGGCGGCGGAGCGACCGCGGCCAGAGGTGCGGCCGCGATGGGTCCCGCCACGGTCGTGGGGTCGGTCCAGGACTGGCCCGCCGTGAGCTGGGTTTCGCCGCCGCCGTCGAGCGACCGCACGCGCACCGCGCCGCGTTCGACCGCGACCGTCACCCGGGGCTCGCCGGGTACGGTGCCGGCGACGACGCGGAAGCGGGTGCCGACCACGAGCACCTCCGTGCGCGCGGCCTCGATCACGAGCTCCCGTCGCGGGTTGGTGGCCACGTCGAGCATGACGCCGCCCCGCTCCAGGCGCAGCCGCACGCGCCGCGCGTCCAGCTCGGCGAGGGCGAGCTCGGTGCCGGCCGCGAGCTCCACCCGCGTCCCGTCGGGGAGGCTGAGGCGCTGCAGCTCGCTCGGGCCGCTCTCGAGCCGCGTCCCCGCCACCGCCGACCCCTCGCCTCCGCGGCGCCAGGGCAGCACGATCAGCGCCGCCGCGAGGCAGATGGCGCCCAGCGCGAGGACGGCGCGTGCCCGCCGCTCGCGGCCGCGCGGGCGGGCGACGACGAGGGAGCCGGACCACTGGGCCGTGACCCGCTCCTCGGAGAGACTCGGGGTGACGTACCTGGCGAGACTGGACGCGGTCATGACGGCTCCTCCGCGCCGCCGGTGGCGGCCGCGATCCTGCGCTCCCCATCGGCGATCCGGCGCTTGACGGTGGCCAGCGAGGCCCCCGTGAGATTCGCGATTTCCTCCAGCGCCAGGCCCTCGACCCGGCGCAGCACGAACGCTACCCGGGGCGCGGCCGGCAGCGACTCTACCACGGCGTAGACCGAGCGGAGCTCGGCGCGCACGTCCGCCGGCGCTGACGGCGCGATGAGCTCGTCGAGATCGACCCGGCAGCCCGGGCCGAGGCCGAGGCGCGCCAGCAGGCGTCGGCGGCGGATCAGCTTGTGCGCGGTGCGCACCACGATCGACCCCAGCCAGGTCGAGAAGGCGGCCGGCTCGGCGAGCCGCCCGAGCGAACGCCAGGCCTCCGCGAAGCAGTCCTGCACCAGATCGTCGAGGTCCGCGTCGCGGCCCACCAGGCGATACGCGAGCCCGTTGACCATGGCGGCGTGGCGGCGGAAGAGCGCCTCCTGGGCCCAGCGCTCCTGCGCGCGCGCGGCGACCACCAGGGCCGCGTCGCTCGGACCTGCGCCCGACCGGGTCTGCGCGCTGGGGAGGGCCATCGTGGGATCAGTACCACGGGGCCGGCGCTCCGGCTCAACCAGGGGATCTGCTCGCTCGGTCGCGGCCCCGCCGCGCTGGCCTCGCCGGGGATCAGTACTGGCAGACGGCGCGGTCGCGCCGGCAGCGCTGGCCGGGGTAACAATCGGCGTCGCCCCGGCAGGCGAGGTAGCACACCCCGCCCTCGCAGAGCGAGCCGAAGGGGCAATCGACGTCGGTCCGGCAGGGGTAGGAGCAGGAGCCCCCCCCGCAGGTCGGCTTGGTGCAGCAGTAGCGGCTCGCGCAGTCGAGGTCCGACCAGCAAGCGCTGCCCAGCGTCGCGAAGGCGCCGGGCGGCGGCTCGTCGTCGTCGCAGGCCGCGAGGAGCGCGGCCCCGATCAGGAGCCAGGCGGGGCGGACTCGTGGGGTCGTGAGCATGGTCGCGGTGCGGGGTAGTTCAGAGCAGGAACGTCGCCCCGATGGTGATGGATGGGTAGCCGAGGCGGACGGTCATGCCGGCGCGTTCGCCGAAGAGGAAGCGCCCGCCTGCCCAGAACACGAAGGGGTGGAATTCGAGGTCGTCGGCGTCGCAGGTGCCAAGCTCGCACCAGCCCTCCCAGCGGCGATAGCCGAGCGCGAGCCCGGGCTCGCCGAAGACGCTGATCACGTCGGTGAGCCAGAAGTTCCACTGCAGCGCGACCGGGAACACGAAGGCGTCGCCGTGGCAGCGGTAGTCCCAGTCGGGGGGCGGGCGCACCCGCGGATCGCGGTGCCAGTAGTAGTAGTCGTAGCAGTCGTCGTCGCCGAAGTGAGCCCAGTCCGCGCCGAACGTGACGCCCATGCTGTTGTTGATGGTCGGGATCGGTCCGTCCAAGAAGGGGATCGTCGCGCGGAGCCCCACGCCGACACCGACGTCGAACCACGCGGGCGTGTACCCGTGCTGCACGACGAGGTGGGGATCGAGCTCGACGGAATAGTCCGGGTGGTCCCCGGGGTTCTCGATGATCGCCTCCGCGGCTGCGGGAGGTGCGGCGACGGCAAGGACGGTGGCGAGGGCCACCGGAAAGGCGCAGGTTCGCACGCGGAGAAGGCCTCCTTGGAGAAACCCCGGCGCGGCGCCGCCCGCGCGGGACGCGGTCGCTCACGCCCCGCCGGGACGGACGCACTGGTAGTCGCTCGCCGGGTAGGTACCGCGAGGGGACCGGGACGGCTCAGACGAGGCGCCGGTGTGGGTGCGGACGGCGCGATCGCGCCGCGCCCGGCCGCTCGGCCCTCGGCTACCGGCCCGCGCAGGTGCGCTCGAGCGCGGCGACGGCGAGCCCCGGCAGCGACGGCCCGGTTCTGAACGTGCGGTCTGGGCTACTCCTTCGCCGTGCAGTCGACCATCCACTGCACGCCGAACCGGTCGGTCAGGGCGCCGTACAGATCGCCCCAGAACATCTCCTGCAAAGCCATCGACACGGTGCCGCCCTCGGCGAGGGAAGCGAAGAGGCGCCGTGCCTCCGCGCGGGTGTCCGGCTCGAGCATGACGCTGACATTGGTGCCGACCGTGAGCCGGTGGCCCATCGACTCGACCGTGTCCGAGCCCATCAGGACGTGGCCGCCGAGGATCGGCAGCTGGGCGTGCATCACCAGCTGCTTCTCGGCGTCGCTCAGCGGCGGCCGGTCGGGGGCCGCGGGCGCTTCGCTCATGCGGTGGATCGGCGAGGCGAGCTCGGTGCCGAATACGGTGCGGTAGAACTCGAACGCCTCCTCGGTCCGACCCGGGAAATTCAGATACGTGCTGGTCCTGGCCATGGTTCCCTCCTGCGCTGGGGCGCGGCCGAAGGGATAGCGCCGGGTCCGCGGTCCGTAAGCCCCCCGCGGCGCCACGGCCACCGTCGCTCACTCGACCGGGCAGTCCGTGAACACGTCGACGTTCCGTGCGCGCAGGGCGGCGATGTTCCCGGCCTCGGCGGCGCAGTCGAGCTGCGGGTTCTCCTCGACGTGGAGCGCGGGGTGGAAGCTCGCCCAGCCCGAGGAGTAGTCGTGGAGCGCCGGGTTCTGGGCCAGAGGGGCGAGCGTCGTGATCGCCGTGCGCCGGAGGTTCAAGGTCACGATGTACTGGAGGGAGCCGAGCGGGGCCAGATCGCGGATGGGGTTGTCGTCGAGGCTCAGGGTGGTGAAGGCGGTCGTGTTCGCGAGCGGCCCGAGATCGGTGATGCGGTTGCCGTCCAGTATCAGCTCGCCGAGCGCGGTCGGGGCGAAGGCTGGGATCGTCTCCACCAGGTTGTGCGACGCGTCGAGGGAGATCAGGCCGAGCCCGGACAACGGCGCGAGATCCTCGACCTGGTTCCGGGCCAGGGAGACGCGCTGCAGGTAGGGAAGGGCGGCGAGCGGCGCGAGATCCGTGACGTGGTTGTCGGCGAAGTCGAGCTCGACGAGCCCGGTTAGCGTCGCCACCGCGTCGAGGCGTGTCACCTCGTTGGCGCCGAGGTCGAGGCGGTACAGGGCCGTCAGGTTCGCCAGACCGTCGATGTCGGTGAGCCGGTTGGAGTGCAGATCCAGGTACCGGAGCGACGGCGCGTGGCCGAGCGCCGCGACGTCGGTCACCAGGTTGTCGGACAGGTCGACGTCGACCAGGCTCGTCGCCGCGGCGAGGACGCTGACGTCCTCGAGGGAGTTGCGGGCCAGCGAGAGGTCGGTAAGCGCCGAGAGGGGTGGCAGGGCGTCGATGCGGTCAAGCTGGTTGTCCGCCAGATCGAGCTCGACCAGCGCGCCCTGCGCCTCGAGCCCGGCGACGTCGGTGAGGTGGTTGCCGGCGGCGCGCAACACCCTGAGCCCGGTGACGCTCCCGAGCACCGCGAGGCTCTCGAGCTGGTTGTCGGAGACGTCGAGCAGATCGAGGTAGCCCGCGCTTGCGAGGCCGTCCAGGTTCGTGAGCGCGTTGTCGGTGAGGACGACGGCGCTGAGCTGGGGCATCCGGGCGAGCTCGTCGACCTCGGTGAGCGCCTGACCGGCGACGGTCAGACTCGCCAGGGCGCCGTAGCAGTGGAGGCCATCGAGGCGGGCGACGGGCTCGAGGGCCTCGTCCGGAGCGATCTCGAGGCGAGTGACGTCGCAGGTGTCGGCCGCGGAGGGCTGGCCGAGCGCCGCGGCGAGGGTCGGATCCGCGAGCGGAAGGACGCCCCGGCACTCGGGGGGGAGGGCAGCACCGCAGGCCGGCTCCCCAGAGTAGAAGGACAGATCGTCGATCCAGAAGTCGAAGGGCGGGTTGTCGCGCACGAAGAACTGGAGGTTGGTCAGGCGGCTCGGCGAGAGATCGGTGCCAGAGCCGTACAGGCTGGCGAAGGGGACCCAGACCTCGGTCCACTCGGCGTCGTAGGCGACCTGCCGCGTGCACCGGACGCAGGGCTCGTTCTCGCAGGTCCCGCCGTAGTCCACGAGAGTGGTGTCCTGGTCGCTCATGCGGACCTCGAACGAGTGACCGCGGTCGCCGCGCACCCAGAAGGTGATCCCGTCGTACGCCGAGGCGTCGTACAGGCCATAGGTGACGCCGTCGAAGGCGAGGTCGACGCCCAGCCCCGCACCCCAGGCGGTGAACGTGCCCCCGTAGGTGTGCATCGCGCGCAGGCTCTCGCCGCGCCCCCCCGGGATCTCCTCGACCGGGATCGGTACGCCCGGGGTCCGGGGCGCGGGCCACTGGTCGGCGCCCCCGTCGTTGAAGGTGTACCAGACCCCCCGCCGCACCCCGTCGTTGCAGACGTGGCCGGTAGCGTCCTCCATGTCGTCGATGAGCGGCCCGCAGTCGCGAGGCTCCGGGTCTGCCCCTCCGATGCCGAGGGGCGAATCGCCGCCGATCGCGAGCCCGCCCGTGGCGAGGGAGCTGCCGCCCGGCGCAGCCCCGCCCGCGCCCCCGCCGGCACCACCGGCCGGCGCGGTCCCACCGCTGACCGGCGCGCCGCCGCTCGCCGCGGGAGCGCCGCCCGCCGGGCTCCGCCCACCGCCGTCGTCCTCCGGCGCGAGGCCGCCGGTCGTGACGGGCGTGCCCCCGAGCCCCCGCTCCGGAGGCGCGCTCTCCTCTCGCTCGCCGTTCGGCTCGCCATCGCGCGTGACGCGGCCGCCGCACGCGAGCGCGCCGACCAGCGCCGTCGCCAGCAAGAGGGATCCTCCGGTTCGACGCATGTTCCCCCGCCGCGGGTGGGCAACCCGCGGCCTCCTCTCGTGAGGGCCCCAAGATACCACGGGGGCGGCGGATGTCCGGGGTTCGACTCGGCCCGGCGACGCCGCGGTTTCGCGGTGCTCCGCCGAGGCCGGGCTCGGTGAGGGGGCCGAGGTGTTATCCTCTTCACCCGGGGCCGCGCGGTGGTTGCCGGGAGGTGAACGTGGCGCTGCGAGGGTGGACGGCGACGGGCGTCTTGATCGGATGGCTGGCGGCGGGCTGCGGAGGGGACGATCAGGGCTCCCACGATCGCAGCCAGGCCGGTGCTGGCGACACCCTCGGCGGCAGCACCGACGCTGGCGGGCGCGGGGGAAGCCTCGGAGGGGCTGGCCGCGCGGGCGCGGGAGGGAGCGGCGCCGACGACGCCACGGGCGGGGATCCCGGCCGCTCCGGCGGCGTCGGTGGCACCGGCCCCGGCGGCGGCGCCGCGGCGGGCGGCGAGGACGGCGGCGTCGCGGGCGGCGCCGGCGGCGGGCGCGGCGGTGCGGGGGCGGGCGGAGGTGGCGACCCGGTGGGGGGTGCGAGCGGCGCCGCGGGGGCGGCGAGCGGCGGGGACGTCACCGTTCACCCGCCACGGATCGACGCCGTGCTCATCAACCCCGGCATGGGCCTCGCGAACTTCCACTTCGGGTGGTGGAGTAACCTCCCCCCGGTCGACTTCTCGGCGGAGGAGTGCGCGGCGCGCGCGCGGGAGAACTGGCCCGAGAATCACCCGGACTGCGGCACCGCCTACTTCCGCTGGCCCTGGCGCGAGCTGGAGCCGGAGCGCGGGGCCATCGCGTTCGACCTGGTCGATCGGGCACTCGAGAGCGCGAACGCGCTCGGCGAAACCCTCGGCTTCCGCGTCGCGTCCATCGCCGCCGCCTCCATCGGCATCCCGGACTGGCTGGCGAGCATCACCCCGGGGCAGGAGCTGCCCAGCGCGGGGGGGCGACGTACTGGCCGGACTACCGTGACCCGACCTATCAGGCGGAGCACGCGCGGTTCGTGGCGGCGCTGGCAGCGCGTTACGACGGGCACCCGGCGGTGGACCACGTCGACATCGGCGCCGTGGGCTGCTGGGGCGAGTGGAACACCGCGTGCCTCACCGACGGCGCCGGCCTGTTCGGGATCTACGCGCCAGCGGACGCCGCCGAGCAGGCGGCGATCGTCGATGCCTACACGACGCTCATCGACGCCTACGTGGGGTCGTTCGCGCGGACGCCGCTGGTGATGCTGGGGCTCGGCGGCGGCGGCGAGGCGGGCGAGCGCGACGTGTTCGTGCACGCCATCGCGGCGGGCACGGGCTGGCGGGTGGACTGTTGGGGCGACTGGGGCGTCTTCGGGGCGAGCTGGAATCACCAGACCGACAGCTACCCGCTCATGATCCGCGAGGCGACCGCCGCCTACCCGGGTTTCCCCGACACCTGGCAGCACGCGCCCGTGCAGCTCGAGGTGTGCGACACCCTGCCTGGCTGGGCCGAGCGGGGCTGGACCGCGACCCCGCCCGAGGGAGAGGTCTACCGGTCCTTCCAGTGGGCGCTCGAGCAGCACGCCTCGGTGCTCAACGCCAAGTGGACCGAGATCCCCGCGCAGTACCTGGACGCGCTCGACGAGCTCTTGGTCCAGAACGGCTACCGCTTCGTCGTCGACGAGGTGCGCCACCCCGGCGCGGTGAGGCCGGGAGAACCGATCACGATCGCATCGACCTGGACCAACCTCGGCGTGGCGCCCATCTACTCGCCGCGGACGCTGGCGTTCCGGCTCCGCGGCTCGGAGCACACCGTGACCTTCGAGAGCGCGGCGGACGTGCGCGAATGGCTGCCGGGCACGTCCCACGTGACGGACCATTTCATCTTGCCGGCCGAGCTCGCGACCGGAACCTATCGGCTCGAGCTCGCGATCCTCGACCGAGCCGGCGAGGCCCCCGCGACGGCGGCGCTCGCCCCGCTCCGGCTCGGCATCGAGGCGCGAGGGGAAGACGGCTGGTACGACCTGTCGGAGGTGCGGGTGCGGGGAGCGCGTGGCGGCGGCTCCGGGCCGCTCGTCACGCGAGGCGACCGCGCCGGCCCGTCCGGCCTGCATCGGCGGGCAGGGTTCGCAGCAGGCTGGCAGAGCCTCCGGCCGGCGCAGTCGGCGACCAACCCAACCCCCGCCCGCGCGCTGCCGGCCTGACCCGTGACGACGCGGCGCACCGGGCCTGCTCGGTCGAGCGGCGCCAGGCGCGGCGTGAGTTGGTGCCGTCCGGGGCGGGCGCACCCAATGTCAACGCCTCACGCCCCGGCGGCGTCAGCAACTGTCTCACGCCCGGCGACGGAGCGGAAGGCGACGAATTCCGCCACGCGGGAGGGCGGACCGCACCCGCCGCCAGCCGAGATCCTGATCGTGCGCCGGGCGCGGACGGATCGAGCGCTGGCACGGTCGGCGGCGGCTGTCCTGCCGCGCTGCGCTCGAGTCCCTCACCGCGCGACGACCGTCCTCCTCACCCTCGCTGGGGTGAAGCCTCCGTCTGGGGTTCCTCCTCGACGATCTCGCCGTTCTCCTGAACCCCGCGGAGGATCTCTTCCTCCGCTGCCAGCCAGTCTTCCAACTCGCTGCCACCGGCGAAGCCGCGCCGCTCGGCCCGGAAATAGGCTGCCTCCGCGATCCGAGCTCGGAGCGCGGCGTCGTCCGAGGCCGCGGTGGCCTCGGCCTTCCTCTTCCTGTCGCTCTTCTTCATCGGCTTCTCCTGGTTTCCAACCAAGAAACCCCGGCCGGAGCGCCGCCGCTGGCGCTCCCCTCTCCCGGGTACCTCCGGGAGTCGTCACCCTGACCAGCCCATACTAGACGACCTTCCGCCGCGCGACCATCGTGCAACGGCCGGATCCCCGGCCGGCCCAGCCCCCGGCGGGACGGCCGCGTCTGCGCGTTCGCTCGATCGCCCGCGGGGCCTCTCGCCGCCGCGCGCAAGACCGGTGGGCGCCCTACGGGTGGGCGGTGGGTCTCGGCGCAGGCGTGCGCCGCCTCGGCGCCGCGACGAAGCTGTCCCCGCCGCGGTCGCCCGCGACCGCCACCTCGGCGGGGTCGCCCCCGGGCGTCGGGGCTGTCGTCGATGGGGCGGGCTCCGTCGCTCGCCACGAACAGCAACAGGACCTCGCCTCGCACCCTGACGAGGCCGAGCCCAGCCGGCACGAGCTGCCTCAGCACGCGGGTGCCCGGGGGCCTCGCCGTTGGTGAGCGAGAGGCCAAGGTCATGCCGCCCCTGCCGCCAGCAGCGGGTCGTGCACCGGTCGTCGCGGCGGGACGGCGAGAGTGGGATATGCTGCGCGTCGATGTCTCAGGATCCGAAGCCCGCCCCGCGGCACCCGGCGGTCCAGGCCGTCTTCCGCCGCCTCCTGGCGGTCCGCTGGCTCGTGCTCGGCGCCTACGCCTTGCTGTTGCCGCCGGCGGCCTACTACGCCGCCCAGGTCGGTCATGACAACTCGATCGATCGCCTGGTGGTGACCACCGATCCGGACTACGTCGCGACCGAGGCCTTCCAGGAGGTGTTCGGCTCCGGGGAGCAGGCGTTCCTGGTGCTCGAGGCGAGGGACCCGCTCAGTCGCGAGGTGCTCGCGGTCCTCGATCGGCTGGAGCGGGCCCTCGGCGCCATCCCGGACGTGCAGGTGACCTCGGCGCTCACCGCGTTCCGGCGCAGCAAGGGCGGCTTCGCGGCGGAGCCCGACGAGGTCGCGGCCTTTCGCGCCTTCGTCGACCACGGCGAGCTGCTCCGCCGGCAGGGCCTCGTCGGCGAAGGGTTCCTGACCCTGCCCCTGGGGATGAAGGTCCGCTCGGAGCAGGACCGCGACCGGGTGCTGGCGGCCATCGAGCAGGCGCTGATCCAGAGCGGGGCGAGGGCGGAGCCCATCGCGGCGGTCCGCTGCGTGGGGCAGCCCTACGTCACCAGCTACCTCGGGCGCGCGACCCGGCGCTCGGGGGCGCGGGGTCTGGGGCTGTTCCTGGCCCTGGCCACCGCGCTCGTGCTGCTGCTGTTCCGCTCCGTCCGGACCCTGGTGGCGTTCGGCATCGGGCTCGCGGCCTGCCTCGCGCTGTCGATCGGGTACGTGGGACTCACGGGCGGTTCGTTCACCATCGTCTCGCCCATGGTGCCGATGACCGTCCTCATCACGGCCACGGCGTCGTTCGTCTACATCCACTCCCGGTACGTCGATTGCCCACCCGACGTCTCACCGGCCGACCATCACCCCTTCGCCCTGGCCAACAAGCTCGTCGCCGTGACCGCCTCCCTGTTCGCGGCCGCCGTCGGGTTCGCGGCGCTGACCGTGTCGAATATCCGTCCCATCCGGGAGATGGGCCTCTGGGTCGCGGTGGGGATGGTCGTGACCTGGCTCGTGTCCTTCACGCTCTTTCCGGCGCTGCAGGCGGTGCTGCGCACCCCGACTCGCCAGGAGCGTCGCCCCGCGACGCCGTGGTTCTCGCGCTTCGTGGCCTGGGTCACGCGCTTCTCCTTCCGCTGGCGCTGGCCGCTGGTGGCGGCCTCTTTGTCGCTCAGCGCAGCGGGCGTCGCTGCCCTGGTGGGGGTGCCCGGGCTCCTGCCGCCCGCCCCGATGTACTCGAACCCCGTGGACTACATGAGCCACCAGGCTCGGGAGTATCAGGACTTCCAGCGCGCCAACCAGCTCCTGCCGGGGCTCAACGTCACCCAGGTGTGGCTCCAGGGCAAGCTCGGCACCGTCTCGGAGCCGGAGGTGCTCACGGCGCTCCACGAGTACCAGCAGGCGCTGGAGGCGGATCCGGACGTCGGCGCGGTGGCGGGCGTCCCCACCCTGCTCCGGATGATGCGCTACATCGCCGGCGACGGTGACGCCTGGCCGACGGACCCCGAGGACCAGGAGGACATGGCTGCCGATCTGGAGCAGGGAGCCCGGAGCGAGCCCATGTTGCGGCGTTTCGTCGACGGGCCGTCGCTCTCACAGACGTACTTCGCCGTCATCGCCAAGGGCCAGGACCAGGCCAGCCTCGAGCGGGTGGAGGCGCGGATCCGGGAGGAGTGGACGCGCGCCGTGCAGAGGACCCCCGCGCTCGGGGCCTTCGAGATGAAGCTCGTCGGCGCCGCGCGGCTCCAGGCCAAGGTCAAGCAGAGCCTGGTGCCCACGCTGGTGGAGAGCTTCGTGCTCACCGTGCTCATCATCTTCGGCGCGTTCGTCGTCGTGTTCCGCAGCGGCACCGCCCGGGTCATGGCGCTGATACCCTCCGTCTTCGCCATCGCCGTCATGTTCGGCGTGATGCGCGTCAGCGGGTTGGTGCTCAACGTCGCTACCATCCTGGTCGCCTCCACCATCCTGGGGGCGTCCGAGAACGATCAGATCCACTTTTTCTACCACTTCCAGGAGCGACGCCGCACGGGCACCGTGGAGCAGTCGCTCCGGCACGCCCTGACCGTCTCGGGGCAGGCGATCCTCTTCGCCTCGGTGATCAACGCGGGGGGCTTCCTCGCCTTCGCTGCGGCGGACCTGCCCCCGATCCGCGATTTCGGCCTGCTCGCGTTCACCGCGCTGGTGCTCGCCGCGGTGGCCGACTTCACGGCCTTGCCCGCCTCCCTGTGGATCCTGATGCGCGCCCGCCCGGACGCGCCCGCCGCGGCGGTCGCGAGCAGCGAAGGCTAGCTGCCTACGCGCCGCGTCGTTCGGGGTCGCGGTGGCTTTGGCCGCCTACGGTCCCTCGGGCTCACGCCGGCGGGCTCGGGCGCGGTCCGCTTCGCTGTGGCGGGTGGAGGCCCCGTGGGTTCCCGGTGGTCGTCGGCGGCTCCGGGCGCTGGCGCCGGCGGCGGCGTCGTCGTATGGCTACGGAGCGAGCGGACTCAGTGGGACCGCTCGGAACGGATGTCGAAGATGCGCGGGTACCCGGTGGCGGTGTTGGTCCTTGCCTCGGTCTTCGCCACTGCCTGCGGCGCTGGGACCGCCGCGCGCGCCGGCGGCGGGGGCGGCACCGGCCCGGCGGGTTCCGGGGGCGACGCGAACGGCGGCGACACCGGCGCGGGCGGTGACGCGAACGGCGGTGAACCGAGCCCGGGCGACCTCGGCGGCGCGGCGGTGATCGAGGGCGGGGCGAGCACCCACGGTGGCGCTTCCGGGGGCGCCAGCACGGGCGGGACCATCGGCGGGGGCAGCGGGGGCGCGACGGGAGAGTCCGGGGGCTCGGAGGGTGGCGACTCGAGCATCGGCGGCCTGGACGGGACCGGCGGCTCCGGGGGCTCCGGCGGCCCGGGCGGCTCGGGCGGCTCCGGTGACCTGGGGGGCTCCGGCGGTCGGTACGGCTCCGGCGGCTCGGGCGGCTCCGGCGG
>CAYVRP010000120.1:0-19401 GCA_964454025.1 uncultured Polyangiaceae bacterium | reverse complement strand
CCTCGTCGTCCTCGTCGTCCTCGTCGTCCTCGTCGTCCTCGTCGTCCTCGTCGTCGCGACTCGAGCCGCCCTTCGCGCTGGCTTTCGAGCCCGCCGCGGGTTTCGGCTCCTCGTCGTCCTGGTCCTCGTCCTCGCGGCTCGGGTCCTCCGGTGCGTCCTTCATGGGGAGCACCCTAGCCCGTCGCGGGCCATCCCGGAACAGAATCCTCGCCGAACGACGCCCGCGGGGGTCACTCTCACCCCCGGGTGGCGGTGGCCAGGCCCGGAGCCGAGTCCCTTCCCCGCGATCTAGCCAGCCGTGTTTGCCACCGCCGCGTCCGCGCGGGCCCCGAGCCTGCGGTGGGCGACGAGCGCCGCGGCCACCAGCCCGACCCCGATGAGCTGCGAGGTGCTCAACCCGAAGAGCCCGCCACGATCGTCGGCTCGCACCAACTCGAGCAGGAAGCGGAGCACGGCGTAGGCGACCACGAAGGCCAGGAAGACCTGACCGTCGTACCTCTTTCTTGCGTGCAGGTAGAGCAGGAGAAACGCCGAGATGGCGAGGCTCCCTGCCGACTCGTAGAGCTGGGTGGGATGGACCGCCAGCGACGGCTCCGCGGGCGAACCGAGCAACCCGAGCTTCCACTGCGACTCGCTCGCCGGACTGTGGCCCGGGAAGACCACGCTCCAGGGCACGGTGCTCGTCGCGCCGAAGCAGCAACCGGCGAGGTGGCAGCCCATCCGTCCGAAGCCCAGGCCGAGCGCCACGGAGATCCCGGCCATGTCGGCCGCCTTCCAGAACGGGAAGCGATCGCGCCGCAGGACGTACCAGGCCGTGACGGAGGCGAGGACGAAGCCCCCGTAGAACGCGAACCCGGCGCGCCAGAACTGGAGCCACGCGGTGCAGCGGTCCACCGCGTCCCAGAGGCCCCCGCGGGCCCGCGGGTGACAGACCCCGAGCGCCGCGTCCCACACCCCGTCGTAGCTCGTGCTCCGGCACTGGGCCTCCGTCACCTGCCAGTTCACCGCGGCCGGATCGGTGCAGAGGTGCACGTAGTCCCAGAAGTACCCGTCCGCGACCACGTGCAGCAGGCGCCCACCGATGACGCCGGCCATCAGCATCGCCAGCCCCAGATCGACGACGACGTCGGGGTCCTGCCCGATCCGCCTCGCCCACACCGCCCCCATCGCGGTCGCGAAGACGAACCCGGTCACGAGCAGCGTGAAGTAGCTGGGGAACGGAATGACCTCGAACAGCGTGAAGAGCCGGCCGAACATCGTGCTCCCTCGGGCGATGCGGGTCGATGCCTCGGGCGCGAACGACGCGGTCGGAGCTCAGGGCGAGGGCGGCGGCGCGCGCGCGCCGGCGGGGAGCCCCCCCAGGGAGGGGCGCTGCCCTTCGTCCGCGGTGTCGGGCGAGGTCGAACCCGCGCCGGTGGTGGTCCGCTCGCGCGCGGTCGGCACGGGGCCGCGGCGCGAGAACATCATGTCGATGGCCATCAGCGCGACCCCGGCGCAGATCGACACGTCCGCGACGTTGAAGGTGGGCCAGTGCTCGGTGACAGTCCAGCCGCTGGACAGGCGCGTGGCGATGAATTCGTTCATCTGGCCCACCCACCCCGCCCGGTAGTCGATGAAGTCGATCACGCTGTTGCGCACGATGCGGTCGGTGAGGTTCCCGAGGGCGCCGCCGAGCACGAGCGGGAGCCCCCAGGTCAGCGCCCGCTGGCTGGGGTGGAGCCGATGGTAGAGCGAGACGATGAAGACAATCGCCGCCACGCTCACCATCAGGAAGAACGGCCGGCGCACGACCTCGCTCGCGTCCTGCAGGATGCCCCACGCCCCGCCGCGGTTGAAGGCGAGCGTCAGCGTCAGGTGCCGGTCGATGAGGACGAGCCCCGGCTCGGATGCGGTGCGCTGCGAGAGCACGCGCAAGGCCCAGGCCTTGGTCACGACGTCCGCCAGGAGCGACAGCCCCGCGACGGCGCCGAAGAACACGAACGTGGGACCCCGGGTACCCGCCGCAACGACCTCACCGGCCCTGGCCGCCGGGAGCGCGCGCCGGCGCCGCGGCGACGCGACCTCGACTTCCGCCTGGGCCGGAGCCGCGCTCACCCCCGGGTCCCGCGGCTCCTCGTGCTCGGCGGGGGGCGCGGCCAGCGCGGGGTCCGACGGGAGAGGGTCCGGCACGCGCTCGACAGGCTCGCGAGGGTCGCTCATGGATCGCCGCGGTTTCCTACGACAGGTCGCCCGTCTGGGCCAGCGGGGGGAGCGCCCCGGGGACATTCTGGCTGCGGGTTTGCCAGGCACCGCACATCCGTTTAGTATCCCGCCCATGCCCTCTCCGCCCTGGGAGCGCCGCCAGGGGATCGACGCCGTCCTCGAGCAATGGCTCACGGAGGGGTCGGTCCGCTCATGCCTCGTGGCGGACCACGCGTTCCCCTCCCGCCCGGCGAGCTTCGCGCCCCTGCCCGCCGGGCTGGCGCCCGCGCTGCGGCGAGCGCTCGCCGCGCACGGGATCGACGCCCTCTACTCCCATCAAGCGGAGGCCGTGGCGGCCGCGCTCGCCGGGCGCGACGTGGTCATCGCGACCCCCACCGCCAGCGGCAAGACGCTCTGCTTCCACCTGCCCGTCCTGCAGGCCCTGGTCGAGGACCCGACGGCGACGGCCATCTTCCTCTACCCCACCAAGGCGCTGTCCCGGGATCAGGAGCACGGGCTCCACGCGCTGGTCGCGGCGGCAGGGCTCGACCTGCCGGCCATCGTCTACGACGGCGACACCCCGGGCGACGCGCGGCGCGCGGCGCGCGAGCGCAGCCGCATCCTGCTGCCCAACCCGGACATGCTGCACGCGGGCGTCCTGCCGACCCACGCCAAGTGGGCGTCGCTCTTCCAAAGCCTGCGCTACGTCGTGCTCGACGAGCTCCACACCTATCGCGGGGTGTTCGGCTCCCACCTGGCGCACGTCATCGCTCGCCTCCGCCGGGTAGCGGCGTTCCACGGCGCGCGACCCCGCTTCATCACCGCGACCGCGACCATCGGCAACCCGCGCGAGCACGCCGCGCGCCTGCTCGACGTGGATCCTGGCGCGATCACGCTCGTGGACCGCTCCGGCGCCCCGCAGGCCGAGCGGCGAGTGCTGCTCTACAACCCCCCGGTCGTCAACCCCGAGCTCGGCGTGCGGGCGAGCGCGCTCAAGGCCACCGTGCGCCTGGCCGGCGATCTGGTCGAGGCTCGGGTCCCAACCATCGTCTTCGGTCCCTCCCGCAACTCCGTGGAGGTCATGCTCAAGTACCTGCGCGAGCGCGCGGCCCACGTGGCGGGGCCGGACGCCATCATGGGTTACCGCGGCGGCTACCTTCCGGACGCGCGCCGGCGCGTCGAGCGGGGCCTGCGCGAGGGCGAGATCCTCTGCGTCGTCGCCACCAACGCGCTCGAGCTCGGCATCGACATCGGCGATCTCGACGCCGTGGTCTGCGCCGGCTACCCCGGCTCCGTGGCGGGCACCTGGCAGCGCTTCGGGCGCGCGGGCCGCCGGGGCGGAACCAGCCTCGCGGTGCTCGTCTGCACCAGCGACGCGCTCGATCAGCACCTGGCGGGCTCCCCCGGCTTCCTCCTGGGCGCCGCCGCCGAGGAGGCGCGCATCGATCCCGGCAACGTCGAGATCCTGCTCGATCACCTCAAGTGCGCCGCCTTCGAGGCGCCCTTCACGCTCGCGCCGCCCGGGTCGCGCCCGAGCCGGCCCGCGCCGGCGATCGGCGAAGCCTATCTCGGCCTCGACCCCCAGGCCACCCGCGACGCCCTCGAGTACCTCGCGGCGAGCGGCCTCGTGCACGCCGCCGGGCAGAGCTACCACTGGGCGGGCGAGGCCTTCCCGGCCAACCACGTCTCACTGCGCAACGTCGGTTGGGACAACTTCGTCATCATCGATCTGCAGACCGACCGGACCCTCGCGGAGCTCGACTGGCGCGCGGCGCACACCATGCTCCACGAGCAGGCCATCTACCAGCACGACGCCGACCAGTACCAGGTGGAGCGGCTCGACTACGAGAACCACAAGGCCTTCGTGCGCCAGGTCAAGCCGGACTACTTCACCACCGCGCTCACCTACCGTACGGTGGAGGTGATCGATCCCGTGGGCGAGGACGCCCTCGGTCGCGCGGTGATCGGGCATGGCGACGTGAAGGTGGTGGAGAAGGTGACCGGGTACAAGAAGATCAAGTTCTTCACCCACGAGAACGCGGGCTACGGCGACGTCACCTTGCCCGAGATGCAGATGCACACCACCGCGTTCTGGCTCACCCTGCGCGAGGCCGAGCTCGCCCGCCTCCCCTACCCCCGCGCCACCATCATCGACGGCCTGCGGGGCCTCGGCGCGGCGCTGGAGACAGCCGCGACCGTGGCGCTCATGTGCGATCCGCGCGACCTCGGACGCACGCTGGGAGACGGCGGGCGAGACGCGGGCGCCCCCGCGGACGCCGCCGACGCCGAACCGCACAGCGAGCTCCGCCCCCGCCCCACCGCGCCCCCGGCGCCGGGCGCGGCCCCCGCGGTCGCTCCGCCGCGCCCGGCCGGCCGCGATCCGCGCGCAGGGCGGACCGGCGCCTTCGATCCCACCGTCTTCCTCTTCGACGCCCATCCCGGTGGCGTGGGGCTCGCGCCCCGCATCTTCGAGCGGGCCACGGAGCTGCTGGAGCGCGCCGTACACCTGATCGAGGGCTGCTCCTGCCCGGCGGGCTGTCCTGCTTGCGTGGGGCCGGCCGGCGTCGGGCCCGGCGGCGCCGAGGCGCCCCCCCCGATCAGCGACGCGACGACCGTGCCGGACCCCGCGCGCGAGGCGGGCGGACGCAAGGCGGGCGCCCTCGCGGTGGCGCGCGCGATCACCGGCTGACGCCCGGACCGCCCCGCGCTCATCGCCCGCGTCGCCCGCGCTTGCCGGCCCTGACGCGGGATCCTACCCTTCCGAGGTGGCAACCGGACGCCGCCCGCCCCGCGCCCGCGCTGGTACCCGCGGGGAGCAGGCGGGGCTGCTCGTCGCCGCGGCCCTCGCCGCCGCGGCGTGCCTGGCCCGCTCCGGTGACCTCCCCGAGCGCGTCGATCTCGAGGGGGACGGCGATCCCGTCGTGCTCGAGGTGCCCACCTCGGAGCCCCTCGCCAACCTCCCGCCGCTCGATCCCCACGCCCTCCTGGGCGTCGATCCCCCGCACGGTCCCCCCTCGGGTGGCCGCACCGTGCTCGTCCGCGGCAGCGGCTTCCATCCCGACGCGCGGGTCTGGCTCGGTGACACCGAGGTCCCGCCAGGCGACGTCGTCGCCGTGGACGCGACGCGCCTCCAGGTCGTCACCCCGCCGGGCGACCCGGGGCCGACCGCCCTCACCGTGCAGAACGGCGACGACGAGTCGACCCGCCGCACCCTCCCCGACGCGTACACGTACGACGCGTTCGAGGTGTCGCCAGCAACCGGTCCCACCGGCGGCGGCCCCCGCCTCGAGCTCCTGGTCGGCGCGCTGGAGCTCGGGCCCGGAGGCGCGGCGGTGACCGTCGCCGGGGCGCCGTGCACGGATCTCGAGCTCGCCGAGCCCGGCCGCCTCCGCTGCCCGCCGCCCCCGGGCCCGCCCGGCACCAAGGCCGTCGCGCTCACCACCGACGCCGGCTCGTTCACCGTGCTCGACGCCTTCGCCTACGCCGACACCGAGGACGGCTACCGCGGCGGCCTCGCCGGCGACGTGCTCGACGGGAGCCTCACCGTGCTGGTGCTCGACGGGTACACCGGCGCGCCCCTCCCCGGCGCGACCGTCGTGCTCGACGCCGAGCTCGCGACCGCGACGATGACCGGCGAGGACGGCCGCGCCGAGATCGCGCTCCCCGACGCCGCGCCCACGCGGACGGTGACGGCCGCGGCCCCTTGCCACCAGCCGATGACCCTGGTCGGCGTGCCGGTCGATCACGTCACGCTGTACCTCGACCCCGTGCTCACGCCCGCCTGCGGTGATCTCGGGGACCTGCCCGCGGCCGGCGGGAACAACCCCCGGGCGGTGACCCTGGTGGGGGAGCTGCTCTGGCCGGAGGTCAACGAGTTCCAACGCCCGCCGTTCGGCAACGTCCCGTCACCAGCGCGGGAGACAGCGCGTCGCGCCGCCTACGTGCTGACCGCCAACGCCAGCGCCTCCCGCGGCTTCACCCTCCCCAGCGCGGACCAAGCGGTGACGGAAGAGGCCGTCGGCGTGCTCGGCTCGACCTTCACCCTCCCGGTCCTCCCCGGGATCCACACCCTCTACGCGCTCGCCGGCGTCGAGGATCGCACGCTGTCGCCGCCTAGCTTCGTCGCCTACGCCCTCGGGCTCCTGCGGGGCGTCGCCGTCGGCGTCGACGGCGCCTCCCGGGAGCTGTTCATCGACGTGGTGGTCCCGCTCGATCACGCGCTCGCGGTGGAGGTCACCGCGCCGACGCCGACCGCGCGCGGCCCGGACCGGTTGATCGCCAAGGTCGGCGTCAAGGTCGGCCCGAACGAGCACCTCGCGCTCCCCGTCGGCCCGATCACGCGCCTCCTGCCGACCTCGGATCCCATCCGCTTCGTCGGGCTGCCGCCCCTCGTCGGGCCGCTCGCCGGGGCCACCTACGTCACCGAGGTGCGCGCGGTGACCGGGAGCGCCGGGGGGGAACCCTCGAGCGAGCTCGGGATCTTCTCCGGCGGCTCGACGGGGACGGCCTGGGCGATCGAGGGCTTCCTCGAGGTCCCCGCCCTCGTCGCGCCGGCGCCGTCCGGAGCCTGGGACGGCCGCACGCTCGCGGTCGAGCACCCTCCGGGGGGAAGAGCCCCGAGCCTCACCTACGTCCAGATCGCGAGCGGTGACGACCTCGTCACCTGGACGGTCGTGCTCCCGGCGGGGGTCACGGCCACGGAGCTGCCCGCGCTCGACGCGCTCGGCGAGGACCTCGGCCTGGTCCGCGGCCCGCTCACGGTGACCGTGACCGCGGTGGTCATCCCGGACTTCGACTACGCGGCCTGGAGCTACGCGGATCTCTCGAGCCGCCGCTGGGAGGCCCATGCGCGCGACGAGTTCCTCGTCTACTGGTGAACCCGGGCGACGGCGCCTGGCGGCCCTGGCCGCGCCCCCTCTGGTGGCGACCCTCGGGTCCGCCTGCCAATTCGACGAGACGTCGCGCTGGGTCGATCCACCCGCGCCCCCCCCGGCCCGCTGCGAGGTAGGAGACCTCCGCTGCCGGACGGCGCTGCAGCGCTGCGAACTGGACGACGGCGAGCCCCGCTGGGTCGACCTCGCGGACTGCCGGGCCGAGGGGCTCGTCTGCGCGCCGAGCCTCCTCGCCTGCGCGCGTTGCGTCCCCGAGGCGCTCGCCTGCGACGGGGCCGACGTCGTCCGCTGCGACGCGGATGGCGAGACGCAGACCCCGATCGAAACCTGTCGCGGCGAGGGGGTGGCGTGCCGCGACGGCGCCTGCGTCCACCTCTGCCACCAGGCCGCCCGGGAACGTAGCAACGTCGGCTGCGAGTACTGGGCCGTCGACCTCGACAACGCCCACCTCGCCGCCGACCTCAACGCCGCCGCCCAGCAGTTCGCCGTCGTCGTCAGCAACCCGCAGCCCGATCTCTCCGCCCACGTCACGGTGGAGCTGGACGAAGGGCGGCCGGGTGATCCCAGCGCGCCGATCGAGGTGGCCGCCGCGACCCTGCCCGCGCTCGGGCTCCGCGTGTTCCGGCTCGGCCCGCGCGAGGTCGACGGCTCCCCGCCCGGCACCTTCGACGCCGGGACGCACACGGCGCTCTCCCGCACCGCCTTCCGGATCAGGAGCGACGTGCCGATCATCGCCTACCAGTTCAACCCGCTCGACAACGTCGGTGTCTTCTCCAACGACGCCTCCCTGCTCAAGCCCGTCGAGTCCCTGGTCGTGACCCCCGGCCAGCTCACCCCGAGCTACGTCGTGCTCGGCTGGCCCCAGACGATCGCGGCCACCGACGACCCCGACACCAACTTCGACCCCCTACACCCCACCGATCTGCGCGCGTTCCTCGCCGTGGTGGGGACCCGCGACGGGACGCGCGTGCGCGTCACGGCGGCCACCCGCGTCATCGGGGCCGCGCCCGCCGCCGCGGCCGCCGCCGGCCTCCCGCCCGTACCCGCCCTCGCCGCCGGTGAGGTCCTCGAGGTCGGCCTCGACGCCTTCGACGTGCTGAACCTCGAGACTGACGACTTCAACGCCGACTTCACGGGATCGACGGTGGAGGCCGATCAGCCGGTGGTCGTCTTCACCGGCAGCGAGGCCAGCGCCGCTCCCTACTTCGCCGTGCTCGCGGGCCGCTCCTGCTGCGCCGACCACCTCGAGGAGCAGCTCGATCCGGTCCGCACCGCGGGGCGCACCTTCGTCGCCAGCGTCTCCACGAACCGCGTCGCGGCCCTGGTCGCCGCGGGCGAGCGACTCCCCGCGAGCGTGCAGCCCGAGTACTTCCGCGTGGTGGCCACCACCGCCGACGGCGCGCGTCTCCGCGCGTCCGTCGACGGCGTGCCGTTCGAGGCGGATCTGGTCGACCTGGGCGACCACGTCGATCTGGTCGCCACCTCGCCCTTCCTGCTCACCAGCGACGCCCCCGTCATCCTGGGGCACGTCACGCCATCGCAGCAGGCCGCGGGGATCGCGCGCAGCCTTCCCGGCGGCGATCCGAGCCTGACCATCGTGCCGCCGGTGGAGCAGTTCCGCACCAGCTACGTCCTGCTCACCCCCGACCAGTACGCCTTCGACTTCGTCCGCGTCGTCGCCCCGGCAGACACCCGCGCGCTGCTCGATGGCGTCGAGCTCGACGCCGTCCCGAGCTGCACCGCCGCCGCCGTCGCGGGCCTCGCGGACGCCGAAGACCCGGGGCCGTTCGTCGTCCGGACCTGCCAGCTCGGCTTCCCCGTCGCGCGCCAGGAGGAGGACGGGATAACGCTCGAGCCCGGGGTGCAGGACGACGGCGTGCATCGCATCTTCGCCGATCGCCCGGTCGGCGTCCTGGTGGACGGCTTCGACCGCTACGTGAGCTACGGTTACGCTGGCGGCACCGAGCTGCGCGAGCTCGTGCTCCGGTGAGCGGGGTCGTCACTGGCTCGGGCAGCCCGCACGCTACCCACGCGCGCACGGGCTGCGCGACCACACCGAGGGTCCGGCGCGGCGGTGACCGCCGTCGCGCCCGGGCCGCGCGGGAGGTGCCTCGATCCGATCGCGTGGCTCGGGGTCGCCGCCGATGGCCCCTCGGGGTGAGCGCCGCGCCGGCGCCCCTGGTCGCCGAACGCTGCGTCCGGCGCTCCTCGTCGCCGGAACCGCCCTCGAACCGGTCGTCTGCGAGGTGGCGGCCCTACCCGCCCGGCAGGAGGACGGCGCCCCCGACAGCGACTCCCCGCGCCGCTGCCGGAGTCGCTCCGCGGAGGACGGGAGGCGCTCGAAACCGCGCGCCCAGCCGCGTGTCCGCACCTCGTGGCCGGCCCCGTCGATCCGGGCGCAGGCGGCTAGGGGGGGGCGCCCGCCGGAAGCCGGGAGGACGGACCGTCGACCGCTCCACCGGTTCGACCCGCACCTCGCCCCCACGACGTGCGTCGAGGCTCGCTCCGCCCTCCAGCGGGTTCGGACGGCCCGGCAGCGCGCCGACCACGTCACCTCACGGCGGCTCACTCCGCCCGAGGTCGAGGAGAAGGTCGAGGCAGCCCGGGGCCTGCTGGCCATGGCGAGACGGAGGGACGACGAGGCCGCTGGAGGTCGCCAAGCGCCCGCCCCGCGCGCGCCGCCGCCAGCCTTTTTTCGGCCTGGCCAGCGCCTGGTGGCGGCCGCCGCGCGTCCGGTCGACAATCGCGGGCGGGAGGCAAGCTCATGGGTTCACGGTGGCGAACGACGCTCGGGCTGGGAACGCTCGCGGCGGGGATCACGACGGCGGCGATGGCCTGGGGCTGGGAGGTGGATCAGGCGATCAGCACCACCATCCACGCTCACTCCTTCGATCGGATCGAGATGGAGCGCCTGGGCGAGGGCTGCAAGCTCGGCTTCGCCCTCCACTTCGCCGCTCCCTCGTCCGGTTACCAGGACCCGGCACCGGTCCGGAATTTCTACCGCTTCAAGGCGCGCGTCTCCCTCAACGACCGCCGCCGGGTCTACTCTGGCGAGTTCGTCAACCGCGCTCCGGGACGCCGCGTCTACCGGTGGCAGCACGACACCACCGCGGAGGGCTGCTGGGCGGCGCAGCCCGCCAAGATCTACTACGTGGACGTCGAGGGCTGCCGGGTCAAGAACTGCACCGTCCAGCCCTTCAAGGGGGAGTGATCCGCCGGCTCGCGGCGCACGGCCCTTGCGGCGCGCCAGCCGCTGCGTGACCGTTCCGCCATGGTACGGAGGCAATCCTCGGGCTTCATCCGCGGCGCACCGTCGAGCGCGTCACCCCGGGCCGTCACGCTGTGGTTCACGCTGGCCGCCGCGCTCGCGAGCGGTGGGTGCCCCCACCGGCTCCCGCCGGTGACGCCCCCGCCCGACGTGATCACCGCCCCGATCCCCGAGCCCGTGCGGTGGCAGGAGTCGAAGACCGGGCTCGGCTTCCGGTTGAGCGACGCCGATCCCGAGCCCCCCGCGCGCCAGCGCGTGGAGGTGACGACGCTCGCCGACGAGGACACCAAGGCCCTGCTCGCGCGGCTGCCGCCGATGGCGAAGGCCCCGAGCGTGAAGCGCTTCGCGCTGCGCGAACGGTCGCTGCCAGCGCCGCGCCCGGGCGAGACGGTGAAGACCCCCTTCCCGCCGGCGGTGCGACCCCTGGCGGCGAGCGCCCCGGTCCCCGCCGACCGGCCCCTGGTCGTCGAGCGCCGCTCCCCCGAGGGGCTGGTGCCAATGGTGCCGGAGCTCTCCGTCACCTTCTCGGAGCCGATGATCGAGCTCACCTCGCACGCCGAGCTCGAGAAGACCGCGCCACCGGTGCGGCTCACGCCGCAGCCGGAGGGACGCTGGCGCTGGATCGGGACCCAGACGGTCCTCTTCGATCCCGACGGCGAGCGCTTCCCGATGGCCACCGACTACCGCGTGACCATCCCCGCGGGCACTCGCAGCGCGGCGGGCAAGCCCCTGCCGCGCGCCGAGGAGTGGACCTTCTCCACCCCCCGCGCGCCCGTCGCGCGCATCCACCCGAGCCCGGGCGCCGGCCCGCAGCGGCTGGAGCCGATCCTGTTCGCGTCGTTCGATCAGCGCGTCGACCCGGCCGCGGTCCTCGCCCACACCACGCTGCGACCGGCGGGGGCCAGCGCCGACGCGCCATCCATCGCGCTCCGCCTGGCGAAGGACGAGGAGCTCGCGGCGGACCGCGAGCTGCGGGCGCTCCGGCAGAGCGCCGAGCCGGGCCGCTGGCTCGCGTTCCGCGCCGTGGAGCCGCTGCCCCGCGCGACCCGGTTCGAGCTCACCTTCGAGGCCGGGCTCCCCTCGGCGGAGGGGCCGCTCCGCACCGAGCGACCGCAAACCTTCGGGCTACGAACCTTCGACCCCCTGGCCCTGCAGGACGTGACCTGCGCCTGGGGCGGCCCCTGCCCGCCGATGGCGCCCTGGACCGTCGAGCTCAACAACCCCTTGGACGCCGGCGCCTTCGATCGCGAGCTCGTCCGCGTCGATCCGCCGCTCGGTCAGATGAAGGTCGACGTCAGCGGGAGCCGCCTGGTGATCCGCGGCCGCTCGCGGGGTCGCACCCGCTACACGGTGACCCTCCTCCCTGGCCTGCGCGACACTTTCGGCCAGGTGCTCGAGACGGCGGCGACGGGCACGGTCGACGTCGCGGCGGCCGAGCCCATCCTCTTCCCGGAGCAGGACGCCATGGTCGTCACCGACCCCGCGTCCCCCGCCCAGATCGCGGTGTTCAGCGTCAACCGCCCCGCGCTGCGCGTCCGCCTGTACCGCGTCACCCCCGAGGACTACCCGGCCTACCTCCGGTACCGCGAGGCGTGGGATCAGGATCAGAGGCTCGTCACGCCGCCCGGCAAGCTCGCGCTGGACCGGGTCGTGCAACCACGCGCGGCGCCGGACGAGCTGGTCGAAACCCTCGTCGACCTCGGCCCCGCGCTCGCCGACGGTCACGGGCAGGTCCTCGCCGTCGTCGAGCCGACCACACCGCCGCGGCGGGACCCCTGGGGCGGCGTCCACCGCGAGTGGGTGCGCTGCTGGGTGCAAGCCACGAACCTGGGGCTCCAGGCCTTCTGGGACCAGGACACCCTGCACGGCTGGACGAGCGCGCTCACCGACGGCAGCCCGCTCGGCGGCGTGGAGCTCTCACTGGTCGGCGTGCCGGGTCGGAGCATCACCGACGCCACCGGCCTCGCCCGGCTCGCCCTCGGCGCCCCGAGCGCGTTGCTCGTCGCGCGCCGCGACGGCGACGTCGCCTTCCTCACCACCCGCGAGAGCGCGCGCTGGGGCTCCGACGGCTTCGCGCCCTCCTTCCCCGGGTCGAGCGAGCGCTGGTTCCTCTTCACCGACCGGGGGCTCTACAAGCCGGGCGAGCGCGTCCACGCCAAGGGTTGGGTGCGCCGGCTCGGCGCCGGGCGCGGCGGCGACGTCGAGGCGCTCCCGGCCGGGACCGACCGCGACGTCCGCTACCGGGTCAACGACGCGCGGGGAGCCGAGCTCGCCAAGGGGAGCGCCTTGCTCGACGACGCCGGCGGCTTCCATCTCGCATTCGACCTGCCCAAGAACGCCAACCTGGGCCCGGCGTCGATCGTCCTCTCGACGCGCCGCGACTCCTGGGCGCTCTCCCACCCCTTCCGGATCGACGAGTTCCGACGCCCCGAGTTCGAGGTCGCCGCCGCCGTCGGCGAGGGGCCGCACCTGGTCGGTGGCCACACCATCGCCACCGTGACGGCGGCCTACTACGCTGGCGGCGGCCTCCCTGCGGCCGACGTGAGGTGGACGGTCACCGCGAGAGACGCCACCTACGTGCCCCCGAACCTGGGCGGCTTCCACTTCGGGAAGGCACCGCGCTTCTTCTCCTGGTGGAGTCCGCCGGAGCGGTCCGAGCCCGAGGAGTGGCGCGCCCGCACGGGTCCGGACGGCGCCCACCGCCTGCGCGTCGACTTCGACGCGCTGGCCCCGTACTTCCCGCGGAGCCTCGACCTCGAGGCCACCGTCACCGACGTCAACCAGCAGGAGTGGACAGCGCGCGCGAACGTGCTGGTCCACCCTGCGACGGTGACCGTGGGACTGCGCACCGCCGCACGCCTGGTGCGGGCGGGCGAGGACATCGTCCTCGAAGCGCTCGTCAGCGATCTGGACGGCGAGCCCGTCGACGGACGCGCCGTCGAGGTGCGGGCGGCGCGCCGCGAATGGGAGCAGGTGCGCGGCGAGTACGCCGAGCGCGAGGTCGATCCGGTCACCTGCACGATCACCTCGACCAACGAGCCGGAGCGCTGCACCCTGCCCACCCGCGCGGGCGGCCAACACCTGCTCAGCGCGATCGTCACCGACGAGCACGGCCGCAAGAGCCGCAGCGAGCTCCGGCTATGGGTGCTCGGCGACGACGTCCCCGAGGGACCGCAGGTCCCCGCCGGCAAGGTCGAGCTCCTCCCCGACCGGGAGGAGTACCGCGGCGGTGACCGGGCGCGCCTGCTGGTGATGGCGCCCTTCGCGCCCGCCGAGGGCGTGCTCACCGTGCGCCGTGACGGGATCGAGGAGGTCCGGCGCGTCACCCTGCGCGAAACGACCTCGGTGCTCGAGGTGAGCCTGCTCGAGCGTTACGTCCCGAACGTCACCGCGCGGCTCGCCCTCGTCGGCGCCGACCTGCGCAAGGACGAGCGCGGCCGCCCCGACCCCTCGCTCCCGCGGCGGCCGGCGTTCGCGCGCGGCGAGGTGACCCTGCGGGTGCCCCCCGCGGACCGCACGCTCGCCATCGCCGTCGAGCCCGCCGCGCGCACCACGGAGCCCGGGTCGAAGACGCGGATCGCCGTCGGCGTCACCGACGCCACGGGGCGGCCGGTGGCGGGGGCCCAGGTAGCTCTGGTCGTGGTGGACGAGTCCGTGCTCGCCCTCACGGGCTTCAAGACCCCGGATCCGCTCGAGGTGTTCTACCCTCTGCGCGGCGAGGGGACGGCGGATCTCGAGCTCCGCTACCGCATCGCGCTGCTGCAGCCGGACCTCGCCCGGATGCAGGTGCGAGCGCGGGCATCGCGGGAAGCGCGCGATGGCGCGGTGTTCGACCTCGGCGCCCCGACTGCCAACGGCGGCGGCCACGGGCCCCGGCTGTCCAAGGCGAAGGCCGCGTTGAGCGAGGAGGCCGCGGCGACACCCCGCCCGGTGGCGAGCCCAACGCCGCCGGCGACTCCGGCGTCCGTGGCGCCCCCGGAGGCCGCGACGCCCGGCCGACCCGGCGCCGCGGGGAAGGACACGAGCCGCCTCGCCGTGCGCCTCGACTTCGACGCGCTGGCCGCCTTCGTCCCGGACCTTCGCACCGACGCGCGCGGCCGCGCTGCGGCCAAGGTGAAGCTGCCCGACAGCCTGACCCGCTACCGCGTGATGGCCGTGGCGGCCGCGGGGCGGAACCGCTTCGGGAGCGCGGAAGACGCGATCGTGGCGCGCCTGCCCCTGATGGTGCGCGCCTCTCCGCCCCGCTTCCTCAACTTCGGGGACCGCATCGGGCTACCGGTGGTGCTGCAGAACCAGACCGACGAGCCGCTCGTGGTCGACGTCGTCGCCCGCGCCAGTAACCTCGAGCTCTTGGGAGCGCGTGGCCTCCGGGCGACGGTGCCGGCCAACGACCGCGCGGAGGTGCTCTTCCCGGCCGCCGCCGCGCGGCCCGGCATGGCGCGCCTCCAGGTCGGCGCCGCCAGCGCGGCCGGCGACGACGCGAGCGAGCACGAGTTCCCGGTGTGGACCCCCGCCACCACCGAGGCCTTCGCCACCTACGGGAGCCTCGCCGAGGGGGCCATCTCCCAGCCCGTCCGCCGGCCGCGCGACGCGGTGAAGGAGTGGGGCGGCCTGGAGCTCACGACCTCCTCGACGGCCCTGCAGGGCCTGACCGACGCGGTCCTGTACCTGGTCAAGTACCCCTACGAGTGCAACGAGCAGATCGCGTCGCGCGTCCTCACCATCGCCGCGCTGCGCGACGTGCTCGGCGCTTTCCAGGCCCAGGGCCTCCCGCCCCAGGCTGCGCTGCTCGCCAGCGTCAAGGAGGACGTGAAGAAGCTCGCCGAGCGGCAGCACTGGTCCGGCGGCTGGGACTGGTGGCGCCGCGATCGCGAGCCCTCGCCCTTCGTCAGCCTCCACGTCGCGCACGCGCTGGTCCGCGCCGAGCAGAAGGGCTTCCCGGTGCCGGAGGAAACCCTCCGGCGAGGGCTCGAGTACGTCCGGGGGATCCGGTGGCGGATCCCCGCGGTCTACCCCCAGCAGGTGCGCCAGGTCCTGATCGCCTACGGCCTCTACGTGCAGCAACTCGCCCAGCAGCCCGACCGCGCCGCGGCGCGGCAGCTCGTCAAGGACGCGGGCGGGATGGACCGGCTGCCGCTCGAGGCGGTGGGGCTGCTCTGGCCCGTCTTCACGGGCCAGGCGGAGTACCAGGGTGAGGTCGCGGAGATCCGCCGGCTGGTGGGCAACCGGGTCACGGAGACGGCCGGCAACGCCCACTTCGTCACCGGCTACGATGACGGCGCCTGGCTCCTGCTCCACTCGGACCGGCGCGTCGACGGGATCCTGCTCGAGGCGATGATCGGCGACCAGCCCGAGAGCTCCCTCGTCCCCAAGCTGGTCAAGGGGCTGCTCGCCGCGCGCAAGCGCGGCGCCTGGTACAACACGCAGGAGAACGCCTTCGTGCTCCTGGCGCTCGACCGCTACTTCGCGACCTACGAGAAGGTCACGCCGGATTTCGTGGCGCGGGCCTGGCTCGGCGACGGCCTGGTCGCCGAGCACCGCTTCCAGGGCCGCACAACCGAGCGGCAGCACGTCGAGGTGCCGATGGACTACCTCGCGAGCCTGCCGCAGCCCTCACCCCTGGTGCTGGCCAAGGACGGCCCCGGGCGCCTCTACTACCGGCTCGGGATGCAGTACGCGCCGAGGGATCTCGAGCTCGCGGCCTCCGACCACGGCTTCGCGGTGAGCCGCACCTACGAGGCCGTCGAGCAGCCGAGCGACGTGCGCCGCGACCGGGATGGCGCCTGGCACGTCAAGCGCGGGGCCACGGTGCGGGTCCGGGTCGGGCTGGTCGCGCGCGCGCGGCGCTACCACGTGGCCCTGGTCGACCCGCTCCCGGCCGGCTTCGAGCCCTTGAACCCGGAGCTCGCCACCACGGCGACCATCCCCGATGCACCCGACCCGGCCGCGAAGGGCGCCCCCTGGTGGTGGTCGAGCGCCTGGTACGAGCACCAGAACCTGCGCGACGAGCGGGCCGAGGCCTTCACCTCCCTGCTCTGGGAAGGCGTCTACGAGTACGTGTACGCCGCGCGCGCGACCACCCCGGGCCGCTTCGTGGTGCCGCCCCCCAAGGCCGAAGAGATGTACGACCCCGAAACCTTCGGCCGCGGCGCGAGCGATCGGGTGGTCGTGGAATGAGCGCGGCGCGGGTGCCCCGGGGCCCGGCCCCTCACCGCTCAGTGCCCGAGCGTCGCGCCGGGCGCGAGCAGGGCACGGACGCTCGCGGTGGGGGCCGTGACGCGGGTCACCGCGCACCGATAGGCGCAGGTGGGCCTCCGCGCGCGAGGCGGATCCATGGGTCAGGAGCTGAACCCCGAGCGCTCCGCCGACGGCGACGCGCCCATCCGGGCCGAGCATCGAGTTGCAGGTCCTCAGCTCGCGGCGGGCGGCCCCGGCCACCTGCGCGGCGCCGAGCCCGTCCGCGCCACGGCGGCAACGGTCGCGCCGCGAGCCGCGAACAGGCGCCGCTCGCGACCGAGGACGCTGGCCAGCGACTCTCCCTCCGCGAAATCCATCGTCGGGAAACGGTCGGACCCGAGCTGGCCGACGTCGCACACGCGGGCGAAGTCCGGTCGAGTCACCCGGCGCGCCAGGCGCACCTCGGTGCGGAACCGCTCGACCACCGCCTCCGAGCAAGAGGCCCCGGCCCGGGGGTCGCTCGGGGCGGTCGGTGCCCGGCGGGTGGCCACCTCGCGCCTCGTGCGCTCCTCGACACGCCCCCGTGGGCGTGAAGACGCACAGTGCCCGGGCAGAAGGGAATTTTTCGGTGGATTCCGGCGGAAATGAGGCAGGCACGTCGCTTGCTGTCGACAATTCCCGCCTTCCCCCATGCGGACTCCGCTCAACTTCCTCCGCCTGCACCCCGTCCTCGCGCTTCACGCCGCGCCGGGCGGCCTCCTCGGCTGGGCTTCGCCCATCCCCCCCGCCCGTCCCTGCTCACGCCGGCGCGCCAGGACCCTGGCTCTGCTTGCCCTCCCTGCCCTCTGCCTCGTGGGGGTCTGGAGCGCCATCCGCGTGTTCCCCGGGTTCGGGCCGGCGCTGGCCGACGGCCTCCGGGCCACGATCGGTAGCGAGGCGGTCACCGCCCTCGAGGAGCTCGGCGCGGAAGCCGAAGACCGCCTGCGCCTGGCCCTGGACCGCTCCGGGGCGCGCGGTCTCTCCGACGTCACGCCCGAGGAGGTCGCCGCGCTTTCCCGCCGAGCGCCGGCGGAGCCCGCCCAGAGGGTCGTCGCCGTCCCGGCGTTCCGACCCCGCGACGTCGGCCCCCTGTTCCCGGCCGTGGCCAGCCCCGAGGACGGCCAGTGGCAGCCGGTCCCCGTGGCGACCGGTGAGGGAGCACCCCTGCACCGCACCCTCATCCACCCCGACCCGAAGCGCCCCTACGCTGAGCTCTTCGTGTTCGCGCTGGACCTGTCGCAGGTGAAGCTGCACTTCGTCCCCGGCAGCCACGAGCCCAAGGGAATGCCCGGCGCGCAGGCCGCCCTCCCGCGACCGGGACGCATCCCCGCGCGCGAGCTTGGAACGCTCATCGCCGCCTTCAACGGTGGTTTCAAGTCAGAGCACGGGCAGTTCGGCATGCAGGCCGACGGTTTCGAGATCGCGCCCCCGAAGCCAGGCTCCTGCACCGTGGCGGCGAACGCCGACGGCGCGCTGCGCATCGGCACCTGGTCGAACCTGCGCGCGGAGAGTGCCTCCTTCACCGACTGGCGGCAGACCCCCGCGTGCATGGCGGAGAACGGCGCGCTTCACCCGGGGCTCACCGGTGACTCGACCCGCTGGGGAGCCACCATCGACGGCGACACCGTGATCCGACGCTCGGCGGTCGGCCTCGATCGGGAGCGCCGGACCCTCTTCGTCGCCATCAGCAACGCCACCACGGCCCGGGCCATCGCCACCGGGATGATGCACGTCGGCGCCCATGACGTGGCCCAGCTCGACGTGAACTACTCGTACCCGCGGTTCGTGCTCTACCGGCATGAGGGCGCGGCGGGCGTCACCGCCATGACCGCGGTGAAGGGCTTCAGCGTGGATCGCGACGCATACGTCGGGCGCGCCTCTCCGCGCGACTTCTTCTACGTCACCGCGCGCCCGCGCTGACCTGCAGCGACCAGCGCTCAAGGCACGAGCGTCACCGACCCGGCGTCGAGCGCGATCTCGTAGTAGCCGTGATCGTCCCACGGCAAGGGCTCGCCGCGCTGGGTGAGCGTGCCGCCGGCAGTGGTGACGCGGAGACACTGCCCGGGCGGGAAATGCTCCGGGAGCGTCCAGGACCAGGTCCAACCGTCCCCCGACGGGGTCGGCGCCAGCGCGGACACGAGCTTCTGCGCCCGGAAGTAGGCCCCGACGGCCTGCACCGTGTCGATCCACAGGTCGCCGAAGGACTTCGCGTGCTCTACGCCGGCCACGAACTCCTCGATGGCGACCGGCTGGTAGGCGCCGTCGCTGCCACCGGTGAAGCCGTGGACCAGGAGCACGCGCCAGCCCCCGGCGTCCCGGGCAGCGTCGATCTGGGCGTCGAAGGCGCTCGCCGCGGCGTCGGCCGGCGGTATGTAGCAGGGGAGGTTATAGGGGTTGCTGCTGCCGTTGGGGGCGATGATCGCGTTGCTCACGCCCCGGTTGATGAGGAAGCGCTCCGCCGCCGGCGCGGCGTAGCTCGAGTCACCGTAGGGCGCAGCCATCGTGAACGGGCGCACGCCGAAGTGCTCCTCGATGAAGGTGGTCGCGGCGTCGATGTCCGCACCGTCAGCGTTTCGCGCGTGGCTCTTGGTGTGGTTGCCGAGCTCGTGCCCGTCGGCGACGGCCTGCGCCCACACCGGGTCCGCCGCGTCGGACTTGCCCGTCTGCAGGTAGAACGTCATCCGCACGCCGAGGGCCGCGAGCTCCGGGTAGTGTGCGATCTGCGACGAGTTGGCGTCATCGAAGGTGTAGCTGACCGCTCCGCGGAAACCGGCCCAGTCGAGGACCGTCAGGCCCTCCCCCGTCCCCGCGGGCCGCGCCTGCCCCGGGGCTCCGGCGACCGGC
>CAYVRP010000119.1:8461-19769 GCA_964454025.1 uncultured Polyangiaceae bacterium | reverse complement strand
GCGAGGATGGTCACCTCCACCGCCTCGGGCAGGCACGAGTGCAGCAGCTCGATCGTCTCGTCCTCGTAGCGGTTCCGATGATGGGCCAGGGCGTCGCGGCCGACGGTGCGCCAGACCAAGGGGGTGGCCCGCCCGTGCCGCGTGATCAGGTACAGCCAGATGGTGGACGGCGAATCCTTGTCGAATTCGGTCCCGTCCATGGCCACGATGAGGCAATGGCGGGGATGGACCTGGGCCTGCTTGTCTTCATGCCGCAGCGTAACGACGGCCCGCTGCCTTCTTCCCTCGAAGCGCAGGAATGCCTGAAATGGGGGGGGATCCCTCAGATTGACGCCAGATGCGCTCGACGAGTTCTTCACGAAGCACGCGGGGCAGCAGTACACGCGCGAGCTGCTCTTCTCCTCGCTGGTCGACCGCATGGAGGTCGTGGTGGCGCGAATTGAATCATCCGTTCACGGGGGGTACCAGCGGGTGGCAGACACGCTTCCGGTGTCGCTCACGTCCGTGTACCACAAGCTCAAAGGGCTGGAGCATGCGATCGCGGCCGCCAGGCGACATGCGGGGGAGAGCAGTTGCGGGAGTGCGGCGACGGACGGCTCGCGAGGGCGAGCGGCGTTGCCGCCGAAGTCGGCGTATTCGGTGGGGGCGGCTGCGCGGCAGCCGCGAGCTTCTCGACTCTCGCCGTGCGGAAGCTGGCGCGTCCGCGGACCGCACCACCAGAGGACACCGCTCCTGCCGCGCAGCAGCTTCGTCCAGCAAACGTCGGGTTGCTCTACGGGCCAGGTCGGCGGGCCAGTGCGCTTGGGTAGCCTGGTTTCCGGCGTCCGGGCAGTCGTGCTTCAGCCGAAAAGGTTGGGGAAGGTCCACTTCCTTGGACCGTTTCTCGCGATCGCGACGACTGCCGTGCGGATGGCCGGGGCTTCTGGCCCCCGCCCACGACTGGGAGCGCATGGATGAGAGCGGAGCGTCTGGTGACGAAGGCGTCTTTGGTCGGGATCCTCGGTATCGTCCTGGGTGGTTGCAGCGACTCGGGCGGTGGCGATGACGACGCCAGCACGAGCCGCTCGGGCGCGGGAACGTCGGGAGGCACAGTCACGGGAGGTGCAGCCAGCACCGGCGGCACCGCTACTGGCACCGGGGGGACCGAGCCCGGTTCCGGCGGCACGCCACCGGGCACTGGCGGCACCCAGCCAGGAACCGGTGGGATCCAACCGGGCATCGGTGGCTCCGAGTCGGGCACCGGTGGCACCGACCCGGGCACCGGCGGTACCCCGCCGGGCGCCGGCGGCATTGCGCCGGGCACCGGCGGTATAGATTTGGGGACCGGCGGAACCGATCCAGGCATTGGCGGCACCCAGTCGAGCACTGGCGGCACTCAGCCGGGAACTGGCGGCGCCGAGCCGGGCACCGGTGGCACCGCGCCGGACACCGGCGGCACCGACCCGGGCACCGGTGGCGCCGAGCCCGGCACCGGTGGCGCCGAGCCCGGCACCGGTGGCACCGCGCCGGGCACCGGCGGCACCGACCCGGGCACCGGCGGCACCGCGACGGTCACGGTGCTGCTCGCAGGTGATGATGTCAATTCCAATGGGCCATTGCAGACCACCGTGCAAGAGAACCTCGATTTCAGTGGGGGTGGTCATATCCTCGTGCGTCCGACGGACATGACCAGCGAGCCAAACACGAAGCACCCGGTAGCCATCTGGGGTCCAGGGGGCGGCACTCCTCCAGGAGACTATCTGATGCTCCTCGAACGCATGGCCTCCCAGGGGTTCGTGATCGTCGGGATCAGGGAGTCAAGCGGAGGAAGCGAGCTGATGTCGGCCGCGATCGACTGGCTGGAAGCGCAGAACGGCGATTCCAGCAGCCCGATGTACGACCGACTGATCCTCGATCGTGTCGGTGTCTTCGGACATTCCATGGGCGGCCTCTCCTCCGAAGCGACGGCCCTCGTGGACGGTCGAGTGGCGACGGCTCTCCTGGACAACAGCGGTTCCCTCAGCCATGACGGACTGGTCGGCGTGCACGTCCCGGCGGGCATCATCTATGGCGAAGAGGGTATGGAGCGGGAGAACGCGGAGGCTGACTACGACAACCCGGGAAACCAGGGGCCGTGCTGGTTGGGCATGATGGCCGGAGGGGGTCATGGCTCTGGCCCCTGGGACGGTGCTGCCGCGAACGTGGCCTGGATGCGCTGGCACCTCGGGGGTGAGAACTTCCGCAAAGATGCCTTCATCGGTGATGGTGGCGACTACAACAACCGGGGGATCTGGACGACTCGGTTCAAGAACTGGGACGGCTGGACCAACTGGAACGAGTAGATGAGCGGGCGGGGTTCGTGGGCGTCCACCCCGCGGCGTTGCTGGAGGCGCGGCGAGGGCGGTTTCGCCGCGGCTGGTGCCAGGTGTTCACTGCTCACCGGCCACTGGGGCTCGATCGCGGAATGCCGCAAGATCTGTGCGGGTCCACGGATGGTCGTCCACGACCACCTCGAAGCGACCGTTCCGGTGGCGCGCGTCGAGCTTGGGCTCGACGCAGTGCGGCCCGAGCTCCCGTGCAACGTGCCCGGCGCGCTCTACCCCCGAACGGGCGCGAGCAAGAGCACCGCGGCGTCTACCTCGACGCTGCGGTGCTCGCCACAAGGGCAGGTGCGGCTCAGGGCAGGTGCTCCCCGATTGCCAGCGGCAGATCCCCAGTAGAGCGGCCTGAACGGCGGCAACCTACGCCTCGGCTGCTTCATCGGTGAGCAACCTGGTGTCGAGGATGACACCGGAGCGCCGTGGCTCGCTGGTCGGCCCCGAAGGGCAGGCGGCACCGACCTCGGTCGCCAGCATGGCGCTCTAGTCCAGTGTCGGCTCCGGAGGACCCATGGAGCGTTGGCCGTCCGTGTAGAGGAGCGTCGTCTGCCTGAAGGCGTACCAGAAGCCGGTGGTGTCACTCGTGAGGCCGGCGGGGCTGAGATGCTCGTTCGGCAGGGCGCTCGAGCCCTCGGAGGCGATCGCCACCCGGCGGTCACGCCGGTAGCCGGAGTCCCCGGAATCGGACTCGAGGGCGTAGGAGTCCTCGCCATGCTGTGCGCTCAACTCGGAGGGGCCTGGTCCACCGGACCGGCTCGCCATCGCGGGATGGTCGCGATCAAAGAACCAGAAACCGAGCGACATGGGGGAGGCTTGACATGGTTTCGCCAACGCGGCCGACAGTGTTCAGCGCCTCGGTGTCCGTGAAGCCGATGCGGGGGAGGGCGCCGTCACGGGGGCGCGCCTGTTGCGGCTGGCCCTGGACCGGGGTCTGCGCCGGGGCGAATGCGTGGCCCCCCCATGCGCGGGAGGGCGTGGTCCTCCGCTCAGTCCCACTCCAGGGTCGCGGCGCTGTCCCCCTCGACCTCAGCAAGCGGAGGCTTCCCTGCGGTAGCTCGAGAACCCCGTCCGATGGCTGGAGATGCGCGAGATCGACGAGGTGAAAGACCCCGGCGACGGCGTCGGCGAGCTCGAGGGGCTGAGCCCAGAAGAGCAAGCAATGGTCGAGGACGAGGACGTCCCGGAGGTGGAGCTCGCAAGCGAGCGCCGTCGCGGTGAAGGTTTCGCAACCCCGGCAGGTGGGTTCGTCGACGTCGGCGCTCGTGCTGGAGCGCCGCCGTGGGGGTCGTGCCGTCGCCTGCGAAGCCACCAGCGTCTCCGTCCGATCCACCCGTTGACGCGCCCCCGGCGAACGAACCTCCACCGTCCGATCCGGACGTCGGCGAAAACCTACCGGCCGTGCTGCCCCCAGGCGCGCCTCCGGTGGGCAGAGCTCTTGCGGCCGATCCGGGCGTTGACGCGCCCCCGGTGGGAGCGGCGCCGCCGGAGAAGACCGCCCCCGGTGGGCACCTCACCGATCCCGGTGAGATGGCCTCCCTCCGGCCGATGGCGACCGGCAGGCCCCCAGGTTCCCGCCCACCGTTCGCCAGCGATCGGGGCCGCCCGCGAGAGGCCGCCTCGATGAGGAACCGCGACGAAGCGGCCGCCCCAGGCGAGGTGGAGCGCCCCGTCATGCGTCCCCGGACGACCTCTGCGACAGCCGGGGATGCTCCCGCCCGGCCGCCGCTCATGCGGTGCAGCGCATGAAGCCTCCGCTTCCGGGGAGCGTTCCCGATCCGCATCGAGCGGTGGCGCTGGGATCTGGGCCAAGGTGGCGATCGTGGTACCTTCGGCGGCCGTGGCTGACGACCCTCATCCTCCTCGCCCCGAAGACGACCCCGAGTACCGCGCCGAGATGGATCGGCTCCGTTCGGCTCACGGCGATGGCAGGATGAGCACCTACGAATACAACCACGGCCGCCGCGTCGCGCTCGCCGCCGCGCGGGCGCGCCTCGCTGCTGCCGCCGCGGCCAAGACCGGAGCCGCTGCCAGCGCCCCGCCCGCGGCCGCGGCGTCGGACGCGGCCGCGCCGGAAGCGTCACCCCTGCGCCCGGCGGCGTGGTCGGAAGACGAGACGGGGCCGAAGTACTGGAGCGCCAACGGCCGCGGCGATGACCCCGCGGTGCGCGTCGTCCATCCCCCGCTCGGCGACGGCGTCGGGACCGGCAGGTCTTTCCTGTTCATCTTCGGGCTCAAGAAGTCGCGCGAGATCGACCGGAAGATGATCGAGCGCGAGATGGCGGAGATCGACGACGACATCGCGGTGCTCCGGGAGGCCGGCTTCACGGTGGTGGTCGACCCACAGGGCAGCAAGCAGGACTTCCTGCAGGCGCTCTACGGCGAGGGGGAGGGCGTCGAGGGGCTCACCCCGGCCGGGATCTACTGGAGCGCGCACGGGCACGAAGACGGCTCGATCGAGTGCTGCGACGCCAGCAGCGTCCGGCCCGCGGACGTCGAAACCGCGCGCGTCTCCCCCGGCCTCAAGCTGATGGTGTTCGGCGCCTGCTACACCGGGTCCTGGGCGCGCACCTGGCGCGCGGCGCTCGGCAACCGCCCGCTCGTCGTCGGCTGGGGACGACCCGTGACCATCGAGCGCGCCGTGGACTTCCTGCGCCGCAATCCGGAGACGGACACCGACCTCGACGATCTCATCGCCCGCTACCTCATCCAGGACCTGCCCGTGCCACCCCCGACCGACGTGACGAGGCCCGAGGCGGCGGCTCAGCACGGGCGCAAGGACGAGATCAGGGAGCGCCTGGAGCGGGTCGCCGGGATCCTCGCCGCCCAGTGGCGCGAAGAGGAGCGGTGGTGCGAGCTCTCGATCCCGCTCCCCGATCGTCGGCACCACGTCGTGCGCCTCTTCGTCACCCACGCGACGCAAGAGTACAGCGAGGGCAAGGCGCTGGTCGGGGCCGAGGCGGAGGTCGGCGAGCTCACCCCGGTGGTCCAGGTCGAGGCGCTCCTCCAGGGCATCGCCGAGCCGGGCTACGCGCGGGTCGCGCTCGTGCGTGGGCGCGCCGATCTGCCCGACATCGTCGTGCAGGGCTTCATCCCGCTCCGTCACGCGACCGATCTGGAGATCGCGTCGCTCGCCTACCAGGTCGCGGTCACCGGCGATCAGCTGGAGCGCGACATCTTCGGCGGCGACCGGCGGGACTGAGGCGCGCCCGCCCCCGGACGCGGCCGTCCCGGGGGCCGCGCCAGGCCCGCCCCGGCGCGTCAGAAGTCGTCGTGGCCCTCGGAGTAGTCCTTCTCCAGGCTGTCCGCGGTGCGCGCGATGACGTGCAGCGGCCGCTCGAACTCGGGCAGGTCGAGCGTGGCGAGCGGCGCGTTGTGCACGAGTACGTAGTCGTCGTCCTTGTCGAGGGCCAGGGCGCCGATCACGAGATCGTGGTTCTTGCGGAGCGCCACCTTCGGCGGCATCTCGTTTCCCTTGCAGACCATCGCGAGAAACTCGATCCACTCCTCGTCGAAGGCCGCGTACTTGCGGACGTTGATTCGGTGGGTCCGGCCGGAGTCATACTCGAAGATGAGCGAGAACCAGTTCTCCTCGTCGTGCTGCAGGATGTACTTGGAACGTGCGTACTCTTGGATCTCGGCCCAGCTCGGCATGAGGGGAGGTTCACGGTGAACCCGCGCGCGGTCAAGGATCTCCGCGCGCGGCCCCGGCGCGCGGGTATTTGCCAGGCAGAGCAACGGTAGGGGAGGGAACCCGTCGCGGTGGTGAGTGCGGTCGCGGCGCTGGCCGCGGCTCGTCCGGACCTCGTGCTGACGCAAGCGGCGCACCACCGGTGCCGCGGGCGGCGACGTCACCGCCGGGGCGCAGGCGGCAACGCTCCGACGCCATGTCGCGCGGGCCGCGCAGCGGGTGTCGACTCGCTCGCGGCGTCTACTCTGCGTCGCAGCGACCGTCGACCACGACGGCGGCGCCCGCCTCGACCCGGGCGCAAGACGCGGGGCGAAGCTGAGGAACCGCCCGGTGAGGTCCCCGTCCGTCTCCAGGACCTGGGCCCCCGCGGAGCCGCCCGCCCGGGCGACGAAGGAGAGCTGCTGCCGGGCTGTCTGCACCTCGATGGCGGCGAACGCGCCCAGCACGAAGGTCGGCACGCTCGCCTCGGCGCCCGCGGCGGCGGCGGCGACGGCGGGGATCCCCTCGATCGGGCGTGGGGCACGCGGTGGGGTGACGGCGTCGCAGGCGGTGAGGAATCCGTCGGTGGCGAGCAGCACGATCGCCTCGTGCCCCGGGGGATGCGCGCGTGCGCTCGGCGGCCGCGTCGAGGTCGCGCAGTCCGCCAGCGCCGCGCGCGGGACGTCGATCTTGCGCTGGCCGTCGCTCGTCTCCTGGTCCGTCGAGCTCGAGGTGTCGAGCGTCACCACCACGTCGAGCGGCGCCAGGTCGACCCGCCCCGAATACGCTGCGCAATGGGTGGGGCAGGTCGAGCTCCGTGCGGCCGCAGGCCGCGAGCAGGAGCGCGGCCACCTCGGCAGCCGCACCCAAGACGGTTCCACGCGAGCCTGGCCGCCGCCTCCGGTCGCGATGCGCCTCACCCGCGCCCCCCTGCTCGGCAATCCACGTGCCAGCACCCCGCGGCGGGCCGCAGGAGCGACGCACCGGAGCCGTCGTCAACGGCGTCCGAGCTCACCCGGCGGCGGGCGGCGGCGCTCCCGCGGCGCGCAACCGGCAGCGGGCGGGGTCGTGACCCGCGGGGATCCTCTGCCACACCGCCGCCAGGACGCTCCCGTAGACGCAGTGGGTCAGGGCCGACAGCGCGCTCGGCACGTCCACGCCGAGGCCGGGCGGGAAATTGCTGCGCGCGAGGTGCGCGCCGAGGCCGGAGTTCTGCATGCCCACCTCGATGGAGATGGTCCGCGCCACCGTCTCGTCGCGGCTGACCAGGCGGCTGAGCAGGTACCCGAAGGCGAACCCTGACAGGTGCAGGCTCAGGACGGCGCCCAGCAACCGGAGCCCGCCCTCCGCGATCCGTTCGCGCCCCGCGCCCAGGATGCTGGCAACGATCATGGCGATGAGCAGCACCGCGACCAGCGGGCTCACGAGGGTGGCCCGGCGCGTGAAGCCGGGCACGTGGCGGTTCAGCGCCGCGCCGAGCGCCACCGGCAGGACCACGACCTTGACGGTTTCGACGAAGAGGCCCCAGCCATCCACGTGCATCCGGGAGCCGGCCAGCGCCTGCGTGAGCGCGGGGGTGACGACCACGGCGGCCATCGTCGACAGGGCCGTCATGGTGACGCTGAGAGCCACGTTGGCCCGGGCCAGGTAGCTGATCACGTTCGACGCGGTGCCGCCGGGGCAGCAGGCGACCAGCACCAGGCCCACCGCCAAGGGTGCCGGTAGCCCGAAGATCCTGCCCAGGAGCCACCCCGAGGCGGGCATCACCGTGTACTGCAGCACGAGCCCGGTCAGGACCCAGCTCGGGTAGCGCGCCACGCGCGTGAAGTCCTCGAGCCGCAGCGTGAGCCCCATCCCCAGCATGATGAGCCCGAGCCCGTAGGTGATGAACGGCCCGGAGAACCAGGTGAAGGCGGGCGGCCAGAGGAGGGCGCCGAGGCTCGCGCCGAGCACCCACAGGGGGAACGCCCGGGTCGCGCGGTCCAGGATACCCTGCACGCTCGACGGTCTAGCCCAACGCGCGGGCTCCGGTCACGCATGGATCCGCTGGCCCCGCGGCGGCCGCGCGCCGCGGGCGGCCGGCAGGATCCGTGGCGGTCCGCGGCGATGCTATGCTCCAGCGAGTGCGACCTCTCCCGCTCCCGGGCGCGGCGCTGCTCGCGTTGCTGCTCACGGCCGCTCCCGCCCGCGCGGTCGTCGAGCTGCCGGTCATCGCCTGGGACCCGGGGATCCCCGGCGGCATCCCGGAGATCACCGCGCCGGTGGCGAGCGTGCTCGACCACGGCGCGGTCGCCGACGGGGTGACGGACGACCTCGGAGCCTTTCAGGCGGCGCTCGCCGCGCTGCCGGACGGCGGCGTGCTCTGGGTCCCCGCCGGGGACTATTTCCTGAACGGCACCCTCGAGATCGGCACCGACGGGATCGTGCTGCGGGGCGAGGGCGCAGACCGGTCCCGGCTCCTGCTCGGGAACGCCGACACCGCGTCCATCAGCGTGGTCACCTACGGCCGGGGCGACTGGCAGGCGCTCGCCGAGCCCGTGGCCCGGGGCGCCACCAGCGTCACCGTGCCCGACGGGGCGGCCTTCACGGTGGGCGAGTGGGCGGAGATCCAGCAGACGAACGACGCCGCGCTGATGTACACGGACCCCGAGTGGGAGGTGGACTGGGCGCTGGACTGCCGGGGGCAGCTCCTCGAGGTCACCGCCATCGACGGGAATCGGCTGAGCTTCCGCCGCCCGATCTACCTCGACTACGCGCCGGAGTACTCCCCGCAGATCCGCCCGCAGCGACTGGTGAAGCACGTGGGCATCGAGCGGCTGTACCTCGAGCGGATCACCAACGACAGCGACGTCGGCACCGTGCAGTGGAAGAACGCCGCCTACGTCTGGATGCGCGAGGTCGAGAGCAACCAGACGCGCAAGGCCCACGTCGGCGCCGAGGCGGTGCTCGGCTGCCAGATCGAGAACAGCTACCTGCACCACGCCTGGGACCACGGCGGCGGGGGCCACGGCTACGGCGCCTCGCTCGGCTTCCACACCACGGACTGCCTGGTCGAGAACAACCTCTTCCGCAGCCTGCGGCACGCGATGATCATCCAGTCCGGCGCGAGCGGGAACGTCTTCGGCTACAACCACTCCGACGAGGTCGTGCAGAGCGAGGGCTCCGTCCCCAACGAGGGGTGGCTGCCCCCGGACATCTCGGTCCACGGCCATTACTCGAACAACAACCTCTTCGAGTCGAACACGGTGGAGCAGGTGGGGATCGCCGACTACTGGGGTCCCACGGGGCCCCACGTCGCCTACCTCCGCAACCGGGTGGTGAACGACGAGCTCCGCTCCGACGGCCGCGGCGAGGACGAGGCCATCGCGCTCGACGACCACAGCGACTACCAGTACCTCCTCGGCAACGTGCTCGAGAACGGCACCCTGCAGGACGACGGGACGCCGGACATGGCCACCAACGTGATCCATGGACACGTCGAGGGCGGCGCCACGACGTGGGATCCGGACCTGTCCGATCACGAGCTCCCCGTGTCCTACTACTGGGGCTGCAAGCCCGGCTTCCTCGGCGACAAGGCCTGGCCGCTGGTGGGCCCCGAGGTGACGCCGAGCGTCGATCTGCCAGCGGGCGACCGGCTCGCCGCGGGGACGTTCATCGCGCCGTCCTACGTGCGCGGCTGCGGCGACGGCTCCGTCAACCCGGGCACCGGCGGCGGGCCGAGCGGCACGGGCGGTGAAGCCACGGGGGGCGCGGCGACGGCGGCGAGCGGGGAGGGCGGCGATGCCGGGTGCGGGTGCGGCGTGGCGGGGAGGGCGCCCGTGGGACCCGGGGCACTGGTTGCGCTCGCGCTGGTCGGGCTCCGGCGACGGGGGCGCCGGGAAGGCGCCTAGCGGCAGAAATGCCCGCCTGGGCCGGCGCCGCGCTCGCGACGCCGAGCTGCGACGCGAGCCAAGGGGGTCGCCCCGAGCCCTGCCGGGCACACCCTCGCGACCCATCGCCTCGCGCCGAGGAGCCAAGGGCAATCGGCGGCCCCGACGAGTCGGTGGACTGCCTCCGCGACACAGCGTGCTCCGGCTACTGGCAGCTCGGACTCTCGCTCGAGCGGGACACCTGCGGGGCGACAAGGTCCTCGAGCTCACCGTCGACGGCGCGAACGCGCCCCCCTCGTCCTCGACGCGGCCCTCGCCGACGGGACCCTCCTCGCGGTTTCGGCACACGCCGACCCCACCCGCTCGCCCGCGGCACCCACCTTGTGCGCGTCGGGCTCCCACCGAACACCTTCACCGGTGAGCCCGACGCCGGGTGCGACGGCCGAGACGGCAACGGCGTCCTGCACGGGCTGAGGCTACGGCGGGTGGGCGAGTGGCGAAAGGGAGGTGGCGGGCGCCGGCGCGCCCGGGGATGTGCGCGTGACGCGGCATTGACGCGACATGGCAACCAGTGAACCCGCTTCTTGGTCGTCCTGACGAGCACGGTGGTGTCCGGCGACGGCGTGGGAGCGGCCGCCAGTCGCTCGCCGCGGACCGACGGGCGGTAGCGCAGGGCGCCCGGTCTGGCCGGGCTTCGCCGTCGGTGACTCCCGGGTCACGTCAGGAGCGAGGCCGTCGCCAGCGCTCGGGGTGGGGACTTCAGCGGACGCGCGGGGCGGGTACAATACCCGGTTGGTGGGAATGGGAGGCTTGCCATGAGGCGGAACGGTTGTCTGGTGATTGCGTTGGCGCTGGCGGGCGCGTTGCTCCACGGGGGGTGCATCTCCAAGGGGGACACCAACGTGCGCGGGGGCGCCACCGAGGAGGAGGGGCCGGGAAGTCTCTGCCGGCAGTACTGCGAGAAGATCGAGGAGTCGGGCTGCAACCTCTCGCCGAACTGCGAGGTCAACTGCGTCCAGAACGCGCAGATCTGCGTCGAGGCCGGCGATTTTTCCGTTGATCAGCTCCTGGAGTGCATCATCGCCCAGCCGATGAGCTGCGATGCCGACGGCAACGCCCAGTCGCCACAGTGCGACGATCTCGCCGACGAGGCGATGGCCTGCATCTCGTCGCCGGCTTGCGGCGGCGAAGGAGACCCCTGCAGCGCCACCGGCGACTGCTGCGACGGGTACGACTGCATCGACGTCTCGGGAAGCATCTGCCTGCCCATGTGCGAGGGTAACGACGACTGCGACTCCGACTGCTGCGTCGCCGTCACCGGGCAGGACTACGGCGTCTGCGCCGACGCAGAGAACTGCGAGGACGACACCCCGGGGACCGGCGGGGAAGGCGGCGACGGTACGGACACGGGCGGC
>CAYVRP010000119.1:0-8361 GCA_964454025.1 uncultured Polyangiaceae bacterium | reverse complement strand
ACGGGGGGCGCAGCCACCGGCGGCACCGGCGGCGACGACGACACCGGCGGCGCAGCCACCGGCGGCACGGGGGGCGCAGCCACCGGCGGCACCGGCGGCGACGACGACACCGGCGGCGCAGTTACCGGCGGCACCGGCGGCGATGACGCCACCGGCGGAGCCGGTGGCGCGGCCTGCCTTGCTGAAGGGGAGAGCTACAACCCGTCGGTGCGACCGCGCCCGGGGGAGGAGGTCGTGACCGACTGCTGCCCCGGGTTGGCCCCGGTGGACGGCAACCTGATCGCGCTGGGGGACGGCACCTGTCGTTCCAGGACGGGCGGCGCAATCTACTGTCTGCCCTGCGGGGACGGCGTCTGTGAGGGTGCCGAGAACGAGTGCAACTGCGCCGACGACTGCCCGCCGAGCACCGGCGCCACGATCGAGGAGGCCGCCCTGAGCCTCGCGGAGGTCGCCTGTACCGCCCTTACCGCCTGTTTCCCGGGGTACATACACTGGGCGTACGGGGACACGGCGACGTGCGTGGAGCGCGAGGGCGGCTACTGGGTCTATCTCGCGAACTTGCCCGACTCCTCGGTGACCGTGGAGGTCATGGACTCGTGTCACGCCCTCTGGCCGGAGCTGTCGTGCGACGAGGCTGCCTGGGGTGATCCGAAGGAGTGCACCCCGCCCGGACCTCGCGCGGACGGTGAGGCGTGCGTCGCGCACGTCCAGTGCGCCTCGGGGTGGTGCGAGGCGAGCCCGTACTCCTGCGGGGCCTGTGGTCCGGAGCCTGCCGCGGGCAGCGCCTGCGAGCAGGACCTCGACTGCGCGTTCGGGCAGTGGTGCATGCCGACCGGCACCTGCGGCGTCCCGGCTGGCCCGGGCGAGGCCTGCAGCGAAGAGCTCCTCTGCGAAGCCGGCTTGACCTGCGCGGCGGGCTCCTGCGTGCGATCCCAGGGGCTCGGCGACACCTGCGACATCGACCTCGGGCTGGCATGCGACTGGCTCACCGACGAGCTCGTGTGCGACGCCGGCACCTGCATCGCGTTCGCCTGGGGAGCGCCCGGGGAGCCTTGCGGGTGGGTGGACGGTGTCTGGACCTCGTGCGGGGAGCTCACGACCTGCACGCAGACCGGCGATCTCTGGTTCTGCTCCGGCGCTCCGACCGACGGCGGGCCTTGCGACCCTGCCGCGGGCGCTTGGTGCCAGTTCCCTGCGCAGTGTGTGGAGGGCGTCTGTCGAGGTCCCGATGACGCCCCGAGCTGCGATTGATTTCGGGGGCCGAACGTGGTCCGATGGTGCGGTTGCGGAGCTGCTGGGCGCGGGGGCGCGACGAACGGCTGCGGCGACGGTTCGTCGACGGGCCCCCTTCCTGGCAGGGCGCTCGGGTGCACGGCGCCGAAGGTCGTCGCACACGGTTGGCGCGAGATGAGGAGGAGAAGGGTGACATGATTGGGTGCAGGTGTTGGGGATCAGGCCTGGCGGCGCTCGCGGCCGCCCTGGTGGTAGCTGGCTGCATCAGCAAGGGCGACACCAACATCGAAGGCGGCGGCGGCCGCGACGTCGAGGGCGGCAGCCTCTGCGCCCAGTACTGCGCCAAGATCGAGGATCAGGGGTGCAACCTCAACCCCAACTGCGAGTCGAACTGCGCACAGAACGTCCAGCGGTGCCTGGACGCGGGAGACTCCGCGGCCGACATTTTCCTCGAGTGCGCCATCGCCGAGCCGATAACCTGCGGCTCGACCGGCGATCCCTACAACCCGACCTGCAGCGACGAGTACGCCGCTGCCGCCGAGTGCATGGCGGGCGGCGGAGCTTGCGTCGCGGCGGGGGAGTCCTGTGATGACGAGGGGGACTGCTGCGACGGGACCACGTGCGTGAACTTCCCAGAGCTCGGAGGCGCCCACTGTACGGCGGACTGCGAGTCGGACGACGACTGCGCCTCGGAATGCTGCGTGGCCCTGGAAAGCGGCGGCGCGGCTTGCGCGCCAGCCGAATACTGCCTCGAGCCAGGGACAGCGCTGATCGGCGACGCCTGCACGACCGACGAGGACTGCGAGTCGCTCTATTGCGAATTTCTCTCAGAAACCGGCGCCGGCTACTGCTCGCTCGAGTGCACGACCAGCAGCGAGTGCGGCATCAGCTCCGCCGGGATCGCCGCTACGTGCTGGGTCGGCACCTGCGGCCCGGGGTGCTCGACCGACGAGGATTGCGCGCCCTTCGGCGCCGGCGACTGGTTCTGCTTCCCCGACACCGAGCTTGGCGAGAGCTACTGCGTGCCGGGGGAGTGACCTCGAGCGGGACCGCGTGCTCGGTGGCGGTGAGGGTGAGGCGCCGAGCGGCGACCCCGAAACCTCACGATGAAGGGGCCGCGAAGGAGCCGCGGCGTTCTCCGGGAGCAACCGCACATGGGCCAATCATCGACGAGTCGAGGAGCCGCAGTCGCGTTGGTCCTCGCCATCACGGGCACTGCCGCGGGCCAGGTCCCGGCCGTAGCACCGCCGCAGACGAGCACGCTCGACGCCGCGGCCGTACCGGCGCCCGCAGCCGTGCCCTCGACGCCGTCGGCGCCCGCCCCGGCGTCCGCGGCCGTTCCCTCGGCCCCGCTGGCGCCCGCACCGTCGCCACCTGCCCCACCGCCAGCAACGGCGTTGTCCGCGCCGCCGACGAGCACGCTCTGTGCCCCTTCTTCCCTGTCCCGGTTCTGGGATCGCCTGGACGTCCTCTGCGGCTTCGCGCCAGTACTGCCAGATCTGCTCTCCGTGCCGGACGGCCCCGAGCGCCTCGCGCTGGCGGAGGTGCGGCAGTACTGCGCGACCCGGCGCGTACCGACCTTCGCCGCTGCCGCCGAGGAAGAGCGGATGGCAGCGCTGCTCACGGTGGCTCGGCTCGCCGGGCTGAGCGAGCCGAGCCGCGGGCCCGCCGTGGTGGCCCGTGAGCCGCGGGCGCTGACACCGCTCGTGGCGCTCGCGCTGCGAGGCTGGGACCCGGCGCCCCAGCTCGAGGTCGGCGGGGCCGGGCGGGCGCTCATCACGGAGTTCGTCGACTGGGGGTGCCACAGATCCGAGGTGGCGACCTGGGGGCCGACCACCTGCGCCTCGGCGCCGGAGCCGTTCGGGATCGGGGAGCTCCGCTCGCGGCTGGCGACCGATCTTCTGTTGCTGCCGCTGCGGGCCGCGGTGCGGCCGGCCCCGGGCAGACCGGCCGAGGAGTCCGCGCGCCGGCGCGGCACGGCCGCCGTCGTGCGCGCCCTCGCGGGGTCGGGTGAGCTGGTCGAGGGCGTACACGCGCTCCTGGCGAACGACTCCGAGCTGGGCACGCTCCCCAGCGCGCCCTGCGTGACTGTCCCCGCGGCGGCGCCGGCCACCTTGCCCGCGCCGGCGGCGCGGCGACGCGTGGTGGTCGATCCGCCGCACCTCCTCGCGCAGCTCCCGCCGCCCGCGGCCCCCCCCGATCCCGGGGCGGCCCCGGCGGCGCCCGCTGCCGCCACCGCTCCACCCGACGGAGGGGCCGCCTCGCCGTCCGCACCGGGCACCGTCGCCGCGCCACCACCCACACCTGCGGCACCATCGGCGGCGTCGGCGCCGCCGCCGGCACCGCCCGAGGTCGTCGCGGGGCGATTGCTCGAGCGGATCCTCCTCGATGGCCCGCGTTTCGATCGCGACCCCGAGCACTACGCGCGGCTGGTGTCCCAGGTGCTCGCCGAGAGCGGCTGGCTGCCGACCGGCGCGCTCTCCGAGCTGCGCCGAACGGCGGTCACGGCGCTGGTCGCGGAGCTCGGTCATCACGAGCAGGTGCGCCAGCGGATGGCGGCCGAGGATCCCGGGGCGCTGGCGCGGTCGTTCCCGGAGCTCGCCGCCTCGACCGCCGCCGTGGTGGGCCACGCGCTGACCCTCGCGACCGATCGTCCGCATGCGATCCCCGTCGCCGCCATCACCGAGCTGGTGCAGGCGCTCCTGGCGCACGATCTCGGCCGCGTGGTGGCGCTGGCGGCTGGCCTGCTCCCGCCCGGCCAGCTCACGGAGCGGCAGCGGCGCGCGCTCGAGCTCGGCGCCCGTCTCGTCGGGGCGCGGAGCGAGCGGGAAGCCAAGGCGATCCTGGCTGACCTCCTGCGCCCCCCTTGGCTCGGCGGCTTCGTGCTCGACGCCAACGTCGGCACTCCCGTCGCCACCGCGGACGTCTTCCGCCTCGAGCTGGCGGGGACGGTGGGGTACGAGGCCCAGCGCTGGGGGGCGCTCGTGGACGCGCAGTATCGCGCCTACGACACCCAGCTCGGCGGGCGCGACCTGACCGAGATGCGCGCCTTCTTCGCGGGAGAGGGCTGGTACAACACGGCGAGCCTCGTCGACGCGCGGCTCGGGCTCGGGCTCGGCGCGGAGTTCGGCGTCGACGAGTACTTCTCGGACGCCGCCTACTACAGCGGCGCCGTCGACGAGGAGCTCTCCCTGCTGGTCCGCGGCGCCGCCGCGGTGAGCGTGTTCGGGAACCCCTCCCCGCGCGCCTTCTTCCGGCTCCAGGTCGCCGCCGGGGGGCACCGCGAGTACTTCAACCAGGACTCCATCGACGACGCCGTGCTCACGCGTCGGGAGTCCGACACCCTCGCCGGCAACTACCGGGCCCGGGCAGTCGTCACCTGGCGCGTCCTCCCGGGGATCCTGCGCACCACGCTGCTCGGGCGCGCGTCCATCCTCGGGCTCACTCGCTCGGACGCCCTCATCGCGTTCGATGAAGACCTCGGGTACTCGGCGCAGAACCTGATCACGACGACCCAGCATGTGGAAGCGCTCGGCCGCTTGAACCTGGATCTGGAGCTGCTCGAAATGGGGCGGCTCATCCGACCCGGCGTCTACGCCCAGGTCGAATACGTCGCCACCGCGTCCGCCGCCGGCTCGGTGTCCGCGACCATCCCGAGCGTCGGGCTGGGGCTCCGCTCGCACGTGCCGAAGTGAGTGTGGGGAGCGGGGCCCGCAGCGGAGGGGCGATCCGTTCCACGCGCGCCCGCTCGGGCATGAACGCCTGCACGGGTCACCGCCATGGAACCGGCGGCGTCACCGTTGTCGCGCAGAGCGGCGCCCATCGGGACGGATCCAGACACCACGTCGTGCGTGGGCGGCGCCGCGTTTCCTGGCCGTCACCCCCGGTCCAGCGCGCGCCCCGACAGACTTCGCCGGAGGCGCGTGGCGTTCGGGACCTGTTCACTTGATGACGATGAGCCTCGGCCGAGCGAGCGGACTTCCTGGCAGGCACCGCCAAGAATCGACGCCTCGTGCCTGAACGCACCGGGATGGGCCCCCTGGAATCTCAGATCACTGAGGTGGGTTCCGCGGCGGTGACCGCGGACCGGCGCGGTCGGCAGCATTTCCCATGAACCTCCGTCAACCGCCGATGCGCTTTCGAGAGAGCCAGGTGCCGCGTCGTGCCGAGGACGAGCGGGGCGTCGGTGGCGAGCACATCCGGCGGCACCGACGGTGGAGGGTGATCGCTGATCCCTGGTTGGGGAGTTTGGTTCGTGGATCTGGAATGCCTCGGTGCATGATCGCCTCCGTGTCGGGCCGGGCCACGGACCGTGCCCGGAAGAGAACCTCCCGCGCCGCCCGCTGGGTGTTGCCGCCGTGGGGATCCGTTCGGAGACGTCCTCGGCGACGTCAGCGAGGAAGCCGCGGCGGGGACGCGGGTCACGGCGCGTCGCCAGGCCGCAAGCACCGATCGGCCGTGGCTGGCGGAGCCTCCCCGGCCAAGCCCGCGGTCGTGGCCTGCGGTTTGGTTCGCAGGCCCGGGTCCTTCGTGGATCCGCGCCGCATGCCCGCTCGATAGGAGCAGGCTCGGGCGTGACGCATCCTGCGCCTTCCCTCGTGCGCTCGCGGCGGAGAACGGATAGCCTCTCCGTCATGCTCGGCGGGGACGTGAGGGTAGCGACGTCGTGCGGCCGCGCGACGCGGGCGGTAGCCGCCGCGGTCCTGGCGGTCCTGGTGCCGGGCTGCGCGGGCGGCGACGAGGGCGGGACCTGCGACCGGCTCGCCGAGGAGGATGCGCGGTGCGCGGGGTATCCCGAGACTCCCGCGCTCTTCGTCTGCGAGACGGACGCGGACGAGCCACCGACGGACGCGTGCGTCGCGCTCGGCGACTCCGGCGACTACTGCTGCCCCGAGGGGTACGGGCCGGGCGTGCCGCCGGCGGGACCCGGGCTCGACCCCCAAGTCGAGCCGAGCGGCGAGGCGGCGTATCGCCCCGCCGTCGCCACCTCCTGGCAGTGGCAGCTCTCGGGGCCGCTCAACGCGAGCTACCCCGTCGAGCTCTACGACGTGGATCTGTTCGACACGGACGCCGCCACCATCGGAGCGCTGCGGGCCGCCGGGCAGCGCGTCGTCTGCTATTTCTCGGCCGGCTCGGGCGAGGACTGGCGCCCGGACTACGGGGACTTCGCGGCGGCGGCGCTCGGCGAGGGGCTCGAGGGCTGGGCGGGCGAGCGGTGGCTCGATGTGACCGAGCCCACGGTGCTGGAGGTCGCGCTCGCGCGGCTCGATCTCGCGGTGGAGAAGGGCTGCGACGGCGTCGAGCCCGACAACGTGGACGGCTACCAGAACGACTCCGGCTTCCAGCTCACCGCCGCCCACCAGCTCGGCTTCAATCGGCGGCTGGCGAACGAGGCGCACGCACGCGGCCTCGCCGTGCTGCTCAAGAACGACCTCGCCCAGATCGAGGATCTGCTCGACTACTTCGACGGCGCGCTGAACGAGGAGTGCTTCGCCTATGAGGAGTGCGCGCTGCTCGCCCCGTTCCCGGCCGCGGCCAAGCCCGTGTTCCAGGTCGAGTACGCCGACGACGCCACCTCGGCCGAACGGCGCGCGACGGCCGTCTGCGCCGAGGCCCGCGCGGCGAGCTTCCGCACCCTGGTCCTGCCCTGGGACCTCGACGACGGCTTTCGGGTGAGCTGCGACGAATGAACCGGGGGCGCCCGGGCCCCTCACGGCAGCCGTTCGGGGTCGGGCAGCGCGAGGCCCTTGTGCAAGGCGTCGGAGATGGCGCGGGCCAGCGAGTCGCGGGTGCGCTTGCAGGCGCCGGTTTCGGTGCCGGCGCGCTGGCCCTTGCAGTCGAGCTTGTAGCGCTCGCGCCAGGCCTTGACGCCCTGGCTCGCGAGCAGCGCCTGCTGTAGGCTCGGGTCGAGGTGGTTCCAGGTGATGTCCGGCGTCGGGGGGAAGCCCGGCTGGTACTCCGTCTCCACTTCCTCGGTGGTCAGGGTCGCGCAGGTGCCGTCCCACCGGAGCACGATGAGGCCGTCGGCGCCGCTCACCTGCATCCCGCCCGGGCCCCCGCTCGCCCGGCCGACGATCACGACCTCCTCCGCAAAGAGCAGGCTGCCCGCGCCCGTGGGGCCGCCGAGGGTGTTGACGGCCTTCACCTCGCGCATCCGCAGGTAGGCGTGGGTCCACGGCGCGCTCTTCTCGAACATCACCAGCGCGACGCTCGGGTACTTGCCCGCGCAGAGCCGATCCACGAAGGGCCTGGGCGGCACGCAGGGCGGCGCGCCGCTGGGGCAGCTCCGCGGGAGGCCCGCCGTCGCGGTGGCCTCGCTCGGCGCTGGGGCGGGGTTCGACGCGAAGGCGGCCGCGGCGACGGGTTCCGGCGCGTCCGCGCCGCCGTCCGTCGCCGCGGACTCGCCGCCGCCGGGCGGGGCCGCCGCGACGGGGACCGCGGCGGCGGACGCAGCGGGCCCGGCCGGGGGCGCCGCGGCCTCCGCGGGGGCGGCCGCGGCGACGGGCTCCGGCTGGCTGCCACCGCAGGCGGCGAGGGAGAGCACGAACAGGGCGGCAGCGAGCGCGGCGGATCTCATCCTGCCACGGTGCGCGGCCCTGCCGCCGCGTGTCAAGCAGGTCGGAAACCCCACGCGGCGCCCGCCACGGCGCCGATGTGGGGTGAGGACCGCGGGTCTGCTTCCCCGGTGGCGAGCGCCGTCCCTCCGGCTTTACGGGCCGCGAGCCGGGTGCGAGGCTCGCCTGCCCCGGGCTCCCCTCCTCGGGACTGCTCGGGGTCGGACCGCCATGGCGAGCCAGCTCACGTCCACCAAGCCGATCTATCGCATCCTCCGTGAGGCCGAGGGGGAGGAGCACGAGCACACCCTGCACCGCTCGCTCAGCGCGGCGCAGCTCGTGTCCCTCGGCGTCGGCGGCATCATCGGCGCCGGGCTCTTCTCGCTGACGGGGATCGTCGCCAGCCACAACGCCGGCCCGGCGATCATCCTGTCCTTCCTGCTGGCGGCGGTCGCCTGCGGCCTCGCCGCACTCTGCTACAGCGAGCTGTCGACGATGATCCCGGTCGCCGGGAGCGCGTACACCTACGCCTACGCGACGCTGGGCGAGCTGGCCGCGTGGATCATCGGCTGGG
>CAYVRP010000118.1:168-20015 GCA_964454025.1 uncultured Polyangiaceae bacterium | reverse complement strand
CCGGCGGTGCCGCCGCCCGCCGCGGCGCCTGCCGTCACCCCGCCGCTGCCGGCCGCGCCACCGCTCGCCGGGACCTCGAGGCTCGCGGCGCCGCCCGGCGCGTCCGCCAGGTTCCCCTCGCATATGCCTGGGATCGCATCGACCGTGACGACGCGGTCGCCACCGCTCATCGGCACGGTGCAGACCTTGCCGTCCTTCTTGCGCGAGGTCTCCACCAACACGGCGCCGAAGGGGTTGCCCGGAGCTCCGAGATCGAGGCAGCGATACCCGGGCCGGCAGTCCGCGTTCGACTCGCAGGAGCGCATGCAGAAGTTGCGCTGGAAGCGCGACCCGCCCTGCGGATCCGCGCAGGCCCAGCCGCGCCGCTCGTCGTCGCTCGCGACGGAGGAGGGTACGGAGCTGAAGCCGATGCAGACCGCCTCTTCCGGGCAGCTCCCCGCCTCGCAGTTGAAGATGGTGCAGTAGCCGTCGGGCTGGGTCGTGTCGCAGAGCCGATCCCCGGTCTGGGAGCAGTCGGTCGGCACGTTGCAGTCGTCGCCGATCTTCGGCCGGCAGCCGAGTGCGACCAGCGCCAGGCCAACCCCGAGGCAGAGCACCGATCTCATCGCCGGGGGTCTTAGCCCGGACCGGCCGCCCCATCCACCCCCGTCCCGATGACCCGAGAGGTTTGACAGGCGGTCGCCGGAGACTAAGGTTCCGCGGCGTCGCTTTTTTGCCGCGCGCGAAGGCACACCATGGCTACCCACATCACCGAGGACTGCATCAGTTGCGGGGCCTGCGAGCCCGAGTGCCCGAACTCGGCGATCACCGAGGGGGACGACATCTACGTCATCGACCCCGACCTCTGCACCGAGTGCGTCGGCTTCTATGAGCAGGAGGCCTGCCAGGCCGTGTGTCCGGTGGAGTGCTGCCTGCCCGACCCCCGGCGCCAGGAGCCCGAGGCGCTGCTGCTCGAACGCTCTCTGCGCCTGCACCCCGGCGACGAGGAGCTCCAGCGGCGCGCCGCGGCGGGCACCTTCCCCTCCCGCTTTCGCAAGGCCAAGGAGGGTTGAGCTCGCCCGCGGGGGCGCGCGAGGATCGCGGCGCATGCCTCCGCCATCGAGCCAGCGCGGGATCGCCGGGCGGCGCGGCTGCGCGTTGGCGGTGCCGACCTCCATCGCGACGTTCGCCTGCACCGGGGGTGCACCGCTGCTCTACCCGGCGCACCCGCTCCCCGCTGGCGCGGTCACGGTCGGTGCGGGCACGAGCCAGCGCTTCGCCCTCGGCGAGGCCGACGCGGCCATCGACGCCGCGGCCACGGCCGCGCGCGATGGCGTCACCGCGGAGGAGGCCCCGGCCGTGATCCGTGGCGCCGTCGCCCAGGCGACCGCCGCGCCCGGGCTCGCGCCGTGGGTCGGTGCGCGCCGCGGCCTGGGCCGCGGCTACGAGCTCGGCCTCGTGTCCTCGGGACGTACGCTGCGCGCGGACGGGCGGCGCGCCTTCGCCGGCGAATCGACGGCCCTCAGCCTCGGCCTCGGGGTGAGCAGCCAGCTCGGCGCCCCGGGTGACGAGCTGGGGTTCACCGGCGCCATCGACGGCGTGGACGAACGCGGCCTCGTGAGCCTCGCCGCCGAGCTGCCCGTCCTTGTCGGCTACCGGAGCAGCGCGAACGTGGTGTCCTTGTGGGCCGGGCTCCGGCCGGGGCTCGAGACGATGCGCCTCGAACTCGCGCTCGGCTCCGTCGAGGGCGGCGCCCGCGAAACCACGGTCCACGCCCGAAGGCTCTGGGTCGACGGCGTGCTGGGCGCGATGGTCGGCGTCCGCCCGCTGTGGGTCGCCGTCGAGCTCGACGTGGGGCGCACCTGGGGCTCGGGTCGCTGGGACCTCCTGGCGCCGGCGAGCGGCGGGGCGACGGCGGTGCTGGAGGGCGGGGAGAGCGATCCTGTCGGCGCGTTCATCCTCACCCCGGCGGCCGTGCTCGTCGGCCGGTTCGACTGAGGGAGCCGGACGGTCGCAGGAATTCCGCGGCGAGCGGGGTATTCCTGGCTGCGTCGGGCGACTTCGAGAGATTTCGACTGGGGGTCCGGCAGGGGCGCTCGCTTGCCCGGGGTCCGGCTGCCGCCTACGATCTGAGCCGTCCGTGCGCATCCTTCCTGGCATCCTCGGCGCGGGGGCCTCGGCCCCGACGGCAGGGTTGAGCCTCGTGCTCAGCGGCTGCCTCGGCGCGGACGTGGACCCGACCACCGACTCCGAAACCGGCACCACGCGCGCGCTGATCCAGATCGAAGCGACCTCGGACGGGGGCGATCCGGCGGCGACGGCGATGGCCGGCTTCGCCCGGATCCCGGCGTCTTCCGACGCGGAGGCGGTGCTCGACCTCGTCGGCTGGCGGCTCGAGCTGCCCCCCACCGGGAGCTGCGCGGTGGCGGGCAGCAGCGCCGTGAACGCGACCGACGGGCCCATCGACCCCGTGGACTTCCTCGACGCCGGAGACGTCGTGATCACCGCCGGGGACGCGCGGGCCACGCTCGCGCCGCGCGCGGTCCCGACCGTGAGCGACCTCCTGTCGGGCGTGCTCTACACCACGCGCGACGGGAGCGCGGATCCGCTGCCCCCCGGCGTGACCTACGAGGTCGCCACCACCGGCGGCGACGGCCTCTCCCCGCTCCGGGTGGCCGCCACCGCGCCGACGCCGCTCACCGGCCTGCGGCTCGGGGGGACGCCGTTCGGGGAGGTGACCTCGGTGCGAGCGGGCGTCCCGCTCGACCTCTCCTGGGACGTCGGGGCGCCCGGCGATCTGGTGGTGGTCGAGCTCGCCCTCGACGACGGCAGCGTCGCCACCTGCAGCTTCCCGGACGAGGCGGGCACCGCCACGGTCCCCGCGGCGTCCGTGCCCAGCGCCGGCGAGGGCTGGCTCGGCGTCCACCGCGTCCGCGTGACGGGGTTCGAGTCCCCCGAGATCGACCACGGCGAGCTCCGCTTCGATCTGGAGCGGGAGATCGACGTCGCATACGTGCGGTGAAGCGCGCGACCCCGCGCGCCGCCCGCGCGGATCGCGTATCTTGAGCGACGGGCCTGCGTGCACCCGACGACCCCCACCCCGAGCCGCGCCGCCGCGGGCGCGCACCGCGTCTACCTCGTGCCCGGGATGTTCGGGTTCGGGCGCCTCGCGGGGTTCGAGTATTTCCACCACGTGCGCGCGGCGCTCGCCGAGCGCTTCCAGCGCGCGGGCGCGACGGCGCTGATCGAGATCGTGCCGTGCTCGCCCACCGCGTCGATCCGCCATCGAGCCCGCATCCTGGCGCGGACCATCGAGCAGACCGCCGGCGGCGACCGGCTGCCGATCCACCTGCTGGGGCACTCGACGGGGGGCCTCGACCTCCGGCTCGTGCTCTCGCCGAGCGCCGCGCTGGGGATCGATCCCAGTCGTCTCGCCTGGCGCGCGCGGGTTCGCTCGGCGCTGTCGATCAACGCCCCGCACTATGGAACCCCGCTCGCCACCTACTTCTCGACCGTGGCCGGGACGCGGCTCCTGTACGCGCTGAGCCTGCTCACGGTGGTGTCGCTGGTGTTGACGGGCCCCTCGCTGGACCTGCTCTCCCGCGTCATCGGCGGCGTCGGCGAGCTGGACCGCGCCGTGACCGGAGACCATCGCCTCCTCAGCCGCTTCACGGACGGCGTGCTCCGCTTCATGGACCCGGCGGCGCGCCAGGAGATCGAGGGCTACCTGCGCAAGGTGCGTGCCGATCAGGGAGGCGTGATCCAGATCACGCCGGAGGCGATGGACGTCTTCAACGCCTCCACCGAGGACGACACCGCGGTGCGCTACGGCTGCGTCGCCACGGCGGCGCCGCCCCCCGGCGCGATCCGGATGCTCGAGCGCCTGCGGTCGCCCCAGGCGGCGGTGACGGCGTCCCTCTACTCGACCCTCTACCGCCTCGCGGGACAGCCCCACGAGATGTACCCCTACGCGCGGCCGACCGAGCGCGAGGAGGACCGCCTGGCGCACGCCATCACCCGCCCGGTGACGGAGCGCTCCTCCGACGGCATCGTCCCCACCCTGAGCATGCTCTGGGGTGAGCTGGTCTGGTGCGGAGAGGCGGATCACCTCGACGTGCTCGGGCACTTCCGCGACGACCTCCGGCCGCGCCAGCACACCGACTGGATCACGACCGGCGCTGGCTTCACGCGCCGGCGGTTCGCGGCGATGCTCGACGCCGTGGCCGCGTTCCAGCTCGGCGCCTGAGGCGCCGCCGCGCCGGGACGCGCGGCCGCGTCACTTCACCGGCGTCGCCGCGCTCGTGACCGGCTTCGCCGCGCTCGTGACCGGCTTCGCCGCGTTCGCCGACGCGGGCGTCGGCGAACGGCCGCTCGCCGCGGCGGGGGCCGCCCCCGCGCGCCCGCGGGGCCGAATCCTGAACAGGAGCTCCCGCGTCTCACCCGCCCGAATGTACGTCACGCGAAGCTCGCTGGCCTTGAGCAGGCTCTGGAAGGCGTCGAAGGCCTGGTCCTCGCGCTCCAGGGGGAGGCCGTTGACCGAGGTCACCACGTCACCCGGACGGAGATCCACCGACGACCAGGCCTCCGGAGGCAAGAGGTCCCGGATCTCCCAGCCGACGAACGCCCCGTCCTCCAGGCTCGGCTCGACCACCACCCGCTGGAGGAACAGCCCGAGGCCGGCCTGCACCGTCCGGTCCACGTCCTCGCGCCACAGCACGCCCGGGGGCGCGGCCGCCTCGGCCGCGACCGACGCCGACGGGAAGGGGGGGAGCACGACGTCTCCGAAGCCGCGGCGGTGGCAGGCGACGACGCCGGCGATCCCGGCGCAGGCGAACAGGAGGAGCGCCGCGGAGCGGCACGTCGCGGGGAGAGAGCCGGAGGCGGCGGCGAGCACGGGCCGACTATGGGCCCCGCGCGGTTCGCGGGCAAGTTCGCGGGGGGGCCTCACCGGAACGCGCCGGGCGGGTTCGCCGCCGAGTACCGCTCGAGCGCCGCCACGACCTCGGCCTCGTCGTCGGTGATGGCCAGGAACTGCGCGTACTCGCGGCCCGCCGCCAGCTGCGCCAGGAGCGGGAAGACGGGGCGGGTCCACTTCCAGTACCCCTCCCCGAGGAAGATCATGGGGCTCACGACCCCCACCGTCTTGTAATGGTTCTGGCAGGCGTCCTGGAAGACCTCCTGGATGGTGCCCGCCGTCCCGGGCGCGAAGACGACCCCCGCCGTGGCGATGGTCAAGAGCCCGTCCTCGCGGACACTGTTCGCGAAGTACTTCGCCGTGTGGGTGGCGAAGGCGTTGGGAGGCTCGTGGCCGTAGAGCCAGGTGGGGACGCTGAGGCTGGGCAGGAGCTCCGCGGGGGGGTGCCGGGTGCGCACCTCGAAGGCACGCGAGAGCCACTCGCTGTGATCGTACGTGGGCGCGCGACCGAGAATGGCGAGCGCCGCGTCGAGCTCCCCGTCCTCCCGCCCCGCGAACCACACCCCGAGGTGGGTCGCCTCCATCGCGCCGGGGCCGCCGCCGCTCACCATGAAGAAGCCACGCTCGGCCAGCTCGCGGGCGATGCGGGCCACCCGGGCGTAGTCGGCCGAGCCCCGCGGCATCGCGTGTCCGCCCATGATGGCGACGATCCGCCGCGGCTGATGCACGTCGTACAGCAGATCGCGCATCGCGTCGGTGATCGCGTGATCATGCAGGCGCCGGGCGAGTGTCTCCAGGATGGTGGACGGCTTGGGCCCGCCGGTACGGAGGAAGTGCTGGTAGATGCGCGCGTCGAGGGTGTGGGCGTACGACTCGGGGCGCTCGGGCTCGAACCCCGCGTAGAGCTCCTCTACCGAGTAGAGCCGGCCGCGATAGGGCGCGTAGGGTACGTTGGGGATGCCCGGGAAGACGAGCGCGCCCGCGCGGTGAGCCGCGGCCAGCACCTCGTCCGCGAGATCGCAGCCGAGGAAGGTGGCGCCCGCCAGGGTCACGTCGAGCAGCCGCGCGCTCTCGCCCCGCAGGTCGAGCCCCTGCACGACCACGTCGGCGAGCGAGCGCGCCTCGTCCAGGTGCTCCATGAGCTCCGCCAGGGACTCGATCTCCTTCACGACCTCACGCCTCCCCTCCCGCTGACAGCCACGGCTCCACCGTCGCCACCACGGCCCGCGCCACCTCGTCCACGGGGCCAGCGCCCGGCACGTGCACGAGCCGATCACCGGGCACGAGCTCCGCGGCCCGAGCGTAGAGCTCGGCGAGGCGGTGCTGCACCCCCGCGACCTCGTAGATCTCCGGCGCCCCGCCCCGGTGACGCCGCCGCTCCGACGCGACCGCCGGATCCACGTCGAGGACGATGGTGAGGTCGGGCCGGCGCGCGCGGCGGTTCAGCTCGCGGATCCAGGGCAGCACCGGCTGCTCCGCCGTCGCCGTGACGGACTGGTAGGCGAGGCTCGACAGGTCGTACCGGTCGCTGACGACCCAGGCGCCAGCCGCGAGCGCGGGCCGAATCAAGGTTTCGTTGTGGTGAGCGCGATCGGCGGCGAAGAGCAAGGCGAAGGTCACCCAGTCGAAGACGGGCCGCACCGCCCCGGGCTCCACCCCGTCCGGCGCCGCGAGCCCGGACCGGATCAGGCGCCCCACGGGGCCCGTGGTCGGCTCCGCCGTGCGGCGCACGTCCACCCCGCGCGCCGCGAGGACGGCGACCAGGCGTTCGACCTGGGTGGTGCTCCCACTACCGTCGATGCCCTCGACGACGATGAAGCGACCCTCGCGTGGCGCCATGAAGCAAGCATGCCAGTGCCCTGGGTGGGCCGAGAAGGGGCCCCGCCACCGTCTCCACCGGGGAGGCGGTTCGCACGTGGGCGTCCGGGCCCCCCCCCGGCGACGGGGCCCCCTCGCGCGCTCCCAGCGGACACCTCGAGACGCGGGGGCTCGCGGCACCCTGACGCCGGGGGTGGGGCGGGGGCGCCGAGGGCTCGGGTCAGGCGGCCCCCCGGCACTGGAATGGGAAAAAAGAGGGGGTCGGGGGCCGAGCGCCCGGAAAGCGCTTCCGCTCTCCGGGATGGGTGAGGTACGAGTTGGCCTTCGCCTGGTCCCGAAGTCGAGGAACGACCCATGACCCAGTCCGACGTGACCCTGGTGGAACAGCGCTACGACCGCGTCGCCCGGAGCTACGACGACTACTTCAGCCGACACGTCGCCATCCCGCAGCAGCGGCTGACCGAAGCCATGGCGCTCGAGCGTGGGCACCACGTGGTGGACCTGGCCTGCGGCACGGGTCTGGCCGCGGTGGACATGGCCGAGCGGATCTGCCCGGGCGGCACCCTCACCGCGGTGGACTGCTCGGAGCAGATGTTGAACATCGCCCAGCAGCGCGCGCACCGCCAGAAGCTCGACCTCATCCTCCGCCACCAGACCGCCGAACAGGCCGTGGCCGGGGCTGCCGACGCCTCCTGGGACGCGATCTCGGTACGGTTCGCGCTCGCCTACCTGGACTGGAAGCGCTTCTTCCTCGAGCTGCCGCGCACGCTGCGCCCGGGCGGCCGGGTCGCCATCCTGACCAGCCTCGGCACCAGCCTGCCGCAGGCGCGCGCGGTGGTGGAGTCGATGGCCCGCGAGCTCGGGGTACCCAGCGTCCAGGTCAACGTCCCCGCCAACGTCGAGGAGCTGCACGCCGCGCTCAGGAGCGCCGGGTTCGAGATCACGGAGAGCTTCACCCACGGCTTCGAGCTGTTGTTCGCGAAGGGCGCGGAGGCGGTGACGTGGCTCATCGACAGCGGCTACGCCACGCACCCTCTGCTCGAGCGGATGAACGCGCGGCTCAAGAGCCTGCTGGCGAGCGTGATCTCCCGGCGGTTCGAGACGTTCCGGCGCGAGGGCGGCGTGCCGCTCGAGTTCGAGCTGGCGGGGGTCATCGCCCAGAAGCGCTCCGTCCCCGGCGCCGACTGACCCGCGACGGGCGGACCGCGCGGTCGGCAGCCCCGGGCGCCGGCCCGGGCAGGCTCAGGACCCGGCGGTCGGCGGGCCGCGGCGGTGTCCCTGCTGTTCAGCCCGGCCAGGGCGACGGGTCCTCCGAGAGGACCACGTTGTCGATGAGCCGCGTCCGCCCGACGTGGGCGGCGAGGGCCACGAGGGCACGCTCGGGGATCCGGGCGCCGGCGGCGAACGGAGTGAGGTCGTCCGCGTCCGCGACCGTCACGTAGTCGATCCGGAGCTCGTCGCGGGCGAGCTCGCCCGCGACGAGCTCGACGAGGGCGCCCGCGCGCCGCTCGCCCGCGTCGAACGCGCGCACGGCGCGGTCGCGCCCGCGGGGGATGGCGAGGGCGCGCTGGCGCTCGGTGGCCGAGAGGTAGGCGTTGCGCGAGCTCAGGGCGCGACCGTCGGGCTCGCGCACGGTGGGGTGAGCGACGACGGTCACCGGGAGCAGCAGGTCCTGCGTCATCCGCCGGATCACCTGGAGCTGCTGGTAGTCCTTGCGGCCGAACACCGCGACCGCGGGGCCGGCGACGGCGAAGAGCTTCGCCACGATGGTGGTGACGCCCGCGAAGTGGCCGGGGCGCGACCGGCCACAGAGCGCCTCCGTCAGGTGGGACACCACCACGCGCGTGCGCTCCCCTGCCGGGTACATCTCGGCGACGTCCGGCGCGAAGACGAGGTCGACGCCTGCCCGCGCGCAGGCCGCGACGTCGCCGTCAAGGTCGCGCGGGTAGCGCGCATAGTCCTCCTCGGGACCGAACTGGGTGGGGTTGACGAAGACGGTGACGGCCACCACCGGGGCGCGCCGGCGCGCCTCCGCGACGAGCGCCAGGTGACCCTCGTGCAGGGCGCCCATGGTGGGGACCAACCCCAGCGTGCCGCCGCCAGCGCGCGCCCGCTCGCAGGCCGCGCGGAACGCGGCCACCGAGTGGAGCACCGCGGGTCGGTTCGCCGGCTCAGGCATCGTCGTCCCCGGCGGGCGCGAAGCTCGTCGGTTCACCGGTCACGATCGGCGAGGACCCCGTGCACTCGGCAGCCGGGGCTCGGAGGGACGGCTCCGCCGCGAGGCCGAAGCTGTGCGCCGCGTCGGGGAACGCGCCCGACCGCACCTCGGCCGCGAACGTCTCGACCGCCTGCACCACCGCCGCCCCGAGTTCCGCGTACCGCTTGACGAACTTGGGCCGGAGGTCACCGTACATGCCGAGCAGGTCGTAGCAGACCAGCACCTGCCCGTCGCAGTGGGGGCCGGCGCCGATCCCGATGGTGGGGACGCTCACCGCCTCGGTGACGCGACGCCCGAGCTCGGCGGGGACCCCCTCGACCACGATCGAGTAGGCGCCCGCCTCCTCGAGCGCGCGGGCGTCGGCGAGGATCCGGTCCTGCGCGGGCGCGGTCTTGCCCTGGACGCGGAACCCTCCCATCGCGTGGACCGACTGCGGGGTGAGGCCGACGTGCCCCATCACCGGGATCCCCACTTCGACGATCCGGCGCACGTGCTCGGCCACGGCGAGACCGCCCTCGAGCTTGACCGCCTCGACGTTCCCCTCCTTGATGAGCCGCCCCGCCGCCTCGACGGCCCGCTCGGGTGAGATCTGATAGGACAGGAAGGGCAGATCCCCCACGACCTGCGCGCGGCGCGCGGCCCGGGCCACCGCCCGGCAGTGGTAGGCGACCTCCTCGAGGGTGACGGGGAGGGTCGTCGGGAGCCCCTGCACCACCATGCCGAGCGAGTCACCGACCAGCAGCACGTCCACGCCCGCCGCGTCGAGCAACCGCGCCAGGGTCGCGTCGTAGGCGGTGATCGCCACGATCCTGGGTCCGGAGCGCTTGCGCGCCCGGATCTCGGGCACCAGGACCTTCGCTTCGATCATCTCGCGAGCCCTCCACCGCGCGCCGCGGCTCGGCGGACTCTAGCCCCCAGGGGGCCGGCCTGCACGCCGATTCCCGGCCGCGGGTGGCGACCGCGGGGCCGGCGGTGCGCCCCGGGGAGAGCCACCGCCGCGGCTGGACGTATAATGGTTCGCTCATGTCGCCGGGGCCGCACGACCGCGAGGACTTCCGCCGCGGCTTCACGCGCTGGGCACGGAGCGTGCGCCGCTGGCTGGCTGCGCGGGCCGCGCTGGCCGGGCTCACCGCAGGCATGCTCCTGGCCGGCGCAGGCGCGGCCGTCGCCTGGTGGATGCGCTGGGGCGACCTCCTGCCCTGGATCGCGCTGCTGGGTGCCGGCGGCGCCCTGCTCGGCCTCGGCATCGCCCTCGGGCGGCGCTGGTCCGACGGCGACGTCGCGCTCTACCTGGACGCCCGCCTCGGCGGCGAGGAGGCGATCAGCACGGCCGTGGAGCTGGACCGGCGGGCGGCTGCGGCCAGCCCCGGCGCGCAGGAGGTCGCCGCCACGGTGGTCGACCGTGCCGCCCGGCTGCTCCACGGGGCCACGCGGCGTGCCGTGCGACCGCGCCTGTTTCGCCGCGTCCACGGGCTCGCGCTCGTCGGCGGTGGCGTGGTCGCGTGGCTGAGCCTGGTGCCGCTGCCGGCCGCCCCGGCGGCGGCGCCGCCGCCCCCGGGCTCCGAGATCGTGAAGGTCGAGCAGCTCCAGGGGCTGGAGCCCCTGACGGGGGTCGACCGGCTCGATCCGCGAGACGCCGCCCAGCGGGCGCGCCTGGAGGAGATCGCGCGGCGGGCACGCGAGCTCCGCGCCGACCTCGCACGCGGCCTACCGAAGCGCGAGGCGCAGGCGCGGCTCGCCGAGCTCCGCGACGCGGTGTCCCAGGAGCGCTTGCGGCTCGGCGACGCCCGGAACCGTCCCGGGCTCGACGCCGCCGTCCGCAAGCTCGCGGCCGACCCGCGCCTGGCGCGCGCCGCGGAGGCGCTCGGCGCGGGGGACCTCACCGAGTTCGATCAGCAGATGCAGCGCCTCGCCAATCAGGCCGAGGACGAGGCGCGCCACGCGGCCAAGACGGCGCTCGAGGAGGCGGCGAAGGCGGCCCGCGAGCGCGGGGCCGCACCGCTCGCCGACGCGCTCGAGCGACAGCGGCAAGAGTTCGCGGAGCGCGAGGACCGCGCGGAGGCGCTGCGCGAGCTGGCCCGGGAGCTCGGCGACGCGCTCGGCGACGAGGCCCGCCGGGACCTCGAGGAATTCTCGGAGCGCGGCGATCCCGAGGCCCAGCGGCGCCTCGCCGAGGCGCTCGAGGAGGCCCTCCAGGGCCTGAGCGACGAAGAGCGCAAGCGGCTCGCCGCGCGGCTCGCCAAGCGGCTCGCGCAGGACGAGAACATCCGCCCGCTCACGCGGGAGCAGCTCGACGAGCTCCGCCGGGGGCTCGAGCGCCGCGAGGGACGCGAGGCGTTGCGGGAGCACCTGAAGGAGCTCGCGAACCAGGATCCATCCGGGGACGCCGAGCGCGAACGCGGCCTCGGAGAGGCGGAGCGCGGCGGCGCCGACGCCGAGCGCGAGCTGGGCCTGATGCCCATCCCGGGTCCCGGCGGGAGCGGCGCCGATCAGCCCGCGCCCGGCTCGGGATCCCCGGGCCACGGCAGGCCCGGACAGGAGCTCGATCGAGGGCAGGACGGCCGCGGCGGCCCCGGCAGCCACCACGACGAGGGGACGGGCGACCACCGGGGCGAAACCCAGCGCGTCCCCGGTGGCGAGCTCCGCGCCAAGGCGAACGCCCACCTCGATCCGACCGCGCCCCTGCACCGGAGCACGGAGGGCCGCGGCCAGGCGCGCGCCGGCGAAACCGCGAACCAGCAGGGGACGGGCGTGCTCGGCTCGGTCGGCGAAGCGGAGCTCGACGCGGTGGAGCGCTCGGAGATCCCGGAGGAGTACCGGGATCAGGTCGGGCGTTACTTCCGGCCTTGACGCTCATGCCCGGCTGGGCCCCTCCTCCGCGCGTCCGGTTCCCAGTCCGAGGCGGGGCGACGGGCGCGGCGACCCCGTGGTAGAGTCATTTCGACCATGCAGCGGCGGATCCTCCCGGTGATCCTCGGCGGTGGCCTCGCGCTCGCCGCCTGCGCCCTGGACACGGACGGCACCGGCCGCATCCTCGGCGGCGAGGCGGGTAACGCGCCGATCGGCCTCGGCGGCACCGGGGGGACGGCGCCCACGGGCGGCAACGGGGGCGCGGGAACGGGCCCGGTCACACCCATTTGCGGCAACGACATCATCGAGACGGGAGAGGCCTGCGACGCCGGCGAGGAGCCCGCCATCGGCTGCTCGGCCAACTGCCAGCTCGACCCGGCCGTGCTCGCCCGCGTCGATGACGCTTCGCTGGTGGCGGCCAATGGCACCCTCCACTACTACTTCGTGACCACCACGCCCCTGGCCTACAACGCCGCCGAGGCCGCGTGCCAGGAGGTCGGCGCGGATCTGGTGACGGTGAGCAACGACGCCGAACAGGTCGTCGTCTCCGAGCTCGGCGCTCCCCTGGAGGTCTACTGGATCGGGGCTCGCGACCTGATGGACACCCTGAGCGGGCTCGCCTGGTGGAACGTGGAGCCGGGCCAGTCGTCCTACGCGCCGCCGGGCGGGGTGGACTTCGACGGCGGCTCCGGGGAAACGTGCGTGGCGGTCGAGGTCGCCCCGAGCGCCGAGACGGGGGCCAACGGCTGGCACGATCGCGCCTGCAGCGAGCCGCACCCGTCCGTCTGCGAGTGGGTCGTTCCCGGCACCCTGGAGTGATCACCGGCGCTCCCTTCCCCTCGGCGCGCGAGCCCCCGCCATGACGAGCGATCCGATGAGCTTCGAGTCCCGACTCGCCCACGCGCAGCAGAGCACCGAAGCGCTGCGCCGGGCCATCGCCACGGTCGTCGTGGGGCAACAGACCGTGGTCGAGCAGGTCCTGTGGGGCTTGATCGCGGGGGGCCACGTCCTGCTCGAGGGCGCGCCGGGCCTCGGCAAGACCCTCCTCGTCCGCACGCTGGCCGACGCGATGAGCCTGCGCTTCTCGCGCATCCAGTTCACGCCCGACCTGATGCCGAGCGACGTGACCGGCACCAACGTCCTGGTCACCGACGCGACGGGCCGCACGACGGGGCGGTTCGAGCTCGCGCGAGGCCCCATCTTCGCCCAGCTCGTGCTCGCCGACGAGATCAACCGCGCGACGCCGAAGACGCAGAGCGCGCTGCTCGAGGCGATGCAGGAGCACTCGGTGACCATCGCCGGTACGCGCCACCTGCTCGAGGAGCCCTTCTTCGTCCTCGCCACGGAGAACCCCATCGAGATGGAGGGTACCTACCCGCTGCCGGAGGCGCAGCTCGACCGCTTCCTGCTCAAGGTGCTGGTTTCCGCGCCCGACGAGGACACGCTGACCGCGATCGTGGCGCGCACCACCGGCCACGAGGTCGCGATGCCGTCCGCGGTACTCGATCGGCACCAGGGCCTCGAGCTGCGCGCCCTGTGCCGGGACGTCGCCGTCGCCGAGCCCGTCGCGCGCTACGCCGCGCGCCTGGTCGGCGCGAGCGAGCCGTCGAGCCCGACCGCACCAGCGATCGTGCGGCGCGCGCTGCGCTACGGCGCCGGCGTGCGCGGCGCCCAGTCGCTGGTGCTGGCGGCCAAGGCGCTGGCGCTGCTCGCGGGCCGCGCCCAGGTCGCCTTCGCCGATCTGCAGGCGGTCGCGCTCCCCGTGCTCCGGCACCGCCTGATCCGGAGCTTCGAGGGCGAGGCGGACGGGATCACGACCGACCAGGTCGTGCGCGAGCTGGTCGAGGCGGTGCCGACCCGTCCGGAGGGCGTCGAGCGCGCGGTGCGGGGCCAGTGACCCGGATCCACCTCCTCGCCCGGCTGCTCCTGGCGCTCGCGGCGCTCCTCCTCGTGCGTTCCACGCGCGCCGAGCCGGGCGGCCCCTCCCCACGCGGCGCCGCCACGCCGGCGCGGCCGCTGGTGCTGACCGCCGAACCCCTGCTGGGGGGGAGCGCGCCGAGCGGGAGCGGCTGGTTCATGGTCAACCTCAGGCTGCGGAGCCTGGTGGACGAGCCGCTCGACGGCGAGATCGAGGTGAGCACCGAGGCTTCCTGGTCGAGCGACGCGGGGCGGACCACGACGCTGGCGCCGTTCTCGCTGGCGCCGCGCGGCGGGGTCGCGCTCTCGCTGCCGACGCACGGGTTCGAGTACGGTGCGCCCTCGCTGCACGTCTTCGCCCGCGCCGCCGACGGGCAGGAGCTCGCCGACTTCGAGGTGACGACGACGCACTCGTTGTCGCCGACGCTCCTGGTGCTGAACACGCCGCACCGGCTCGGTCACTGGCTGCGCGATCAGCGACTGCGGGTGAGCGGGCGGCCGAGCTCGTCGGGCTACTCGGGGATCTCGGCGTTGAACGTCGCGGCGCCGAGCGTCACCCCCACCTCCGGTGAGCTCGCCGTTCCCGACCTGGCCGCCGGCTACGCGAGCGCCACCCTCGTGCTGGCCTCGAGCTCCGTACTGGCCCGCCTCGGCGCGCGCGCCGAGCAGGCGCTCGCAGACTGGGTCCTCGGCGGGGGAGCGCTCGCCGTGACCATCGACCGCCCCGAGGACCTGCGCGCGCCCTGGCTGGTGGCGCTCGCCGGCGGTCCGATCACGCGGACCGAAGCGCCGCCCGGGCTCGACGGCGACCGCATCTTCGAAACCGCCTCGGAGCCCGACCTCAACCGGCTGATCGAGCGCCGCCTGCGACCGAGCCCGGCAGTCGCCCAGCTCCTGGTCGGCCACGCCGGCGGGCACCTCCGCCCGAGCCCCTGGGGCAGCGCGGCGAGCTACGGGCTCGGCGAGCTCCACCTGCTCGCGGTCAACCCGCTGGAGGAGCCGGCCGTGTCCGACCCTTGGGTGCACCTCAGCCTCGTGGAGCTGGTCCGGCACGCCTGGGACCGTGACGTTCACGTCGCGCTGCCCCACGCGCGGGGCCCGATCGACGGCGGCGCGACCCGGGAGATCCGCCGCCTGGTGGACCCGAACCAGCGCACCCGGTGGGCGATCGTCGTCGCGACCCTGCTGCTGCTCGCCTACGCGATGCTCGCGGGGCCGCTCAACTTCTTCCTCGCGGCCCGGCGCGGGCGACCGCTGCGAGCGCTGCTGCTGTTGCCGGTGTGGTCGCTGCTCACGCTGAGCCTGGTGGTGGGGCGCGGGCTCATCGCCAAGGGCGTCCGCGGGCAGGTGCGACACGTGGCGCTGATCGAGGCCGGGGCGGGGATGGCGCGCGGGGCCGTGGTCCGCTTCCGAGGCTTCTACGCCCCGTCGGCCCGGGAGCTCGTGGTGCGCGCGCGCGCCGACGGCAACGTCCTCGACGTCACCGACGCCGGGGGTCGCGCGGAACGGGTGCTGGTGGTCGACCGCGACGGAGCGCGCCTGGAGCGCTTCCGCGCCAAGCCGTGGCAGACGGTGCTGGTCCGGGAGGACGGCTTCGTGGATCTCGGGGCGGGGATCAGCCTGGTCGACGCCGGCGGGGACGTGGTCGTCAAGAACCGCCTCGGACGCCACCTCGTGGGTGTGCTCGTCCGCCTGGGCGACGGGAGGACCTTCCACTTCCCGCGCCTCGAAGACGGCCAGGCGGTCACGGCCACGAGCGGCGCCCGGGTGGCGAGCGTGGGCATGCCGACCGGCCTCGGGACGGGGCTCGACGCCGCGGCGTTCGACGACGTCCTCGACGGCGACGAGGCCGGGCTCGGCGCGACCTGGGCGGCGCTCGAGAGCTACGCCTACGGGGATACTGACTGGTGGCCGAGCGACACGCCGGTGCTGATCGGCCAGATCGTGGGCGGCGCGGGAGACACCACCGACTCCGGGCTCGCGCTGGTCCAGGACCGTCTCCTGGTGCGCGTGGTGGGGTTCGGAGGTGACCCGTGACCCTGCCCGCCCCCGGCGCCCGTGTCGCGCCCACCATCCGCGTGCGGCACCTCTGGCACCGCTACGGAACCCTGGACGTGCTGCGCGACGTGAGCTTCGAGGTCGGCCCCGGGGAGATCTTCGGGTTCATCGGGCCCAACGGCGCGGGCAAGACGACCACCATCCGGATCATGGCGACCCTGCTCGAGCCCATGGCCGGGCGGGTGGAGGTCGGGGGGCTCGACGTCGCGGTCGACCCGGACGAGGTCCGCCGCATCATCGGCTACATGCCCGACCACGCGGGCGTCTACGATGGGCTGACGGTCCGCGAGTACCTCGAGTTTTTCGCGGACGCCTTCTCGGTCCAGGACATCGGCGTGGTGGACGCGGTCATCGAGCTCACGGAGCTCACCAACCTCGAGAATCGCCTGGTCCCGGCCCTCAGCAAGGGCATGAAGCAGCGGCTCCAGCTCGCCCGGATCCTGCTCCACGACCCCAAGGTGCTGATCCTGGACGAACCCGCGAGCGACCTCGATCCCCGCGCGCGCATCGAGATCCGGGACCTATTGCTCGAGCTCCGCGAGCTCGGCAAGACGATCTTCCTCTCGAGCCACATCCTGACGGAGCTCAGCGACGTCTGCACCTCGGTGGGGATCCTCGAGCGCGGCCGCCTCCTCGTCGCCGGGCCGATCCGCGAGATCGCCGCCGAGCTTGATGCCCGCACGCGGGGGGCGGCCACCGCCGCGGTGCCCGCGGCGATGGCGTCCCTCGCGACCGCCGTGCCACCGGGGGCTGCCCCCCCGCCGCTCGCCGCCGCGCCCTCACCGCCCGCCCTCGCCCCCTCCGCGAGCCCCGCGCCGCTGGCGGGTGGCGCCGCCCCCACGAGCGCGCCGGCCCCCGGCAGCGAGGCCTCCCCCGCCGGCCAGGACGGGTGGCGCGAGGCCCCGGCGCCCGGTGCCGTCGCGACCGCGACCACCAGCGGCGGGGCCGCCCTCCCGGCCACGACCCGCAGGCGCCTCCGGCTGCGGGTCCTCGGCGAGGCCCACCCGGTGGTGCCGCTCCTCGCGGGCGGTGGCGGCGTGCTCTCGGTGGAGCCCGCCCGGAACGGCCAGCTCACGGTCGACTACATGGGCGACGACCGGTTCGTGGCCGCCGTCGTCCGGCATCTGGTAGCGCACGGCGTCGGCGTGGTCGCGGTCGAGCCCGAGCGCAACGAGCTCGAGCGCATCTTCCTCGAGGTCACGCGGGGGGAGCTCCAGTGAGCGCGCAGACCGGCAGCCCCGTCATCCCCCCGGCACCCCCTTCTTCGCGGCGGCTCGAGCGCGCCAGGGTGGGGCTCTCCCGCTTCTCTCACGATCCCAACCCCGTTTGGCTGCGGGAGCTCCGCCAGTCCGCGCGGCTCACCCGGACCCCGGTGATCCTGGCGATCCTCACGGCGGTGATGACCCTCCTGATGGCCTCGATCGGCGGCATCGTGAGCATCTCCGCCGAGCCGGCCACGGTCGGGGTCGCCCTGTTCCACACCTTCTTCTCCGTGGCCTTCTTCGGGGTGACCTGGTGCGCCCCGGCCATCGCCGCCAGCACCATCGCCAGCGAGCGCGGCGGGCGCACGTGGGAGGCGCTGCTGCTCACCGGGATCGGTGCGGGGACGATCGCGCGCGGCAAGTTCCTGGCAGCGCTCACCTACGTCGGCCTCTACCTGGTGATGCTCGCCCCGGTGGGCGCCCTGACCTTCGTCTTCGGCGGCGTGACGGCGATCGAGGTGGTGAGCGCCTTCGCCATGCTGGTGCTCTTCGCCGCGCTCAGCGTGGCGTTCGGGCTCAGCGTCGCGTCAGCGCTCCACGGCCCCGCGGTCTCCATCGTGGTCACCTTGCTGGTGGCCGTGCCCCTGTCGATCGTGGGGTTCTTGATGCTGGGGCCGCTGCTCTCCATCCCCGCCCACGCGCTCTGGCCGGGGGTGCCAGCCGGGCCCCCCGTCTGGATGCCGACGGCCCTCGCGCGCGCGGACTTCGGTCTGGATTACCTCCTCTACCTCGTGCTCCTCCCGCTCGGCGCCGCCGCGGTGCCGGCCTGGTTCTTCTATGCGGTCACCGCCGCCAACATGGGGAGCCCCAGCGACGACCGCTCGTCGGGGCTGCGGCGCTGGATGCTGGTGACCATCCCGCTCACCGCCCTGGCCGGCATGACGCCCCTCTTCGCGGCCACCGACGACCATTGGGTGGCCGCCGTGTGGGGAATGGCCGCGACCGCGTTCATCCTGCTCTTCATCGTCTTCGTCGCCGCGGGGGAGCCGCTGGGACCCTCGCGCCGGGTCCTGGTCCACTGGGAGCGCGCCCGCGCCGGCGCCTGGCGGCGCCACCTCGGACCGGGGGTGATGCAGGCGACGCGTCTGATCCTGCTGCTCGGCACGGCGGCGCTGGCCACGCAGACCGCGGTGGCCGCCGCCTGGCTCCAGTTCGTCGCGACGCCCGCGGCCGACCTCGAGGAGGATCTCGCCCGCGTCGGCTCCTGGGGCCTCTACCTCATTGGTTTTCTGATCTTCTGCGCGGGGTTCATGGCCCTCACGCGGGCCCGCGCCAAGGCGCCGCTGGTGCCTCGGCTCCTGCTCGCGGGGGCGATCTTCACCGCCGCGGTCGGGCCCTGGGTGGTGATGGCGATCGCGGGCACCATCACCGAGGACACCGCCGCGTCGCGCGTCTTCGCCGCGCCCTCCCCCACCTTCGTGCCGTTCGTCCTGTTCGAGCGGGTGGGCCGCAACCCGGAGCTCGTCCTCGCCGCCGTGGCCTGCGCCGTCGCCTGGGCCATCCTCGGACTGGCCCTCACCGTCGCCGCCGAGATCCGCACGCGACGCGCGCTCGCCGCGCATCGCGCAGCCCTGGCCCGGGTGGAGGCGATGCTCGAGGCCGAGGAGGCGGAGCTCGACGGCGAGGTGCCGCCCCCGTCCGTCCCCGGCACGCTGTCCCGAAACGGGGCGGTGACCTGAGCCGAGCCCGCCCCGGGTCGCGAGCGGAGGAAGGCCATGTCGGAGAGTGACGCCCGGCCAACGCTGCTCGACCCCGACTTCGTGCGGGAGCTCGACGCGCTGCGGCGGCGCCTGATTGTCCTGGCCCGATCCGGGGGCGCGGGCGAGCACACCGCACGGCGCCGGGGGGGCGCCGCCGAGTTCCAGGAGCACCGCGGCTACATGCCCGGGGACGACCTGCGACGGGTGGACTGGCTGGCCTTCGCGCGCACCGGTGAGCCCGTCGTCAAGCTGTTCCGGACCGAAGAGGACGTCGTGGTCCGGCTCCTGCTCGACGCCTCCGCGTCCCTCGGCTTCGGCGATCCGGTCAAGCTCGACGTCGCCCGTCGCCTCGCCGCCGCCATCGGCTACGTGGCGCTCGCCGGGTCCCAACGCACCGCGCTCGTGATCGCCCGCACCACGGGCTCGAGCGCCCTCGCCCGGCTGGGGCGGCCGCACCGGGGCCGGGCCGGAGTGCCGGCGCTCCTCCGCGAGCTGACGGAGGCAGAGCCGACGGGGACGGCCGATCTCGGGCGCGCGGTCACCGAGGTCGTCCGGCGCTCGCCCCGCCCGGGGATGCTGGTCGTGCTGAGCGATTTTCTGGATCCGGGACCGGTGACGTCCGGGCTCGACCTGGCCCGCTCCGCTGGTCACGACGTGCTGCTGGTCCAGATCGTGGACCGTACCGAGCTCGAGCCAGCCTTCGAGGGGGACTACTCCCTGGTGGACGCCGAGAGCGGCGCCACCGTCGAGGTCACCATGGACCCTACCGCGATCGAGGCCTACACGCTCCGCCTCGCCGGCCTGGTCGAGGAGCTCCGCGCCTGGGCGCGCCAGCGCGGCGCCGCCTACGTCCGCGTGGCCACGGACGAACCGCTCGAAGGCGCCGTCCGGCGGGTGATCGCGCGCAGCGTCGACTGAAGCGGCCCGCGCCCGCCTCGGAACCGGGCGCCACCGCGCCCACCTCCTCCCCGAGACGATCGACCGCCGGGGACAGGGGAACGGACCGGCGCCGCGCGCGCGACGCGCACCGAGCTCAGATCGCGGGCGCCGGGGCGGGCGGCGCCGCGGGGGCCTTCTTGGCGGGCTTCTTCGCCGCCTTCTCGGCGGGCTTCTTCGCCACCTTCTCGGCG
>CAYVRP010000118.1:0-68 GCA_964454025.1 uncultured Polyangiaceae bacterium | reverse complement strand
GGCTTCTTCGCCGCCTTCTCGGCGGGCTTCTTCGCCGCCTTCTCGGCGGGCTTCTTCGCCGCCTTCTC
>CAYVRP010000117.1:0-20209 GCA_964454025.1 uncultured Polyangiaceae bacterium | reverse complement strand
TGGCCCAGCGCGGGCTCGACGCCCTGAAGACGACGCGCGCCGAGCGGGTCCACTGCGACATCGACACGACGGTCGAGCCCCTCTTCGGAGAGCAGGAGGGTGCGGAGCTCGGATACAACCCGAGGTACCGTGGCCGTCCCAGCTACCACCCCATCCTGGCAATGGTGGCCGAGACGGGCACCTGCGTGGGGGCTCGTCTTCGCCCTGGCGACGTCGGGCTCGGCAACGAGGATGCGGAACTGATCGGCGCCTACGTTCGCCGCGTCGTTCACCATGTCCCCGCCCAGACCGGCGTAGTCGTGCGCATCGACGCCGGCGCCGACTGCACGCAGCCCGCAGCCGGACCACGAGGGCGCGGGCGAAGTCGGGAAAGCGTTTCACGGGGCCCGGAAGCTGGACCAGTGCCCCCTCGCCCGCCTCGTCGAGGCGTTGCATCCAATGTCCGATCGTCACTGCCGTGCCCAGAAACCGCTGCGCGGTCTGCTCGTCCGTCCAGCCACGGGCTGCCCTCAGCGCCAAGATCGCGAGCCGCTCTGGTGGTGGATAGTGCGGCCGGTGGCGGGCCGGGATCCGACCGAGGCGCGCGTCCTTGATCCGGAGCTCCTCGCGCAGCAGCGCGAGCTCGGAGCGGAGGCGGTCGTTCTCGGCGGCGAGGCGGACGTGCACGAGCCGGCTATCGGCGCACCAGCCCCGCACGGTGACGAGCGCAAGCCGCGCCAGAGCGACGGCGCAAAGCACGCCGGAGCGGGTGACCGTGGGCCAGTCGACGGGCAAGCGAAGTGCGGGTGCGGACGGTGGGGCCATGGTGCCGGAGGCGGAGCGGAGGCTCCCCAGAGCCTACGCCCCGCCCTGCTGCGCCAGCAGCTCACGGACCACCGCGGCCAACCGCGCGACCACGGCCGGCAGCTCCCGCACCACCTCCTCGCTCGAAACCCGCACGACCCGGTGCCCGAGCCGCTGGAGCCGCTCATCCCGCCGCGCATCGAGCCGCTCCCGCTCCGCGTGGTAGCCGCCATCGACCTCCACCACGAGGCGCACGGACGGTGCGCAGAAGTCCACGATGTACTCGCCGAGCACGACCTGCCTCCGAAACACGACCCCGAGCCGCCCGCCCCGGAGCGCCCCCCAGAGCCGCGCCTCCGAGGGCGTGGGGAAGTGACGCATTCGAGCCGCCCGCCCCGCGAGCTGCGCGGCGCGATGCTGGGACTGACGGTGAGCGGGACCTGGCAAGCGAGCCTCCTCCGCCCGGCAGCGGGCCGGACGGAGCTCACCTGGCGCAGGTTGCATGACGCGCGAGGTGTCGAGCCCCTCGGTCATGGCCGTCGCGCGGCAGGCAACGTGCGCCCCTCAGGGAGGCCGGCCCGATGCCGGGCGGAGGCGTTACGGCCAGAGCTAGCGATCATCTTCGGCGTGTCTCCGCGCCACCATTGTTGCGTCGGGTCCCGAGGGCGACTGATGCTCGCGGCGACGGCCAACACGTATTCGAGAGGGCGCGGCGGCTCAAGGCGAGGACGCTCCAGTCGGCACAAGGCCTTTCTCCCCCATGCGCGTAGCGACCGCGAAGCGGGCGCTATCCGCATTTGGGGGAGAACGGCGGGGCGAAGCCCCGACGAGGGGGGGCATCTCCACCCCGCACCCGTTGCCGAGCGGGGCCGCTGCGCGAGAGGCCCATCGGCGCGATGGTTCCGCCAGGAGGGGCGCATGACCCAGCGGAGAGCCTGCCTGAAGACGATCGCCGCCGGCGGCCCCCCCGGCAGCTCCGGCGTCGCTCTGCGGCACCTCACGCCGCCGTAACGCGAACGACTCCGCGCGCCGGGTGGTGCGCGGCTGGCGCGACGACCGTTCGGATCGATCCGGTGGCCGTCACCGGCCGACCGGTGGTCGCCGTGCGTCCCGCCGGGCGTCGGGGAAGGCCCATCTCTGCGGAAGAACCGGTCGATCTCGCTTCCGAGCACGCAAAGCCCGGGGTCCAGGGCGCCCCTCGGTGGGGGGAGGAGCGGCGTTTCCGGGCGGGGTCCGTCTCGTGGAGCGGAAGATCGACCGGCAAGGGTGGGATCAGGGTACTTCGAGCTCGGGGTCGAGCTCTTCGAGCTCGGGGTCAGGTACTTCGAGGGTGGGACGTGGGTCGTTCGCGCTTCGAGGGTGGGACGTGGTTCGTTCGACCTCGGGGGCGGGTTCTTCGAGGGCAGGTTGGAGCGCCCGGAGCCCCGGGTCCGCGCGCCGAGGGCACCGCGCGGAGCGCTCGGACCGCCGCGCGGCGGAGAAACGGCCGGCTCCCCGGCCGCCTGCCGTCCAGACGGCGCCCGCGGCGGCCGCGGCGACCGGCGCGGCCGTACCGGCCGTCGCGACGAGGTTCCGAGCGGTCGGTTCGGTGACGCGCAGTCTCCTCACGACGGCCGGGACCTGTCCTGCCTCTCCGTTCGGGGGCGCGATGTCCACGCGTCGACCCCCAGCGAGCTCGTCGGCGTCGCGCGAGTCGTTGACGGGATAGGTGGCTGCATCGACGACGGCACCGGAGAGGTCGACCTCACGTCGGGGCTCCGACTGTCCGACTGCTCCTTCGCCGAGGTGTCCTCGACGTCGCTCCCGGCGCTCCACCGCCCGCCGGAGATTCCGTGCGAATCTTGGAATTCCTCGGTTCGACTGTGCGCCTGTCGCGTGCGCGGAGCGGCGTGCGACCGCGACCTCGTATGTCAAGGTATCAGCTGAGTGTGGCCGCGCCCGTCGCCGTGCTCGACGCAGCGACCCGAGCGGGTGTCGGATCGGGACCTGGCGGGGCTGGGCGCTCGCCGGGAATGGGGACGACATGGCGGGAGCATGCTGGAGTACCACTGGTGACGGGGGCTCGATCGGTGCGTGGGCCCGGCGCCTGATCCTGCCGCTCCTCGCGGCGGTCGCTGGCTGCGCCGGGCCGCGCGACGATGGCACGGTGGCGAGCCTCGCGCAGGCGGTGACGTACTCGCCGGCGGCGGTGATGTCGTTCGACAGCGCGGCGCTGTGGCGCCCGACGGCGGGCACCGTGTCCGCGAGCACCCTCCGCGTCGAGGGCGCCTATTCGCTCGCCGTGCAGGGGGGCGGCTGGCGCGAGATCTGGAGCGCGACGATGACCAAGCCCGCCGCGCTCTCGCGGACGCTGGCGTTCGAGCTCCGCCTGCCCCCGCAGCAGCCGAACCCCGGGTGGTACGGCCAGACCCAGCTCTACGTCGACGCCCCGAGCGCCGGCGTCTTCCACCAGTACCTCGGCGCGGTCGAGCTCACCGGCAAGCCCCTCGAGCGGTTCGTGACCATGCAGTTCGCCGTGCCCCGCTGGATCCACGACGCCCTCGCGGGGCGCCCGGTGCAGGATCTGCGCTTCAGCGTCGTCCTCAACGTGCCCCACGACGCCACCGGCACCTACCGCCTCGATCACCTGCGCTTCGTCGGCGTGGATCTCTGCGTCGGCGTCGATCCCGACGACGGCAACCCCTGCACGACCGACGCATGCGAGCCCACCACCGGCGCCATCACCCACGAGCCCGTCGCCGACGGCACCCCCTGTCTCGACGCCGACCTCTGCGACGGGAGCGAGGCGTGCCAGGCCGACGTCTGCACGGCGGGCCCGCCGCTCGCCGTCGACGACGGGAACCCTTGCACCGCCGACGCCTGCGATCCGGCCACGGGCGTGACGCACGTTGCGGTCGCCGACGGCACCCCCTGCCTCGATGCCGACCTCTGTGACGGCAGCGAGGCGTGCCAGGCCGGCGTCTGCACGGCGGGCACGCCGCTCGCCGTCGACGACGGGAACCCCTGCACCGCGGATCTCTGCGATCCGATCGCGGGCGTGACGCACCTCGCGGTCCCCGACGGCACCCCGTGCGCGGACGCCGATCTCTGCAACGGTGACGAGACGTGCCTCGCCGGCGACTGCACCGCGGGGACGCCGCCGGTGGTCGCCGACGACAACCCCTGCACCGCGGATCTCTGCGATCCGATCGCGGGCGTCGGTCACGTCCCGCTCCCCGCGGGGACCGCCTGCGCCGACGCGGACCTCTGCGACGGGACCGAGAGCTGCGACGACGGCGCCGTCTGCCAGCCCGGCGTCCCGCTGCCCATCGACGACGGCAACCCCTGCACCGCGGACGCGTGCGATCCGGCCACGGGCGTGACGCACGTTGCAGTCGCCGACGGCACGCCGTGCGCGGACGGTGATCTCTGCAACGGTGGAGAGACGTGCCAGACCGGCGCCTGCGCCCCCGGGACGCCCCCGCCCGTGGACGACGGCAACGCCTGCACCGCGGACGCGTGCGATCCGGCCACGGGCGTGACGCACGTCGCCGTCGCCGACGGCACGCCGTGTGCCGACGCCGACGCCTGCAACGGCGCCGAGACGTGCCAGGGCGCGGTCTGCGCAGCCGGCGCTCCCGTTGCGGTGGACGACGGGGACCCCTGTACGGCCGACGCCTGCGATCCCGCGACCGGCGCGGTGACGCACTCGTTCGCGGCGGCGGGAACGGCCTGCCCTGATCTCGATCTCTGCGACGGAGCGGAGGTGTGCGATGGGCAGGGCTCCTGCGTGGCGGGCCCGCCGCTCGACGTGGACGACGACGACCCCGGCACCATCGACACCTGCGATCCGCTGCTCGGCCCGGTACACCGGCAGAGCTCGGCCATCGATCCGACGGTGGCGACGACGGTGTACGCCAAGTCCGAGTGGCTGTTCACTGGGGACGATCCGATTCAGGTCGGCGTGGAGCCGGGCACCATCGAGGTGCGGCGGGCCGCGGTGGTTCATGGCCGCGTCCTCGCAGCGGACGGCTCTCCGCTCCCCGGCGTCGAGATCACCGTGCTCGGGCACGACGAGCTCGGCTCGACCGTGACCCACGCCGACGGCCGCTTCGCGATGGCGGTCAACGGCGGCGGCCGACTCACGCTTCGCTTCGTGCGCGAGGGCTACCTCGAGGCGCAGCGCGCCGAGGACGTGCCTTGGAACGACGAGCCCGTGCTGGACGACGTGGTCCTGCTGGCACCCGATCCCGCCGTCACCTTCCTCGATCTCGCGAGCCCCGAGCCGATCCAGGTGGCCCGGGGCAGCGTGGTGACCGACGAGGACGGGACGCGCCAGGCCACGCTCCTCGTGCCAGCCGGCACGGTCGCGACGATGGTGCTTCCCGACGGCTCGACCGCGGAGCTCCCGACGATGCACGTGAGGCTGACCGAGTTCACGGGGGGCGACCGCGGCCCCGCCGCGATGCCCGGAGAGCTGCCCGCAACGGTCGCCTACACCTACGCTTTGGAGCTGAACGCCGACGAGGCGGTCGCCGCCGGCGCCGAGCAGGTTCTATTGAGCCAGCCCGCCGCCCTCTACGTCGACAATTTCCTCGGCTTCCCGGTGGGGACAGGCATGCCCAAGGGCGTCTACGACCGGCGCCTGGCCGCCTGGGTCCCCGAGGAGAACGGCGTCGTCCTGGCCATTGTCGGGACCACCGACGGGCTCGCCGACCTCGACCTCGACGGTGATGGGATGGCCGAAGACCCGACCGACCTCGAGGCGCGCGGCATCTCCACCGAAGAACGGGCGACCCTCGCCGCGACCTACCCCGAGGGGGTGACCCTCTGGCGCGTGGAGATCACCCATTTCACGAGCCCGGTGGACATCAACCTGCCGTTCGTCGCGTCCAGCAGCGGCGACCCGCCGCCGGGGCCGACCGACGAAGGTGACGACCCCGAGCCCCACTGCCCACCCTGCTGCGACGTGCCCCCCAGCTCGGGTGATGACGGCCTCAACGATCGCATCGACTCCGCCTCCGTGATCGAGTGCGGGAGTCGGGTCTACACGGAGGCGATCCCGATCGCCGGCACGCCGTACCGGCTGTCATATCGCAGTGACCGCGTGCCGGGGTACCGGGGAACGAAGGAGATCCGCGTGCCCCTGACGGGCGCCACGGTGTCGCCGGGGGTCGAGAAGGTCTACCTCGGCCTCCGGATCGCGGGCCGCACCTACCAGTACGAATTCGCGCCCGCCCCGAACCTCACCTACACCTTCGACTGGGACGGCCGTGACGCCTTCGGGCGCGAGGTCTTCGGCCCGACCCTCGCGCGCGTCGCGGTGGTGCACTTCTACGGCGCGAGCTACTGGTCGGTGGATCGCTTCGGCAACTACTACGTGAGCGGCACGCCGACGGGCGTGCCGGCGCGCCAGCCGACGCTCCTCAAGCGCCAGTACACGCGGACGGTGACTTACTGGAACGCGCCCGCCACGGGGCTCGGCGGCTTCTCGCTCGACGTCGAGCACGTCTACGCGCCCGGCTCCGGCCGGCTCTACCCTGGCGCCGGGCCCGCGCGCGCGGCGGGGGTCCTGGGCTCGGTGATCCACCGCTTCGCCGGCGGCGGCACGCGCACGGACGACGGCGCGCCCGCGAAAGAGACGGAGGTGGATACGGGGCGGGGGATCGCCGTCGCCCCGGACGGGACCGTCTACTTCCCCGACGGCGACTACATTCACCGGTACAAGGTGCGCAAGGTGACGCCGGACGGCCTGGTCTACACGGTGGCCGGCACCACCAGCCGCGGCTACTCCGGCGACGGCGGCCCCGCGACCGCCGCCCAGCTCTCCGAAGTAGTGGACGTCGCCCTCGGCGCGGACGGGAGCCTCTACATCGCCGACGCCGGCAACCACACCGTGCGCCGCGTGGCGCCGGACGGCATCATCTCGACCTTCGCGGGCACGGGCGTGGCCGGGTACGACGGCGACGGCCTGCCCGCCGCGAGCTCGCGGCTCTCGACCCCCTCGACGGTAGCGGTGGGCCCCGACGGGAGCGTCTTCGTCGGCCAGGTCGGCAACCCGAGGATCGTGCGGCGGATCGACCCGACCGGAACGATGTGGACCATCGGCGGCCGGTCGAGCGGCAGGTGCCGGAGCGGCGTGGCTGCCACCGAAACTATCGTTCACCCCACCAGCCTCACGGTGGGGCGTGACGGCGTGGTGTACGTGGCGGACGAGCTCGAATGCGCGCACGTCCGCCGCATCGGCCTCGACGGGATCATCACGGACGTTCCGGGCCTCGGCCACCCCTGGTTCAGCATTCACGGCAACACCGCCGTCCATCCGAGAGACGTCGCCGTCGCCGACGACGGCACGGTGTACGCGACCGCCAGCGGGGACGTGACGAGCCTCTATGCCCTGCGTCCCGGCTCGGACGTGGCCGTGCGCGTGGTGGGGGAGTACCGGCCCTACTGGGAGGACGGCTCCCCCGCCGCGAGCACGAACCCGGAGATCGGGAGACTGGCCCTCGGCCCCGACGGGGCGATCTACGGTTCGGCGAGGAGCCGGCTCTACCGCATCCACAGTGGCATGGCCGGGCTTGGCCTCGCCGACCACCTGATCCCGAGCCGCGACGGCGCCGAAATCTACCACTTCGCTCCCGAGGGCCGTCACCTCGCCACCCTCGACGCCCACACGGGCGAGCCCCGCCTGGTCCTGTCCCGCGACGCGCAAGGCCGCCTGCTGTCGCTCACCGACGCCGACGGTAACGTCACCCGGATCGAGCGCGCCGCCGACGGCACCCCGCAGTCCATCGTGGCCCCTCACGGCCAGACGACGGCGCTCACCCTCGACGCCGACGGCCAGCTCATCGCCGTCGCCGGCCCCGAGGGCCAGCAATGGTCGATGACGTACCACCCCGGCACCCTGCTCGCGACCCTCACCGACCCCCGCGGCCAGACCTCGCACATGACCTTCGACTCCAGGGGCCTGCTCGTGCGCGACGAGGATCCCGCCGGCGGCTACCACGAGCTCTCGACCTCGACCGACCCCGACGGCCACACCGTCACCCGCACCACGGCCAGCGGACTGAGCACGACCTACCGCACCGAGCGCCTCGCCGACGGCAGCCGGCGCCTCGTCAACACCTTCCCCGACGGTACCCAGGCCACCTCCGTCACTACCCTGAACGGCTCCACCACGACCATCCATGCCGACGGCACGGTGGTCACGCAGGCGCTCCGCCCCGATCCCGTCTGGGGCATGCTCACTCCTCACGCCGTGACGCAGACCGTACTCCCGAGCGGCCTCACCCAGACCGCCGAGTCGACCCGCACCGCCACCACCGCGACGGACAACCCCACCCGCCTCACCAGCGAAACCCTGTCCTCGAAGCTCAACGGCCGCGAGACGCGCACCACCTACAGCGGCTCGACCCTGACCTTCACCACCCGCACCCCCGGCAACCGCACGAGCACCCGCGTGATCGACGCCCTGGGTCACACCGTCCGCACCCAGCTCGACGCCCTCCCCGCGACCGACTTCGCCTACGACTCCGAAGGTCGCCTCACCACCGTGACGCAGGGCACGCGGGTGACTTCGCGCACCTATTACTCCACCGCCGACGCCCGCAACGGCCACCTGGCAACGCTCACCAACGCCCTCGGCATCACCACCACCTTCGAGCCCGACGCCCTCGGCCGCACCCTCTTCGAGACGGTCGCTGGCACCACGACGGCCTTCACCTGGGACGCCCGCAGCAACCTCACCAGCGTGACCCCTCCCGGCAAGCCCACGCACCTCCAGTCGTACACCCCCGTCAACCTCCTCGACACCTACACCCCCCCCGCCGCCGGCCTGCCGGACCCCTCGACCACCTACGAGTACGATCTGTCACGCCGATTGACCCGCACCGAGCAACCCGGTGGCGTCGTCATCACGAGGGAGTACGATTCGGCAGGGCGCCTGGACCTGTTGAGCATGCCCACGGGGACGATCGACTACGGCTACTACGCTGCGGACTGCACGCCAGTCCCCGGCTGCGCCCCCGGCCGGCTGGCGACCGTCGTCGGCCCCGGCAGCATAGGCCTGTCCTTCGGCTACGACGGCCCGCTCACGACCGGCGTCACCTGGGCCGGCGAGGTCACCGGCAGTGTGACGTGGTCCCACGACCCCGACTTCCGCCCGATCACGGAGGCCGTCACCGACGGCACCACGACGAGCGAGGTGGCGTTCGCGTACAGCACCGACAGCCTGCTGACCTGCGCGAGCCCGTCCACCTGCGCGACGAGCGCGACGGATGCGCTGCGGCTCAACTACGCGAGCACCCTGCCGCGACTGACGGGCACCACGCTCGGTTCGGTGACGGACACGTACGCGTACAACACGCTCAGCGAGCTTGCGAGCTACACGGTGACGCACGGCGGCAGCCAGGTCTACCGTGTGGTCTACGACAGCGCCGCGACGCCGCGCGACGCGCTTGGCCGCGTGGTGGAAAAGGTCGAGACGCTCCAGGGCACGACGCGCACGAGCCGCTACGAATACGACGACCTCGGCCGCCTCATCGCCGTGACCGAGGACGGCGCGCTCGCCGAGGAGTACGAGTACGACGACAACGGCAACCGCCTGTCGCTCACGACGCCCGACGGCACGGTCGAGGGCACCTACGACGACCAGGACCGGCTCCTGAACTACGGGAACTACCTCTATACCTACACCGCCAACGGCGAGCTCGCCTCCAAGACGGACACGGCGACAGGCGAGGTGACGACCTACCAGTACGACGCGCTGGGGTCGCTGCTGCGCGTCGACCTGCCGGACGGGCGCGTGGTCGAGTACGTGGTCGACGGGCGGGGGCGACGGGTGGCGAAGAAGGTCGACGGGGTCACGACGAAGCGGTGGCTGTACCGCGACCAGCTCAACCCCGTGGCGGAGCTCGACGGCGCGGGCGTGCTCACGTGGCAGTACGTGTATGGGTCGAAACCAAACGTGCCCGACTACGCGATCCGCGTGGCCGATGGGGCGCGGTATCGGATCGTGAGCGACCAGCTGGGGAGCGTGGTGCTGGTGGTCAACGTCGATGACGCGGCGGACGTGCTGCTGGCGGCGAGGTACGACGCCTTTGGCGAGCAGGAGGTGGTGGCGGGCTCGGCGGAGGCGGTGCCGTTCGGGTTTGCTGGGGGGAGGTACGATGCTGACACGGGGCTCGTGCGGTTTGGGGCGAGGGACTACGACCCCGAGACGGGGAGGTGGACGGGACGCGATGGGGCTCTATGGAAGGCGGGGACAAATATGTACGGGTACTCCCGTGCCGACCCTGTGAATTGGAGGGACCCGGACGGCAGAGCGCCCGTTTCCGGAGGGACAGGCGATTGCAGCTACTATGAAGCACGGTGCTATCAGAACGGGGGAAGTTACTATTGCGAGGAGGCGCCGAGCTGGTGCCAGTGGTTCGGTAATAGCACGTGGTCCAACTGCGTGAGGGAATGTCTTCAGGGTTGTGACGCGATTGCTAATCCATCTAGCAACAATTACACGCCCGGCTACGATCCGGAAAAGGGCGTATGTGATGACTACTCGAGTCGCGACGAGACGCCTGACAACAGCATGCCCTGGGAACCCTGGACGGACTTTTCTAATTTCGCGTGCCACGCGCTCTGCTACTCCTCGTGTGGGTACACTCCGACATACGCCCCTCCGGGATACTCGCGATGAGCATGAGACGGGGAACAAGAGTCGCACTGGTCGTTGCCTGCGCGGCCACGGCGTTGAGCTGGCCGATGGTTCTTGCAACTGCGCTGCTTGGGTCCATCCTCCGCAATCCCCTTGACGCCGCGCGTGGTGCCCGGCTCGCCTCGGCATTCACGGTCGCTGTGGTGGTCGTGTTTTGTCGTCGAATCTGGTTGGCCCTGGAGCGAGGTGACCCCCAGTGGACTGGCATCGGGGCTGCTGGTGGTGCTGGTATCGGCCCGTTTTGGCTGGCCTCGGGCAGCTACTTCCGGTCAGGGGAGAACCCCATGTCCTTTTTCGAGGCGGCGCTCGGGGGACTGCTGTACGCCACACCGCTAGGCGCTATCGTCGGAGCCTTGTGCGGCGCTCTGCTGGCACACAGTGCAAGAGTGGCGGGCGCATGGGAAGGGCGTTGTCCAAGGTGTGCGGTTGTGGGGCTCATCCTTCTCTCGGCAGCGGAGGTCGTGCTGGCACTTCTCCTATGGCACGCGTTTGGCCTCGGCCGCATTGTAGAGCCCGTGTGGATTTGAGGGCGACTGCCTTGCCCTCTGACCAGGAACTGCCGCGCGGTCTGCTCGGCGAAGCAGCCCCGGGCCGCGCGGAGGGTCAGGATCGCGAGCCGCTCCGGAGGCGGGCAGTGCGGTCGGTGGCGGGCCGGGATCCGACCGAGCCGTGCGTCGTTGATCCGGAGCTCATCGCGCAGCAGCGCAACCTCCGAGCGGAGGCGGTCGTTTTCGGCGGCGAGCCGGACGCGCACGAGCCGGCCATTGACGCCCCAGCCCCGGACGGAAACGAGGGTGAGCCGCGCCAGAGCGACGGCGTGAAGCACGCCGAAGCGGGCGACCGCGGGCCAGTCGACGGGCAGACGAAGCGTGGGGGTGGGCGGTGCTGGCATGGCGACGGCGGAGGGGCGGAGGCTCCCCAGAGCCTACCCCCCTCCCTTCCGCGCCAGCAGGCCCCGGACCACCGCGTGCAGCCGTGCGCCCACCGCGGGGAGATGTCCGAGGACCTGGTCGCCCGAAACCCGCACGACCCGGTGCCCGCGCCGCTGGAGCCGCTCATCCCGCCGCGCATCGAGCCGCCCCCGCTCCGCGTGGTATCCGCCATCGACCTCCACCACGAGGCGGACGGCCGGAGCGCAGAAGTCGGCGATGTACTACCCGAGCACGACCTGCTTGCGGGACGCGACGCCGAGCCGCTCGCCGCGGAGCGCCTTCCAGAGCCGTGCCTCCGACGGGGTGGGGACGTGACGCATCCGGGCAGCGCGCTCAGCGAGTTGTGCGACGCGGTGTTGCGAGAGACGAACAACGGGACCTGGCAAGCGAGCCTCCTCCGCCCGGCAGCGGGCCGGACGCAGCCCACCCGGCGCAGGTTGCATGACGCGCGAGGTGTCGAGCCCCTCGGTCATGGCCGTTGCGCGGCAGGCAACGTGCGCCTACCAGCGAGGCCGGCCCGATGTCGGGCGGAGCGATCGGCGCCGGGGTTTGGTGGTTGTTCGGCACCCGCCCGCACGGTAGGCTGCTCACGTCGACTCCGGGGGACGTTGATGCAGACCCAGACGTGTCCGGCGCCAGCGAAACCGCTCAGCAGCACCGGGCGTAGCGCCTCTGGTGGCAGGGCGCCCCACCTCCCCCATGCGCGCAGCGCCCGCACCGCGGGCGCTGTCCGCATAAGGGGGAGGTCGCGGGCCAACGGCCCGCGGGTGGGGGCAGCTCCACAGCTCAACCCCGTGGCGGAGCTCGACGGCGCGGGCGTGCTCACGTGGCAGTACGTGTACGGGTCGAAGCCGAACGTGCCGGATTACGCGATTCGGGTCGCGGATGGGGCGCGGTATCGGATCGTGAGCGACCAGCTGGGGAGCGTGGTGCTCGTGGTCAACGTCGATGACGTGGGGGACGTGCTCTTCGCGGCGCGGTACTCGGCGTTTGGCGAGCAGGTGGTGCTCAGCGGCGATCCCGCCTGGGGGCCGTTTGGGTTTGCGGGCGGGAGGTACGATCCGGAGACGGGGCTGGTGCGGTTCGGGGCGAGGGATTACGACCCGACGACGGGAAGGTGGACGGCGAAGGATCCAGCAGGATTCGTGGACGGCGCGAATCTCTACCCCTACGGCTCAAGTGATTCGGTCAACCGGACCGATCCGACTGGCAGGGACTTCGAGCTCGACGTGTGTGCGGCGATCTCCAACCTCTCCGCAATGGCCTGTCGTGCTGCATGTGCTGCAACATTCATGACGGCACCGGGCTCCTGTGATCCCGGGGGAGGAGAGCTTGGTTACCTGAGATGCGTCAACCGCTGTCTGGAAGCGCGGATTGACAGCCTCACGCAGTGCCTTGACGATTTCGAGAAGCGCGAACTAGACAGATGGCCCACCGAACCATGCTATGACGACGTGTGCTTCGCGTAGAGCGTGGCGGTTGCTGTTAGTGGCCACCTGCATCGTGGCGGCTGCCTCAGCGTTCACTGCCATTGTCGCCTTCGCCACCTGGTGGGCCGGAAACCACTCGAGGAAGACGATGACCCCGGCTGTGGCAAGTGAGCGCGCCCGTATCGAGCACAACCGAAGAGAGCTTGAGAAGACCAGAGAGAAGCTACAGCGAGCTCGGAGTCGCGAGGAAGGAGGCGATGGCCGTCCCCTCCTCGAGAGAGTTGTGGATGACGCGGGGACAAAGGAGTTCTGCCAATGTGAAGCGCCTGGTAGTGGGTGCCGATGCTTCTAGCCGTACTCCCAGACTGTCTTCCATCCATCCGTGATCAATCTGTGGAGGATCCGGGGTGTACCTTGGCTCCGAGTCGGACTATCTCCGGTCCGCTGAAGGCGGCCACCGACCTTTCCCGCCCAGAAATGACGTGAAATGACCCCGGCACTCACCCGTCGGCGCCTCCCCTCGGCTACGCCGGCGGGCGCGAGGCGGGGCTCGGTCGAGCGCGACGCTGGACCTCTCCGTGCACGCCTTGCACGTGCAGCCCGCGGCCACTGGGTCGTCCCTCACCCGAGCCGCTGGAGGCGCTCCTTCCGCCGCGCGTCCAACCGCCCCCGCTCCGCGTGGTACCCGCCATCGACCTCCACCACGAGGCGCACGGCCGGTGCGCAGAAGTCCACGATGTGCTCGCCGAGGACGAACTGCCGCCGGAACACGACCCCAAGCCGGCCGCCCCGGAGCGCCTCCCAGAGGCGCGCCTCGGACGGCGTGGGGGCGTGCCGCATCCGGGCCGCCCGCTCCGCGAGCTGCGCGACGCGATGCTGCGAGAGACGACGAGCTGGACCTGGCAAGCGAGCCTCCTCCGCCCGGCAGCGGGCCGGACGGAGCCTCACCGGCGCAGGTTCCGTGACGCGCGGAGCGACGCGTCCTGCGGTCCCCACCGGAGCGCGGCGCGGAACGTGCGCCCACCAGCGAGGCCGGCCCGATGTCGGGCGGAGCGATCGGCGCCGGGGTCTGGTGGTTGTTCGGCACCCGCCCGCACGGTAGGCTGCTCACGTCGACTCCGGGGGACGTTGATGCAGACCCAGACGTGTCCGGCGCCAGCGAAACCGCTCAGCAGCACCGGGCGTAGCGCCTCTGGTGGCAGGGCGCCCCACCTCCCCCATGCGCGCAGCGCCCGCACCGCGGGCGCTGTCCGCATAAGGGGGAGGTCGCGGGCCAACGGCCCGCGGGTGGGGGCAGCTCCACAGCTCAACCCCGTGGCGGAGCTCGACGGCGCGGGCGTGCTCACGTGGCAGTACGTGTACGGGTCGAAGCCGAACGTGCCGGACTACGCGATCCGCGTGGCCGATGGGGCGCGGTATCGGGTGGTGAGCGACCAGCTGGGGAGCGTGGTGCTGGTGGTCAACGTCGATGACGCGGGTGACGTGCTGTTCGCGGGGAGGTATTCGGCATTCGGCGAGCAGGAGGTGGTCGCGGGATCGGCGGAGGCGGTGCCGTTCGGGTTTGCTGGGGGGAGGTACGATGCTGACACGGGGCTGGTGCGGTTTGGGGCGAGGGATTACGACCCGGAGACGGGGAGGTGGACGGGGAAGGAGCCCCTGCGCTTCGACGGGGCCATGAACTTCTTCGTGTACGTCGACGGGGATCCGATCAACTGGGTCGACCCATCGGGACGGCAGACGATCGGGCCGGCGGATCCCCCGCCGCGCTCGGCAAAGGAGAGGGTGCAGGACGTCTTGCGAGGCTGGGGGGTCACCAGGCACTGGTGCATCGGAGGGAGCGTCATCGGCGGTGTCTCCTGCATGGCCATTTGTTCGCTCCTGGTGCCGGCCAAGAGCCAAGTCTCACTGGGTGCGTGTCTGGCCGCATGTGCGGGCGGTGCTGCGGCGGGCGGAGGCTACCTGTGCAAAGACCTCGACGATGCGGGTTCGTGCGATGCGCCCACCAGCGACGAGGCGGAAATCGACTGATGTGGGTCCTGCTCTGGATAGTTGTGCTCGCGGGGGCCGCGCTGAGCGTCCGAGCGACGCTGCGCTCGAACGCGCCGATCTGGGCCAAGGGTGCGCTCATCGTGTGTGCGTGCTCCACACCCGTTCCACTCTTGCCGTACCGTTACCCGGACTGGTTCTTCATTGGGTACTTCATCGTGCTGGTCGTTGCACTGGGTGTCCTGGTGCTGGTGCATCGAAGATCACAACCGAACGATTCTTGACCGCTCGGGCAGGCTGCCGGTCGGGGCGTGAAATCGGCGCTGTCAGCGGCCGTCGTCGGCGGACGTTTCTGATCCAGGGTCGCGGGGGTCGGCCTGGGCGTCACGGAGGGTGCGCTGGACGACGCCGTAGCTCTTGCCGAGGCGGGCGGCGACGTGGCGGACGGTGACGGCGGCGGCGTAGGCTCCCCAGAGCCTACGCCCCGCCCTGCTGCGCCAGCAGCTCACGGACCACTGCGGCCAACCGCGCGACCACGGTCGGCAGCTCCCGCACCACCTCCTCGCTCGAAACCCGCACGACCCGGTGCCCGAGCCGCTGGAGCCGCTCATCCCGCCGCGCATCGAGCCGCTCCCGCTCCGCGTGGTAGCCGCCATCGACCTCCACCACGAGGCGCACGGACGGTGCGCAGAAGTCCACGATGTACTCGCCGAGCACGACCTGCCTCCGAAACACGACCCCGAGCCGCCCGCCCCGGAGCGCCCCCCAGAGCCGCGCCTCCGAGGGCGTGGGGAAGTGACGCATTCGAGCCGCCCGCCCCGCGAGCTGCGCGGCGCGATGCTGGGACTGACGGTGAGCGGGACCTGGCAAGCGAGCCTCCTCCGCCCGGCAACGGGCCGGACGCAGCCTCCCCGGCGCAGGTTCCGTGACGCGCGGAGGGACGTGGAGCGCGTTCCTCGACGGAGCGCGGCGCGGAACGTGCGCCCACCAGCGAGGCCGGCCCGATGCCGGGCGGAGCGGTCGGCGACGGACGGGAGCGGTTGTTCGGCACCCGCCCGCGCGGTACGCTGCTCACGTCGACTCCGGGGGACGTTGATGCAGACCCAGACGTGTCCGGCGCCAGCGAAACCGCTCAGCAGCACCGGGCGTAGCGCCTCTGGTGGCAGGGCGCCCCACCTCCCCCATGCGCGCAGCGCCCGCACCGCGGGCGCTGTCCGCATAAGGGGGAGGTCGCGGGCCAACGGCCCGCGGGTGGGGGCAGCTCCAAACGTCGCGGACGCGGGGGACGTGCTGCTGGCGGCGAGGTACGGCGCGTTTGGCGAGCAGGAGGTGGTGGCGGGCTCGGCGGAGGCGGTGCCGTTCGGGTTTGCGGGGGGGAGGTACGATGCGGAGACGGGGCTCGTGCGGTTTGGGGCGAGGGATTACGATCCCACCACCGGCAGGTGGACGGGCAAGGATCCAGTGCGGTGGGATGGGGGCGGATCGAACCTTCTCTTCTACGTCCACGGCGACCCCGTCAACTACATCGACCAGAACGGGAGAAACGCCATGGCGATAGGAGTCGGGGGACTCGCAGCGGGTGCATATCCGCCATGGACATGGGCGCCCGAGTTCATGCGGCCGCGGGGACGGCCTGGACGTAGGACCGTTCTATGGTGGACATGAGGGAGTCGAATCGACCTGAAAGGACGGCAGCGCGAAACGTCATGATGGTCTGGCCTCCGTGTTGAGAGTAGCGGGCGCCGGCTCGCTTCATCCGGACGTTGACCACCGTCTTGGCCGCGGCCTCGACGACCCCCGTCCCGATGGGGCGGTGCTCGCGGCGCGCCTGCGCGTAGTGCAGGCGCCCATGCTTCGCCTGGCCAGCGATGAAGTTGATGGACTTCTCGATCACGTCGCGCCGCGTCCCCGCGGGGAGCTGGTCTCGCTTGTAGCGCATTGCCTTCAGCACGCGCGTGGCCCCGTCATCGAGCTCTTTCATCTGGGTACACCAGTCCGCAGCCAGCACACGTGCCTTCGCCTCGTCGGGCTCAGCGGCTTTCGCTGCATCGCCCAGGTAGGTGGCGCAGTGGAAGAAGTCCAAGAGCCAGTTCGGCATCGCCTGCATCGTCAGGGAGAGCCGCACGCCGATGCCCTCCAGGCGTTGCCACTGAGCCGGGTTCCCGTCAGCGGCGAAGCACACGCGGAGATCGGGGCGCCTCTCAAGCGCAGCGCGAAGCTCATCTTCGAGTTCATCGGCGACGGTGCCTTTGCCGCTCTCAGGCATCCGGGCCACGTACAGGGTCCGCAGGTGCTCGCCATCCGCGTCCCAGAAGGACACGGTTCCGACGCAGCCCTCGTGCCACGCTCTCCCCTCGGCGTTGTCGTTGTCCGCGGGACTGGGACCGCCGACGGCCCCGTAGCGTTGCTCGTGCCGGGGGGCCTCAGGCGCTTCTGTCTTTCGCCCTCTCGGCTTCGCATGCTCCCCGTCCTGCGGGACCATCACCCCGTCCATCGACACCTGAACGGTGACCGCGGCATCTGGAACGTCGTCGCTCTCCCTGAGTTCGTTGTTGATCTGCTCGCGCCGCTGCTCGTACCGAGCCGCGATGGCGTGCGGGACGCGGTGCAACGACGACTTGCTCACCGCCGCCACTCCCGCCTCAGCCAGCATCCCCTCTGCCTCCTCGGCCGTCATGAGGGCGACCGCCCGCGACAGGATGCGGGCCACTCGCGGGGTGTAACGCTTCTCGACAATTCCGAGGCGCTTCTCCAGCGGGATGACGACGCGTCCGCCGCCTGCCTTCTGGTACGTCGAACGATCCAGCGCGACGTCGCCAAACAAGGTCGTGTACGTCCCTTTCGTCACGCGGCGGTTGCCCCACGTCTCGCCCTCGTACGAAACCATTGGCGCGTCTTCGTCCGCCCGCTTCAGGACCTCAACCATGAGCTCCCGTCCGAGGCCGTTGACGAGCCCCTGTATCTGCCGTTCCAGCTCCAGGCAATCCAGGTCCCCCGCCTTCGTCTCAGCCAGCTCGCGCCGAAAATCGGCGATCGCCCGCTGCATCTTGTCCAACCGCGACGTCGTCATGTTCGCCAACACATCGCTCACGCGACCAGCGGTGCGCAAGACACCTCGCACTCTTGGTGGCGCTTTGCAGTCTCACGATCTTTGGGTGCCGTGGCTGGATCTGCACCCGGACGATTCAGCATGATGAGTGGTAGATAGGGATCCACCCGGGAGGGGCGCGGGCTCACCTGCGCGGGGTCGAGGCCGGCCTGAGCCAACACGCGCTGCACGGTGGAGTGGTGCAGCCCGAGCTGCGCGGCAATCGTGCCGATCCTCCATTTCTCGGCGTGAAACAGCCGAAGCACATCCGCCTCGGTGGCCTTGTCGATCACGACGTACCTCCCCGTGCGAGGCGGCGTAGCCGGCGGAAATCACCGACGCCCTCGAGGCGCTTGGGGCGGACGGGGTGCACGATGTCGAACTGGACCAGGAGGCTTTCGGCGGGCCACAGCTCGTCGCCGATCAGCGTCGGCTCGAGCCCAGCGCGGGAGTTGGCGTCCACAGAGAGAGCAACGCGGAGTGGGTGTCCGCACCAGAGGCTCAGACCTTCCAGGAGCGTGAGCAGCGCTCGCGGGTGTTGCGGCGGCAGGTCTAGCCTCGCCTTCAGCAGGTCGCGCTGCGCTTGCGCCACCAGGAGCGTCGCCGCGCTCGTCGTGACGTGCAGGGTGCATTGCCAGGGTCGCATCATCGGGAGGGGCCTCCGTCGCCCCGCCGGGCTCCGTGTCCGTCACGTGAGCCGGCCCGACCGATTTGCCCTCACGGCAAACTTGTGTCGCGGGGTGTTGCGTCACGAACTGCACCGCTAACTTGGCCGCGCGCTGTCGATCACGGAGCCGCTGTTGGGCACCCGCGTGGAGGCGCCCGCCGCGCCGCGTCGCCTGCCACGCGCGGCCTGCCGCCCGCTGCTGCAAGCGACGCGCCTCCCTGGCGCATTCCCGAGAGCAGTACCGCTGTCCTTTCTCGCAGGCCGGGCAGATCAGCTGAACCGCTGAACACATCGCGCAATGGAGAATCCGCCAGCACTCCGAAGGAGAGTCCGCGCACACCAGCCGTCGAAGTGGATCGGTTTTCTGGACCGAGCGCGCAGACTCTGCGATATGCCGACATGGCGCGTCGCCGATCGGTGCGATCGCCAGGAAGGCACGGGGTACCAGCCCGGGCCTTCGCCCTATTTCGGGAGCGCCGACCTACTATTGGCCGCCCCCCTGGGCCAAGTACACGTCGACCCCGGACGCGGTGCAGCAACCTGGCTGCCCCCCTCGACCTTCACCGGATCCGCGCGGGATCAGGCAGCCGTCGACAGGCTGACGAGCTCGGCGCGGTGAGCGGGTAACTCGACCACCTGACGGCGTCCGTAGCAGCGCTCGTGACGCGCGATCTCGGTGGTGCCGTCCAGCACGCGCAGGATGAGGTCATTGGCGACCAGGGTCAGCGTGCGATCGGCATAGTCGGGTGGAACGGAGTAGCGGTTGGTCTCGAGGCGGAAGAAAGCCTGAGTATCGCCGGTCACGGGCTCGATGCGATCCGTGATCGGCAGCGGGTCCGGGAGCGAGAGCAGCCGCTCGCGCTCCTCGGCGCGCACCTCGCCGACGGTGCGCTGCGCGATGACGGGATGGGGTCGGGCATGGGCGATCTCGGCGATGAACCGGTCGAGTTGGCAGTTGCCATCCGCGACGCTGGTGATGGCACGGCCCGCGAGGAAGCGGTCGCGCAGGTAGCGAATGGCCCGTTCGACACGCCCTTTGTGTTGAGGTTGGGCCACCGCACAGAGCCTGGGCTGGACGCGCATGGCGGCGCACAACTCGAGCAGGACGGGGTGGTAGCGCACGGCCGCGCCGGCGCGTTCCAGCACCACGGTCTTGGGGTTGTCAAACAGCCACTGGCGGGTGACGCCGCCGAGCGCCACGGCGGCGCGAACCAGCGACCGGCACAGCGAGTAGACCGACAGGTCGAGCACGAACTCCGCCCACATCGCGCGGGAGTAGCTGAGCACGATCACGAACAGCCAGAGCGCGCGCTCCCCACCGGCTACGGGGAGTTTGGTGACGTACGCCCAGTCGACCTGGGCCTGCTCGCCGGGCAGCGTTTCGGTCCGCAGGAACACGTCACGGCGCTTGCGGGGCCGCACCGTGGCCACGTAGCTGCGCAGGGTACGGACGGCGCCGCGGTAGCCGCGCTCGCGGAGCATGTCGTAGAGCCGGGTGGCGCGCAGGGTCGGGTAGCGGGCAAGCGTCTGGTCGATGAACTCCCGGTACGGGTCGAGCATGCTCGACCGCGGGGGGCTGTCCGGGGTGCGTGGCACGCCGATGCCGAGCACCCGCCGAACCAGGTCGGGGTGCAC
>CAYVRP010000116.1:0-20238 GCA_964454025.1 uncultured Polyangiaceae bacterium | reverse complement strand
GCGTAGGTGAGGTTCGACGGCTGAAATGGCCCGTCGGCGCGGCGCAGGTGCGCGATCGAACTCGGGGGCGCGTCGGGCTACCGCCGGGGCGACGCCCCTGCGAAGGAAGCCGTCGGGATCGTGTCGTCGACTTCATGGGTCCCTCAGGTCCGACGAAGCCAGTTCACCGCGCTCTCAGGTCCGCTGGCACGCTCAGTGGAGGCGGCGGATTTGCGCGGGATTGATGCAAGGACGGGGATCTCGTCACGAACCCGCGAAGAAGCGTTCGCGTCCGGACCGGAGCGGCGCGTGAAGAGGAGCGTCCGGACCGGAGTGGCCCACGAAACGCGGCCTCCGGGTTCTGCCGTCGAGCTCAGCGCCTGCGTCGCGTCACGGACCGGGCGCGCGTCGGCTCCGGCACGTTGCGCGGATCGAGCTGGAGCCGGTCATCGCCAAGGCCCAGCCACCCGGCTTCGAGGAGTGCCGCATCGGGCCGCCCCGCAAGGCGGCGACGGGGAGAAATCCCGACGAATTCCGCGAGCGGGTCCGTTTCGCTCGTGCCGGGCGCCGGTGCGAGCGACGCGGTGAGGTGCGCCGTCGATCGCGCGACCCCCCGGAGTGGCGGAGGCGGCGGCGAGCGCGACGCGATCCCGCGCATGGCGCGCCCCGGTCGAGAGGCGGTGTGCCCCTCGAGGTCGACGTCGGGGTCGGCGGATACGTAACCGCGAAACCACTCGCCGCAGCCGCGCGCGGGGCGCGCCAGGGCGGCAGCCAGGTCCTCCGCTCGCACCCCGGGATCGGCCTCCGCGCCGCGCGCCCCGCGAGGGGTCGCCCAGGGCCAGGCGCGCGGGTCAGCGACGAGGCCAGCGCGCGCAGCGTTGAGGTGCACGTCGCGGACGGTGCGGCGAAGGTGCCCGGTGTCGCCCACGAGCGGGCGCCGCGATGGTCCTTCACGGCGCAGCAGCGCCGAGCCGGGGGGTCGCGCCACCGAGCACGCCGCGGAGCACGGGGAGCAGGGGCCGATTGGCCTCGGCGGGGAGGACCCGGGGCGTGATCGGGCATGAGCGCAGCGGCGGTCACCGCGGAGAACGCAGCGCGAAGGCGTCGCCAGAGCCACCGAGGCGTGCCTCGGCGCCGCGAGCGGTCGGGCGCCATCTCGGGTGCATGCGACGAGGTGAAGAGACGCTACCAGGATGGGTCGGTCACCGGCACGGCGCGGTTCGGTCGTGAAGGAAGCGCGCCAGCGGCGCCGCCGAGGGACTGCGCATGTGGTGCCGAGGGGCGGGCGCAGCCCGGCACTCGCCCGCCCGCAAGGGCGCGCGGCCAACGTGGCAACTCCGGGTGCCGCGAGGTGGGTCGGAAACCGGCCGCCGCCCCCGTCCTTGACAGCGCCACCCCCAGCCGATAAAACGCCGCTCCCTCACACGAGGTCTGCGGGAGTAACTCAGCGGCAGAGTGCCACCTTGCCAAGGTGGACGTCGAGGGTTCAAATCCCTTCTCCCGCTCAAGCTAAGTGTCCGGAACGGCTCGGTTAGGTCACCGGGCCGTTTCTCTATGATCCCCACCTGCGGGTCGCTGATCCCCACCTTGGTCCCCACCTGGCGCGATGCCGGCGGCTTCTCTGCTGGATCCTGCCCCTCGAGGTTTCGTGGCAGGTCCGGGTGAGCGCCCCGCTCCGGACGACAGGCCAAGGGCCCGTTCCCGGTAGTCGATCAGCCGGACGATCTTCGACATCCCGTCCGCCTGCTCCTCCCCGCGCACGGTGCCGTACCGCCGCTGCATCGCCTCGGTCGCGTGCCTCGAGATGGACCGGTTCACGATGTCCGAGATCCGGGCCTCCCGCGCCAGGTCCTGGAAGGAGCGGCGCATCGCCCGCGGGCTGATGCGCTGAGTGAGGCCGACGGCCGCCGCGGTCAACCTGAACGGCTTGTTGAGTCGGCTCCGACTGTAGAAGCCCCCGAGCTCCGCCGGGAACAGGAGATCGCTCTCCTGCTGCGGGCCCCGCCTGAGCTGTGTCTCGACGTGCCAGCGCAGAACGCCGATCACCTCGTCGGGCAGCTGGATCTCGTCGTCGCCGCCCGCCTTCGGCCCCTCCTTCACGTGGTCGCCGCGGGAGTTGCTCTGGCGCACGAGCAGCAGCCGCTCCTCCCAGAGCAGGTCGGGCGTGGCGCCCTTCCGGCGCAGGGGGCGGAGCGAAGATGGGCGCAGCCCCGTCACGAACCCGAGGTACGCGAACGCGAAGAGCTCGGGGTACTCGACCAAGAATCGCTCCAGGAAGGCTCGGAGCTCCGGTGACGTGAGCGAGTTCGGCTGCTCGCGGGTGTCGGTCCGGTGCTGGGAGTTGTCGAAGGGTCTGATCCTTTCGGCCCAGTTGGACCCCAGGTTGAAGTCGATCCGGGCGTGCCGGCCCATCACCTTCCAGACGCCGAGGTCGGTGTTCATCGGGCCCGGCCTGTCACGGCCGGACGCGATCTGGCGGCCGGCCTCGACGCGCCAGGCGGAGAGGTCCGAGGGCAGGATCATGTCCACGTAGAGATCCCCCGGCCGGGACCGGATCAGTCTGGCTAGCGAGGCGACGCTCGCGTCGACGACATCGCGGGTACTGGCGATGCCGCACAGCACGCCCACGGCCTGCACTTCGGGCAGATCCAACACGGGGACGCCGGCGTCTTCTGCGATCGGAGACGAGGCGGGGAGAGGCTGGAGACATCCGTGTTCGGCCGCGCCGGCCGGTTGGAGCGCCTCGATGGGGGCGTCGATGGACGGAACCGGCGCCCCACCGCAACCGGGGCGCGGCGGCGACGGGGTGGAGGCGAGCTGACCCCACGAGCTGAGGCCCGTCCCTACCGCGACCGCTCGAGCGAAGGCGGTGGCCGCGGCGTCGGAGTCGGGCCAGCGGTCGGCCGAGGGGTTTCCCTGTTCAGCCGCCGAGCGCGCCCTGAACGTCGCGGTCACGTAGGCGGGCGACGAGCGCGACGCGGAGGCCATGCTGGATGGCACCTCGGGCGGCGCCCAGCGCCCCGCTGACGCGGCCGGTAAGCTGATGGCGACGCTGCGACGCGGAGGCCGAAGAAGACCCCGAGGAGGGCGCGTAGCGCGCCCGCGCGCGCCCCGCCGATGGCGCCCGAACCCGAGGAGCCGCAAGATGAACCTCGCGATGCAAGTCCTCGAAGCCCACGTCAAAGGCGGTCGCCTCGTGCTCGATGAGCCCACCGATCTGCCGGAGGGCGAGGTCGTCGAGCTCGTGCCGGTGGACGAGGTCGCCATGGACGACGACGAGCGCGAGCGCCTCGACGCGGCTCTGGAGCTGAGCGTGAGCCAGGCGCGAGCGGGGCAGCTCGTCGACGCCGATGAAGTCATCCGGAAGCTGTTGGCACGCGGATGAAGGTGGTCTTCACTCCGGAAGCGGAGCAGCAGGCCGACGAGATGGACACTTTGGTGGCGTGTTCACCGTCCGAATGCGCTCGGCCTCTTCGCTCGCGAGCTCGCGGCAGTGCGAGAGTCGATCGCCGGCACTCCGACGCTCGGAGTCCGGTACCGCACCCGCAGCGGGAAGGTCGCTCAGCGGATCCTGATGTCGTAGACTCGCACCCACGTCTACTTCGAGGTCGACGAAGAGCAGGACATGGTCGTGGTGCTGGCCGTATGGGGCGCCCCCCGTCGCCGCGGCCCGCGGCTGTAGCCGGCCCCCGACCACCCCTCGAGCAAGCCCGCCAGGTCCGAAGCCCGGCAGGCTTTCGTGCGTCTGCCTGGGAACGAAGGTGGAAATCCGTCGCCGCTCCTGCTCGGCCCGCGCCCGCTGGCGTGCCTGGTCCCGGGCTTGCCGCGCCTCGGCGTGCCGGTGCTCGTGGCGCTGCTGCCGGATCTGCTTGCTCACCGCCCGCACCTCTCTGGTTCGTCGACGATCCGCCGGTGCTCCCGTGATAGGGGCCGCGCCGGGGGCACGACGGGTACCTCCCCCCTGTGAACGCCACGGCGCAGCGGCGCCGCCGCCGGGGCCGTTCGGTGGCATCGCCGGCAGTTCGACCCGATCGCGGGCGCGTGGCACGGTGCCCGCGGTCGCGTAGTTCACGCATCCCGCGTTCCCGCGGCGCCCGTTCGTCGATAGACTCGCGGCGACCGGGAGAGCTGCCATGGCTGCGACTCGTACCAGGAAGCCCAGGGATCCGGCGCCGCTCGACTGGCAGGCGGCGCTCGCCGCCGCGCGGCAGGCGCTCGTTGCCCGACGGGAGCTCCGTGACGCCGACGTCGGCAAGCTCGGGGTCCCGAAGGCGTTGCGGGCGAAGCTGCTCGACGAGCTCGCGGGACCGGGCGTCGAGCGGACCCCGAAGGGCGTGCGGCTGGCGCTGGTGGACCAGCTCCGAGCCGCGCTCGCGGAGCGGGGGAGCCTCCCCATCGGCGCGCTCAAGCAGGCGGTGACGGGCGGCACCGTGTCGGAGTTCAAGGCGGCGGCGCGGCGGCTGGTGGAGGAGGGTGGCGCCGCCCTCGTCGTTCGCGGCAAGGCCGAGGTGTTGATGCCCGCCTCGGGGGCGCAGCTCTCGCGGGAGCGTCTGTTGGCGCTGGACCGCGCGGTGCGGGCGCTGGCCGGGCAGTGCAAGAAGGCGCTGGCGGCGGGCGGTCCGCGCACCCTGCTGGCCGCGGACGTGCAGGCGCTGCTGCTGGATCTGGTGGTGGGCGGCGACGGTGGAGCGCCGGTCGATCGGGGCACGCCGCCGGCGATCCCGGAGTCGAGGGTGGTCGAGCTCGTGCGCCAGCACACGCGGTCCACGATGGGGCTCGCCTTCGTCTGCGACGTGGTCCGTGCGCTCCTGCCGACGGCCTCGCTCGGCGCGATCCACGACGCGCTGCTCGCCGCGGCGCGCTCCCGTCACCTCGAGCTCCGGCCGGAGTCCGGGGTCGGGCGCCTGAGCGATCTCGAGGCGTGGCTCTGCCCGCCGGGCCCGGCCGAGACTCGCCTCTCCTGGGCCCGCTTGCTCGAGGGCGGCTCGTGACCTCGCCTGCGTTCGCCTCCCCGCACGCCGATCCCTGGGCGAACGAGCTGGTCGACCTGGCGTCCCTCCACGCGGGCGTCTCGGAGGCCATCTTCGAGGTCGTCCGGGACCTCCGGGTCGCCGCGGGCGAGGGGCGCGGGCAGCCGGCGCAGACGCTGCTCGTGCTGGGCGCGGCGGGCGCGGGCAAGACGCACCTGTTCACCCGCCTGCGGCGGCGGCTCGGGCCCCGCGCGCTGCTCGTGCACGTCCGCCCGCCGGCCTGCTCCGAGCTCACGCCGCGCCTGCTCGTCGGCGAGATCCTGGAGCAGCTCGGCTACGAGTCTTTCGGGGTTCGGCAGGTGGACGCGCTCGTGGGCGGAACCCTCGCGCGCTGCCTCGGCGAGCCGCAGGGGTTCCCGCAGGCCTGCCTCGACCAGCTCGGGCGCCTTTCGCCCGAAGCGCGGGAGGAGCGCATCGAGACGGCCATCGAGCGTTTGCTCGAGCGTCACCGGCGGCTCGACGAGTCGTACCTGCGCCGCCTGCTCTCGGTGCCGTTCGGGTCCCCCCGCGAGGCGCGCGCGCTGCTCACCTGGCTCGGCGGGCGCGAGCTGGATCCGGTGCAGGCGGCCCGCATCGGCGCGCACGAGGAGCTGGCGGACGAGCGGCTCGTCTCCGCGCTGCGGACGCTCACCGTCATCGCCGCGCCCACCTCGCCGCTGCTCCTGGTGTTCGACCAGCTCGAGAACCTCATCGACCCCCGCGGCGACGGCCATTTGGTCCACGCCTATGGGAACCTCGTGGCCGAGCTGGTCGATGCGGTGGGGGACCTGGTGGTCGTTCAGATGGTCATCGACACGGAGTGGAGCCGGGGCCTGCTGCCGCACCTCAGCGCCGCGCAGCGGACGCGGGTCGAGGGGCGCCGCCTGACGCTGGGACTCCCGTCGCCCGCGGAGGCGACCGCGCTGCTCGAGCTGTGGCACGGAAGGCTCGCCCCAGCGGAGGGGCCCTTCCCGTGGCCGTTCACCACGGACCAGCTCCGCGCGCTGGTCTCGCACCCGGGTATCACGCCGCGCATGCTCCTGCTGGAGCTGCGGCGCGCCCTCGACGGGGAGCCGGCCGTGCTCGCGGTCGCCACCGGCCCCGAGGCGCCGGTCGCGGGTCGCAGCCAGGAGGAAGAGGCCGAGGAGCTCGCCGCCTGCATCGCCGCGGAGTGGGCCGCACACCTCGCGGCGGCGCGAGCCCACATCGATCGGCGCGCCGGCGAGGATCAGGCCCTCGATCCGGCCTCGCTCTTGGACGGGATCGGGATCCTCTCCCGGATCGTTCCGGGCCTTGGCCAGCTCGAGGTGCTCGATCCGCGGACCGCGCGCCTCCGTGTCGGGCAGCGCACCCAGACCCTGGGGCTGGTCCTCCAGTCCCACCACAGCTCGGCCGCCGCGGCGCTGTCGCGCCTCGCCCGCACTACGGGACCGGTGCTGGGCGTGCGGGAGCGCTGGCGTGAGTTCCGGCCGACGTGGAGGGTCGTCCGCGAGCGGCGAGACGAGCTGCGGTCGCGAGCCGAAGCTCGCTGGTTGTGGCTCGAGCGCGAGGACGCAGCGCGTCTGGTCGCCTTGGCGACGCTCGGCCGGGACGTGCGGGCGCAGGACGTCTCCGACCCCCTGGGTCGCCCCATCTCGGCGGAGGTGGTGGAGGCGGGGCTCAAAGAGACGGTGTCTCCCGACGAGTGGGAGATCGCCCGCGTCCTGCGCGGCGAGCCGGCTCGCGCCGGCGAGGACCTCGACGAGGCGCCGCGGGACGGCGGGCGCGCCGAGCCGTCGCCGAGCGCTCCAGGCGACGGGAGCGCGCCGCGACGGCGCCCGACCGAGGCGCGCCCCGGCGCGGCGGAGGGCGAGTCGCGCGGCGCGGTGGCGACGGAAGCGGGGGACGCCGATCCCGGCCACGCCCGGGTGGAGGGGGTGATGTCGGCGCTGGAGCGGCTGCGGGTCGTGTCGCTGGAGCGGCTGCAGCGCGAGCTCGGGTCCATGTCGCCGGGGGTCACGCGCGCCGCCGTGGTCGCCGAGCTCCGGCGCCATGCCGCCAGCATCACCTGGCTGGGTGACGCGATCGTCGTCCTTCGAGGTCGAGGTGGCCGATGACGACCGAGGCGGAGATCCTGTCCGTCACCGAGGTGCGCAACGCGCTGCGCTGCCCGCGCGTCTTCACCCTCGGGCGCCGGCGTCGCCCGGCGGTGGCCTTCCCGGTGGGCTCCTCCTGCCTGGGGGCCACCTTCCACCGCGTGGTGGCCCGCTTCGCCGGGTCGGTCACCTCCCCGCCGGCCGCATTCGCCAATCTGGGGGCGGGCGCCGGACTGGTGGAGCTCAACGCGGCGACGGTCCGCTGGCTGCTCGACTTCCTCATCGACGAGCTTGAGGCGGACCCGGCCTACCGAACGATGCCGTCGGAGGTGGACGACCTGGCGGAGGCGCTGCGCGAGCTCGCCGGGTACCTCGCCGAGCGGGTCGCCGAGATCGGGGCGTCGCCGTCGAGGGCCATCGTGCAGCTCCTCCCGGCCAGCGAGAAGCCCGTGGAGGCGTTCTTCGAGGGCGCCGGGGTGCTCCTGCGGGGACGGATCGACGCCATCCACTCGCCGCGCGGGGATCGCCTCCTCACCGTGGAGTACAAGCTGACCGACGAGGCGAACGCGGAGCTCGATCGCGCCCAGGTCGCCCTGTACCGGGAGCTCCTGCTGCGCGCGGAGGGCATCGTGACGCGCCCGGTGGTCATGCGCTTCGGCCCGCGCCTCACCGTCTACGAGCTCGGGGAGGGCTTCGCGGACTCGCTGGTGAGCGAGGTGCTCGAGCCGCTCCTCGCGCGCATGCGCGGCTGGCTCGCGCGACCGGAAACCGCGCCCGCCACGGGGCGGGGGGATCTCTGCGCTGCCTGTCCGGTCGCCCGTGACTGCGCCGAGCTCTACCCCGAGCGGGTCGCGCAGCGTGACGACCCGCCCATGGCCGCGTCGCGCCCGCGCCCCGCGGCCGCGGGGGGCATGACCGCCCCGGCCACCGTCGTCTCCCGGAGTGAGGAAGCCATCGACGTCGAGGGCGAGGCGGAGGCCGCGCGCCTGAAGGCGCGGATCCTGGACGAGCTTCGCCGCGACGGGATAGCGGCCGAGTCCCGGGACGCCGTCGTCGGACCGACGCTCTACGTTATCCCGGTGACGCGGACGCGGGGCTCGGTCAAGCAGCTCGACGCGGCGGCGAACGACGTCATCCACCGCCTCGCGGCCGCCGACGGGATCGAGCTCACCTACGAGCGGGACGGGGGCCGCCGGGTCTTCACCGCGCCGCGTCGGGTGCCGCGCCCGGTGCTGCTCGGACCGCTCCTCGTGCGCAAGCGGGAGTGGCTCGGGGCGCGGCCCGGTCGCTTCGTGCTCGGCCAGGAGCCGAACGGAGAGATCGTCCTCGGGGATCTGTCGGACTCGGCGACGCCCCACCTGCTCGTGGCGGGGCAGACGGGGAGCGGCAAATCGTGGCTCTTGCGCGCGATCGTGGCAAGCTTGGTCCACTGGCACGATCCGGCGCACGTGCGCGTCCGCCTCATCGACCCCAAGCGCGTGACCTTCAACTCGGCCGGGTTCCGGACGGCGCTGGCCGCCCACCTCGACGGCCCCGTGGTGCACGAGATCGAGGAGGCGCTGCCCTGCCTCGAGCGCTACGTCGAGGTGATGGAGGAGCGCTACGCGCTCTTCGAGCGGGAGGAGGTTTCCGACCTGCTCGAGCTGAACGAGCGCCGGCCGCCGGAGCGGCGGCTGCCGCGTCACGTCGTGGTCATGGACGAGTTCCAGGATCTGACCGCCGACCGCGCGACGGCGCGGGAGTTCTTTCGACTGATCAACCGCCTGGGGGCGAAGGCGCGCGGCGCCGGGGTGCACCTGGTGCTCGCCACCCAGCGTCCCGACCGCGAGACGGTGCCCCCGCTGCTGAGGTCGAACCTGGGCGGTCGGATCGCGCTCCGGGTCGCCAGCGCCGTCAACTCCCGCATCGTGCTCGACGCCGGCGGCGCCGAGAAGCTCCTCGGTCGCGGCGACATGCTGGCCGACCTCGGTCGGGGGCTCGTGCGGGCACAGGGCGCGGTGGTGAGCCTGGAGGGGTGAGCGCAGCAAGCTGGTTCGAGCTCACTTGAGGGTTGCGGAGCGGCGGACCGCGCCCGGCGACTCGAACCGGCCTGCTGCTCCCACCTCCCCCGCCGGGAGCTGGCCGAAGCGCAGGCCAGGATCTTGAACCACCCGACGCTGAGGGTGGTGCACGCCACCGTCCGTGGGAAGCAGGTGCGGCGCATCTCGCTGCCGAAGACGGAGCCGCACCTGTACCACTCCGCGGACGAGGCCAGTGACACGCTGCTGATCCATGGCGTCTGGGGCCCCCGACGAGGCAAGCTCCCGCGGCTCTGAGCCTCGACCCCCACGACCCCGAGGATGCCCGCGACCAGGCCGCTGGCGGGCGCTCTTGCGCCGGGGTGAAGGTGGTGGCCGCGGGGTCGGACTCGGGCCAACGGTTGGCCAAGGGGCCCCCCTGCTCGGCCGCCGAGCCCGCACGGAACGTCGCGCGGTCACGGAGAATGGGAACGACCCTTGAAATCCGCCCCCGATCGATCCTGCCTGCGGGAGCTTCGGTCCAGCGAAAGCAGCGCCAGAACCACGCCGGATGCTGAGGATCGAAAGGCCGCCGAAAGCGACGAGGGTTCCCAAGCTCGGGGCCCGCCGGCGACGGGAGGTCCCGGTCCGAGCCCGCGTGGGCGTTCCCGCGCGCCGAAGAGCAGGCGCGCCCGCGGCCCCGGGCAGGACTCGGCGACGGTCCGCCGTTCCTCGAGCTCGATCGGCGCCACGGATCCGGCCTGCGCCAGCCACGGGGCAGCGGGGAGGGGCGGCCCCCTTGAGGCCGGGCGGCTCGCGGCCGGCCGCCCCCAATGCCACCGGCGCCCGGGTCGCGCTAGGATGGGCACGTCCGCGCGTGACTCCCCCCACCCGGGAGGGCCGGCGGGCTCCTTGCTCACGACCGAGGTCTTGATGCGCGCTGCTTGGTTGAAAAAACTGGTGCTGTCCTGGCTCTTCGTCTTCGCCGGCTGCGGCGGCGCGGACGAGATCGAGCCGTTCCCGGGCCTGGGACCGGCGGGTGCCGGATCCGGTGGTGTCGGGCCGACGGACTCCGGCGGAACGCCGGCGAGCGGCGGTGGGACGGCTGGCACCGGCGGCCAGCCCGGCAGCGGGGGAACCGGCGGCAGCGGAGGCTCGCCGCCGACGGGCGGTCTGGCTGGCACCGGTGGGGGCACGACCGGCGGCGCCGGAACGGGCGGTGGTCCGGCGGAGATCGACTGCAACGCCGCGATGCCGACCTCCGGCGCGCAGCAGCACTCGGGCAACGGCCGGGGGGGCTCGGGCAACCTCGCCTGGGAGATCTGGTCGAACGTGGGCACGGGGAACCTGACCACCTACGACGTGCCGGCGTTCAGCGCCTCCTGGAACAACTCCGGGGACTACCTGGGTCGCCTCGGCTACGAGTGGGGCGGCTGGGGGAGCACGCCCCGGCCCTACGCGGCGTACGGCACGATCACCGCCCAGTTCGCCTACCGGCGGACGGGGACCGGCGGCGGGTACTCGTACTTCGGGATCTATGGGTGGTCGACCGACCCTTGCGTCGAGTGGTACATCGTCGACGACTCGTTCAACGGCATGCCGGTGAACCCGGGCAACACCGTCAACAAGGGCGAGGTGGAGCTCGACGGGGGCACCTACATCATGTACACGCGCTCCACCCAGGGCACGGGCGGCTCGCGGTGCTCCAGCAGCATCACCACCTGGGACCAGTACTACAGCATCCGGAAGACGGCGCGACAGTGCGGGCAGATCTCCATCACGCGGCACTTCGACGCCTGGCGTGACCTCGGCATGCCGCTCGGCAACCTGCTCGAGGCCAAGATCCTGGTGGAGACGGGGGGCGGCAGCGGGACCGCCGAGTTTCCCATCGCCAAGGTGACCGCGACCAACCCGTGACGGCGAGCGCGCGCCGCGCGGGCGATGTGGCGCGCTGAAGGCGGCGCCCGTTCGCCGGGCGCGCGGCGGCGCCCCCGCGCCTCGTCCCGGGGCTCAGGAGGTCCCCGCGTCCGCGAGGCGGGCGCGGGACGAGCGGAGCCTCGGCGGCGAGTGCTGCCGATCCGCCCCGCGGAGGCGACAGTCCTTGCAGACTGGATCCCCATCGAGGTTGCGCCGACAGACCGGTCGCGAGCGCCCGCAGCACGCGCAGATCTCGATGTTGCACGTCCGCTGGTAGCACCGGGCGCAGAGCGGGCGGCCCGCCGCGTCGCGGTAGTGAACGGGCCGCCGCTGCTGGCATCGCGAGCAGAGCTCCGCGTTGAGCTCCCAGCCGTAGCAGCGGCGGCAGAGCGGCGCGCGCTCGGCGCCGACGCGGCGATGCACCGGGCGGAGCTGCCCGCAGCTCGAGCAGATCTCGGGCCGGGTCCGGTAGCCACGCCCGTCGGGTCCGATGAAACGCCGCAGCCGGGCGCGGAGCACATCCAGCGACGCCTCGTTGGGGATGACCAGCTGGGCGCTGCGGTGCAGCGCGTCCTGCTCGCTCTCGATGGCCGACTCCAGGCGACGCCTGTACTCGTCGGGGGCGCCCGGGGTGAGCGCCAGGAACCGTCGCTGGCAGACGTGCACGCGCGCCGACAGGTAGAGGAGGCAGACGCGGCGGGGGAAATGGGCGTCGAGCCAGCGGACCGTGGCGACGCTGCGCAGCCCCACCACCACGACGGGGGACGTCGCGGCACGCAGCCACCCCCAGAGCTCGGCCTGGAAGCGCTCGGGAGCCTCGAACTCGACCCGCGTCGCGTCGGGGTAGTCGAAGCGGCGCCGTCCCGGCGCGAAGGAGGTCGGCGGCGTCCCCTCGTTCACGAGGGCGCGCTCGCCGATCGCGTCGGCCTCCTCCACGGGCCAGCCACGCTCCTCGCGTAGCATCGCGCCCGCGGTCGTCTTGCCGGCCAGCGGGCGGCCCGCGATGCAGACGATGCAGCTCTGAGGCGGGGCCCCTGGGTCCGTCATGAGTCGCCTCCGGCAGGCCGGAGCGCCCCCGACCGCGCGTCAGCGTTATGAGCATATGCGCAGAAAGGGTGGGGTCAAGCGGAGTCGGGGCCGCCGCCGTGTTTCGTGAGACGGCAGCATTTCAGCCGCGACGGCCCGAGCCGGGCGGAGGCGGACGCGGTGCCCCGGAGCGGTGGCGACGGGACCGGGGGCAGCCGCTCCCACCGGATCTCGCGCGGGGCGCGGCGGCCACGCCCCGCGCGCCCAGAGCGCCAGTGGAGCGGCTCTTGGCATTTGGCTATATGGCAGCGTGCGGTCGCCGATCGGTCGGGCGAGGTCGGCCGCCGCGCGCCCTCGTCGAGGCGACGTGAACCAGCGACACGGCACAGAGCGCGGCCAGGGCTCCCCGCCGGTCCGGGCACCGGCCCGGGGCGCCGCCCCCGCGCCGGGGCTGGCGGGCGAGGGCGGGCACGGGGCCGGTGCACCGCGGGCGGACGCGGTGGTGCGCCTGGAGCGGCTCAACAAGCACTACCGCAACGGCACCGACGCGCTCCACGTCTTGCGCGACGTCGACCTCGAGATCCGGCGGGGGGAGATGGTGTCGATCATGGGCCCGAGCGGTTCGGGCAAGTCGACGCTGCTCAACATCCTCGGGCTGTTGGACCGGCATGACAGCGGCGCCTACTACCTCGACGGGCGCCGGATCGAGGAGCTCGGCGAGCGGGAGGCCGCGCGCTACCGGAACCGGTATCTCGGCTTCGTCTTCCAGGCATACAACCTGCTGCCGTTCAAGACCGCGCTCGAGAACGTCGCCCTGCCGCTCTACTACCAGGGGGTGTCGCGGAGAGTCCGGGCTCAGCGGGCCGCCGCCTGCCTGGCGCGCGGGGGGCTCGCCGAGCGCGCGCGGCACCTGCCCGCGGAGCTCTCCGGCGGGGAGCGGCAGCGGGTGGCCGTCGCGCGGGCGATCATCACCGGGCCGCGGCTCCTGCTCGCCGACGAGCCGACCGGCGCGCTCGACACCCGGACCTCCCACGAGCTCATGGATCTGTTGCACGAGCTCAACGCGGAGGGGATCACCATCGTCATCGTCACCCACGAGCTCGACGTCGCCGCGCGGACCGAGCGGGTCATCCGGCTCCGCGACGGCCGCGTCGAGCCCGGCGCGGGGCCCGCCCCGTCGGGGCCCGCGGCGGCGCCCGCCCCGGTGGGGGCGCCGTGATCGACGGGCTGGCAGAGATCCTGGCGGTCCTGTCCCGCAACCGGCTCCGGACCTTGCTCACCGCGCTCAGCGTGGCCTGGGGCACCTTCGTCCTGGCGCTGCTGCTCGGCGCCGGGCGCGGGCTCCGCACCGGGGTGGCCTGGGAGTTTCGCGACGACGCCGTCGCCGCCGTCTGGATCCACGGCGGCCAGACCAGCGTCCCCTTCGCCGGTCGCGCCCCCGGCCGCAGCGTGTACTTCACCCACGGCGACTACGACGCGATCGGCCGCGAGATCCGCGGGGCCGAGCACCGGACCGGCCGCTACTACCTGTGGGGTGAGTTCCAGGTGAGCCGCGGGGCGCGGCACGCGGCCTTCGACATCCGCGGGGTCCACCCCGGTCACCGGTACCTGGAGCGGACCGAGCTCGTGCGGGGTCGGTTCCTGAACGACGCCGACCTCGCGGAGCGACGCAAGGTGGCCGTGATCGGCACCCAGGTCACCGAGGCGCTGTTCGGCGGCGAGGATCCGGTCGGCGCGCGCATCGCCATCCGTGGCTCGAGCTACCTCATCGTCGGCGAGTTCGCCGACGTCGGGGGCGAGGCGGAGCTCCGGAGGATCTACGTCCCCATCACCACCGCGCAGCTCGTCTACGGTCAGCCCGACATCATCCACGGCCTGGCCTTCACGCTGGCGAGCGAGGACCTCGCGGCGAGCCGCGAGGCCAGCGCGGCGACGCGCGCGCTGCTCGGGCGGCGTCACGCCGTCGCCCCGGAGGATCGCCGCGCCCTCCGAGTGCACAACAACCTCGAGGAATTCCGGCGGATGACCGAGGTGTTCACCTGGGTCGACGTCTTCGTCTGGGTGGTCGCGCTGGGGACGCTCTTCGCCGGCATCGTCGGCGTCGGCAACATCATGCTGATCGCGGTGGCCGAGCGCACCCGGGAGATCGGGGTGCGGAAGGCGGTCGGCGCCACCTCGGCTTCCATCGTCGGCATGATCGTGACCGAGGCGGTGCTGATCACCGCGCTCTCGGGCTACGCGGGGCTGGTGGCCGGGGTGACCGTGGTCGAGCTGGTCGCGGGCTCGGGGCTCGACCTGGGGCTGCTCCGGGAGCCGGCGGTCGACGTGCGGCTCGGCCTGATCGCGTCGGCGCTGCTGGTCGGGGCGGGCGCGCTCGCGGGGCTGTTTCCGGCCCTGCGCGCGGCGCGCGTGGATCCCATCGTGGCGCTGCGGGAGGGGGGCTGAGGTGCGGGGGCTGCTGGACGGCGTGATCGACGCCTGGCAGGAGGTCGCCTCGACGCTGGCGCGCAACCAGCTCCGCGCGCTGCTGACCGCCTGCGGGGTCTTCTGGGGGATCTTCAGCCTCATCGTGATGCTCGGGGTCGGCAGGGGCCTCGAGCGCGGGACCGCGGAGAACCTCGGGAGCCTCACCCTGCGCAGCGTGTTCGTCTGGTCGCAGCGGACCGGCATGGCGTACCGGGGGCTCCAGCCGGGGCGCTACGTGCGCTTCGACAACGCGGACATCGAGGCCGTCCGCCGGGTGCCGGGCGTCGAGCGCGTCGCGCCCCGGCTGCGGCTCGGGGAGTGGCGCGACGGGGGGAGGGTCACCGCGGGCGCCCGGAGCGGCGTCTTCTCGGTGCTGGGGGACTACCCGGACCTGCCCTACGTGGAGCCGGTGCGCCTGGTGCGCGGGCGCTTCGTCAACGAGCGGGACCTGCGCGAGCAGCGCAAGGTCGCGGTGGTCGGGGAGGAGGTGCGGCGGGTGCTGTTCGAGGACGCCGACCCGATCGGCCGTACCCTCCAGGTGCGCGGGATCCACTTCCGGATCGTGGGCGAGATCGCGAGCGACCGTGGCGGCGACGAGGGCGAGCGCGTCAAGGCCACCGTGTTCATCCCCTTCAGCACCTTCCAGGTCGCCTTCAACGTGCCCGACCGGGTCGGGTGGTTCGGGCTCACCGCCCGCCCCGACGCCTCGGCGCTCGAGGTCGAGCAGGCCGTGCGGCGGACGCTCATGGCGCGCCACCGCGTCCACCCGGAGGACGCGGGCGCGATCGGCTCGTTCAACGCGGCCGAGCGCTTCGAGAAGGTGGGCGGGCTCTTCCGCGCCATCGCGGTGTTCGTCTGGTGCGTCGGGACGTTGACCCTGATGGCCGGGGTGCTGGGCGTGAGCAACATCCTGCTCATCACCGTCAAGGAGCGCACCCGGGAGCTCGGGATCCGCAAGGCCCTCGGCGCGACTCCGTGGAACATCGTGTTCATGGTCCAGGCCGAGGCGCTCACGCTGACGGCTCTGGCCGGCTACGTCGGGATGGTGGCGGGGGGCGGGGCGCTCGAGCTCGTCGCCGCGGCCGTCGCCGGTCTCGAGCGGGCGCCGCTGCGGGCGCCCGAGGTCGATCTGGGGGTGGCCCTGTTCGCCACCCTGATCCTGGTGATCTCGGGCGCGATCGCCGGTATCGTGCCGGCGCGCCACGCGGCGCGGGTGAGCCCGGTGGAGGCGTTGAAGGCAGAATGACGCGACGGCTCGTGCCGCTCCTGGTGGCGCTCGGCATCCTGGGCGCGTTCGGGTGGACGCTGGTGTTCCTGTACCGGAAATCCAGGCCGCGGCCGGTCGTCTATCCCACGGTGCTGGTGGAGCGGCGCGACGTGATCAAGAAGACCGTGGCGCCGGGGGCGCTGGTGCCGCGCCGCGAGGTGGCCATCAAGCCGCGGGTGTCCGGGGTGGTGGAGAAGCTCTACGTCGTCCCGGGCCAGTACGTGAAGGAGCAGGCGCTGCTGGCCAAGATCCAGATCATCCCCAACATGGTCGCCGTCAACCAGGCCGAGTCGAGCCTCCGGGCCGCCCAGCTCAGCTTCGACACCGCCAAGACGGAGCTCGAGCGCTTCGCCAGGCTGCGGGATCAGGGGCTCGTGCCGGAGCGCGATTACGTCCAGCAGGAGCTCGACTTCAAGCTGCGCGAGCAGGAGGTGGAGGCGGCCGAGAACAACCTGCAGCTCGTGCGCGAGGGCGCGTCCAGGAAATCCGGCAAGGTCTCGAACCTCGTGCGCTCGACCGTGGAGGGGATGGTGCTCGAGATCCCCGTCAAGGAGGGGGGCAGCGTCATCGAGGCGAACAACTTCAACGAGGGCACGACCATCGCCACCATCGCGGACATGAACGACATGATCTTCCAGGGTCGCGTCGACGAGTCGGAGGTCGGCGGCCTCAGGGATGGCATGCCGGTGAGCATCTCGGTGGGCGCGCTCCGGGACCAGCGCTTCGAGGGCCGGCTCGAGTACGTCGCCCCCAAGGGGGTGGCGCGGGAGGGCACGATCGAATTCGAGGTGCGCGCGGCGGTGAAGCTCCGGCCCGACCTGTTCCTGCGCGCCAACTACAGCGCCAACGCGGACGTCATCCTCGAGGAGCGGCGGGGCGTGCTCGCGCTCGACGAGGGCGCAGTCTTGTACGAGGGCGGGCAGACCTTCGTGGAGGTCGCCGACGGCGCCGGGTCCTTCGCGCGGCGGCCGGTGAAGCTCGGGCTCTCGGACGGGCTCTGGGTAGAGGTCGTGAGCGGCCTCGAGGAGCATGACCGGGTCAAGCTGCAGCAGGGGGTCGGGGCGGCCACCTCGGCGGCGCGGAGGCCCTAGTCGCAGGGCGCGCGGCGGTGGTGACGCACCGCCGCGTGGCGTCGGAACGCGCGTTGACCCCCCGGTCGCCACCGGCGCTCGCGCCCCGGGTGAGGGCACACCACCGGGGGGCGCGCGCCGGCGCGCTTTCGCTTGCCTGCGGAAGACCGTATACTGCACCGGCAAGGGGCAGCGCGGTCGCGGGCGGCACCGCCATCCTTCGATGAGAGGACAAGCGACGAGGATCCTCCGCGCTGGCGGGACGCTCACCGGCGCCCTGCTCGCGGTCGGCTGCGAGGTCTACGACGAGTCGATGTTCGAACCGACCGGGCGCACCTTCGACGAGGGTGGCGGGACGGGTGGCGGCGTCTCGGGCGGGGGTGGTCGCGCGACGGGCGGGGTCCACCCGTTCGGCGGCTCCGGGACCACCGGCGGGCGGCCGCCCGTAGGCGGGGCGGGTGGAGGCACCGGCGGCGTGCTGGCCTGCCCGCCGGGGGAGCAGTGGTGTGATCAGACCTGCGTCTCCCGCGACGACCCCCAGAACTGCGGCGCCTGCGGCGTCGTGTGCGATCCGAGCGCGGTCTGCGAGGAGGGCACCTGCGTCTGCGAGGGCGGGCGCTCCCTCTGCCGGGGGCAGTGCTTCGCCCTGCAGAACGACCCCCTCCACTGCGGGGCCTGTGATCGCGCCTGCTCCGGCGACGCCACCTGCCAGAGGGGCGCCTGCACCTGCTCGGGGACCCTGACCTATTGCGCGGACGACTGCGTGGACCTCGGGAGCGATCCGCTCCACTGCGGCGCCTGTGGCCGAGCCTGCGCCGCCGACGAGGTCTGCTCCTCGGGGGCCTGCAGGCTGGATTGCGAGGAGGGGCTCACGATCTGCGGGCGGAGCTGCGCCGACCTCGAGTCGAGCCTGGAGCACTGCGGGGAGTGCGGCCACGCCTGCGGGGCGCTCCAGGCCTGCGTGGCGGGCACGTGCGCATGCACGGACGATGCGCTCACGCTGTGCGACGGGGCCTGCGTGGACCCGATGGCGGATCCGCTTCACTGCGGCGGCTGCGGCCTCGCCTGCGTCGGGGGGAAGATCTGCGACCAGGGGGCCTGCGCTTGCGCGGCCGGCCAGGCCTTCTGCGACGAGCTCTGCATCGACGTGCTCGAGGACCCCGCCAACTGCGGCGCCTGCGGCGTCGCCTGCGTCGAGGGCCAGATCTGCGACCAGGGAAGCTGTGACTGCCCCGGCGAGACCGAGCAGCTCTGTCTGTCCGGCGAGGTCGAGCGCTGCACGGATCTCATGACCTCGCGGGACGACTGCGGGGAGTGCGGCGTCGTCTGCGAGGGGGAGAAGCAGTGCCGCGAGGGGCTGTGCGCCTGCCCGGAGGGGGAGACGTTCTGCGCCGAGGCCTACTGCGTGGATCTCACCTCCGACGTGGAGTACTGCGGCGACTGCGACGTCGCCTGCCGCGCCCAGCAGGACTGCCTCGAGGGCGTCTGCGTCTGCCAGGGCGAGCTCGTGATGTGCGATCTCGAGTGCTTCGACGTGCAGACGAGCCGGGAGCACTGCGGGGAGTGCGGGCACGCCTGCGTGGACAGGGAGATCTGCCGCGACGGCGTCTGCACGGACGAGCCCTGCCCGTCGCCGATCGACGTGACGGGGACCCGCATCGACGTCCCCACCGAGGGCGGCTGCTGGAGGGTCACCCGGGGGTTCGCGATCCTGGGGTGCTGGCAGTTCGCGGGGCACACGGTCCTGATCAACGACGTCGAGACCGACGGCGAGCCCGTGACGATGCCCGAGCCCTACGAGGGCTACTACTACATCGAGGTCACCGGTCCCGGGACGCAGACGGACGCGAACCTCTCCTGGTGGGGGGAGCCGACGTAGCGCCCGCCGCCGCGTCCGTCCCCACGGCCTCGGCGTCCCGCCGCCGCGCGAGGATCCTCCCCAGCACCTCGTGCACCACGCCCGCCATCTCGGGCTCGATGCCTGCGGCTTCGGCGAGGGTCCCCAGCCGGGCGAGCCACAAGAGCTCGCGCTCGACCTCGCGGAAGGCCGTCCGGCTCCGCGTGCGCCCGATCCGCGCGCGCGCCCAGGACTGGATGGCGCGCCCCGCGCGGCCCCAGGGGCCGCGGACCCAGCCGTCCTCGCCGGCGTCGAGGCCGCGTTGCTCGAGCAGCACGCCGAGCTCGGCGTAGATGGGGAGCTGGCCCCGGAACAGCCGCCAGGGGACGCGGCCGGGCAGGCCGCTCGCGGCGAGCGCCTCCGCCGAGCGGCGCGCGAGCCGCTCGGCATAGCGCGCGTCCGGCGCCCCCGAGGCTCGCCCTTCGCGATAGAGCCGGCGGTAGCCGGGCAGCAGGGCGGGATGGTGTCGCTCGAGGGCCTCGAACCAGGTCCGCTGCTGGACCCCGGGGCGCACGGTGAGGCCGCCCAGGCAGGCGAAGTCCGCGCCCGCGGCCTTGACCGCCGCGAGCAGCGCCGCGAGCGCCGCCGGTTGATCCGACAGCCCCGGCAAGAGCGGCATCGCCATCACCCCCGCGCCGAGGCCCAGCGCCTTGGCGCGGCGGAGCAGGCGCAGGCGCTCCGCGAACGGCGCGGCGCCCGGCTCGTACTGCTCGCGCAGCCGCTCGTCGGTCGCCGTCAGGCTGAAGGAGAGGATGGCGCGTTGCCGCCGGTTGATGCGCGACAAGAGATCGAGGTCGCGCTCCACCAGCGCGGACTTGGTGAGGACGTGGACGGACAGGCCCCGCGCGTGCACGAGCTCGAGCGCTCGCCGTGCGAGCTGGAACCGCGCCTCCGCGGGCTGGTAGGCGTCGCACACGCCGCCCCCCAGCAGGACGAACCCGGGCTCGCGGACCCGCGCCAGCTCGCGCTCCAGCAGCTCGGGCGCGTTCTGCTTGACCTGGATGTCCGCCGCGAAGTCGCCGGGCACCCGGTAGCGCTCCGCCCGGCCCTCGCAGTAGGCGCAGGCGTGCTCACAGCCGCGGTACAGGTTCAGCCCGAACCGTCCGAGCAGCCACGGGTCGACGATCCCTGAGGGACGCGCCAGGCTCCGGGCGGAGATCAGCTCGTAGCGGGCGGGCATGCCCGGGGGATAGTACCGCGCCGGCGGAGCGCGCTCGCGCGACCCCGGGGAGGGCGGGGCGCCACCGCCCCCGCGCCCCGAGCGAGCGACGGACGAGCTTGCGCGCCCGGCGGGGCCGAGGTCAAGATCCGCGCTGCGCCTCGCCGGCGCCGCCACGGGCGGCGCCGTTCCCGGGCGACCGGCGCGAAAGGAAGACGATGAGATCCTCGGCCATCGGTGGCTTGGTGCTCGGCCTCGGCGTGTTGGCGCTCACGGTGTCCTGCGACGACGCGGAAGATCGGGTCGGTCCGGGGGCGACCGGCGCGGGGGGCGCCGCCGGCGAGGAGACGGGGTCTGACCAGGGCGGGGCGGGTGG
>CAYVRP010000115.1:0-20380 GCA_964454025.1 uncultured Polyangiaceae bacterium | reverse complement strand
AGGCAGCAGCCGTCCGCCGTGCAGGGGTTGCCCGAAGCTGGCACGTTGCAGGTGATGTTGTCGCCGTACAGGTACCAGGCGCCCTGGACGCCCGCAGGGTTGTCCTCGGTGCTGGCCGGATCGCCGCCGACCCAGCCCTCGACCGTGACGAGGTTTTCGCCGCTCGTGCTGCCGGTGCCGGTACCCGTGCCCGTCCCGGTCCCAGTGCCGGTACCGGCGCCCGTGCCAGCACCCGTGCCAGCACCCGTGCCGGCGCCCGTGCCAGCTCCGGTGCCGGCGCCCGTGCCGGCGCCCGTGCCAGCACCAGTGCCAGTGCTGGTGCCGGTGCCGGTGCCGGTGCCGGCTCCTGTGCCGCCCGTGCCGAGGGTCGGCGCCGTGCCATCATCGCCGCAGGCCACGACGGCGACCGCCGCCGCGCCGGTGAGAACCGAAACCCAAATGAGACTAGTCTTCATTTGTTGACCAGGACCTTTCCAATGAAACCAAGTACGCGCTCACGCCTGCCCCCCGGGAGCGACCCGAAGCAGCGCTTGGGAGAATAGCCCCCGATCCCCGACCAGACAAACCGAATCATCCGTATGAAAATGCCCCTGACGAGTGAAAAACTCCGCTCGCGGAGGGGGCAATGGGGCTTCTGCGTCGCGGCGCCGCGCTTCACCAGGCCCAGCGCCGGACACGGGCGGCGGCCGCTCGTCGCGAGAGGGCGGCTCTGGCTGCCCCGCGGGCCTGCTCGGCAGGAGGGGGGGGTCGGCACGCGCCTCCCCGAGGCCGGAGCGGAAGTCCCCGGAAGTCAATAGGGAATTGGAGACGGGTCACGGAAGGCCGCCGGGTTCCCCGTTCCCGCCTGGCCGGTGGCGCGTCGAGGGCGGAGGGAGGGACGTTCGCTCACGCTCGCTGCCGATCTCGCCCCGCGAGGTGACCTCTCCGAACGTGACGTATCGGTATGCTCGGGCTTCTCAGAGGAGAAGCCCGAGGCCGAGCAAGAGTGTGGCGGAGCTGCCGAAGCGGGGGTAGCCGCCCACCTCGTAGCGGGAGCCGGCGGAGAACGCCTGGACGGAATCGAACAGGGTGCCCGACTGGTCCACCACCACCCCGAGGCCGGTCGAGAGGTTCAGGGCCAGCCAGTCCGGTACGAGGTCGATGCTGGCGCCGAGGGTCGCTCCGAGCTCCGTCGCCACGGCGCTTCGGTCCGCGCTCACGATCGTGCAGGTCAGGGGCGTGCCGGCGACCTCGCCCGGGGCGCAGCCGCCGCCGAGCGTGCCCTCGACCGCGGGCGCCTCGACGCGCAGCCAGCCCGCGCCCAGCCCCACCCAGAGCCGCAGCCGGGGCGTCATCACCCAGGTCGGCTCGAGGCGCGCGGCGAGCAACCAGGCGTCGAGCGCCGCTTGCCGGAGCTCCGTGTCGGCGGGGGCCGCCGCGCCGTCGGCGTCGACCATCCGCGGATGCGAGAGGCTGACGCCGTGCGTGGCGTGGCGGGCGACGAACCGCAGCCCCATCCAGCGGGCGAGCTCCGCGCGCGCGGAGGCTGCCCAGGCCAGGCCCGGGGCGTAGTCGGCCATGCCGGCCCGCGCCGGCAGCGCCTGCATGCCCAGGTCCACCCCCAGCGTGACCCGCCGGGTTCGCTCGAGCCGCGGCAGGTCACGCAGCCGAGCGTCGTCCTCCAGCGATGAGCCGCGGTCGCCGCTCGGTTCGTCGCCGGCTTCCGGGGGTGGAAGGGGCGTTCCCTCGGCCCTCTCCCACGAACCCGGCCGCGGCGCGGGGGGCACCTCGGCCCAAGCCGGGAGGGCCGTGGCGAGGGAGGCCGCGAGAAGGCAGGAGGGCGCTCGCATCGTCACCCTCGGAGCTGCGCGCCGAGGCGGGCGGCGGCCTCGTGGACGCGCTTCTGGGCCTCGTCCACCTCGCGATCCGTCAGGGTGCGGGCGCGCTCGGGGTCGGTCCGCGCGCGCGGGTCGCGGTAGGTGAGCCGGAAGGTGAGCGAGCGTCTGCCCGCCGGCACGGGCGCCCCTACGAACAGGTCGAGCAGCTCCGCCGCCTCGCAGAGCTCCCCGGCGGCCTCGCGCATCGCCGCCAGCACCGCCCCGGCTCGAAGCTCCTCGGGCGCCTCGAGCGAAACGTCTCGCGTCGTCGCGGGGAGGCGGGGCAGCGGCCGGTAGCGCGGCAGGATCGGCTCGAGCCGCTCGAGCGCCGCGAGGCAGAGCTCCACCACGAAGGCGCCCCCGTCGAGGTCGAGCGCGTCGACCACGTCCGGGTGCAGCGGCCCGAGTGAGCCGACCCGCTCGCCGCCGACGCTGACGATGGCCGCGCCGCGGGGGTGCAGCCGCTCGAGGCCCGGCGCGCCGGCGGCGAGGGCGACCTCGGCCGCGTGCCCCGTCAGCCGCTCGACCAGCTCGACCGCGAGTCCCTTGGCGTCGTAGATGTCCACCTCGGGGCGGGCGAGGTGAGCGGGGCGCGGACCGGCGAGGACCGCGGCGAAGGCCGGGCGCTGCTCGGGCAGGACCCCGCGATCCTCCGGCAGCTCGGGGCGCGCGTCCTGCGCGCGGCCGGATCGGGGGGCCGGATCGGGGGGCAGGAACAAGGTGCCGATGGTGAACAGGCGAACGCCCCGCTCGCCGTGGCGCCGCGCCCGGCGCAGAGCGTCCAGCAGGCCCGGGAGCAGGCTCGTGCGCATCACGCTGCGCTCCTCGCTCAACGGGTTGATGAGGCTTACCACCGGGGGCGGGGCGCGCACCGCGGCGAGCTCCGCGGGCGAGGTGAAGGCGTAGGTCAACGCCTCCGAGAGACCGAGCTCCACCGCGATCCGCCCGACCTCGCGCACGAGCTTGCCCGAGCTCCGGGGCGGCTGCGCCACGATCGCCGGCAGGCGGGTGGGGATGATGTCGAAGCCCCGGATGCGCGAAACCTCGTCGATGAGATCGTGCTCGCCCTTCACGTCGGGGCGGAAGGTGGCGCCGCGCACCCGCGCGACCGGCCCCGTCCCCTCCTCGGTGACCTCCTCCACCGCGAACCCCAGGCGATCGAGGATGCCCGTGGCCTCGTCGAAGGGGACGGGGACGCCGAGCAGGGCGTCGAGGCGGCGGGACCGCAGCCGCAGGGTGGGCACCTCGGGCAGCGCGCCCCGGGCGTGGACGGCGCCCCGCACCACGGCGCCGCCAGCGAGCTCGGCGACGAGGACCGTCGCGCGGTCGAGCGCGCGCTCGAGCCCCCCGTAGTCCACGCCGCGCTCGAACCGGTGGCTCGAGTCGCTCGCGAGACCCTGCCGGCGGCTGGTGCGGCGGATCCCCCGCGGCGAGAAATAGGCCGCCTCGAGCAGCACGCGGGTGGTCCCGTCATGGATCTCGCTGACCGCGCCCCCCATGACGCCGGCGAGCGCGCTCGGCCCCTCCGCGTCCGCGATCACGAGGTCGTCCGCGTCGAGGGTGCGGGCGACGCCGTCGAGGGTCGTGAACGGCTCGCCGGGCTCGGCGCGGCGCACGAGGATGCGCCCGCCCCGCACCCGGTCGAGATCGAAGGAGTGCAGGGGCTGTCCGACCTCGAAGAGCAGCAGGTTGGTGACGTCGACCACGTTCGAGATGGGCCGGAGCCCGAGGCTGGTCAGGCGGTGGCGGAGCCACAGCGGGGAGGGTCCGATCTTCACCCCGAGGACGATGCGCGCCGCGTAGTGGGGGCAGCGCTCGAGGTCGTGGTTCTCGACCGAGATCAGCGTGGAGAGCTCCGCCTCGGCCACCCGCGGCGGCGGCGGCACCGGCGGGCGCACCAGGGGGATCCGGTAGAGGGCGGCCAGATCGCGCGCGACGCCGAGGTGGCAGAGCGCGTCCGCGCGATTGGGCGTGACGGAGAGCTCGTAGATCGTATCGGTCACGCTGGGCACGGCGCTCGGGAGCGGCGTCCCCGGCGTCGCCGTGCCAGCCGGGAGGATCAGGATCCCCGCGGAGGCCTCGGCGACGCCGAGCTCGCGCTCGCTGCAGAGCATCCCCTCGCTGAGCACGCCGCCGATCTCCCGAGGCTCGAGCGCCACGCCCACTCCCGGCAGGGTCGTGCCGAGCGGGGCGAGCGCGACCAGCCCGCCCGGCTCCGGTACGTTGGGCGCGCCGCAGACGACCCGCTGCTCGACGCCACCCCCGCGGTCGACGGTGACGAGGTGGAGCTTGTCCCGCCGGGGGTGCGGCTCGATCCGGCGCACCGCCGCCACCACGACCCGCTCGAGCCCGGCGCCGAACGGGGTCAGCCCCTCGACCTCGAGCCCGATGTGGGTGAGCCGCTCCGCCACCTCGGCGGGCGAGGCGGTCAGATCGGGCAACAGCTCGCAGAGCCAGCGGGGGGAGACGCGCATGATTCGGGCCGCTCATACCACGGCGCCCCCGTGGGCGCAGGCGCCCCGCCCCCCAGCCGGGAGGGTCCCGGGCGGAGCGCCCGGGCGGCGCGGGCCCGGCTCAGAAATCGCGGTCCAGGATCTCGTTGGCGCGGCGCACGATCTCGAGGCCGTAGTCGGTCCAGACCCCCTGGCCCCAGTAGCGGTAGCAGCTCGTCGGCGCCGTCAGGAGGTGGAACAGGGCGTTGCGGTAGCGCCGCTCGGCGGTCGACGCGCCCGCCGTGACCTGGGCGAAGCGCGCCGACAGCCGCTCCAGCGGGCCGAGCACGTTCTCGTAGCCGCGGACCCAGGAGAGGTTGTTGGTCCAGCTCCCGCCCTCCATGTGGAACCGCCCGTCGGCGCGACGGAGCTCCTCGATCACGGCCCCGAGCCGCTCGGGGCCGTCCCCGGGCGCCATTCGCTCCCAGATCCGACGCTGGAAGAGGGGCTGGAGCACCGGGAAGTCGCGCGCCGTGACCCCCATCGCCGCGAGGTGCTCGAGGTATTCCGTGCCGTTGAGCGCGGGCGTCTCCGAGCCCGAGCAGGCGCGCATCACCTCGTGGTACTTGGGCGGAAACTCGTTCATCATCACCCCGCCGTTCTCGCCGTCGGCGATCTGGGTGACGAGCGGCGGGACGAGCCTGCCGCCGAGCTCGACGCGGTCGAGCCCGCAGGCCTCGTAGTACGGCTGCATCTGGCCGACCAGCTTGGTGTCGCTCCCCTGCGTCTTCACCAGCGCCACGATGCTCGCCTCCTCGCCGCGGCTGCTGCGGCAGACGAGCCGGTGCGGGACGTGCCGGCGCCGCGGCGTCTGCCCCGTGTCCGGCTCCTCCACCGTGTGCTCCTGCACCAGCACCCACTCGAAGCCGCAGTCGCGCAGGGTGCGGACGAACTCGTAGGCGACGTCGGGGTGGTTCGGAAGCGCCATCTCGCTCGGTGAGAAGCCGCGTACGCGCGCCAGCGCCTCCAGGCCGAAGAGCGCCGCGAAATGGTGCTGCCAGGCGCGGACGTGCGCGCGGAAGTCCTGCACGGGGGTCGAGGGGGCGACGGCGTGACCCCAGGGGCAGCCGAGCCACTCCACGGCCCAGCGCAGCTCGGGCCGGACCGTGATCTCGCGGAGCGTGTCGATCACGTCGTGCGCTCCCATCTGGCGGAGGCCGTGGAGCAGCGTCCCGGAGTACTCGAGCATCACCCGCGGGCTCTTGCCCTCGCCGATGAGCGCCGGGATGAACTCCCCCATCCGCCGGTAGCACCAGCGGAAGACCGGGGCGTTGTGGTTGTCGCCGACGCCGGGGTGATCGAGCATGTGGGCCAGGTTGCTGATCAGCGCGGCCGTGCGGAGCTCGTCGCCTCCGGCAGGGATGAGGGGCTGGTGCATGTGCAGCGCGATCGCGAACGCGCTCCGCACGCGGTCGAAGTCGACGTGCTGCCGAAGCGAAGCGTCCGGCTCGCTGCGCGGCCGGGTCGCCGCCGTGATTTCGCCCTCGAACCCGCAGACGTTCAGGACCCCGTCGATGTACTCCGGCAGCTCGCCCATGAGGCCCGTCCCTACCGGAGTCACCCCCCGGTGTCGAGCCTCCCTCCGCCGCCGGGCGCGACCCCACCTGCGCTCCCTGGGCCGCCGCGCCGATCGGGCGTCGCGCCGCCGAAGAGGCCGCGAGAGACGGGCCGGCGAGGAAACGCCGATGACGTCGTCATCGGGCGGGCCGGTCGGGGAGCGACCACGGCGGCGCCGAAGCCCGGCCGCGCCGGCAGCGCGCCCCGCGCGCGCGGGCCAGACGGGCACCGTTCGCGCCGCACGCCCCCCCGTGCGCAGTCGCGGCGGAGGGGTCGCGCGACTCGCTACTCGTCGTCGAAGGGTTCGGGCTCGATCTCGGGCACCGGCGGATCCGCCGCCTCGTCCTTCTTCTCGTCCTTCTTCTCGTCCTTCTTGGCGTCCGCGGCCGACTGGAACTTGTCGGCCTTGGCCAGGCTCCACCCCGCGGACCAGGAGGAGATGCTGAAGATCTGATCGCTCGTCCCCTGCATCGCCCAGCGACTCTCGCCCTCCGCCTTGCCGCCCACCTTCACGATCCGCTGGGCACCGTCCTCGAGGGTGATGGTGAGCGTGGCGACCGGGGGCACGAGCCCCACGTCCGCCGGCTTCTTGTCGTCGCCGAAGTCGTCGGCGTTCAGGCCCTTGAACGCGCGGATCAGGTCCTCGACCTTCTTGACGTCGAACCGCTCGAGCTCCTTCGCGACCGGGGCCTTGGGGCCCTTGTGCTTGGCCGTCCACTTCCCGTCCACCTTGGCGAACGTGAAGGTGCCGTTCTCGTTCACGAGGTCGATCGCCTTGACCTTGTCGTCCTCGAACTTGAAGATCTCGCGGTCGCGCCAGCCGCGCACGTCCCGCTTGAAGGTGAAGGACGAGTACCCGTCCACGCCGAACACGCCGTCCCGGCCGGTGATGCGGGTCATCGTCCCGCGGCCGGCGGTTTCCCCGAACCAGAAGTCGCCGAGTTTCTCGCCCTTCTTGGTGAAGACCGCGTGCACGGCCTTCTTCTCGCTCACGCCGAGCTTGTCGTAGGCGTCGGTGCCGGTGGCGATGAGGTCCTTGACGACGAGCTTCTCGAGGCTCGTCAGGAGCGACTTGACGTTGGACTCGTTCGCCTTGGCGTTGACCGGGGAGGTCAGCCGCCACTCCTCGCCCTTCTTCTCGAGGACCACTCGGGAGGGCTTCTTCTTCTCCGCGTCCGTCGCCTTCTCGTCGCCCGGGACCGTGATCTCGATGCGGTCGATCTCCTTGGTCTTCGACTCTCCGAGCTCGATCTTGGGGAGCTCCGCCTTGGCCGCCGCGGCGCTGTAGGCTCTCGCCTCCTCCGCCTGCTGCCGGTTCTGCAGGTAGATCCCGACCCCGAGCAACGCGACGACGCCGAGCCCGATGTAAAGCTTGTGCTCAGTGGTGAGTGCCATGGTGTGACCTGGTTGTTCTCAGAGTCGCTTCTGGTTGCGCTTCGACTGGCGCCACTGCCAGCGTCCGACGCCGATGGCCGCGAAGAGCAGCGGGAGCCCGAGCGTGAGCGACCACTGGACGTTGGTCTGGATCCGCTGCCGGGCCTTGCGGTACTCCTCGTCCTTCCTGCGGAGCGACGCTTCGTCGTCCTGGGAGGTCGCCTTCGGCTTCTCGAGGGTCGCGTAGGTGAGGTTCGTCTCGCCGACGAGCTTGGCGCTCACCGCGAGCAGGTCGCTGTCGCCGCTCATCCAGTCCAGGGTGTTCTTGAGGACCAGAATGGTGGTGGTGAGGAACCCGCGCGCGTACGGATCCGCCAGCATCTGCAGGCTCTTGTCCCCGCCCACGCCGCCGAACATCTGGAACTGCCCGCCCAGCTCCGGCCCGTTGCCGGAGTACGCGAACGGGTTGGTGAGGAACTGGCTCGAGGCCACCACCAGCACCCGCGACGGCGCCGGCGCCACGTCGTTGGGCTTGATGGCGTCGTCCTTCTTGCCGAAGGCGCTCTTCAGCTTGCCCTCCGCGACGGCGGCGATGATCCGCTGCTCCTCGGTGCTCGGGATCCGCCACTCGGCCTTCGGCTTCATGTCCACGGTGTCGGTGGTGAGCACGCCGGTGTTCTTGGTCGTCCGCGCCACCGGGTACAGCTTCACGTCGGGGGGCTGCTTGTCGCGCAGGATCTCGATGCTGGACGGGTACGGGAACACGACCTGATCGAGGCGGAAGAACGCCGGGAACGACGTGTCGAGCCGCTTCTCGTTCTCGGTGAAGCGGGGGTCGTCTTGCGCGATGGCGATGCCCGGGTGCGGGATCACCTGCGGGCGACCGAACCCGCTCATCACCTGGACCTCGAATTGACCGCCGAAGTCGAAGACGGCGTTCTTGGCGACCTTGAGCCCGTAGCCTTCGAGGAGCGGATCCAGGCCCCAGAGCTTGAGATCGGCCTGCATGTCGGCGTCGTTCGGCTTCAGCGTCACGGCCGACGCGAAGACCGCCAGGCTCTTGTTGCCGCGGAGCAGGAACTCGTCGATGCGCCTCAGCTCCTTCTCGGTGTACTCCTTGCGCGGCTGGGTGATGATGAGCCCCTCGATCGCGGGATCGATCTCGCTCTCGCCGCCGCCGAGGTCGAGCTCCTCGATGGCGTAGAAGGGGAAGGCCTGGTCGAGGATCCCCTTCATGCTGGGGGCGCCGCCGCGGCCCTGGCGGGCGACCAGGTTGGTGTCGGTCAGCTTGAGCTCATCCTTGCCGGAGATCACCGCGACGCGGTGCTTGATGTCGTCCGCCTTGTCCCGGATCTCGCGGATCTTGTTGGTGATCCAGAACTCGAGGCCCTGGCTCCACCCGGGCTGGAGCTGGGGGATGACGGCCTTCTCGCTGCCGTACTTCAGCACCAGGCCCATGTAGCCCTGGGTGAGCTCGAGCTTGCCGGACTCGTTGGCGGCGCCCTCCTGCCCGAAGGCCATCGCCTGCAGCCCCGCCTCCTCCGCCTGCTTGCGGGTTTCGTCGTCCGCGGCCTCGATGATGGTGAACTTGAACTTGCCCTGACCGGCCCGCTCGTACTCCTTCAGCAGATCGGTCAGGTCGTCGACGAAGACGTCGAGCTGGGCCAGACCCTTGGTGACGTACACATCGACCTGGAGCGGCGAGCCGAGGCTCCTGACCAGCTTGCCGCTGCCCTCGCTGAGGGTGTGGCGCTGCGCCCGGGTCCAGTCGAACCGGTGGTACCAGCCGTACGACAGGACGTTGACCATCACGCCGATGGCGATCACCACCAGCAGATACACGCCCGTCTGGGCGGCTACGACGCGCTTACGGTCTTGGGTCGCCATGGCTCATGCCCACTTGCGGCGCTCGAGCGCCCGGAAGGAGACGATCAGGCTCACCGCCGTGACCGTCAGGAAGTAGAGGATGTCGCGGGTGTCGACCAGCCCCTTCGCGAAGCTGTCGAGGCGCTTGTCGAAGCTGATGAAGCGGAGCGCGAGCCCGAAGGAGCCGCCGGTCTTCTCGGCGACGAACCCGAGCACGAACCACAGCATCAGGAGCACGATGAAGGTGACGATCGCCGCCACGGCCTGGCTGTTCGTCACCGAGCTGATGAGCAGCCCGAGCGCCGTCGCCGCCGCGCTGAGGAGGACCAGCCCCAGGTAGCCGGCCCAGATCGCCCGCCAGTCGAGCACGCCGAGGTTCCAGGGCCAGCCGAACATCATCGCCGGGTAGGCGAGCGTCGCCACCACCAGGATCAGCACCAGGGACAGGGCGCCCAGATACTTGCCCAGGATGACGTCGCTGTCCTTGACGGGGAGCGTGATCAGCATCTCCAGGGTGCCGCTCCGGCGCTCCTCGGCGAGCAGGCGCATGGTCACGATCGGCACCACCAGCACGCACAGGCCCCAGGGTGCCCAGCGGAACAGCTGCATCAGCGTGGCCCGATCCGCGCCCCAGAAGTCGCCCACCGTGAAGAAGAGGATCCCGACCCCGAAGAGGCTCAGGCAGATGATCACGTAGGCGAGGGGCGAGTCGAAGTAGGAGCGGAATTCGCGCTTCGCGATGGTCAGCATCGGCGACATGGCTCAGCGTCCCTTCTTGATGGGCTGGCGGACGGGCTCGTCGTCCTCGTCCTCGTCGTCGTCCTCGTCGTCATCGTCATCCTCGTCGTCGTCGTCGGCTCCGTCGTCGGCGGCCTCGTCGTCGTCGGCTTCGTCCTCGTCATCCTCGTCGTCCTCGTCCTCGTCGTCCTCGTCCTCGTCGAGGTCGTCGTCGTCGAGGTCGCCGCGCCAGCTCTCGCCGCGGTCGAGGTGCTCGTCGCTCCGCGTCAGATCCCGGAAGACGGCGTCCAGGCTCTGCGCCTCCCGGCGGAGCTCGAGCAAGAGCCACCCCTGCTCGACCGCGAGCCGGAAGAGATCGGAGCGGAGATCGACGTCCTGCTTGCTGACGAGCTCGAACCGGTGCGCGCTCTCGTCGGTCGGCAGCTCGCGGATGCGCTCCGCGCCCGCGACCCGCGTCAGCGCCTCTTGCACCTCGGTCGCGGTGGGGGCACCGTTCTTCAGCCCCTGGCGCTCGTCGAGGGTCAGCACGTACTTCACGCGGCCGGTCTTGCCCCGGATCTCGTCGAGCGGACCATCGGCGACGACGCGCCCCTTGCTGACGATGATCGCGCGGGCGCAGGCGGCCTCGACCTCGGCCAGGTTATGGGTCGACAGCAGGATGGTCCGGTCCTTGCCGATCTCCTTGATGTACCGCAGCACCTCCGCCTTCTCGTTCGGATCGAGGTCGCTGGTCGGCTCGTCCAGGATGAGGATCGGCGGGTCGTGGATCAGCGCCTGGCCGAGGCCGACGCGCTGCCGGAAACCGTGCGAGAGGGTCCCGATCTCCTTGTTGAGCGTCCGGGCGAGCCCGCACACCTCCACCACCTTCTTCAGCCGCTTGCGGAAGGTGTCGGCGTCGAGCCCGCGCACCTCGGCCACGAACTCGAGGTAGTCCCAGACCGTCATGTCCGTGTACAGCGGCGCGCGCTGGGGCAGGTACCCGAGGTGCCGGCGGACCGCCAGCGGGTCGTCGAAGACGTCCACGCCATGGACCCGCGCTACCCCCGCCGACGGCGCGATGTAGCAGGTGAGGATGCGCATGGTGGTCGATTTTCCGGCCCCGTTCGGGCCCAGAAAGCCGACGACCTCACCGCGTCGTACCTCGAAGTTCACCTTGTCCAGGGCGCGGACCGGGCCAAAGCGCTTGGAGAGGCCCTCCGCGGTGATCATGACGTCGGTTGCCATCCGACCTCCATCGACGAACTTGCTGCGCCGGGTGCCGTTTTCGGCGGGCACCTCGCCGCCTCGGGGGAGCCTCGAGGCCGCGGCATCGTAGCGGCGGCGCGATCCCTGTCAACAGCGCTCCCGGCCGGTCCGCAGCAGCGGCCGGCTCGCGGGTAACCCGCGAATCGCCGCCGTATTCCCGGACGGGATGGAAAATCGTCCGCGGCCGCGGCGCGCCCGGCGACAGGGCGCCCCGGGGACGCGAGGCCGCCCTCGGGGTGGGCACCGTTTGCGCGCCGCCGGGGGTAGCGCGCCCCGCCGCCGCTCGCCGGCTCAGCTCAGGGAGTAGCTCGTCAGCAGGGACTGGGCGAGCAGCCCCCAGCCGTCCACGGCGACGAACAGCAGGAGCTTGAAGGGCAGGCTCACCTGCGTCGGCGTCATCATTTGCATGCCGAGGGCGAGCAGCACGTTGGCCACCACCAGGTCGATCACCAGCAGGGGCAGGTAGATGGCGAAGCCGAGCGCGAAGGCCTCGATGAGCTCGGTGATCATGAACGCAGGGACCAGCACGACCAGGTCCTCGGGGCTCACCCGGTCACGCTCCGTCGCGGGGCGGGACGCCCGCGCCAGCTCGTAGAACCGCGCCCGCTCCCGCTCCGCCGCGTTCGCGGCGAGGAAGGCCCGCAGCGGCTCGGAGACGGCGGAGACGGCGGCCGGGACCAGCTCCGTCGTCGGCCGGGCGGGATCCTCGAGCACGGGCTCGAGCCGATCGGCGATCCGCGAGCCGACCGGTGCCATCGCGATCAGCGTGAGGGCCAGCGACAGCGCCATGACCACCGGGTTCGAGGGGATGCTCGGCGCGCCGATGGCGCCGCGCACGATGTGCAGCACCGTCGAGATCTTGGCGAAGGCCGTGACGGCCATGAACGCGAAGGGCAGGAGGGCCATCGCGGCCAGGGCCAGCACCAGCAGCCCGGGCCGGGAGAGCAGCGGCTCGAGGGGCGCCGCGGCGGCGTCCGCGCCCGCGGGAGCGGCGAGGGCGGGGAGGGGGGCCAGCGTCGCCGCGGCGGCGGCCAGCCACGGTGGCCCGAGGTGGTGGCGCTCAGCCATCCTTCACCTCCTCGGCCGGCGTCGGCGTCGCGGCGGACTCGGCGCGGGCTCCCGTCGCGCGCGCCAGCACGGCGGCGAAGCCACCGGCGGCCGGGGCCTCGGCGGGATCGCCGATCTCCTCGGCCGAGAGCTCTCCGAGGTTCGCCAATCCCGCCTCGCTGGCCCCGACCACGAACACCCGGTTGCCGGCCCGCACGAGGTACCCCGCCCGCCGGCCGTCGAGGCCCAGCCGCCCGACCAGCGACACCGGTCCCGCGGGGCGCCCCACGCCGAGCCGTCGGGCGCCGGTCAGCACCACCACGGCGAGGGCGCAGACGCCGAGGAGCGTCACGAGCGTCTGGAGTACGTAACTGGTGAGCGGCGACATCGTCGGCGGAGGGTACTCTCGTTTCGGCCCGATCGCCTCGCGTTCCGGCCCCCGCGGGCGCGAGCGCCCCCTGACGCCCCGCGTCGTCGGAGCTCGGTGTCGCTCAGGCCCGGAGGCGGCCCGACCGGAGCTGGGCGACCCGGTAGCGGCCCACCACGTTGCGGAGCTGCTGGGTGGCGGCGGCGGGGAACCCGGCGTCTGCCAGGAGCCGGGGCTCACCGCCCTCCGTCACTACTCGTATCCGCCCCGCACGGACGCGGTTCCGTCGCACGATGTCCGTGATCTCGCTCATCAACGCGGGGGGGAGGCGGCCCCTCCGCAGCCTGGGCTTCCCGCCGACCACGTCGATCACGCAGAGGTCCGTCGCGCGCCGGAGGCCGACGGCCAGCGGCACGACGAGGAGGAAAAGTACGGCCAGGGCGATCCAGAGCCACATGGCGAGTGCCTGACCGAGGGCCTCCGTCGTCAGGGCGCTACCGGTCCCCGCCGTCCGCCGGGCCCGCGCCGGGGCCGGCCGCGTCCTCGGCGGCGAGCGCCGCCCCGTTGGAGGTGCCGATCCGGGTCGCGCCCGCCTCGACGAGGGCCCGCGCCGCGGCGGCGGTGCGGATTCCGCCGGCGGCCTTGACGCCCGCGCGACCGGCGCCCGCCTGGAGGAGGAGCTCGACGTCGGCGACCGTGGCGCCGCGGGGACCGTACCCGGTCGAGGTCTTGAGGAAGTCGGGCCCCGCGGCGACCACCACCCGCGCCAGGGCGCGGAGCTGCTCCGGGGCGAAGAACCCGGTTTCCAGGATGACCTTGAGCACCCGGTCGGGGATCGCCGCGCGGACGGCCGCCACCGCGGCGACGACCGCGTCGAGGTCGCCCGCCACGCCGAGCCCGATGGGGATGACCATGTCGATCTCCGCGGCTCCGTCGGCGGCGGCTCGCCGCGCCTCGTCCGCCATCACCTGGGGTACGGCGCCGCCGAGGGGGAAGCCGACCACGGTGACCACCCGGGGGCTTCCGCTCGCCAGCCGCGCGGCGGCCCGTGCCACGTGGAGCGGCGCGACGCAGACCCCCAGCAGGCCCCACTCGACCGCCTCGTCGCACAGGCGATCGACGGCCGCCGGGGTGGCGTCGGCGCGGAGCAGGGTGTGCTCGATCATGGCCGCGAGGGGGGTACGCATCGATCTCATCGCTCCCGGAACGCCGCCAGGGCGCCCTTGACGCGCTCGAATTCCGCCCGCAGGCCGACGAGCTTGGCGGCCGCGTCGCGCGGCACGAGCTCGAGCTCTCCGCAGAGCACGGCCATGCGCTGGGCGCCGATGACCGTGGCGCTCCCCCGGAGCTTGTGGGCGTGTGCGCGAAGCGCCTCGTCGTCGCGGGCGTTGAGGGCTCCCTGCAGATCCTCGAGCTGCTGCGGGACGTGCTGGACGAAGAGCCGCGCCACCGTCGGGCTCACCGCCACGTCGGCGTCGAGGACGTCTTCCTCGCCGGGCGTCGGCGCGCGACCGGAGGGGTTCGCGGGGCCGGTCCACCGCGCGAGCACGCGCTCCAGGGCGGCGGTGCCGATCGGCTTGGCGACGTGGTCGTCCATGCCCGCGTCGAGGGCGCGCTGGCGCTCCCCGGCCAGCGCGTGCGCGGTGAGGGCGATCACGATCGTGTGGCGGTCTTCCCCCTCCCGGGCCCGGATCTCGCGCGTCGCCGCGTAGCCGTCCAGCACCGGCAGCTGGCAGTCCATCAGCACCAGCGGGAATTCACCGGTGGCCACCCGCTCGACGGCGTCGCGGCCGTTGCTCACCAGCTCGGCGTCGTACCCCAGCTCGGCCAGCATCTCGAGGATGACCTGCTGGTTTATCTCGTTGTCCTCCGCGACGAGCACGCGCGGCCGCCCCGGTGCCACCGGTGGGGGCGGGAGGCTCATCACCGCGTTCTCCTCCCCGAGCGACGGGCGATCGCTCGGCCCCGCGAGCAGCAGCCGCTCGAGGAGGGCGGCGAGCTCCTGCCGGCGGATCGGCTTGGGCAGCGTGGCGTGGACCAGCCCCGCGCGGGCGATGGTCGGGAGCGAGCCGTCTCCGGGCACCGTGAGCAGGAAGATGCGCACCGTGCGGTCGACGAGGCGGACGCGCTCCGCGATCTCGATCAGCGACGGGCCGCGCGGCTGGACCCCGAGCAGCAGCAACCCGAACGGGGGCGCCGCTGCCGCGAGGGTGGCCACCGCCCGCTCGGGCGGCGCGGTGGTGACGTCCCGCACCCCCATCGCCGCCAGGTGTTCGACCAGCACCTGGCGGTTGGTTTCGTTGGCTTCGGCGACCAGCACCCGCAGCGCATGCGCCCCGAGGTCGGGGAGGGGCGCGTCCGGGTCGTCGGTCCGCGGCAGCGAGAGGGTGAAATGGAAGCAGCTGCCCCGCTCGAGGTCGCTCTCGACCCGTAGCTCGCCGCCCATCAGCTCGACCAGGCGCCGGGAGATGGACAGGCCGAGGCCGGTGCCGTCGTGGCGGCGGGCGAGGGAGCCGTCCACCTGCGAGAAGGCGGCGAAGAGCCGGGTCTGATCCGCGGGGGAGATCCCGATCCCGGTATCCTGGACCGCGAAGCGGAGCCGCGCCAGGCCCGGGCCGTCTGCCGTGGGCTCCGGGGTCACCCGCAGCACCACCTGGCCGCGCTCGGTGAACTTCACCGCGTTGCCCACCAGGTTGGTCAGCACCTGGCGGAGCCGGGTCGGATCGCAGACGACCGCCGCCGGGACTTCCGGCGCGACGTGGCAGACGATCTCGATGCCCTTGCCGTGCGCGGCGGCCGCGAGAAGCTCCGTCACCTCCTCCGCCACCGCCCGGACGTCGACCCGCTCCGGCGCGAGCAGGAGCTTGCCAGCGTCGAGCTTGGAGAAGTCGAGGATGTCGTTGATGATGCCCATCAGGGCCCGCGCCGAGGCGGCGACGGTGTCGACGTAGCGCCGCTGCTTGTGGGTCAACTGCGTGCCGCCGAGCAGCTCCGTCATCCCGAGGATGCCGTTCATCGGCGTCCGGATCTCGTGGCTCATGTTGGCGACGAATTCGCTCTTCGCCCGCGCCGCCGCCAGCGCCGCCGTGGTGGTGGCCTCGAGCTCGAGGAAGGCCTGCGCCGTGATCTTCAGGAGGGGCCGCACGTACAGCCGCACGAACAGCACGCTCACGAGGAGCGCCAGCAGGATCACGGCCAGGCCGGTGGCCACGACGCTCCGCTGCAGGCGCGCTCCGGCCGCGAGGCGGCGCGTCGAGACGACGACGGCGACGCGGTTGACCCCCCGTCCGTCGCGGCTCGACTCGTCCCAGGCGATGAGGTGGCGGGGATCGGCGCGGTAGCCCCGGCCGCCGCTCGCCACCAGCGCCTCGGGGGTGAAGGGGGGCGTGCCGTGCGCGAAGAGCACCCGCCCCGTCGCGTCCGCGGCCACGATGGCCTCCACGTCAGGGTCCTCGCGGTAGCCGCGGGTGGCGTCGCGGATCAGCGCCCGGTCCTCCCGCAGGACGGCGGCCTGGGTCGCCAGCGCCAGCTCCTGCGCGCCGCGCGCCGCCTTGCGCGCGAGATCCTGCCGGATCGCCGGCATGAGTTCGGAGAAGATCGCCGCGACGAGCGCCACCACGACCCCAGCGAGGGAGAGCAGGACGACCGCGACGAAGGCCGTGAAGGCCACCTGGACCCGGGCGCCCGACAGGATCTCCCGGCGGGTCCGCGCGTCGAGGGGCGGCGCCGTTGGCGGCGCACTCACCGGGCTCGAGCCCGTCGGGCGCAGCGTGCGGCTCGGAGACGCGGGGACGGGCGGGTTGGACATCGGGGCGGACCCGGGGTCCGCCCCGGGGGGCGGGAGCGGGAGCGGCGCGAGGGGGCCAGCATAGCCGGTCCGAGCGCTCGTCGCGACGTCGCCACGCGCCCGGTTGCGGGCGCCGTCGGCGCCGGGCACGCCCGCCACGGGGTCGGGAGCGCGCCCCGGCCGGACCTGGCGGCCTCCGCGCCGCGGCTGCCGCCCCGGGTCCGGGGTAAGTTGGCCGCCGCGCACGTCGGTCGCGACCGACGCGCGGCAGACCCCCGCGCCATGTCCCCCAAAGGCACCGTCCTCGTCGTCGACGACGATCCTGTCGTGCTCGAGACCACCCGCCTCCGGCTGGTCCGTGCCGGTTGGGACGTCGAAACCCGCAGCCAGGCGCTCGACACCGCGCAGTGGATCGCGGAGCACCGCCCGGACGTGGTGCTGCTCGACGTGGGGATGCCGGCCGTCTCCGGCGACGTCATCGCCGAGGTGCTCCGCCAGAGCGGGCTCGTCAACAACGTCGCGCTCATCCTTCACTCCGGCCTCTCGCTGCAGGAGCTCGGCGAGCTGCAGGCGTCCAGCGGCGCCGTCGGCGCCATCCAGAAGACCGGCAACGACGCGCGCTTCCTGGCCGCGTTCGACTCCCTCGTCGCCCGGTTCCGGGCCCAGCGGGGGGCCGACGGCGGGTCGCGCCCGCCGCCGCGTGACTGAGCCCTCGTCGCGGGGTTCCGGGCGGCGGCCGCTGCCGCCGCGCGCTCGATCCGCCGACCCGCCGCGGGTCGGATCTGGTACACACGCCGTCCATGGCCGCCGCCGTCCGCAAGCGCGCTCACCCGCTGCTCTGGGTCCCCACGCTCTACTTCGCGATGGGCACGCCCATGATCGCCGTCTCCGTGGTGGCGGCCATCCTGTACAAGGACCTCGGGCTCTCCAACGGCGAGATCGCCCTGTACACGGGGATGATGTACCTCCCGTGGGTGATCAAGCCCCTGTGGGCGCCGCTGCTCGAGCTCCGCGGGACCAAGCGGAGCTACGTGCTCGCGATGGAGCTCGTGCTCGCCGTGGCCTTCGCGCTGCTCGCGGTCGCCATCGGGCTGCCGTTCTGGCTCCCCGCGACCATCGTCGTCTTCTGGATCGCGGGGTTCGCCTCGGCGACCCAGGACATCGTCGGGGACGGGGTCTACATCACCTCGAGCACCGAGAAGGAGCAGGCCCTCTACATCGGCGTGCAGGGGATGTTCTGGAACCTGGGTCGGGTGCTGGTTTCCGGCGGGCTGGTGAGCCTCACCAAGCTGCTCTACGACTGGAGCGCGCGGGGCGTCTCCTACGCGGGGCCGCCCCCCGATCCGTCCTGGCGGAGCGCGTGGGCGATCGTGATGGCCATCGTCGCCGGCATCATGATCCTGGCCTACCTGTGGCACCTCGTCTGGCTCCCGCCCGGACAGCGCGCCGCCGACGCGCCGGCGACGGTCGCCGCCGCGGCGAGGACGACCCTCGACGCCTGGGTGAGCTTCTTCCACAAGAAGCAGATCTGGATGATGATCGTCGCGGTCTTCTTCTACCGCTTCGGGGAGGGCTTCATCGAGAAGATCGGGCCGCTGTTCCTCAAGGACCCGCGCGGCGCCGGGGGGCTCGGCCTCGACAACTACGTGCTCGGGAACATCAACGGCACCGTGGGCACCATCACCTACATCGCGGGGACCATGATCGGCGGCGCGCTCGCCGCCCGCTACTCGGTTCGCCGGGTGTTCTTCCCCCTCGCCTTCGCGCTCAACGTGCCCCACCTCACGTACTTCTACCTGAGCCAGGCGCTGCCGAGCGACGTCTACCTCATCACGACGGTGGTCGCCATCGAGAAGTTCGGCTACGGGATGGGCACCTGCGGGATGATGCTCTACATGATGCAGCAGGTCGCCCCCGGACCCTACAAGACCGCTCACTACGCCTTCGCCACCGGGATCATGGCCCTGACCATGATGCTGACGGGGATGGTGAGCGGGAGCCTGCAGGAGCTGCTCGGCTACCGGCACTTCTTCGCCTTCGTGCTGCTGGCCTCCGTGCCCCCCATCGTCATCGCCTGGTTCGCGCCGTTCCCGCACCAGGACGACGCGGCGGCGCTGGCCGGCGGCTGACCCGTCAGAGCAGCCGCGTCCGCCACAGGATCAGGACCGCGGCCGCGCAGGCGACGGCGGCAACCCCGAAGATGATGGTGAACGCCCACGGGCCGCCGAGCGGCAGGTCGACGTTCATCCCGAAGAAGCTCGACACCATGGTGGGGATGGCCATCACGATGGTGACCGAGGTGAGGACCTTCATCACGATGTTGAGGTTGTTGGAGATGATGGACGCGAAGGCGTCCATCGTCCCGCTCAAGATGTTGCTGTAGATGTTCGCCATCTCCAGCGCCTGCTTGTTCTCGATGATCACGTCCTCCAGGAGCTCCCGGTCCTCGGGGAAGCTCCGGACGTTCTCGACTCGCATCAGCTTCTCGAGCACGAGCTCGTTCGACTTGAGGCTGGTCTCGAAGTAGACCAGGCTCTTCTCCAGCTTCAGGAGCTGGATGAGCTCCCGGTTCTTCATCGAGCTCTGGAGCTCCTGCTCGATCCGGTGGCTCGCCTTGTCGATGCTCCGGAGGTACTGCAGGTACCGCGTGGCGCTGCGGTGGAGGATCTGCAGCACGAAGCGGGTGCGGTAGCTCGTGACGAAGTGCTTCACCCGGCCGGAGATGAAGTCCTGGAGCACGGTGTCTGCGCGCAGGCAGATGGTCACCACGCACCCCTTGGCGAGCACGATGCCGAGCGGGATCGTGGTGTAGACGTCGAGGGAGCCGTCGCGGGCGAGCGCGGGGACGTCGACGATGATGAGCGTCGATCCGTTCTCCACCTCGATGCGGGGGCGCTCCTCCTCGTCGAGCGCGGCCCGCAGCAGATCGACCTCCACGTCGAGCGTCTCCGTCAGCCAGGCGATCTCGTGCGGACCGGGGTTGACGACGTTGATCCAGACCCCCGGCGCCACCGAGCGCTCGCGCACCAGCTCGGTCCCCTCGGACCGGTAGATGGTGACCTCCGCCGGGGCCGCCGGCGCCGGGGGGGTCGCCCCCGGGGCCCGGATCGGCGCCGGCGGGCGGTGCGACGGGATCGGGGTCGCCGAGATCACCTCGGTGGCGCGGGGAGCCTCCGCCGGCGGCTCCGGCGGCGCCGCGCCGGGCGCCAGGGTTTCGCTCGCCTCGCGCGCGAGCCCGTCCAGATCGAGCGCTCCGGCCGCGAACGCCTCCAGCGTCCCCGCCTCGGCCGTGTCGAGCGCCGCCGGGTCGAATTCGTCTTCGGGGTAGCTCGCCTCCGCGGGGAGCTTGTCGCGCCACCGCGCCTCGTCGTCCTCGCTCGCCGCCGCGGCGGGCTCTCCCGCGGCCTCCGGGCTGGCCGCCTCATCGGCGCCGAGCGTCAGGATGGCCTCCACCTCGCGGCGGGTCGGCTCGTCCAGGAGGTTCAGGAGGCCGAAGCGCCCCGCCTCGTGCACGACGTCCGCGACCGCGTCCTTGACCAGGAGCCCGAGCCAGCGCTTGCGCTCGGCCATGGGGAAGGCGAGCAGCAGCGCGGCCTGGTCGGCGGCCGTCCGTCCCAGGAAGAACTCGTCCATCTCCGTCTCCGCGAGGAGGCGGAAGCCCTCGACGCGTTCGTCGAGGGAGAGGACCGGCCAGGCGTCGGCCAGCTCGGAGGCACTCAGCCCGACGATGGCCATGGTACGACCCGGGAGGCCCTAGGGGATATCACAGGACCGCCGCCAGCGTCACCCGCCACGCGCGCCGCGTGCGCCCGGGCTCGCCAACCCACGCCCGCGGCCGCGCCCGACTCGCGCAGCGCGGCTCATCGCGCGACCGGGACCTCGGCCTTGCAGGTGGGGGTGCAGAGGTCACCCACCCGGTCGTTGCCGTCGTCGCACTCCTCGTAGCCGGGTTGGACGATGGCGTCGCCGCAGCGCGGGCCGAGCACGCACCCGGGCGCGCACTCGCCGTAGCCGCCCGCGTTGCGGCGGTCGTCGCACTGCTCGTGCTCCG
>CAYVRP010000114.1:0-20496 GCA_964454025.1 uncultured Polyangiaceae bacterium | reverse complement strand
GGGCCGCGACGAGGAGGCCCGGGCGCGCCTGCGCGAGGTGCGCCGGAGCCCACGCATCTACGCCGAGGATCGCGCCTGGCTCGGCGAGCTGACGCGCGCCCTCGATCCCCCGCGCGCGTCCCCCATCGCCACCGGCCGCGTCGAGCTCGGGCTCGGCTGGACCAGCAACGGTCTTGCGGGTTCCCCGGTCGACACCGCCACCCCCGAGTCGGTGGGCTCCGCGCTCGGAGTGGCGGATCTGCGGCTGCGCCTGGCCGCGCGGCGACCGCTGGTCGCGCGGCCGATGGTCGAGGGCAGGCTCCACGCCCAGGAGCTCTGGGCCGAGGCGGCCAAGGACCTGAGCTTCGAGACGGGCACCCTGCGCACTGGAGTCCTGCTCGGCGGCGCGGCGTCCGAGACGCTGGTGGCGTTCTCGACCGACGCGACCCGGGTCGCCGGCGGCGACCGCTACGAGGGTGGGCCCCTCTGGTTCTCGGAGGCCCAGCGGGTGGAAATCGAGCTCGGCGTCGGCGACGCCTTCGCCCTCTTCGCCGGCAGCGGCCGGCGCCGCTTCCGCGACGTCGCCCGCACCCGGAGCGAGGGCGAGCTCTCGGCCGGTTGGGTGACGACGGGGCCGCTCGGGGTCCTCGCCATCGGGGGGCTCTCCTTCCGGGCGCACGACGCGGAGAACGACGCCTACGACCTCCTCGGCACCTCGGCGGTGACCCAGGGCTACCTCCCGGTGTGGCGCGGGTTCGAGCTCAGCGCGACGGTGGCGACCAGCGCCGACGCCTACCCCCGCTCCGAGGGGTACTTCGCCGGCGCCCAGGGCTCGGCGCGCCGGGATCTCGTCCTGCGCCTGGGCGGCGGCCTTTGGACGCCCCGGCTCCGCCCGGTTCGCGGCGCGCTCACCTTCGAGCACACCTCCCGGACGAGCTCGGCGGAGGCGTACGACTACGTTGACGCGCGCGCACTGCTGCGGCTCGAATGGCGCTTCGACTCCGACACCCTCGGCCGGCGGGCGATCGGCGCCGAGGGCCGCACCCCGCTCGAGCACAGCCCCCTCGCCGAGGGCCGCGATGACGATCTGGGGGACGTGCGCGAGCTGATGCAGAGGGACGATGCCGCCCAGCGCGGCGCCTCCTGTCTGCGCTAGAGCTCGTCGGCCTGGCTCGCTGTCGCGCGCTCGACCTCGGCGTACACGGCAGCGATGGCCGCGTCGAGGTGCGCGGGCTCGGTCCCGCCCGCCTGCGCCATGTCGGGACGGCCGCCGCCCGAACCGCCGACGACGGCGGCGATGGGCCGGATGAGCTCGCCCGCCTTGAGCCGGGCCGTCAGTCCCTTGTCCACCATGAGGACGAGTTGCGCCCGGCCCTCGCTCACGGAGCCCACCAGCACCACCGCCCGTCCGAGCCGGTCGCGGAGCTGCTCGGCCAGCTCGCGCAGCGCACCGCGATCAGTCACCTCCGTGCGCGCGCCGAGCACCTTCACCCCGCCGACCTCCCGCGCCCCGGCGAGGAGCGCGTCGAGCCCGCCCCCGCCGGTGGCGAGCTTGCGCTGCACCTGCTCGAGCTCCTTCTCCAGCGCCCGCTCGCGCGCCAGGATCTTCTCCAGCTTGTCGCCGAGCTCCGCGGGGCTCGTCTTGGCCATCCGCGCCGCGCGCTCGAGCCGCTCTTCGACGCCGCGCACGTGCTCGAGCGAGCCCTTGCCCGTGCTGGCCTGGATCCGCCGCACCCCGGCCGCGATCCCCTGCTCGGAGAGGATCTTGAACAGCCCCAGGTCGCCCGTCGCCCGCGCGTGCGTCCCGCCACAGAGCTCCACCGACTCCGCCATCGAGAGCATGCGCACGGTATCCCCGTACTTCTCCTCGAAGATCATCATCGCCCCCCGCCGCCGCGCGGCGTCCAGGTCGAGGATCTCGGTCTGAACGGGGGTGTTGTGGAGGATCCGCTCGTTGACCAGATCCTCGACGGCGCGGATCTGCTCCGGGGTCATCGGCGCCCCGTGGTTGAAGTCGAACCGCAGCCGGTCCGGGGACACCACCGAGCCCTTCTGCTGCGCGTGGGGTCCGAGCACCTGGCGCAGCGCCCAGTGCATCAGGTGGGTGGCGGAGTGGGCACGCCGGATCGCGTCGCGGCGCTCGACGTCCACCTCGAGCGTGACCTCGTCCGCGACGCGCAGCTCGCCGGAGGTGACGCGGACGCGGTGCACGATCAACCCCGCGAGGGGCTTCTGCGCGTCCTCGATGGTGGCCGTCGCCCCGCTCGCGGCGGTGAGGCGCCCCTGGTCACCGACCTGCCCGCCCTGCTCGCCCCAGATGGGGGTCCGGTCCGTGACCACCTCGACCGTCGTGCCCGGCCCCGCCGCCTCCACCAGCGCCCCCTCGGCAATGAGGGCCACCACGCGCCCGGCGTCGACGTCGCGCTCGTAGCCGGTGAAGGTCACCGTGCCGCCCTCGACCCGTGCCGCCGCCTCGCGGTACACGGCCTCGACGGCCTGCTCCACCCCCTTGAACTGCGACCGCTCGCGAGCCTCGCCGAGCGCACGCTCGAACCCCTCCCGGTCCACCGTGAGCCCACGCTCGGCGCAGATCACCTCGGTCAGGTCGAGGGGGAAGCCGAAGGTGTCGTAGAGCGTGAAGGCGCTGCGGCCGTCGAGCTCGCGCCGCCCCTCGGCCCCCAGCGCCGCGAAATGCTCCTCGAGCAGGCCGAGACCGCGCTCGATGGTGGCGCGGAAGCGCACCTCCTCCTGCTCGGTCACGCTGGCGATGAGATCGCGCCGCTCGCGCAGCTCGGGGTACTGGTCCCCCATCAACCCCGCCACCTCGAGCGCGATCTCGTGCAGGAAGGGGCGGGCGATTCCGAGGCGGTGCCCGTGCCGGATCGCCCGGCGCATCACCCGGCGGAGCACGTACTCTCGCCCGGTCTTCTCGGGCATGACGCCCTCGGCGACGAGGAAGGCCGTCGTCCGCGCGTGATCCGCTATGACGCGCATGCTCACGTCGTCCGGCGCCATCGTCCCCCGGTAGGACTTCCCGGCGATGGCCGCCGCCCGGTCGATCAGCGCCCGCAGGAGATCCGTATCGTAGTTGCTGGTCCGCTCCTGGACCACGCTGGCGATGCGCTCGAGCCCCATGCCGGTGTCGATGCTGGGCGCGGGGAGCGGGTCGAGCCGCGCGATCCCGTCCTCGAGCGAGCGCTCGAATTGCATGAAGACCAGGTTCCAGATCTCCATCCAGCCGTGCCCCTCGGCCGTCTGCTCCTCGCCCCAGAGATCCATCCGGAGCTCGGGGCCCTGGCAGAAATAGATCTCGCTGCAGGGGCCGCAGGGGCCGGTGTCGCCCATGGCCCAGAAATTGTCCTCCCGACCGAGCCCGCGGACCCGATCGTCGCCGAACCCGGTCACCTTCTTCCAGGTGTCGCGGGCGAACTCGTCGGCGGGCAGGGCCTCGTCCCCGCGGAAGTAGGTGCAGACCAGCCGATCCGTGCGTAGCCCCACCTCCTTGGTCAGAAAATCCCAGGCGAAGCCGATCGCCTCCTCCTTGAAGTAGTCCCCGAAGCTGAAGTTGCCCAGCATCTCGAAGAAGGTGTGGTGCCGCGGGGACGGACCGACCGCCTCGAGGTCGTTGTGCTTGCCGCTGATGCGGATGCACTTCTGGCTGGTGGTGGCCCGCGTGTAGGCGCGCCGCTCCCGTCCGGTGAACAGATCCTTGAACTGGACCATGCCGGCGTTGGTGAACATCAGCGTCGGGTCGTTGGCGGGCACGAGCGGCCCCGAGGGCACGACGGCGTGGCCGTTACGGCGGAAGAAGTCCAGGAAGAGCTGGCGCAGCTCGGTCGCGGTCTTGGTCATCGTGGGGCTCGTCGGCTCGGGCACGCTCGCCGAGGGGTCGGTCGATCGCGCCAAAGGCGCGCGCCGGTGGGGGAGCGCACCCGGGGGCGCCACTAGTAGCACCCCAGGCGCTCGGGAGTCACCCCGGCCGAGGCCCAGGGGCGGCGACCTCCCGCCGCCGCGCGGGCGCCCCCCGACGCCCCCCGCCGCGCCCGCGCGGCGGCGCGTCTGTCACCCGCGGGCGGTCGGGTGCTAGGCTCGGGGCCGTGACCGACGCCGTCCAAGCGTACCTTGCGGCGCGCGGCCTCGGCCACGTCGAGCGCAGGATCCTCCTCGGGGGCCACCTCGACGTGGAGGGGAGCCAGGCTCCGCCCTGGCTCTGCGTCACGCCCGTGGGCCCCGTGCTGGTCGGCGCCCTGCACGACGGCCGCGGGCGCCTGGTCCCCCTCGGGGACTGCGCCAACGTGGGCTACGTCCGCGGCCGGTTCCGGCCGGCGCTGCGGATCGAGGACCGCTCGTTCACCGTGCCGCTGGCGCAGCGCTCGGCGGTGGAGCGGACCATCGCGCTCGCCCGTATCCGGGGGGGCAACGGCCGCCCGCGCGCGCAGGTGCTGGTGGGTCCCGGCGTCGAGCGCCCCAGTGAGGTGGAACGCGCCTGGCTCGGCGCGACGCTCGAGCCCGGGGAGCTCTCGCTGGCGTGGGTGCGCAGCGTCACCCCGACGCCCATCCCCTCCCACCACAACGCCGGGCTCACGGGGCGCTGGCGGCTGCTCGTGACCGATCGCCGCGTCGCGCTGGTGGCGATCTCGTTCCTGGGCGACGCCGTCGCGCGTACGATCCCACCCGACGAGATCCCCCAGGGCGCGCTCGCGACAGGGCGCCTCGCGGTCACTGTCGGCGGCGTGGATCTGGTCTTCCACCGGTCGAGCTCGGAGATCGCCCGCGCGGCCATCGAGCTCGGGCGCCTCGAGCCCCGCCCGCGCCGGCTCGAGGCCGCACGCCGCGCCTGGATCACCCGCCGCCCGGAGCACCGGCCCTTCGTGCGCGACGTGCTCGACGTCGCGGCCGCCGCGGGTGATCCGCTCGCCGCGGTGGCGGCGCTCCTGGTCGGCGCCGAGGGCGCGCCGCCGCTGGCGACCCGGGTCGATCTCGCGGCGGCGCTCCGCGGCCTGGCCGAGGAGGAGGTCGCGGCCGACGCCCTCGCGCGCCTGACCAAGACCTGGGGCTTCTCGCGGCTGGCGGCGCGGGCGTTGCTCGAGGACCTGCGCAGCCACGGGGTCCAGAGCGAGCCCTGGGCGCTGCACCTGCACCGCGCGCTGCACGACGCGCCGCCGGAGTCCACCCGCGACGTCGTCCGCTCCACGCTCGCCGATCTCGAACTGGCGGAGCACTCGCTGCGGGCGGACGCGCGCCCGCTCGCCGTCGAGGTCCTCGAGACGCGGCTCGCCGCGCTCCCGAGCGAAACCTTGGAGGAGCTGCTCCCGCCGCGCGACGCCGACCTCACCGCCGGCGCCGGCGGCCCGGCGCTCCGGAGCCGGGTGTTCGAGCTGCTCGCCCGCGCCCGGGGCACGCCCGACCGCCCCGACGTGCGCGCCGTCACCGAGCTGGCGCGGCTGCACCCCCTGGTCGGCGAGCGGGTCCGCGACCTCGCGGCAGTGGCGACGGGCGAGCTCCGCGAGCGCGCCCTGGCGGTGAGCGCCGCGCTCGAGCCGGGCGGCCTCGCCCCGCGACGCACGGCCGGCGACGGCGCCGTGGCGCGGCCGCTCGGAGACGCCCTCCTCGACGGAATCCTGCGCCACCCGGCGACCCGGCGCGCCAGCCCTTTCCTCGCGCGCCTGCAGACGCTGCTCGCGTCGGTGCCGGTGCCCGACGTCTCGCTGCTCCGGGACTACTGCGAGCAGGTCACCGCTCCCCCGCACGACGCGGCGGTCCGCGCCTTCGCCGACGCCCAACGCGCGCTCGGGCTCGGCGATCTTATGGCCTACGTCTCCCGCGGCGCCAAGGGCGTGGGCGTCCGGGCCTACGAGGGGCGCCCGCCGTTCGTCCTCATCGGAGGCCAGCACCTGACGGCAGGCGAGTTCGAGCTCTCCGAGGCCGAGCTCCGGTTCGCCCTCGGCGCCGAGCTCGCCCACCTGCGCTACGGCCACAGCCGGGTCACCTCGAGCGAGCTGTGGAACGGGGCGCTCGACAAGGGCAAGCAGGGCGTCGAGCTCGCGCTCGGCCTGGTGCCGGTCCTGCGCGGCTGGGCCCTGGCGGACAAGGCGATGCGGGTCACCTCCCGGGTGCCGATCCCCGCCGTGCAGCGCGTGGTCGACGCGGCGCAGCAGCTCCAGCGGCGCGTCCTGCTCTCCGCGCTGCGCCCGCCCGCGACGGGCCAGGACGACGGCCTGTCCATGCTGAACGAGACGCTGGTGGTGGCGCACCGCATGATGCAGCTCACCGCGGACCGGGCGGGGCTCGTCATCGCCGGCGACGTGCAGGCGAGCCTGCGCGCGATGCTCCTGCTGCGGCGCGACTACCGCGCCGAGCTCACCGCAGTCGAGCGCCGCGGGCTCGCCGCCGTGCTCGGACAGCGCGCCGAGGACGGCCACATCGCCTACCAGGATCTCGCGATCCGGGTGGCGGCGCTGCTCGCGTTCTACCTCTCGGACGAGTACGTCCGGCTCCGCGCCGCCATCGCCGGATAGCCCGGGGCCGCAGGCTCAGCCGCCCGCTTGCCCGGCCAGGGCGTCCCCGCCTCCGGGTGCGCCGGCGGGCGCCGCGCCACCGGGTCCGGCTGGCTCGCCGCCCGCGCTCGAGGCGCCCGCGGTGCTCACGCCACCCGCCTCCTCGCCGCCCTCGCTCGGCGCACCCGCGGCGGCCGCACCGCCCGCCTCGTCGCCCCCCTCACCCGGCGCGCCCGCGGCGGTCGCTCCGCCCGCGACGGGCTCCGTGCCGCCCTCGCCCCCCTCACCCGGCGCGCCCGCGGCGGCCGCGCCGCCCTCTCCGCCCTCTCCGGCCGTGTCCGCGGCGCCCTCCCCGGCGGGCGCCGCGCCGCCCTCGCCCCCCTCGCCGCCGGCGCCCGGCGCTCCATCGCAGCTCCAGTTCATGACGGCGCCGTTGCGCACACAATTGCAGACGAGCTCCTCGTAGACGCAGCTGCCGCCGCCCACGTAGACGCACTCCGCGCCCGGCTCCACGGCGTCCTCCGGGCAGGTGAGGGAGAACTCCGTGCAGTCCCAGCTCGAGTTGATGCACACGCAGGCGACCAGGCCGTACAGGCAGGGCTCGAAGCTCGTCATCGAGCAGCTCCCGGCGTCCGCCGGCTCCGCCGCGGGACACCCCGCGGGGTTGCCAGCGTTGCCGCTGCCGCCCGTGTTGCCCGTCCCGCCGGTGCCGCCACTGCCGCCGCTGCCTCCCAGCGTGCAGCGCCACGAGTTGCCCACGCAGGAGCAGCGGGTGGTGCCGAAGGTGCAGTCGAGGCCGTCGCTCGAGCAGAGGCTCCCGGTAAGGGGCGTCGCGGTCGGGCAGACGCCGGTGACGCCGTTCCCGCCGCCGCCGTCATCGCCGTCGGACTCGTCACCGGAGCAGGCGATCGCCAGCCCGAACGCGCCGACGAACAGGAAACCCAGTTGCCATCTCTCCGTCCTCATCGCTGCCGCCTCCTTGCCGCCCTGCGCGGCGGATACTACCGCGTGCCCTCGCACCCGGCACCGCTCCGCGACCGCAGCAGCGGCGGTGCCCCCCCGCCCCGGCCCCTGACGGACGAAGAGCGGCCCCACCAGCGCGGACAACTTCACTCCCTGGCTGAAGATCTCCGCTCAGCGCGTCACGGCGGCACGCCGCCCCGTCGCGCCGCGGGCCTGGCAGATGCGTCCGCTCGAGCGGGCCAACCCCCCGCGGCTCGCCGCCAGAGCGCGGCGAGCCGTGAGCAGCGCAGAATCACTCGGCGGTCACCTTCGCCACCGGGAACTCGATGCTCCCCTGCCCGCCGCCGACCTCGACCAGGATCTTGGCCTCGAGCAGGTTGTTCCCCATCGTCATGCCCGCGGCGGTCCACGCATCGAAATGCTCGGTGATCGACACGGTCCCGCACTGGCGAGCCGACTGCCGGATGCTCCAGTACTGCTGCCAGCTCGAGACGCCGCTGCACCGCGAGCCACCCGTACCCGTCGTCGAGTTCTGGAACAGCTTGTAGGTTTCGCCGTCGATGACCGCGGTGCCCTTCTGCGTCGCGTTCCAGGCGTTGAACGGGAAGTTATTGAACGAGTCGTCGACGATGTAGTACTCGACGCAGGGGTTGTTGGTCCAACCGTAGATCCCGATGTACGAGAACCCGCCGCCGCTGCCCGTCTTGCGGTAGGAGAAGTCCGCCTTGAGGGTCCCGTACTCCGTGTACGACTTGCCGTTGTTGCCGAACTCGAGGCCGATGCGGGCGAGGAAGTCGCCGGAGTTGTTCCAGCTCGCGCTGAACGCCGGCGAGCTGAAGGTGGTGATGCACGAGTCGGGCTTGATCGCGTTGGACCAGAGCGACCAGGCTTGCCCGCCGTCTGTGCCCTGGTCGTTCCTGCCGCAGTGAGCCGTGCCGCCGGTCGGCATGGGGGCGTCGCAGTCTATCGCGGGGCCGCCGGAGCTCCCGGCGCTGCCCCCGGTGTCCGGCGAGGTCCCGCCGGTTTCTGGCGTACCGCCGGTGGCGGGCCCGTCACCGCCCGTCGCCGGCACGCCGCCGCTGAAGGGACTGAAACCGCCGGTAGCCGGCACCCCGCCCGTGGTCGGGCCGTCGCCGCCCGTCGCCGGCACCCCGCCCATGGCCGGGCCGTCACCGCCCGTCGCCGGCACGCCACCGGTGAAGGGACTGAAGCCGCCGGTCGGCGGCACACCTCCTGTGCCGGGACCAACGCCACCAGACGGCATGACGCCGCCGGTTCCCGTGCCGCCTCCACCCGTCGCCGGCGTGCCGCCGGTGGCGGGTCCGATGCCTCCGGTCGGGGTGGCGCCGCCCGTGAGCGCACCGCCGGTCGGCGGAACGCCGCCCGTGGGCGCACCGCCAGTAGGGGGCGCGACACCCCCGGTGCCCATGGTCCCGCCGCCACCCGTGGCGAGGCCACCCGTGGCGAGGCCGCCCGTGGCGAGGCCGCCCGTGGCGGGGGCGCCACCGGAGCCCGTCGCTCCTGTCGCCCCGAGATCGTCGGGGGATTGAGCACCATCGCTACATGCAACACAGCTTGCGCCCACCGCCAGAGCCAGCAACCAAAGCCTCTGCCCGTGCTTCGTCATCGTTGCACCCGCTGATCTCAAGGGTAGCTTCGAGAGCGCAGCGGCCCCACGGGCGTAAGGGATCCCCCCTCCTCTAGATTCTTTCACCGGAACCAGAAACGTCAGGTCACGAGAGAGGGGCGCGGCGCGGCCTGGGCTTCGCGCGGAGTCGACAGATAGCGATGTCGAGCCCAGGTCTTGCGCGCGCGCCGGCCTTCCTCCGCGCCAGGCCGAGGCGTATCCTGCGCCCCATGCCGAACACCCACCGGTCCCTGACTACCCTCGTCCTCGTCTCCCTCGCCGCCGTCGCCTGCGCCAAGACGGGCGACAAGTCCTTCCGGGCTCGCGCGGCCCAGGATCTCGGGTGTCCCGCGGGGGAGCTCTACATCGAGCACAAGTGGGAGGGTGACGAGGCCTCGAAGCGGGCGTCGGGCTGCGGCAAGGAGGCGCTCTACGTGCGTGAGTGCGGGCACGAGGGGTGCCTGTGGAAGCTTCAGACGGCGACGGACACCGGGACGGGCACCGCCGCGGCTACCAGCACGGACACCATGTCAGCGACCAGCACGGACACCGCCGCCACCACCCAGACGAGCAGCGCCACGGCCACCGCCACGGCCTCCGCCACCGCGCCTTGAGCCCCGGCCCCGCTCGAGCGGGAAGCGGCTCGAGCCCCGCGCCGGTCGGTTCGAAGGACCGCCGGTCATGGTATCGTCGCCAGTGATCCTCCCGAGGTCGCAGGTCTGGCTGTTGCCGGAGCACGCGCTCCGCGACCTCGATGCGGACGTGACGCGCGGATTCTGCTGCCGCGTCTGCTCGAGCAGGGACGCCTCGAGGACGTGAGGCGGGCCGTGGGACACCACCGTGTGGAGCGAATCCATCGCTTCGTGCGCGACGAGTCGCGGCCAGAGCTGTCGCCGAGGACCATTGCCCCGGGGCGAGCCGCATTGCGGGCCAAGGACGAACCCTGGGCGACGTCGCGCCGCTCACGCCTGCGCAAGCCAGCTCCCTGGCCGGGCTGAGGCGTGCGGGGGGGCTCGACTGGATCTACCTCTGGATCTACCTCGCCGACGGCGCCGCGGTCGCCGAGCACCTGCGCCACCGCACCTCGAGCCACCTCGACCTCTTCTCGCAGACCGATGACCTCGATCTCGAAGCGGTTCGCCGGCGCGTCACGGCCCTGCCGAGGACGACCGTGATCGCGCAGAGGGACGCGGCGCTGAAGCTCTCGGTCGGCAGCGCGATGGGGGACCTCGCCCGCTACCCGTGCCGGCCGCGAGGGCGCTTCGAGCCCGAGCCCGAGGGGGTGAGGGGGGCCGGGCTGCGCGACCTCGCGGTGATGAAGCTCGCCGCCATCGCCCGCCGTGGCGCGCAGCGCGACTGCAGGGATCCTCACGCGATCCGGGGGCACCGCCACCTCGCGCCGCGCGCCGCGGGCGACGACTACGTCGCGAAGTCAGGGGTGTCGGTGGCGGACCTCTATCACGTGCTGCGAGCGGTCGGCTGGTTCGAGGACGCGGAGTCGGAGGCGCCCTGCCCGAAGGGGTCACGAAGCGGCGATGGACGGCGATCCCCGAGCAAGTCTCCGTCACCGGAACCGCGCGGCTCGGCGCCGCGGACGCGGCAACTCCGCGCGCCGGCAGGAGCTTGGCGGACCGGGCCGCCAAGTTCGAGCCCGCGCTCGACGGCGACGGGGAGCGGAGCGCCTGGATCCCGCTTCCAGCTCCCGCGCACTTCTGCACGACCACGGTCCTCGCGCTCGCGCTCCCCCGCATGGCCGGCCGCGTCACCGCGGCCGTCGCCGTGCTCGCCACCGGATGGGGGCTCACCCTTCACCGTTCGGAGTCCGCACCCGCTGGTCGATGTGCGGAATATCATGATGCTCTCGCCCGAATCGCTCCCATCGGACCCGCCTCGCCCGGACGCACTGAACGCCCTGACCCCCCAACACCGCCAGCCGCCCGGTACGAGGGCGGGTCCGGCCCCCGCCCAGGACCGCCAAGCCCAGGTCTTGGCGAGAGAAACCGCCTCTGCGGCGCTCGCCCCGGAAGGCCGAATGGACCGCGACCCCGATTCACGCGACCGAACGGCGGTGTAGTCAGCCGAGTTCGGGTCGAGTGAGCTCGAGCTGCCGAAAATGGAGTCTGACCATTGAGCTTCCGAGCTTGCGGAGTACCCTCTCGAGTTCGGCATCCGCTCCAGCAGCGGCGAGGCTCCACCATGGCCAGCAGTCCCCGTCGGGGTCTATTCGCCAGTCTCCTGCGTCGCTTGCGACTGCGCGCACGTGGCGTCGTCGGTGATGGGCGCCTGGCCATCGGGGCGTTCCGCAGCTTCTCGCCCCTCGATGCCGCCAAGATCATGCTCTTTCGCGAGGTCGGTCACAAGCGGGCGACACGGGCACATCTGCGTGCGGCCGCGCACAGCATCTCGGTGCGACCGGGAGACTCGGACATGGTGGTCGCGGCGCAGGTGTTCGGCTCGCGGCAGTACGAGCTCGACGCGGCGCGCACCGCGGGCCTGCGCAGACTGGCCGAGCGGTGGCGATCAGAGGGCTACGCCCCGGTGATCGTCGATGCGGGCGCCAACGTCGGGTGCTCATCGCTCTTCTTCGCCGACGCCTACCCCAGCGCGGAGGTCGTCGCGCTGGAGCCGGATCCCGCAACCTTCGCGGTGCTGTGCGCGAACGTCAGCGATCAGCCGCGGATCCACCCCGAGAACGTCGCGCTCTGGTCGGACGACGGCGGGGTCACGCTGATGAACGGCGGCGATCATCAGTCCTGGAGCAACCGCGTCGCTGGCGACGGCGAGCGCCGCATCCCTTCGAAGACCCTCGAGCAGGTGGTGGCGGGGATCCCCCACGGTCGGCTCTTGATCGCGAAGCTCGACATCGAAGGCGCGGAGCGGGAGGCATGCCAGGTATCCATCGACCTGCTCCGCAGGACGCCGTGCATCGCGGTGGAGCCACACGACTGGCTCTTCCCGGGTGCCGGCTGCATGTCAGCGGTGCTGGCCGCCGTGGCGGACGGCGGCTTCGACGTCCTGGTGAGCGGCGAGAACATCTTCTTCGTCTTGTCGAGCCTGGCTTCCAGCGGCCTGCTCCCGCTCTGATTCGATGGCGCGCCGAACCGGCTTCTCCCACGAAGCTGGCGAACGCAGGACCACCCAGCGCGCTACCCCGCAGGTCGGACCGCGCGCCCTCCACGTGAGCAACAGCTCGCGCGTCACGCTCGTAACCGTGCTGGAGTTGCGGCAGACCGGGCGGGCACGCTTCCCCTGCTGACCATCCTCGATGGCGAGCGCGAGCAGACGCAGATCTCGGCCGGCGTGCCGTATCGGTTCACGCCACCCGACGCCGGGGCGCGCCGCCGCCATGGCGAGCGCCACCGTCGCCGCGCGCTTCGCCGTGACCGCGGCGGTCCCCCGTGGCTCCGGAAGAGGCGTGAACACCGAGTTCACCGGGGCCCGCGCCATCCTCGACGCCTACGCGTGACCGCACCCGGTTCCGTGAATTCTGTGGCCCCGTCCGCGACTCCACCCTGGACTCCCCAGGAACCACCACGTCGTCGCGCAACGTCTCCCGCCAATAGCGCCGCCTCTGGGTCCCCTGGCAGCGGGGACCAGCAGCGTCGCATCGGGATCGCCTCACCGCCCTGGCTCTTCGTCATGTCGTACCCGCGAGTCGGGCCATGGTTGACCCAGGGTGATCTCGACACCTGAAGCCGCGGCACCACTCGAATCCGCGAAGGGCCGCGGGCTCGGCCACGGCGGCGTTGTTCGGGTGGCAATCGTCAGCCGCCGCGGCCGCGGACTGCGGATCGGCGGCGATGCTGCCGCCGTTGCAGTCCCCGGTGGCGTCCGCGCCGAAGACGACGTTGTCCTCGAGCGAGAAGCCCGCGGCGCGGTAGCAGTCGTTGCGGACCTGGCAACCGACCGCGCAGATGTTCCTGCTGACGGCGGTGCCCGCGCCGCTGCCGTCGTCGAGGTCCGGCTCGAAACGGCTCTCGCCGCTGGAACCCGAGCCGTTGCCGGCGAACGTGTGGTGGTCGACCCGGCTGTCACTCGGCGCCGCGCCCACCAACCGCAGTCCGGAGTCTGGTCTTCGTGGAACAGGTCGTGCTGGATGGTGACTTTGGAGATGGTCACCGGTGTCCTCGCCGTTGACGGCGATGCCGTCCTCGTGCTCGGCGTGGCCGTTCCGATGGGCGCGGTCGTGCTCGATGACCACCCCGTCGCTGGTGCCGCACTCGCCCTGCTGGACGTTGGACTGGATCCCACGCGACGCATGGCCGCGGACGATGCTGCTGCGGATGACGGCGTCCTGCGTCGAGGCCAGGCAGGGGCGGTGGTCCCGGTGGCCCTCGGGGCCGCAGTTCCCGGAGTGCTCGACGAGGCAGGAATCGACGACGGTGCCCACCGAGCCGTTCAGCTCGATGTGGCCGCCGGCGCTCCCCGTCCGACCGTCGCCGATGAGGATGACGTGGTCGATCGTCGTCTCGGTCGCGCCCTCGGTCGAGATGGTGTCGAACGGACCGCGCGGCACGTCGCCGATGGGATCGAAGGTCAGGTTCTGAATGACCACCCGATCGGCCTTGCTGGCGGCGCGCGCGTTGGCGACCACGCCGTCACGGCCCCCCCCGACGAAGTGGCGGCGACAGCCGCCCCGCGCCCGCCCGTCACCCCAGGAGCACGTTGCTCGAGGCGGCGCAGGTGCGGTCGGCGATGAGGGAGCATGTCGCCGACGCACCACCCGGGAAGGGGTCCAGGCCGCGGGCGGCGAGGACCCGGCTGCAGTTTTCCGTCGCCGCCCGTCGGCGAAACCCACTCGCCACCTCGCCCCGCGCGCCGGTCGGCGGCGCCGGACGCGAGCGAGGCCGACCAGCGTCCGCGCGCGCCGCCCGGAACCCGCGTCGCCGCGGCCCCGCGGCGCCGCCGTTGCGTCGTTCGGGCACTGCCCCTAGGGTGGTCCGCCGCTCCCCGCCCCGTCCCGTGAACGCCTCATCCCGGCCTCCGACGCTCGCGCCGCCCGCTGCGACCCTCCCACGCCGGTGGCTCCGGCGCGTCACCGCCCTCGAGTCGCTCCGGAGCTACGGCTGGCACCCGCTCCGGGCCGACCTCCTGGCGGGGATCACGGTGGCCACCGTGGCCGTGCCGCAGGCGATGGCCTACGCCGTGCTCGCGGGGGTCCCCGCCCAGTATGGCCTCTACACCGCGATGGTGATGACCACCATCGGGTCGCTCTTCACCTCCTCGAAGCAGCTCATCAACGGCCCAACCAACGTCATCTCCATCGCCGTGCTCAGCGCGCTCGCCTGGGTGCCGCCGGAGGAGCGCCTGAGCGCCGCCCTCGCGCTCGGGGCGCTGGTGGGGGCGGTGCAGCTGCTCATCACCCTGCTCCGAATCGGGGACCTGACCCGCTACATCTCGCACTCGGTGGTGGTCGGCTTCACCGCGGGGGCCAGCCTGCTGCTCGTGCTGGCACAAACGAGGAACCTCTTCGGGTGGGCCGCGCAGGGCAGCGACCATGAACACTTCCTGCTCCGCGTCTACCAGACCTGGACGCAGGGGGGCCTGCCCCACGGCCCGACGCTCGCGATCGGCCTCGGGTCGATCGGCGGCGTGATCGGCCTGCGGTGGCTCAAGCGCCGGCTCGGGTGGCCCCTGTTCCCGGAGCTGCTCCTGGTCGTCGTCGTCGCCGCGTCCGGGGTCGCCGCGCTCGGGCTCGAGGCCCGCGGCGTGGCCGTGGTGGGCGAGATCCCGCGCACCCTGCCCGCCTTCGCCGTGCCGGAGCTCGACCTCGCGCGGGCGCGGCGCCTGGTCGAGAGCGCCGTCGCCATCGCGACCCTCGGGCTGCTCGAGGCGCTCGCCATGGCCAAGCACCTGTCGAGCGTCACCGGGCAGCGCCTGGACCTGAACCAGCAGTGCCTGAGCGAGGGCCTGGCCAACCTCGGCGGCAGCTTCTTCCAGTGCATCCCGGGCTCCGGCTCGCTGACCCGCTCGGCGATCAATCAGCAGGCGGGCGCGGTCACCGAGTGGTCGGGCGTGTGGTCGTCCGTCGTGGTCGCCCTCATCACCGTGGCGTTCGCGCCCTTCGCCCGGCACATCCCGCTCGCCGCCCTGGCGGGCATCCTGATGGTGACGGCCTACGGGATGATCGACTGGAAGGCGCTCCGCTTCCACCTGCGGGCGACCCAGTTCGACGCCGCGATCGTGCTCGCCACGGCGATCGCGGCGGTGGGGATCTCGGTGGAATTCTGCATCCTGATCGGCGTGCTCGCCTCCTTCGTCCTCGCGGTCCCGCGCGCCGGGCGCATGACCCGGACGGAGTTCGTCGTGCACGCCGACGGAATCGTGCGCGAGCGCAAGGACGGGGAGCCGCCAGACGATCGCCTGCTGGTCTTCGGTCTGGAGGGGGAGCTCTTCTTCGGCTCCAGCCTCGCCCTCGACGAGCACCTCGCCTGGTTCGAGGCGCGCGCCCGGGAGGCCGGCGCGCGCGTCATAGTCCTCCGCGTCAAGCGGCTCCGCAACCCCGACGCCGTCGGGATGCGGGAGCTGCTCCGGTGGATCCGCCAGCTCCGAGCGCACGGGATCCGGGTCATCCTCGCTGGCGTTCGCGCTGAACTGCTCGACGGCCTCCGCGCGGCGGGCGCGCTCGAGGAGATCGGACCCGAGGTGGTCTTCACCGAGCGCAAGACGCGCGGCTCGAGCACGGTGGAGGCCGTGCGGGCCGGTTACGCCTACCTCGCGGCGCGCTTCCCGGAGACGACGACGCCCGAGTCGATCCCCCCGCGCCTTTCCGACTTCCAGGTCTGAACCCGCTGCGCCCCCGCGCGCCGCGGAGACGGGGGAAAAAGGGCCGCCGGCACGGGGCCGAGGTCCCGGGCGCGCGGACCCCAGTCGGCGGCAGTCCGACCATCGGGCCGTCACGAGCCGGCCTTGCCGGGTTGCCTGCGCGACCGCGCCGAGCGGTCGTCGCTGGCGGCAAGCAGTCGAACACGGCTCGACGCGCAGGCGGAGCCGGCTATCCTGTGCGGAGGAAGGCGGCGGCGTGCCCTCCGGGGACGTCGAGGAGCGCTAATATCATGTCTCCGTCTCCCCCCGTCCACGCCGAAGACGGCCAGCCCCCGCGCAACGCCGGCGCCATCCTCGACGAGGCGCGGCTGGAGAGCCTGCTGCGCATCAGCAGCCATTCGGCGCAAAGCATCCCGGAGCTGCTCGATTTCGCGCTGGAGGAGGCCATCACCCTGACGGGGAGCCGACTCGGGTACCTCTATCACTACGACGAGGACGCCGAGGAATTCCGGCTCAATTCCTGGTCGAAGACCGTGATGAACGAGTGCGCCGTCACCGACCCGCAGACCGTCTACCAGCTCGCGCGGACGGGAATCTGGGGGGAGGCCGTCCGGCAGCGCCGCGCCATCGTCGTCAACGATTTCGCGGCGCCCAACCCGCTCAGGCGGGGGCTGCCGGAGGGCCCCGCCCCGCTGTCTCGGTTCCTCACCGTCCCCGTGTTCAGCAGCGGGAGGATCGTCGCGGTCGTCGGCGTCGCCAACAAGGTCGCGCCCTACGACGACGCCGACATCCGCCAGCTCAACCTGATGATGGACTTCGTCTGGCGGGTGGTGGAGCGCCGGCGCGCCGAGGCCCAGCTGCGCCAGAGCGAGGAGAAGTACCGCGCGCTGTTCGACACCCTCGTCCAGGGGGTCGTCTTCCAGGACGCCGAGGGGCGGATCATCAGCGCCAACGCCGCGGCCGCGCGCATCCTCGGCGTCGGCGTCGAGCAGATGCGCGGCCTGACGTCGGCGGATCCGTGCTGGAAGGCCATCCGCGAGGACGGCTCCGAGCTCCCTGCCGAGGAGCACCCGATCGTCGTCGCGCTGCGTTCGGGGCGCGAGGTGAGGGACGTGGTACATGGCGTGCACAACCCGCAGCGACAGCGCACGGTGTGGGTCCGCGTGACCGCCGTGCCGCTCTTCCGCGAAGGGGAGTCGCGGCCTTACCAGGCCTACGCGACCCTCGAGGACATCTCGGAGATCCGAGCGACAGCCGAGGTGCTGCGCGAAAGCGAGGAGAAGTACCGGGCACTCTTCACCCAGTCGACCCAGAGGGCCTACCTGCACGATCTGGACGGGCGAATCGTCGACGTCAACGCGGTGGCCTGCCAGCAATCCGGCTTCACGCGAGAGGAGCTCCTGCAGCGCACCGTGCTCGACCATCTCCCACAGGCCCCCGACGACCTCCCCATGTCCCGGGAAACCATCCTCGCGCTGTGGCGAGCGTGGCCGGAGGGCCAGCGGCACCAGATCGAGGCCGTTCACCTGCGCAAGGACGGCACGCCCTACCCGGTGGAGATCTCGACCGGCCCCATCGCCTACGGCGGCCGGCGCCTCATGCTGGCCGTCGTGCAGGACATCACCGAGCGCAAGCGGGCCGAGACGGCGCTACGGGAGGAGAAGGAGCGGCTCGCGGTCACCTTGCGCAGCATCGCCGATGGCGTGATCACCACCGACACCGAGGGCCGCGTGGTCTTGATGAATCCCGTCGCCGAGGCGCTGACCGGCTGGCGGCAGCTGGAGGCGGCCGGTAGACCCCTGGCGGAGGTGTTCCACGTCGTGCACGCCGCGTCCGGTCGGTCCGTCGAGGACCCGGTGGCGCGGGTGCTGACCAGCGGGCACGCGACGGAGCTGCCAGAGGAGGTCCGGCTGCTGGCGCGCGACGGCGTCGAGCGGCCCATCGCCGACAGCGGCGCGCCCATCAAGGACGCGGCGGGGCAGGTCACGGGCGTCGTCCTCGTCTTCCGGGACGTCACCGAGAAGCAGCGGCTGTTCGCGTCGCTGCAGCGAGAGTCGCGCCTGGAATCGCTGGGTGTGCTCGCCGGGGGCATCGCCCACGACTTCAACAACCTCCTGAGCGGGATCTTCGGCTACGTGGCCCTGGCGCGGCTGGTGACCCACGAGCCGGAAACCGCCGACCACCTCACCCGGGCGCTGGGGGCGCTGACCCGCGCCCGAGACCTCACCGGCCAGCTCCTCACCTTCGCCAAGGGCGGGACCCCGGTGAAGCGCGTGCAGAGCCTGTCCCCGCTCGTGCAGGAGGCGGCGCGGTTCGCGCTCAGCGGCTCGGTCAGCCGGTGTCAGTTCGACGTGGAAGAGGGCCTCTGGCCCTGCCACGTCGACCCGAACCAGATCTCGCAGGTAATCGACAACGTCGTCCGCAACGCCGAGCAGGCGATGCCGGGAGGGGGCGTGATCGAGGTCGTGGCCCGCAACGTGGTCCTGGCCGAGCGGGCGCACCCCTCGCTCGCGCCGGGGAGGTACGTCCGGCTGGCGATCGCCGACCATGGCGTCGGCATCCCGCCGGAGCACCTGCCGCGCATCTTCGACCCCTTCTACACGACCAAGCCCCGGGGTCACGGCCTGGGCCTGGCGACCGCATACTCGATCGTACGTCGGCACGGCGGCTGCATCGACGCGGAGTCCGAGCCGGGCCGGGGCAGCGTCTTCTCCGTGTACCTTCCGGCCGCGGCGGAGGTGACGCCCGACGAAGAGCTGGCGGCGAGAGGCCAACACCGGGGCGAGGGGACGTTCCTGGTGATGGACGACGACCCGGATGTGCGGACGACCGTCCAGGAGATGCTGCGCTCGTTCGGCTATTCGCCGGTGCCGGCCGCGAACGGTGCCGAAGCGATCGCGTACTTCGCTGCGGAGCGGGCGGCGGGGAGGTCGCTGGCCGGGATGGTCTTCGATCTGACCATCCCGGGCGGGATGGGCGGCAAGGAGGCCGTCGGCGCCATTCGCCAGCTCTGCTCCCAGGTCCCGGTCTTCGTGGCCAGCGGCTACGCCGAGGATCCGGTCATGGCGAACCCCCGAGCGTACGGGTTCACCGCCAGCATTCGCAAGCCGTTCCTGCGCGCCGACCTGGCGCGCCTGCTCAACGCGCACTTGCCGGCGTCGAGATAGGCCCGCCTCACGATCGCGCCGCGCCCGGCCGAGCGCGGGGCTCGCCCGCCCCGGGAGAGCGGGGAGATCAGTCCACGGGGCCGGGACCGCTGCCGCCGCCGCCGTAGTTGCCCGTCCCCTCGTACTGGACCCTCACCAGATCCGGGCAGCGCCCGACGGCCAGCGAGCAGACCTCCCACTCGTCCGCACCCTCGACCTCGAACGACGCCGTCTGCTGTCCGGAGGAGCACTGGCAGATGAAGGCCCCCTCGGCGCCGTCGGACGAGCAGTAGGTGTACACGTCGCCGTAGACAACGAGATCGAGCTCCCCGATCGACGCGGGCTGCGAGCAGGAAACCTGCGCGTCGCAACCGCCCGTGTAGGCGGACTGGTACGCGCGCGTGCAGGTGGGGGACCCGGAGAGCTCGAGCGGGGCCGGATCGCGACAGACGTCGAGGGCGGCCCAGCACACCGCGCCGTCCTCCGTCTCCCCGTCGAGGTCGAAGCGCAGCGAGCCCTCCAGGCTCGAGCACGAGCAGTTGGTGGTGCCATCGGTGGCGGACTGGCAGTGGCCGTACTCGTAGCTCGAGTACACGAGAGCCAAGCCGTCGCTGACCGGGACGCGCGCGGTGCAGTTCTGGTCCACCTGGCAGTAGTCGCTGCCCGAGTAGCCGTAGCCCGGCTCGCAGGTGACCGTCCCCTCGCCCCCGGGCGCGGGGGTCCCGCAGATGTCGAGGAGCCGCCGGCACTGATCGACGCTCGGGTCGCCGTCGAGCTCGTAGCTCGCGTAGGCGCCCCCGGCGGTGCAGTCACAGCGCAGGGAGCCATCACCGTATTGGTAGCAATGGGCGTACTCGCTGCGCCGCTCGACGGCAATGACGCCGCCGCCGATCTCGGCCGTGCGGGAGCACTCCCGCTGCACTTCGCAGTAGTCGCTGCCCGCTGACTCGTAGGTGGACAAGCATGCCTCGGGCGCCGCGAACGCGGGGGACTCCGCGTCGACGCAGAGTTCGACCACCGCGTCGCAGGGCGCCTCGCTGCCCACCGTCGTCTCGTAGCTCTGGTAGAAGTAGTTGGTGCTGCAGTCGCAGCCCCACCGCCCGGTGCCTTCTTGCCAGCAGTACGTGTAGACGGAGTCGTTGTCGCACGCGAGGTTGACCTCGCAGTAGCCGTCCGCCAGCGACCCGTACTCATACTGCACCTCGCAACCCACGGGCTCGGGCACCTCGCCGGCCACGGCGCCCGTGCCGCCCACGACCGCCCCGCCGACGGGCGCGCCGCCGATGTAGATGGGGCGGCCGCCGGTGCCGCCCGCGGGCGGGGGCGTGATCCCCGCGGTCCCACCCACGGCGATGGTCCCGGCGCTGCCACCCACCTGGGGCGTGCCGCCCACGTAGACGCCGCCACCCGCGACGCCACCGCTCGGGCCACCGGCGACCGGCGCCCCCCCCACCGATCCGCCGCCGACCGATCCGCCGCCGACCGTGCCCCCGCCGACCGTCCCCCCACCAACGCCCGG
>CAYVRP010000113.1:0-21283 GCA_964454025.1 uncultured Polyangiaceae bacterium | reverse complement strand
CGCCGCCCGTCGTGAGGACGCCGCCCGTCGTGAGGACGCCGCCCGTCGTGAGGACGCCGCCCGCCTCCTCGCCGCCAGCGCCAGCGACGGCGCCGCCGGAGCCGCCAGTTTCCTCCCCGCCCTGGCCACCCGTCTCGGGAGCGTCGCCGGCCGCGCCACCGCCCTCCCCGCCGGTGCTTTGGACACCGCCGGTGGTCGCAACGCCGCCGGTGGTCGCAACGCCGCCAGTGGTCGCAACGCCGCCAGTGGTCGCAACGCCGCCGGTGGTCGCAACGCCGCCGGTGGTCGCAACGCCGCCGGTGGTCGCAACGCCGCCGGTTTCCGCCTCGCCGCCTTCGCCGCCGTTGGAGGTGGCGCCGGTGCGCCCTCCCGTGGTGGCAGCGCCGCCGGTACGGGCGCCGCCGGTGGTGGCGCCGCCCGCGTCGGTTCCGGCTGCGCCTTCGGTCGTCTCGTTACCGTCGTCGTCCTTGTCGTTCCGGCAGGCGCTGGTCAGCGCAACCCCGAGGACCATAGCCAATCCCAACCAGTGTCTCATGTTCATCGGTGTCTCCTTGAACTCGGTGGGAGGCGACTCGTCGCGCTCCCCTCCCTGCTCCAGTGCTGCCCCCGGGGCGCGCGGTAGAGCGCGCCAACCTCCTCGCACGGGGACAAGAGGGCGGATAGAGCGTACTCGATTCGACGCGGACGTGCATCCCGGATCGACTCCTGGTCAACCGTAGACGGGAGCGAGGTGTGTCGGAAATCGACAGGGCGCCCCGGGCCCGCGCTTGCTGCCCAAGCCGTGGCCACGCGAGCGCCCGACGGTCCGGGCGGCGCGCGTCGCAGCTGACGCGTCGAGTCACCGGCTAGGTTGGGGAGGGTTAGCGAGGTCGAGGGTAGGCTTCGGTGCTCGGTGGGCGCACCGGGAAGGACCGGAGCGGGAAGGCCAGCGCCACCTTGCGGGCGCGCCGTTGGGTTCAGCGCGCCGTGGGCTCGTGGCGCCGGGCGTGCTCGGCGCAGCGCTGCTTGACGAGGGCGGCGAGCGACTCGCGGGTGACGCCGAGGCGCTCGGCCGTCTGCTGGGCGAGGGAGGTCCTGGCGACGCCGGGGACGAACTGGAAGGTCGGGTGGAAGTGCTCGTCCAGCTCGGCCTGGAGGAAGGTGAGCCCGGCGACGGGGAGCTCCTGCGCCAGGCGGCCCGCGAACTGGAGGAAGTGGGTGGTGATCATCGCGCGCGGCGCGAGCTGTTCGAGCAACTCCACTACGAGCTCGAAGATCTCCTCGCCTTCGGACGGGTTGGTGCCCGAGCAGAGCTCGTCCAGGATCACGAGGCTGTTGCATGACAGCGTCTCGAACAGGCGCCGGATCCGCAGCAGCTCGGTGCCGAGGCGCCCCTCGCGCGCGTCGGAGGCGACTTCCTGGACGAGAGACACGAACAGGCCGTCGGTCCAGACCAGACGGGCGCGCGCTGCAGGCACTGGGAGCCCGGCCTGGCCGAGGAGCTGGGCCAGCGCCACGGCCTGGAGCAGCCGCGTCTTGCCGCCGGAGTTGGGGCCGGTGACGATCACGAGTGAGCTGCCGCCGAGTTCGAGATCGCAGGGGACCGGGGGGCGGTCCTCGGCGAAGAGGAAGGGGTTGAAGAGGCGGTGGAGCACGGTGCGCTCCGCGGGATCGGAGGCCAGGAGCTCGGGCAGGCAGACGGTGAGTCCGCGCGCCTTCGACGCGGACTCGAGGCCCAGCCCGACGAGGTAGAACTCGAGGTCGATCATGAGCTGGAAGCACAGCAGGAGCGCCGGCTCGATGCCGTCGAAGACGTGCTCGACCAGGCGCCCGATGATCTCGCGCTCGCGGAGCGCGTGCCCGCGGAGGAAGGCGATGAGATGGTCCCAGAGGCGGCGGAGCTGGGACTGGTGCAGCGGGTTCTCGCGGTTCTCCTCCGTGCGCACGATCTCGAGGGCACGGATCTGACCGTCGTAGCCGATGCGGATGCTGAGATCGATGCGAGCGAAATGATCCTCGTGGTCGAGGACCACGCAGAGATCGGCCCAGCCGCTGGAGTCCAGCACACTGGCGGCGAAGTCGTGCACCAGCCGGAGCGCGGAGGTGCAGCTCTCGAAGCCGTGGGCGAGGCGCTCCATGATGGCCTTGAACTGGCGAAGGATCTCGAGGCGTCGGTGAATCGGGCTGACGCGCGCGAGCGGGGTCGCCTCGAGGTTCTTGCGGAGCTGATCGAGGGCGACCCAAGCGTGCTCGACCCGTGCGCGCAGGCGGGGGTCGCTCAGCTCCCGGAAGACGGCGTGGCGGTGCGCTACCGTCTCCTGGTCGCGGGGGGGGTGGGTGAGGGCGCGGAGGAGGTAGCCCTCGTTGAGCTCGCGGGGCTCGTCGGCGATGGACACGGCGAGGCATTCGTGCACGAAGTCCTTGAGGAAGAGGTCGCGCGCGAAGCAATCGGGGGAGAAGTCGCTGTCCCCGACGGACGTACGGGCGAGGACGGGGCCCAGGGCGGCGCCGCCGGTAGCGAAGGCGAAGGTGAGCGCGTCGGAGCGCTCGCGGTGCCGGATCCGGACGCTCGGTTCGGGGAAGAGGAGATCCGGGACGGTGGGCATGGATCGGCGCTCGGCCCGGGATAACACGGATGCGGAGCAGGTCGCACGTTCCTCGCCGCTCGGAGGGCGCCGGTCGCCTCGCCCGGGGGGCCGAGCCCACGCCGGGAAGGGCGCCAGGTGCCGAGCATGGCGACGAGCGGAACCGACCGCGCAAGGCGAGTCGGGAAGGAGGCTCGAGGCGGGGGAAGCGGTCGTCGAGGGTCTGACTGCCGACCGACTTGAGCCGGAGCGAGAAGTCGCCCGCATCCGGAATCCGGCGGCGTCACGGCGAATCAGAGCGCCGCGATGAGGGCGGCGGCGAGCGCGTCGTCCCCGAGCACGACGGGGTTGCCGCGCATCGAGCTAGACTGTCGCGCGCGCGCGACCAGATCCGGTACGGCCGCCGGGGTCACGCCGTAAGCGCCGAGGCGGGGGATGCGGAGCGACCGGACCAGCGCGGCGACCCAGGCGATGCCGGCGTCGATGTCAGCGCTCGCGCTGGGGTGGGGTCCGGCGAGGAGGCTGCCGATCTCGGCGTAGCGGCGCAGGAAGTGGTCCGGCCCGGCGCCGGCGCGGAGCGCGGCGACGTTGGCGCGCATGACGTGGGGGAGCAGTGCCGCGCAGGCGACGCCGTGCGGGACGGGGAAGCTCGCTCCGAGGGGCGCGGCGAAGCCGTGGACCGCGCCGAGCCCGGCGTTGGCCAGGGCAATCCCGCCGAGCAGCGCGGCGAGCGCGAGGTCGTCGCGTGCGGCGGTGTCGGCGCCGTTCTGGAAGGCGCGCTCAAGCGCGCCAGCCACCAGGCGGATCCCGGTGAGCGCGAGGCTGTCCGTCAGCGGCTGGGCGCGGCAGGAGACGTAGGGCTCGATGAGCTGGGTGAGCGCGTCGAGGCCCGTGGCGGCGGTGACGTCGGGGGGGACTCCGTCGGTGAGCGCCGGATCGACCAGCGCTAGCCGGGGGACGAGCCGGGGGCTGCGGAGGCTCGCCTTGAAGCGGCGCTCGGGGACGGTGATGACGGCGTTTCGGGTGACCTCGGCGCCGGTGCCCGCCGTGGTAGGGATGGCGACCACGGGGAGCGGAGCGGCGGCGAGCGGCAGCCCGCGGCCGACGACCTCGAGGTGGTCGAGCAGGGTCCCGGGCTGCGGCACCAGGCCGGCGACGGCCTTGGCCAGGTCGAGGGTGGAGCCGCCGCCGAGCCCGATGACGAGGTCCGGGCGGGCTGCGCGGGCGAGCTCGACGGCGGCCTCGACGGCCTCGACGTCGGGCTCCCCGCGGACCCGGACCTCGGTGAAGGCGATCCCCGCGGCGCCGAGGGAGCCGGCCACGCGGGGCAACGTTCCGGCGCGCTCCAGGGGGTCGCCGTCACGAACCAGGAGAGCCCGGGTGCCGAGCGGGCGCGCGAGCTCGCCGACACGCGCGACCTCGCCGCGCCCGAAGACGATGGCCGCGGCCGTGGAGAACTCGAAGCGCACGCGGTCACCTCAGAAGGCGTCGTCGCTCGGGAAGAGGCTCCGGTGTCTGACGCCCTGGCGCGGCTCCGCCATGAGGTCGGCGACGGCCTCGCGCCACGCGAGGTAGTGGGGGGTCTGCTGGTGGGCCGCGAAGGCCTCGGGGGAGCGGTACGCCTCGTAGAGGAAGAATTGGGTCGGCGTGTCGATGTGCTGGAGGACGTCGAAGCGGACGTTGCCGGGCTCAGCGCGGGTGCCTTCGTGGTTGAGGCGCGTCGCTTCGATGAAGCGGGCTTCGGCGCCGGGCTTGACCCGGACGGTGACGCAGACGACATGCATGGTGAGTGCGCTCCGGGGTTGGGGGTCCGTGACGGGCGCGGGGCGAGCCCTCCGCGCCGGGGCCGCCCGCTCAGGCGGGCGGGGGGAGCCGATCGCCGCCCAGGTAGGGCCGGAGCGCCTCCGGGATCACCACCGAGCCGTCGCGCTGCTGGTACTGGTCCAGGATCGCGATCATCGTGCGGCCGACGGCGATGCCCGACCCGTTCTGCGTGTGGAGGAGCCGGGGCTTGCCCTTGGGCTCCGGGCGGTAGCGGATCTTGGCACGGCGGGCCTGGAAGTCGGTGCACGTCGAGCAGCTCGAGATCTCGCGGTAGGCACCCTGCGAGGGAAGCCAGACCTCCAAGTCGTAGGTCTTGGCGGAGGAGAAGCCGATGTCGGCCGTGCAGAGCTCGACCACCCGGTAGTGCAGGCCGAGGCGCTGCAGGACGACCTCGGCGTGAGAGGTCAAGATCTCGAGCTCCTCGATGGTGCGCTCGGGCGTCACCAGGCGCACGAGCTCCACCTTGTCGAACTGGTGCTGGCGGATGAGGCCGCGGGTGTCCTTGCCGTAGGAGCCGGCTTCGCTGCGGAAGCAGGGGGTGAAGGCGGTGTAGCAGAGCGGGAGGTCGGCGGCCTCGAGGATTTCTCCCGCGTGCAGGTTGGTGAGGGGGACCTCGGCGGTGGGGATGAGGTAGAGCGCGCTCTGGTCGTCGGGATCGGAGCGGTAGGTCTTGAAGAGGTCCTGCTCGAACTTCGGGAGCTGACCGGTGCCCTGCATCGTCTCGGCCCGGACGAGGTAGGGCGGGTAGACTTCCTTGTAGCCATGCTCCTTGGTGTGCAGGTCGAGCATGAAGGAGATGAGCGCGCGCTCCAGCCGGGCGCCGAGGCCGTAGAGCACGGCGAAGCGGGCACCGGAGAGCTTGGCGGCCCGCTCGAAGTCGAGGATCCCGAGGCGGACGCCGAGGTCCCAGTGCGCCTGGGGCTCGAAGTCGAGGACGGGCCGGGCTCCGAAGACGCGGACCACGGGGGTGTCGGCCTCGCTGCGCCCGACCGGGGTCGATTCATGGGGGAGGTTCGGGACGGTCAAGAGCTGGGCCTCCAGCTCCGCCTCGAGCTCGGTCAGCGTGGCCTCGAGGTCCTTGATCTGCGCGGAGAGGGTCCTGAGCTCCTCACGTCGAGCCGCGAATGCCTCCTTCTCGCCGCCCTTGGCGAGCTGGGACATCTCGTCGTTCGCGGCGTTGCGCCGGGCCTTGAGCGCCTCGGTCTTGCCCACGAGCTCGCGGCGTCGAGAGACGGCCTCGGCCAGCGGATCGAGGGTGGCCGCCGCAGCCGCAGAGCGGGTGGCCAGGCGCCTGCGAACGGTTTCGAGGTTGTCGGCGACGTAGCGCGGGTCGAGCATGGTGGTGTCGAGCGGCGTCTTACCGCCGCGGCCCGGCGGCGTCGATGGCCGCGTGCGCGACGGGCCGCGGCGTCCCCGGAGGCGGCCGCGCGGCACGAGGGGTTGGCTCAGAAGCCGATGCCGACGCCGAGGCCCACGATGGGGCCGCCGTGCTCGCGGTAGCCGCGCAGGGCGATGAGGTGGGTGATCAGGGTGCAGGTGCGGAGGAGGGGACCGTTGCAGCCGGTCCAGGCACCGTCGGTCCGGCGGTCACCGTCGGCGTCGAAGCGCATGACGGTTCCGTCCGGCATCAGCGCGAGCCAGGCGTAGGTACTGCCCGGGGGGGAGGCGTTGGAGAGGCCGACGCGGCCGAGGTTCATGTCGTCCACGCCGGCGACGAGACCGTCTGGAAGCAGGACGGCGACCGGCTCTCGCTTGTGGTCGGCGACACGGCCGGCGGTGTCGATGAGGAAGGGCTCGCGTCCGCGCTCCTCGACCGTGCCGTCGGCGCGCAGCTCGGCCACGACACGGGCGCCGCGCTGCCAGCGGGCAGGGCCGAGGGCGAGTGTCGCGCCCCCCTCCTGCCAGCGGAGCGGCGGAGCCGAGGAGCAGGCGGCGAGGAGCGTGGCGAGCGCGCCGAGCAGGGCCGAGGTGCCGTGGTGCATGGGGTGAGGATAGCGCGTTCCGGGCGCTGCATCAGGGGCGGGCAGGGACCACGGAGTCGCGGTGTCGGCGGGAGCGCGCGGGCACCGCCTTCGGGCTCGCGTTCGTGCGGGAGCAGGGGTGGCTCGGGGAGGCTCGTGGGGCGGAGAAGGACGTCCAGGCGCGCGCCGGGCGCGGCGCAGGCGCGCGCCGCGGGTTGCGGGGACGGGGCGGAGCGAAGCACGAGATCGTCGCGCCGGACGTGGGGGTCACATCCATCCCATCGGCAGGGCGTCGGCGCGGTGCGTCCGGCCACCGGCGACGCGATGGTACCCTGGTTCTGGGACGGCCGCGGCGGCGCGAGCTCCCGGTCGTGCAGCGCGCCCCGTCGCGGTGGAGGCCAGGTCGTCGAGCCGCCGCCAGGGGCTTCTCGCCCCGTCGCTTCTACGACTCCGCGGGCAGCGCGAAGGAGCGGGAGGGGCTGCGGTCAGCGCTGGCGGCGGCGACCGGGGGGCGGAGGAGTCTGTGGCGCCGGCGCCCGCGGGCTCAGCGTGGCGGCCGGGACGCGCGGCGGGCGATCCGGGCGAGATCCCACAGGGCTCGCGCAACGCCCGAGGCGCGGAGCTTGGAGCCGCGCATGCCCTGCCACTGATGCAGCGGGACCTCGATCAGGGCGCGGGGGGTCAGCGGATCGTGGGGGTCGCAGAGGAGCCGCTGGAGCAGCTCGAGGTCGAAGGCCCAGCGCGACTGGAACGGGTCGGCGACGGCGCGCAGGAGCGCGGGATGCCGGCGGAAGGCCTTGGCGCCGCACTGCGTGTCATACACGTCGAGACGCAGGGCGAGCGAGGCGAGGGTGGCGAAGACTCGGCCGAAGTAGTGGCGCCAGGGGCTGCGCTCGATGTGGCGGCCGAGCAGCCTCACCCTCGAGCCGAGGGCGGCGACGGCGGGAGTCGCGAAGATCGCGTCGATCACACGGAGGAGCTCCGCCGGCGGGGTCGCGAAGGCGGCGTCGAGGTAGCCGACCACGTCGGCGCCCCGGTCGAGGGCGCGGCGGAGTCCGGCCCTGACGGCCTCGCCCTTGCCGCGGTTCTCGGGGAGGGCCAGCACGTCGATGCGATCGGGGTACTCGGCGGCGAGGCGCTGGAGCAGCGGTAGCGTGCCGTCACGGGAGCCGTCGTCAACGAGGACGACCCCGACGCGCGGGTCGGACACGAGGGTCTTCACCTGCGCGGGGTCGAGGCGGTGTTCCTCGTTGAAGCACGGGATGACGATCAGGATCGGCGGCATCGGGCCCACCAAGAGAGGCCGGGGAGGTCGAAGGCGGCGGTCGCGGCGCGCCAGGAAAGCTCGGTGTCTGCGCGCAGCGCGAGCTCGATCACGCGGCGCAAGGGGGCGGGGCCGCGCCACTCCAAGGGGGCCGGGGCGTTCACGGAGCGACCGGTGACGCGGTCGCGCAGCGCGGCGAGCGCTCGGGGCAGGAGCAGGGAGTGAAAGAGGCCACCCGAGCGCTCGATGCGGAGGCCGGCGCCCGTGAGCAGGGCGCGGGCGCGGGCGGGCGTGTAGCGGCGATGGTGCAGGAGCGCGGCGTCGTGGGCGCTGAAGAGCAGCGGCCAGGCCGGGACGCTGAAGACGAGGGTGCCTCCCGGTGCCAGGAGGGAGCGGGCGATGGTGGCGAGGAAGCCGACGTCGTCCTCGACGTGCTCGGCGACGTCGAGCATGAGGACGAGGTCGAACGGTCCCGCGGGTTGCTCGGCGGTGAAGTGGAAGCCCTGACCCTGCGGGGCGGGCGGCGCGCGCCTGGCATAGCCGGTGTCCCAGCAGGTGACGGTGCTGCCAGGCGGGAGGGTCGGGAGCAGCTCGGCCGCCAGCCAGGCGTCGCCGGCGCCGACGTCCAGGGCGCGGACGGGACCCGGCGCGGGGGCCGCGGTGTCGGGCGAGGTCATCAGGGTGGGGTCCACCAGGCGCCGGAAGAAGGCGGCGCGCGCGGCCTCCCAGGGGTGGCGAGCGAAATGCCGTCGGGGGGTTTCGCGCAGATCCACGGGGAGCCTAGCCTAACATGACGACCATGGGCGCGGGCTCAGGTCCGCGCACGATCGCGCGCGGAAGGGGCCGGGGCGCGGCTCAGGGACGGCGTGCCGAGACGACGAACTCGAAGAGGCCGCGCTTGGAGGTGCGCGGGCGGAGGGCGCGGAGCGTGGGGTCGACGAAGCCCGCCGCGGAGAGCAGCTCCGCGAGCAGGTCGTGGGTGGGGACACTCACGTCGTAGAAGGCGCTGTTGCCGACGACGTAGTGCACCGCTCCGCCCGGGGCGACGCGTTCGAAGGCGGTGGTGACGTGGGCGTCGAGGTCGAGGAAGTAGCGGTGGACGTAGCGCGCGAGCAGGGCATGGTGGGCCGCGATGCGTGCCACCAGATCCAACAGGCCGGCGGCGCGGACCCGGCGGTTCGAGGGGGGCGTCCAGGTGCCGAGGCGGCTGGTTGCGCGGCCCCAGGTGCCGCCGATGGCGCGCCAGTCGAGCTCGCCGGCGTCGCCGGGTTCGTGGAGGTAACCGAGCCAGTAGAGGTAGGGGCGGAGCTCGCGGACGTAGCTCATGCGGTTGGCGTACGGCGGCGAGGTGACGATGGCGCCGAAGCGCCGCGTCCCCAGGGTGGCGAGCGTGCGGGCATCGTCGAGGTGGGTGCGAAGGGTGGCGCGGGGGAGCGGCGCGGCGGCGGCGGTGACGAGGGAACGGAGCGCAGAGGTGAGCGCGGCGCGGACCGTTTCCGCGGCGTCGCGGGCGGATTCGCGGGCGGGTGGCGGACGGAAGGAGAGGGACTGGTGGCCGAAGGAGACGTTGGCGGTTTCGATCAGGGCGCGACAGAAGGCCAGCTTCACGAGGTCCCGCGCGCGCGTCGGGGCCGAGACGGCATCGAGAGCCGCACGCGCGCGGCCGAGGGCGTGGGCCCGCGCGGGTAGCCACCAGCGGTCGAGCTGGTGAATCGCTGGTAGCCAGGGGGGCGGGGAGGCGGTGTCGAGGGTGGCGCGGGTGACCTCGGCGAGCAGCGTGGCGGCCGCGGCGCGGTCTCGGGGCGCATAGCGGGCGACCTTGGCCGCCGCCAGCCAGCGGAGAAAGGGGTTCAGATCGACGGCGTCGCCATCGATCCCGTGCTCGGCGCAGACCAGGAGGGTAGTCCCGGTGCCCGCGAAGGGGTCGAGGACGGGTAGGTCGGGGCGTCCTCGGGCGCCGATGAGGTCGCGGACCAGGTGCAGGGAGTAGGCGGGGGTGAGCCGCAGCCAGCCGTGGCGGGTTTCCCTGAGGTTGCCACGGAAGGTGAAGAGCTCACGTACTCCGGTGGGAGGGGGCGGCCGCGCGGTGGCGCCGTTCGGCATGCGACGCGGGGAGTAGTACCATCGGGCGATACGGGTCGGGTGGGGAAGTTGGAGGGGGCCGCCGGCGGGATCTGACCGCGGTGCTCGCGATTGCACGGGTGCCTCCCGGGGCGTCGCATTCTGGGCTACGCTCCGCGGTCCCATGATCGTGGTGATGGAGCCAGAGGCGTCGGAACTGGCCATCGAGGCCGTCATCGCTCACCTGATCGGCGCCGGGTTCGACGTGCACCGCTCGAGCGGGAGGGACCGGGTGATCCTTGGCGTGGTGGGCGAGGTGAGCCAGACCGACGTGGCGGTGGCACGAGAGCTCCCCGCGGTCGCGGAGGTCGTCCGCGTGAGTGAGCCCTTCCGGTTGGCGTCGCGGCGTTTTCGCCAGCACCCGACCGTGGTCGCGGGTGCCTTCGGCACCATCGGGGGCGAGCGACCCTGGCTCGCCATGGAGCCCGCCGGCGTGGATCCGACGTCGGATCTCGGCGCGCTCGCCTACGAGATCGCCTCGGGGCGCCCGTTCGACGCGGCCGTGGTGCGGACGCGGCGGGTGCGGGAGAGTTTCGGGTCCCTCGCCTGTCTGACGCTGCATCCGAACCCGGAGATCGTCCGTTGGCCGGTGGGGTTCGTGGAGCGGGCGCCGAGCTGGGGGGCGAACGCCTGGATTGGCGCGGCCGAGCGTGAGCGCGCGCGCGGGAGCTCCAACGTGGTGCTGCTGGAGGCGGGGGGGGAGTACCCGAATGGGGCGAGGACGCTCGAGATCGCCGCCATCGCGCGGGTCAAGCTGCGCAGTCACCTGCCCATCGTCGTGGACGCGCCGATCATCGCCCAGCGCGCACGGTACGTGCCGGCGGTGGCATGCGCGGCGGTCGCCGCGGGGGCGGACGGAGTCATCCTGCGGGTGTGGGTGGGACCCGAGGGCGCGGTACGGAGCGTCCCCGCGACCCTGAGCTGGACCGAGGCGGTCGAGCTGGCGGAGCGGCTGCGCGCCATCGGGGCCGTCGTGCGCCGGTGATGGACGTCGTCATTCTCGGGTTCGGCCTCATCGGGGGTTCGCTGGGGGCTGCGATCCGGCAGCGGTCGCTCGGCTTCGTCACGGCCATCGACCACGCCGAGGTGGTAGAGAGCGCTCCCGCGCGGGAGATGGCCGACCGTTGCGTGGACGTCGAGGATGACGGGGCGACCGAGGCGGCGTTGCGTCGCGCCGATTTGGTGGTGCTGGCGACTCCGGTACAGGCCATCCTGGCGGCGCTGCCGAGGGCGCTCGCGGTCGCGGCGGTGGTGACCGATTGTGGCTCGACGAAGCGCGCGATCGCCCGCTGCGCGACGGAGCAGGCGCGGGCGAGGCGTTTCGTTCCCGGGCACCCTATGGCGGGGGCGCCCTTGGGCGGGCTGGCGCAAGCGCGCCCCGAGCTGTTCGTGGGGCGGCGGTGGATCGTCTGTCCGGAGCGCAGCGACGAGGATGCCGTACGGGTCGTGGAGGGGCTAGCGACCGGCGTGGGGGCGGAGGTGGTCCGAATGACGGCCGTGGAGCACGATCGGGTGGTGGCCATGACCAGCCACGTGCCGCAGATCCTGGCGAGCACCCTGGCGACGCTGGGCGCGCGGCGCAGCGCCCTGGCAGGTGTGGGGCCCGCCTTTCTCAGCGCGACGGAGAGAGCCGGCGGCAGGGAGGCGATGTGGCGCGACGTCTTTCGCACGAACGCGGACGAGATCGCGGTGGCGTTGTGGGACGTCGTCCAGGAGATCGAGGTCGTGGCCGAGGGCCTTGGACGGCAGGAGCCGGACCTCGAGCCGGCACTCCGTGTGCTAGCCCGGGCCAGGAGCCACCGGGGCCGGTGATGCTGGCACTGAGCTTGCTCAGAATGGTTTCCCGTGTGAGGTTGTCGAGCCGGACGATCGGGGAGGATGTAGGGTTTCCGCGGGCGTGCGAGGTGGTGCGCTGAAGGTTCCAAGGTTGCCACAACGCGGCTGTGGCACAGAGATCCCGGTTGTGCCGCTCTGTGTCAGGCGCCGGGTGTCGGAGCTAGCTCGGTACGGGTCGCATCGGGGAAGACGACAATGAAGTCCTGGCGGGTCCTGTTGTTCGTAGCGCCGGCGCTGGTCGCCGGCGGGTGCCTGCTCAATCCGCAGCCGGATCTGCCCGACCCGGCCGAGGAGTCGGTTGGGGTCGGTGGCGTGAACGGGAGTAGTGGGGGCAGCACCGGCAGCGGGGGCAGAGCGGTCGTCGACGCGAGCGGTGGGATTGGTGCGGACGCGCCCGGCTCGGGCGGGATGGCCACCGGAGGACAGGGCACCGGCGGTATGGTGATGAGCGGCGGGACCGGCATGTTCGGCGGTGCGTCGGGAAGTGGCGGCGCAGGCGCCGCGTGGCCCGTGGGTGGGAGCGACGTGGGCTCGGGAGGAGCGGAAGAAACCACGGGTGGTTCCGCACCGGGCACCGGTGGCGTGAGCGGAGCGGGGGGTGTCTCCGGTGCGGGGGGCACGAGCGCAGGTGGTGGGGTGGCGACCGGCGGGATGGGGACGGGCGGTGCTGGCCTGGGCGGGCTGGGCAGCGGTGGCGACGTCGGGGTCGGCGGGGGTCCCGCGGTCGGTGGCGCGGGGAATGGCGGCGAAGGGCCGGATGTTCTGGCGGGCGCGCCCGGATGGGGCGGAGGGAGCGAAGGTGGCGGGGGAGGTGTCAGCGGCCAGGCGCCGGGTGGAGCCAGCGGGGCCGGCGGCGCGGGTGGCGAGCGCGGTGGCGCGGCCGGGTGCGCTGGAGCGGCTGGCGCCGCAGGGAGGGGCGCCGGGGCGGCGACGGTCGTCGGGCGATGAGGCTTGGGCCAGTCGCGGCGGAGGCCGGCGGGGGTCGACCAGCGGGGGACGTTGCTTTCCCGAACGGCGCATCGAGGTGGGTCTTTCGGCCCGGAGCGAGGAGCGTGATCCCGGTGCCGGCGGGCGGCTCCCTGCGAGAGGGCGCGGCGAGCGCGGTTGCGCGCGAAGCCGAGGTGCCGGCAGGGTCGCCGGGGTGCTGGCAGTCTCGGTCCGGCGCTAGCGGGGGGAGCCGCCGCGGCGCGTCAGGTATCCGTCCAGGAAGTTGGCGACGAAGTCGGCGATGATGCCATCGGCGACGCGGAGGCGCCGGCTGAGCTCGCGGGCGAGGTTGAGCAGGACCAGGGAGTAGCTCCGGAGGTCGCGCCGGTACAGCGAGTCGAGGTCCTGCGAGGAGAGGCGAACGAGCCGCGACGGGGCCAGCGCGCGCACCGTGGCCGAGCGGGGCTGGACGTCGAGGATGCTCATCTCGCCGAACCAGTCGCCGGGGCCCAGCATCGCCACCCGCGCGTCGGTGCCGGAGCGGCTCGACTTGAGGATCTCGATCTCGCCCTCGAGGACGACGAACATCTCGCGCGCGACCTCACCCTCGCGGAAGAGTATTTCACCGGTCGTGGGCGTGACGAGGACGAGGGAACGCGCCAGCGCCTCGAGGTCGGCGTCGGTGACGCCGGCGAAGAGGGCGACGGAGCGGAGCGCGTGGGCGGAGAGCGGCTCGGGGGGCTGGCTCGGAGGCATGGGAGGCCGTGGGCTCCGAGGGATAGCAGAAGGGAGGGGTGGCCGCACGCGCGGGACCAGGGGCCCGCAGGGTGGCGTCGGGGGAGTTGTGCTCAGAGGTCCTTGAGGAAGACGACCCGCGGGCGCGCGGGGCCGGCGTAGTCCTCGACGAAATGGACGCTGAAGCCATTGGCCTCGTGGAACGCGATGGCCCCCTCGTTCCCGGTGGTGCTGATCGCCTTGAGTCGAGCGCATCCCGCTGCGCGACAGTCCTCCTCGAAGGTGGAGTAGAGGATCTTGCCGACGCCGCGGCGCCGGTAGTCGGGGTGGATGCCGACGAGGTGGATGTATCCGGTCTTGGGAGGACCGGGCGCGATGAAGCCGAGCAGGAAACCGACGGTGAGATCCTCGTGCTCTATCAGGCGGGCGAGGGACCCGAGCTCATAGAACATGATGGGGTGGGCGAGCACGGTCGTGGGGCCACCCCACCAGCGATCGATGAGCTGGACGATGTGGTCGTAGTCGGCCTTGCCGAGCGGACGCGTGCGCATCTGAGTCGAGCCGGGCAGGCTCCTGGGCGCTGATGATACCACGTCCGGGCTTGCCATCGGGTCTGGGGCCGCCGGGGAGGCGGGCCGAGAAAGCGTCGAGTGCCGGGGACCGAGGCGTGGCCGCGCGTCGGGGCGGAGGAGACTGGCCCCGGGTCGCGCGGCGGTGTATCCCCCGCGGCATGGCTTCTTCGGTCCGGATTGCGCCGTCTATCCTCAGTGCGGACTTTGGTCGGCTGGCCGCGGAGGTGGCGGAGGCCGAGGCTTGCGGGGCGGAATACATTCACGTGGACGTGATGGACGGGCGCTTCGTGCCCAACCTCACCATCGGTCCGGGGGTGGTGGCCGCGGTCAGGCGCGCGACCCGGGCAGTGGTCGACGTTCACCTCATGATTCTCGAGCCGGAGCGGCACCTGGCGGCGTTTGCCGACGCGGGTGCGGATGGGATCAGCGTGCACGTCGAGGCGACCACGCACCTGCAGCGCACGCTGGAGGAGATCCGCCGCCTGGGGAAGCGTCCCGGGGTCGTGCTCAATCCGGCGACGCCGGAGGAAGCGATTCGCTACGTGCTCGACGACGTCGATCTGGTGCTGGTGATGACGGTGAACCCCGGCTTCGGGGGGCAGCGGTTCTTGCCCGCCACTCTGCCCAAGATCCGGGCCATCCACCGCGCGATCGCGGCTACTGGACGGGCGATCGATCTCGAGGTCGACGGGGGAATCGCGGAGGACACCGCGGGGCTCGTGGTGGAGGCGGGGGCCGACGTGTTGGTGGCGGGGAACGCGGTCTTCGGGCGGCCGGATCGGGCCGCGGCGATCGCAGCGCTGCGGGCGGCGGTGGGCGTGTGAGGCGGCGCGTCGCCCGACGGCTCGGGGCCGCCTTGGCGCTCGTGGTGGGGGCGGCGGGTTGCGGGGGACCGAGCGTGTCGGGCGCTCCGCCGGCGGCGGGGACCGGGGCGGCGGCGCCGGGGCGCGAGAGCGGAGTTGAGGTTGGCCAGCGGAGGGAGCTCGGTCCGCTCGCGGAGGAGGTGCGCGCGACGTTCTTCGAGGTAGGGGCCGTGCGCGGGTTGGCGCCGCGTGCGGAGGTCGGGGCGGAGGTGATCGATCGGCGGGGGATGCTGGAGCGCTTGCGGGAGAAGCTGCGCGAGGAGGTGCCCGCGCCGGTGGTGGCGGCGCAGAGCGAGCTCCTGTTCGCGCTGGGGACGGTGCCGGCTGATTTCGACTACGAGCGCAGCTTGCTCGAGATGATGGAGGACCAGCTCGCGGGGTTCTACGAGCCGGACGATCGAACGCTGTACTTGATGTCGGACCTGCGCGGCGCGGAGCGGACGGCCACTCTGGTGCACGAGCTAGGGCACGCGTTGCAGGACCAGCACTTCGGGCTCGGGGAGCGGCTGGACTATCGCGAGGACGCGAACGATGAGCAGTCGGCGCTGCACACGCTCGCGGAGGGCGACGCGACGAGCGTGATGCTCGAGATCATGCAGGGGGGCTCGGCGCTGGAGACGTCGGACGCTGCGCTCTCGCTCATGCTGCGAGGTGGGGCCTTGCTCGGCAGTGGGGAAGGGGTGCCGGGGATCATCAAGCGATCCATCGTGGCGCCGTACGTCGACGGTGTGATCGCCGTCCACGGGTGGCGGCGGGTGGGTGGATGGGCAGCGGTCGATGCGCTCTGGGTGCGGCCGCCGCGGACGACCGAGCAGCTGCTCCACCGCGAGCGGTGGGAGGCGGACGAGCCGGCCGTCGCGGTGCCGATACCGCCGCCGCCCGCGGGCGGCCCGAGCAGCGTCGCGTACCATGATGTGGAAGGGGAGCAGAGTCTGCGAACGTTGTTCGAGGAGTGGGCTCCCCGGTTCAAGGCCGAGGCCGCGGCGGCGGGGTGGGCCGGGGACCGGGTGGCTGTGTTCCAGGACGGCGGCGCGTGCGCGATGGCCTGGGCGCTGCGCTTCGACGACGAGGCGAGCGCGGAGCGTGCGGCGGTCGCCTTCGCCCGCGGGGTGCTCGCCGGGGACGCGACTGGGTCCGCGCCTGGTGGAGGCGTGGCGGAGAGCACCGCGGCGAGGGCGGTCGCTGGCGGGGAAACCTGCCGGGAACGGGCGGCGGCGGGGCCGTTTGCGGTGGTCCGGCGCGGCGTGGCGCTCGCTGTGGTGGCGGGCCCCTATCGGCGCTCCGAAGGTGAGGCGAAGACGCTGGGGAACTGCGTCGGAGCGCTGGACTGGGGACGGAGCGTGGCCGAAATGGCAGCCGCGCCTCCGTGAGGGATCGCGGGGTGGCCCGAGCTCGCGCAGCCAGGGCAGGATGCAGTCGCGACGTGCTTGGCACGGAACGTGCTTCTCTTCCTCGCGCGTCGAGGGCCGAGGTGCGATGGCGAAGCGAGAGAGAGCCGGGAAGGGGCAGGGGCGGGGGGTGCCGCGGAGGGGCAGCGCATCTGCGGGGTCTTGGGCCGCTCTCGTCGCGGCGACGACGCTTGGCTTGGGGGCTACGGCGCCGCTGCGGGCTCAGGTGAGGGCGGGCGCAACGCTGGGAGAGGGACCCTTCCGGCTGGTGGTGCAGACGTACGGGGCGGAGAGTCTGCGAGGAGGGGCGATCCCGGCGGTTGACGCGCGACCGCTCGGGTCGATGCAGCGCGAGGTCACCGCCGAGGAGCTGCGACGGGGGGTTCCCGTGACGGTGCTCGAGCTGGAGCGCGCCGCGAAGGGAAAGAGTGTGATTGTCGCCTGGGCGGAGCGCGGGTGCCTGGACGGAGAGGTCGGTGGCTTCGGTGCACGGCCGGGGCGGGACGCCCACGTGGGGGTGGCCAGGCCGCGGGGGGATTTCGGACCGGCGGCCGTCGTGCTGAAGCCGTGGCGTGGCTAGGGGGTAACGCCTCGTGGGGGGTCAGCGCGACACGGGTGTCAGGGTCGCCACGCCGGTGTGAGGCCGGTCACGCCGCTGCCGGGGCTGGGAGGTCGCGCGCCTGGCGCAGCAGCCTGACCCGGTGGAGGAAGGCCCGGCGTTCGGAGTCGTCGAGGGAACGGCCGCCGAAGCGCGCCTCGAGGTAGAGCTTGGTAAGATCGAGGATCTCGGGGGCGCTCGGGTGGCCGAGCGCGACGAGGGCCTTGGCATGAGCGAGTGGCGGGGTGCTGGGCTGCCGGGGCACCCCACGGGCGTTCAGGGCAGCCTCGAGCGCGCGATAGAGCGCGGCAGCGTGTAGAGCCGCTGGCGGGGGAGACGAGGGACTTTCTCCGGGTTTCGGAGGGCGGGTTCCCGCTCGGCGGAAAGTCCAGAGGCTGGCGAGGAGCAAGGCGACGCCCAAGAGGAGGAGCAGGATGCGGCGTGGGGAGAGCAGCGGCTGGACGGCGTGTCCGGTGCCGGCGAGGCCCTGGCGCACTCCGCGCAGCAGGCCCAACTGCTGCTCGAGGTCGTAGTCCTGGACGTGACGGCTCCAGCCCTGGGCGGCCGCCTCGAAGAGATCGCGCAGGATGGCGAAGGCGCCGGCGAGCTGGGACTGAGGGTCCGCGGCGGTGGTCGGGGTCGGATCGAAGCGAACCCAGCCGGAGCCATCGATGAAGACCTCGACCCAGGAGTGGGCGTCACCCTGGCGGATGGCGTAGAAGTCGCCGAAGCGGTTGTAGGTTCCGCTCGCGAAGCCGGTGACGTTGCGGGTGGGGACGCCGAGGGTGCGAAGGAGAACCGCCATCGCGGTGGAGTAGAATTCGCAATGGCCGCGCCGGGATTCGAAGAGGAAGTGGTCGAGGGGGTTGTCGGCGAGGCCGGACGGTGATTCGAGATCGTAGCGGTAGGCGCGGCGGAGCTCGGCCTCGATCGCCTTGGCGCGTTCGAGGGGGGAGGTTGCGGCGGCGGTCCAGCGGGCGGCCAGGGCGGCGACGCGGGGGGTGATGGTCGGGGGCAGGGCCGTGTACCGGGCGCGGTCGAGCGACGAGAGGGTGACCTCGATCGGCTGGGTCGTGGTGGCGTAGTAGACGCGGTAACGGAGGCCACGCTCGGCGGGGTTGAGGTACTGGTATTGATCCTCGGGACCGGCGAGGATGCGCGGAGGGCGTCGGAGCAGATCGGGATCGCGGAGCGGCTCGAAGGCGACAGTGTCTCGGGGAAGGAAGACGACGGGCGGATCGATGGGGAGCAGATCGATCGAGAGCGTGCGGTCACCCGGGCGCGGGAGGCGCTGCACCGGGATCACGTGGCCAGTGACGGGTGGAGGGCGGCGTGCGGTGAGGGAACGGGACCACGAGCGGCCGTCGTAGCGATCGAACGCCGTCCCGCGCAGGTAGAGGGCGAGCCGGGGAGGCGGGGTCGGACCGAGATCGGGGTAGTGGACGCGGAGGGCGATGGTGGGGTCGGAGCGGAGGCGGCCGACTCCGCCGAGATCGACGCGGTCGGAAAAACCGACCATGCGCTCCGGCCGGTCGCGGTCGAGCCAGAGCAACGAGAGCCCGACGCGCGGGAAGAGGAGGAACAGCAGAGCGGTGAACAGGAAGAGGGGGACGGAGAGCAAGGAGGTGAAGGCGAGGAAGGGCCTGCCGATGACGCGGCGGCTGCGCAGGATGCGGGGGACGTCGACCGGGAGGCCAGTGCGGTCGCGAGCGCCCTGGCGATAGTTGCCTTCTACCTCGCGACGGAGGTGGCTGAGGACGAGGGCGCCGGGGGAGATGACGAGGAAGGCGAGGAAACAGAGGCCGTAGGCGAGGCCGCCGCCGATGACAGTGCCTGCGACGAGGTGGAGGAGCGCGAGCAGGATCACCTGCTGGTCGTGGGCGGCGCCGCGGCGGGTGGCGAGGCGGAAAGGCTGGAGGCCGGCCGCGAACTCGACTGCGGTGACCAGGAAATCCGCGCCGTCGAGAAGGCGGGAGAGCTGGAGGACGAGGAGGGCGAGGGGGCCGAAGACGCTGAGGCGGTGGAGCCAGGGATGCTCCTGCCAGCGGTCGGGGACGGCCAACGCCAGGGCGAGGGCGAGGGCGAGCGTGAGAACGACGCCAGTGGAGAGCGCGCCGCTGGTGAGCAAGGTCAGTAGACCAAGCACGGCCAACGCGGCGGTCATCACTCGATGGAGGAAGCCGAAGCTCACGGTGGCACCTGGCGGTGGGCGCTGGGGCGGGGCGCGAGGCGCAGGCGGGCGGGCCAGAAGGCGCGGCGCGGGGCAGGGGGAGGAGGGGGGAGAGGATCTTGCGGAGAGGGCTCGAGCAAGGCCAGAAAGCGCAGGAGGGGGTCGGCGCCGCTGGAGGGGTCGGTGCGCAGGCGAGCGCCGGAGGTGAGGGTTAGCCGAACGGGGTCGCCGCGCTTGAGATGCGCGACGGCATGGGACGCGGCCTCCCGAATGGCGAGCTCGAAGCGGGCCTGGAAGTCGGGGGTGGGCGCGGGGCCGGGGTAGGTGTCATCGAGGTGGAGCTCGGCGTCGCGGCGAGTATCGCGGGGACGCTCGCGGACGACGAGGTGACCAGCGAGGGTGCTCTTGCGCCAGTAGATGTCGCGCGGATCATCCGACTCGCGCAGGGGGCGGAGCGCGATGATCTCGTCACCCGTCCCGCGGGTCGAGGTGAGGTGGGTTCCGGCTAGCTCGCCCGGGGGGTTGGGGGGTAGCCGGACAGGGTCCACGGCAGGGTAGATGACGAGGTCGCCGTCGGCGGCGAGCTCGCGGGACTTCTCGAAGAGCCCGAAAGGGAAGCGCGTGGCGACTCGGAAACCGACGTGGCGGTCGCGGCCGCGGCGGGCGGGGGTGCGGCGATAGGCCGCGATCTGGGCGGAGCGAGGGCTGATCTTGAGGAAGAAACAGCGCTTGTCGGCGGGCTGTCCGGCGCGCAGGTCCTCGATCTCGATGGCGTAGGAAGGGAGACGGCGCTTGTGGTTGTAGACCTCGATCTCGACCAGGTGGGGTCTGCCGACCTGAGCGCGCGGAGGGAGGCGCCGCGCGACGGTGAGGCTACTGAGGCTGATCTCGCTGAGGATGCCAGAGACGATGATCAGGGAGAGGAGCAGGCCGAGGACGAGGTAGAGCAGATTGTTGGCGGTGTTTATCGCGAGGACGCCGACGGCGAAGGTGATGGCGATGAGGTAGCGGCCCTCACGGGTCGTCTTCAGGCGGCGAGCGGGGCGGAGCCGGCGACGGAGGGAGGCGACCCAGTCACGTCGTCCCGGGAATACTGGGAGGGGGCCCTGGCGGGGGGGATGGTCGGCGATGCGAGGGCTCGCCATGGCTCGCCCGTCAGAGGGGTACGGGGACACGCGCGACGATGTCGCGGAGAGCCGCCTCGGCCTCCTCGCGGGAGGGGACGTAGCCGTCGGCGTGGGACGCGAGGCGCACGCGGTGGGCGAGGATGGGGACGGCGAGGTCGTGGATGTCGTCGGCGATGCAGTAGGAGCGACCGTGAAGGAGCGCGCGGGCTCGGGCGGCGCGAGCGAGGTTCATGCCACCGCGCGTGGAGGCGCCGAGTGCGAGGGCGGGGGAGGCGCGGGTGGCGGAGATGAGAGCCTGGAGGTAGGTGGCGAGGGCACCGTCGATGGCGACGTGGTTGGCCTGGTGCTGGAGGACGACGAGCGACTGGGGGTCGAGGACGGTGGGTACCGCGGGGACGCGGTCGTTCTGGGGGTCGAGCAGGAGGCGGGTTTCGACGGAAGAGGGCGGGTATCCGATGCGGACGCGGATCATGAAGCGGTCGAGCTGCGACTCTGGCAGGGGGAAGGTCCCGGCTATGTCGTGGGGGTTCTGCGTGGCGATCATGAGAAAGGGCTCGGGCAGGGGGAGGGTCTGTCCGTCGAGGGAGACGGCGCCGTCGTTCATGGCCTCGAGGAGCGCGGACTGGGTGCGGGGGCTAGCGCGGTTGATCTCGTCGGCGAGGAGGAGGTTGGTGAAGACGGGGCCAGGGCGGAGGGTGAACTCGGCGCGTTGCTGGTCGTAGACCGAGACACCGAGGACGTCGCTCGGGAGCAGGTCACTGGTGAACTGGACGCGACGAAGGGTGCCGCCGACGGCCTTCGCGAGTGCGCGGGCGAGGGTGGTCTTGCCGACGCCGGGGACGTCCTCGATGAGGATGTGCCCGCGGGCGAGGAGGGCGATGAGGGAGAGCTCGACGGCCTCGGGTTTTCCCTCGAGGGCGCGCTCGACGGCCCTGCGGAGTTCGACGAGCTGTTCGACGCGGCTGGCGTCGAGCGCGAGGGCAGGAGTCGTCATCGGACGCATGGTAGCATGGGTGAGGGTAGGGGCGGCGGCGAGGTGGGACCTGGGGGCGGGGGCGCGAGAGCTGGGAGCGAAGGAGGGGGCTTCGACGCGAAGGATCGTGGTATCGGGGGGCGGTGAACGATCTGCAGGCGGGGCAGGTGGCTTACGTGGAGGCGAGGGCGGTCGAGAAGAGCTACGGGCCGGTGGTCGCGTTGCGGGGTGTGAGCGCGCGGTTCGAGGCGGGGAGTGTGACCGTGGTGGAGGGCCCGAACGGAGCGGGCAAGAGCACACTGCTGGGGGTGCTCGGTGCAAGGTCTTGCGGTGAACGGGCGCTCGCGTTGAAACCTGAAG
>CAYVRP010000112.1:0-22021 GCA_964454025.1 uncultured Polyangiaceae bacterium | reverse complement strand
CAGCGCCTCCGTGTCAGCATGCTCGGTGACGACGAGCGCGGGATCTCCGCGGAGGAGCTCGCCGATCTCCTCGGCTTGAGCGAGAACACGGTACGTGTCTACCTATACAGCGAGGAGCGCCGCAAACGCATGATCACTCAGCTCCGCACCGACCCGGAGCTCCGTGACCGGGCGCTGCAAATCGTCTCCCAGCGAAGAGCGACTTCGGCCGAGGAACCGGAGGATCCCCAGACGACGGGGACATCGGCTCCGAAGCGCTTGCGCGATGACATGCTCGGAGACGCGGAGCGCGGCTTGTCGACCAAGGATCTCGCAAGAATCACCGGCTACTCCGAGCACACGATGCGCGCCTATCTCCATCACCCCGAGAGGCGGCGCCAGGTTCTGGAGCGGATCCGCAACGATCCCGAGGTGCGGGAGAAGGCGCTCGCCATCGTGGCGGAGAAGCGAGGGGCGACCTGAACGCTCGCAACGGTGGAATCCCCCTCGGTGCCCGGTGGTGGCGGTCGCCGCGCGCAGCGAGCGACCGCAGCGACAGTTCGAACGGGCTACCGGGTCGGACGCCATCCCCTCCCTCGCGTCGCTTGTTGCCGTTTGCCTCCTGCTTGCGTCACCATGCGCTGGACGCTCAGGTCTTGCCCGCCGTCGCCTGCGTCGCCCTTCCTCGCGCCCCCGCGAGCGCTCAGGTGGCGAGTAACGGGCTGGGGTTCGCGGTCCGGGGCCGGTACCCGGTGTCGCCGGGGCACAGGTTGGTGGTCCCGTTCCGGAGGGTGGCGGCCAGGTTCGAGGCCACCCGCGAGGAGCGGCTCGCGTTGCTCGAACTGGTGCACGTGGTGAAGGCGGCGCTCGACCGCGGGGTGCCGTTCGCGGACGGGCCCGGGCGGCGGGGTGCACATCGACGGCGGCCTCGGCGGATTCGCCGCACGCACGGTGTCCCTCACGGATCTCGCCTGGATCGTGATGGCGGACCGCAACGCGGAGCAGAGCGGCGACCTCCTTGACGAAACCCGCGTGAACCGCGGGCGCTACCTCGAGGGCACCCCGCGCTGCTCCACCCGCTGGAACGACACCGGCTGCGCCATCGCAGCCTACGCGGCCGTGCGGGACCGCGTCGACAGCCCGAGCGTTCAGCGGTCACGGGTGGTGCGCGTGCGCGACGAGAGCGGACGAGAGATTGACGCGTCCTTCCGGATCGAGCGGGCGCCCGACGGGCTCAGCCTCGTCTTTGCGTCGCACGGCGGCGCGGGAGGCAGCGCCGGCGTACGAAATCACGACCACGGGGCGGGCCTGGGGCTGCTCCTCGCCCGCCTCGACCGCGCGCAGGTGTCCCTGCCCGACTTGCGCGTCGAGTTCGAGCGGACGCAGGACCTGCCGGACGTAGACCGTCGCGTGGTCCTCGAGGGGCGCCCCTTCCCCGTCACTGTCGACGACCCCGCCGCTCTCCGCCAGGCCCTCGGCACCGCGCAGGCGCGGATCGGCCGGAGGCCGGGCGCGAAGAGCCCCGGCAACAACACGCGGCGGCTGCGGCTGGTGCTCGCCGTCGAGGAGCTCAGGGGAGCGGCGGACGAGGCCGCCGAGCGGTTCGCGAGCGAGAGCGGGTCGCTGTGCGGGCGCCGCGTCGAGCGCGCCCCACCTCACCGTGATCGTCGCGATCCCGTCCTCGACGGCGGTCCGCGCCGCAAGAGCCGGACAAGCCTGGCGGCGAGCGAGGGCGCCACCGCCGGCAGAGCGATCGGTGCTCCGCCGCGACTCAACCCGCGGCGACGTCGCACTGCTGGCGGCGACGACGGGAGAGCACGACGGCCAGGCCCCCCGCGAGCAGCGCGAACGCGCCCGTCGCGGACCTGGGGTCGAGCTCGGGGACGCTGGTCGGTGACTCGACGTACTCGGCCCTGAGCCGCGACGCGGTGCCGTTCTCGAGGCGAACGTCGAGCCATCCGGTGTTGAGCCTGGGCTCGCCGCCCGCGACCTCCGAGAAGTCGAGGTAGAGCTCCTGGTTGTAGGAGACGGCGTGATCGATGAGGACGCCGTTCACGAGCAGGCTCCCCTGGACCGAGCCGCTGTAGGCGTCCCAGTAGAGACTGGACGCATCGAATTGAACGTCGGACCAGGTCGAAACCCAGCTTCCGGTGCCACTGACGGCCACCTCGGCGATGCTGATCTGGGCGTTGCCGTCCCCGTCCGCTCTGGTGTCCAGGAGGACGGAGAGGTTGATCGTGTCGCCCACGGACAGACCGTTGAACACCCCGTAGCCATCGCTGACGGACGTGACCCTCATGGTGAAGTCGTAGTCGAGCGTCTCCGCGAACGCGGTGGCCGGGAGGGCGACCGTTACGGCGGCGGCGAGGGCGGAGGCGGCGAGCTTGTTCATCCTGGTCTTTCTCTGGTCGGCGACGTTGGCTGACTGCGTCTCGGATGGCGGCCCAGAAGCCTACCACCAAGACTTAGCTAAACCTACATTGGTACCAAGCACGGTCAAGCGAAAACTCGAGACGCTTGAACGATTTGCATTCCGCCAGGGATGCAACCCGGGCAGCCGGCCCGGTGGCGAGAATGGCCGCTTCCGATGCGGTACGCGACGGCGCACGCGCGCGGGCCCGCCGCGCGGGCCGTCAGTCCGGCAAGGCGGGCGAGACGCTCGCGGCCGGTCAGGGAGATGCGCCCTCGTCCCGAATCGAGCTTCGCGCTCACCTCAGACCGCTCCGCAGCCCTTCCAGGAAGTGCTTCAGCGAGGGCTCGTTCTTGGCCGCGCGAAAGAGATCCATGGCGGCCACGATCTCGTGAGCGAACTCGGCGCCACCGAGAGTGACCAGGTGGCCTGCCTGCTCGAGCGCGCCCCTGAGCGCCTGCTTGTAGCGGTCACGCTCGCACTTCCGCCTCTCCGGCGCGACCGACACCCCGAACGCCCCCCGAAAGCCCTCCGGATCCGAGAGGTACCAGCGCTCGACGTGGGGATCCGGGCAGGCGATGGCGTGCGCCGCGAACCGCCTCCGGGCGACCGCCGCCTCGATCTCCGCGCGGGCGGCGTTCCAGCGCTGGCAGTTGGCGTCGATCCCGATCACCAGGAGGTCGGCGGTCGCGAGCCGCTGGAAGGCCCGGAGCTCCGCGAGCGCCCGACCGTGACCCCCGCGCCCCGAGACGGTACGCACCTCGACCGGGCGCCGGAGCTCGCCGGCCACCCGTCGCAGGAGCGCGTCGAGCAGGCGCTCGTGAGCGACGTCCTCGCAGAAGACCGCGATCTCGCGGCGCCTATCCATCGAGGATCCCCCGGAGCAGGGCCGCCTCCAGGATCCCCTCGTCCGTGGGATCCGCGAGGGCGCGCCGCAAGGCAGCGTCCGTGAAGAGCGGACCCTCTGGCTCGAAGGGTCGAAGGCGCGAGGCCGCCCCGCCCCTCGACACGTCATAGAGCGCCACGTTGCTCCCCTCGTGCTGGCCGCGCACGAGGCGGATCACCTCCCCGACGAACACCGGCGAGTGGGTCGTCACCACGACCTGCCGGCCCTGCTTCGCCATCTCGAGCAGGAGACGTGCGATGAGCTCGATGCGCCGGGGGTGCACGCCATTCTCCGGCTCCTCGAACGCGACCAGCGAGCCCTCGAAGGGGTTGGCCGCGATGCAGGCGAGCGCGAGGACACGCAGGGTGCCCTCCGAGACGACCCGGGACGAGCAGGGGACCCCCTCCTGGAAGACGGTGAGCTCGATCTCGCCTCGCTGGGTGTTGAGCTCCACCCGGAGGGCCTCGATGCTCGGGATGAGGGTGCGGAGCGTGCGCACCACCGCGGCGAAGCGCTTTCCGCCCTGGTGGCTTTTCAGGCGGTAGAGGTAGGCCGCCACGTGCTCGCCCAGCGCCCCGATGTCGGAAACCTCCTGGGGGGACTGGGCGGAGCGCATGGCCACGCGAGGATCGAGGTAATAGGCGCGAAACGATCCGAGGTCCGCGCGGCAGCGCTCGATGGCCTCGTAACCTGACCCCGAGAAGCGGCGATCGGACAGGGCGGTGTACGATCCGAGGTCCATCTTGTAGGGCCGCGCGGCCTTGCCCTTGCGCCGGACGTGGAGCGCGTCCTCGACTCGTTCGATGCTGGCCTTTCCGCTCGGCTCGCCCGTCTTCTTCAGCTTCGCCAGGTACTCGTCCCCGATCTTCAGCTCACCGCTCCGGGGGTGGAGCGCGACCTCGCTCCGGTAGCGGAGCCGCTGCTCCCTGGCTTCGAGCGTGACGTCGACGGCGAGCGTCGCCTTCTCCTGCTCCAGCAGCCCGGCGAGCCCGGCGTCCCCGAACCGAAAGGCCTCGATCGCGCGCCCGCGGATGGGGCCGCCGAAGGCGTCCGCCAGCGTGCGCTCCGAGGCCAATCGCGAGGTCAGGAGCAGCGCGTCGATGAAATTGCTCTTGCCCGCCGCGTTGGGCCCGAACAGCACGGTCAGCGGCGCCAGGGCGATGACGCCGCTGTCGTCGAAGGATTTGAAGCGCTTGACCCGGATCGATCGGAGCATCCGCTGGGCTCCCTTCGGCGTCTCGAGCGACGATCGAGCGGAGACTACCAGCCACCGGCCACCGCGTCGAGCGCAGCGCGCTCACCTCACCGTGATCTTCTCGATCCCATCGCTCCGCTCGCCGAAGACGGACCCGTTGACCCCGCGAAAGTGGTGCTCGACGAGGAAGAGCGACGCGTTCGTCTCGTCGAAGGCGTAGACGTCGACGCCCGCGCGCGGAAAGAAGGCGCTGTCGAAGCCGGCGCTCACGTGGACGCGGTCGCCGTCGGGGGCGAGGTCGTGGGCGAGCGAGACGCTCCGAAGGGCCACGATCGCCAGAGGCTCGGCGTCGAGCACGCTGAGCCGCCCGGCGGGAGGCAGCGCCTACGCGCGGCGGCGCCGCCGCCCGAGGGCGCCGAGCGCCGCCAGCGCCAGCGCACCGAGCGCGCGCGGGCGGTCGCGGTCCTCGCCGCTGCCCAGGCGGCAGGCGCAGCCCTCGTCGTCCGGCGCGACCGCCTGCGTGGTCGTCGGGCCCGCGCCGCCGGTGCCGGCGCCGCCGCTGCTGGCACCGCCGGAAGCCTGGCCGCCGGTACCGACACCACCGGTCGGGCCGGTGCCGCCGCTCGTCGCGCCACCCGTCGAGGTGCCGCCCGCGGGCGTCCCGCCGCTCGGGTTCACGCCGCCCTTCGGCGCGATGCCGCCCGTGCCCCCGACGCCGCCGGTCGGCGCGACGCCGCCCGTGGGTCCCACGCCGCCAGTCGTCGCGCCACCGCTCGGGCTCACCCCACCCGTCGGGGTGACGCCGCCGGTCGACGCGCCGCCGCTCGGGCTCACCCCGCCCGTCGCCGCCAAGCCACCCGTGGGCAGGACGCCGCCGGTCGGCATGGATCCGCCGCTGGGGCGCACGCCGCCCGTCGGGGCGACACCGCCGGTCGGCGCGCCGCCGCCGCCCGTCGCGGCGCCGCCCGTCGCGTCGCCGCCCGTCTCTGCGCCGCCCGTCTCTGCGCCGCCCGTCTCCGCGCCGCCGGTGCCGCCGGCGCCGCCGGTGCCCTGGGGCGGATCCTGGTCGAGGCCGAAGAAGCGGACGACGTCGGGCCAGAGCCCCTGCCCGGTCAGATCGTGCGGCTTGCCCGCCCCGATGTTGACCTCGACCGCGACCACGCCGCCCGACTCGTAGACGGTGCGCTCCCAGCCGCTGGGCCCGCTCGCGGAGGTGCCGCCGCTCACGCCCCACACGTTGGTCCACTGATCGACCTCCTCGGCGAGGTTCGAGTAGTTGAGCGTGGTGTCGGCGGTGCCGTGCCAGAGCTGCACGCGGGGCCAGGGCCCGGCGTAGTTGTTCGACGCGTTGCGCACCAGATCGCCCCACTGCTGAGGGCTGTTGTTGGGCGGGTTCTGGCCGCAGATGCTGCACTCGGTCCCCTGAGGCCAGAACCCCGCGGGCACGCCGGCCAGCACCGAGCCGCCCGCGAACACCTCGGGGTAGGAGGCGAGCAGCGCGTTGGTCATGCAGGCGCCGGACGAGGCGCCGGTGGCGAAGACTCGGTCCGGATCGGCGCCGTGGTTCTCGATGGCGTATTCGACCATCTGCACGATGGCCGCCCGCTCGCCGCTCCGTCCGAGGCTCGCGTCGAAGCAGTTGCCGGCCGAGTCCGGGGTGATGATGAGGAAGCCGTACTGGTTGGCGAGCGACTCGAGCCAGGGGTGAGCGGCGCCCGCATTGCCGCTACAGTAGTGGATCGCCACCACGACCCCCGGGGACTCGTCGGGGTTCGTGGGCGTGTACAGGTCCATGGCCAGGTTGCCCCCGTAGTTCACGCCGGTCTGCCAGGCGCCGAGGGCGGGCCCGGCAGCGAAGAACACCGCAGCGAGCGGGAGAGCGATGGACGATCGAGAGCAGGATCTGGTCATGGGACGGGGCTCCTCGCCGACCTTCCCACCAACGATTGCCGCGCCCCCTCGCGACTGTCAAACGAGGATCCTCCGGTCGACGCGAGCAGCGACCGCGCGCGACCCGAGCGCGACGATCCAGCATCTTTACTGCCTCGCCAGCGCTCCGCAGGTCTGCTCGAAAAGGCGCAGTCGTGGTGCGTTTGTGAGAGATCGACGGCGCCCCGTCACGAGAACCCGATGACGCCGCGACGGCGCGCGCGCTACGCCCGCCGGGCGCTGCGCCCTGGCCGTCCCTCGAGGCGGAAGTAGATCCCGCATCGATCCTGGCTGCGGAGGTGCCACGGCGTGAACCGGAGGTGCTCGTCCTGGTCGGTGTGGCGGAGCGTGAACTCGAGCTGCCCCGGCGTCTGAACGAGGTGGTGCTCCAGGTCTTCGAGCCACTCCTCGACGGTCCGACTGGGGTCGATGGCGATGCTCTCCGCGATGGTGACCCGGGCGGACGAGCTCGCCTGTCCCGACGCCGAGTGGACGGCGGACGCCACATCCCAACTGCCGGGCCCCGCGCTCAGCACCAGGGGGCCGTAGGTGAAGGCCACCGCGCTGGGATCGTCGCGCAGTCGAGAGGCGCGCACGTCCGCGGGCAGCGTGAGCTCGAGCCGGTCGCCGGCGCGCCAGCCCCGCGACACCTCGAGGTAGCCGCCCTCCTCCTGCGGGCAGACGACCTCTCCGTTCACCCTGAGCGTGGCGTGCCCTTTGCCCGCCACCCACCACGGCCTCCGGAGCTTGATGCGGAGCGTGTCGGCGGGCACGGCGTCGATGGTGAAGACCACCGTCGACGAGAGGGGCACGTCCGCCGTCTGCCTGAGCGCCAGCGACCGCTCGGGCCAGTCGAGGCTCGAGCTGACGAACAGGTTGACGAAGAGGTCGGTGGCGTCGTGAAAGTAGATGCCGTCGCGAAGCCGGGCCGAGCCCGTCGTGCAGGCGTCGTCGAGGCCACCGTCGAGGTCCGTCGCCGTCCAGAACCCGTCGAAGCCGTGGTCCGGGGGCTCGCGGGGGACGACCATCGCCGCCTCGGGTTGGAGCGCCGACAGGATCTCGTTGAACAGCACGCGCTCGAAGGAGTCGACATACCGGACGTCGCCGGTGCTCAGGAAGAGCCTCCTCGTCAGGCCGAGCAGGTCGAGCGCGCTGCCCACCTCGCCGCCGCTGGTGAAGGGGGCGTGCTCCCCCGCCACCCTCGACCAGAGCCGCTCCGCCGCGTGGAGGCGGGGGGTCGCCGGCTCACCGAGCAGGCGGTGGCGCTGGAGCGCGCCGAGGAGCCTCGGGATCCGGAGGCAAGCGTGCCCGTCGGTCGGTGCGCCGCCGGTCGGGGCGAGCAGGTCGTCGTCGTCGAACCGTCGCGCCGCGGCCAGGTGCCTCGGATCGCCGGTGAGCTCGTACAGGGCGTACAGGCTCGCGTTCATGCCGCCGCGCTCGCCGCCCAGCACCCGCACGCGCGTGGCGTCGTCCCACCGGCGCGTCCGCTCGTCGACCCAGTCGCCGAGCCGGCTCGCGACGTCGAGGGCCGTGGGATTCCCCGTGAGCTGGTACACGTCCACGGTGCCAGCGATGAGCTCGCGCATCGTGTCCCAGGGGCCCCCGGTGCCTCGCTCCTCGACGGCGTGGAAGCACTCCTGTGGTGACGCGAAGAGGTACCCGTTCGAGCTCCGGTCCTGACAGACCGCGAGCTCGTCGATGAGGTAACCGAGCAGGTCCATGAGCTCCAGGTTGAGCGCCGGGTCGACGCCGATGGTCTGCCGACAGGCCTGCGCGAGCGCGGTGAGGGTGCGGCCCAGGGGATGCCCGCGGCTCGCACCCCGGCTCCCCTCGCCGCGATGGAGGGGCCGCCCGGCCGCGCGCTCCGGATCCTGGCCGAGGGAAACCGCGCGGAAGCCCGCGAGGAGCCGGTCGGGATCGAGGCGCAGCAGGTAGCGCACGCCGGTGCTGAAGAGGTGCTCGTAGTACGGGTCCGTCACCCTGACCCGCGCGAGGTCGAACCCCTGGAGCCGGTCCATCGAGCCCGCGCTCGCCGCCGGCCGCGACGGCACGACGCTGGAGATCAAGGGCAGCGAGGACAGTAGGCCGCGGAACGTCAGGCGGAACACGGGAGCTCTCTCGGACCAGCGGTGAGAACCGACCGGCACCCCCGTAGTGGTTTCGGGGGCGGGCGCCGGATCCCTGCCGACCCGATCAGGTTGACATGCGCTGCACCGCGAGGAGAGAGGGCCCCGTTCTCCCCCTCGCCCCGTAACTTTCGCCGTGCGGGGGGCACCATTTTGCACCCCTCGGGCAGCCCTTTCCGATCCTGTCTCAATTTTGCGCCACGAACCGGCAAATCCGCCCGGCCTCCGTCGGCAGTTCGACGAGGAAGGTGGGCTCGAGGACGACTTCGTCCAGATTGGCCGACGGTGAGATGAGCGGCGCCGTGACCTCGAGGGTCTGGAAGAACGAGTTCGGGTTCTCCCCGGCGGCCGCTGCGAGCGGCTCACCGTCGCTCACCACCAGCGGGTTCGGCGTGCGGAGCCGGCAACTGCCGCCGTGGGTGGAGCCAAGCTCCATCAATTGCACCTGCCCGTCCCGCCAGGCAAAGCTGATCTCGAAACCGCCGTAGGCGCGGAGGCCCGTCACCACTCCGGCGGCCGCGCAGGCGTCGGGCAGCGCGGGCAACAGGTGGATCGCACCATCGTGAGACTGCAGCAGCATCGCGGCGATGCCGGAGGTGCAGCCGAAGTTGCCGTCGATCTGGAAGGGCGGGTGGGCGTCGGACAGGTTCGGGTAGGTGCCACCCTGGCCCCCGTCGCCGACCGGATCCACCAGCGTGAGCTGGTCGTCGATGAGCTTGAGCGCGTGGTTGCCGTCGCGCAGGCGCGCCCAGAAATTGAACTTCCACCCCATGGACCAGCCGGTGGAGAAGTCGCCGCGGTGCTCCAGGGTCGTGCGCGCCGAAGAGCTCGGGCGACGCGTGGGGAGAGATCTGGGCGCTCGGGAACAGGCCGTACAGGGGCGAGACGTGCCGGTGCGTGTCGCTGGGGTCGTCCCAGTCCTCCATCCACTCCTGGAGCTGACCGAAGCTGCCGATCTGCATCGGGGGCAACCGGTCGCGGAGGGCCTGGAGCTCCGCCATCGGCGCCGCGTCGCGCCCGAGCCGGGCGGCGGCGATGGTCTTGCTGAAGAGGTCGAAGAGGAGCTGGTTGTCCATGGTGGCGCCGGCAACCACGGACGTGGAGTGGCCCGCCGGCGCGTTCTCGGGCGAGATGGAGGGGCTGACCACCAGCCAGCCGTGCTCGGGCCCCTCGATCAGGAAGTGCTGGTAGAACTCGCAGGCCGAGCGCATGACGGGGTAGGCCGACTCGAGGAACGCGAGGTCCCCCGTGTAGAGGTAGCGCTCCCAGAGGTGCTGCGAGAGCGCCAGGCCCTGCCCATGGACCACGTCCCCCAGAGGGCGCCGTCGACGACTCCGGTGATGCGCCAGAGATCGGTATTGTGGTGGGCCACCCACCCGTCCGCCCCGTACATGGTCGAGGCCGTCTGCCGCCCGGTCTCCGACAGCTCCCAGACGGCTCCGCAGGAGCGGCTCGTGGAGCTCGGAGAGGTTGCACTTCTCCGCGAGCCAGTAGTTCATCTCCGCGTTGATGTTGAGGGTGTACTTGCCGTCCCAGGGCGGGCTCGTCTGGTCGTTCCCCGGCCCCCGGAGGTTCGCGGGCTGGGAGCTCTAGATCAGGAGGTACCGGCCAACTGGCAATACAGCACGATCAGCTCCGGATCGCTGTCCTGGGTGAACGCCTGGATCCGCTCGTCGGTGGGCCGGCTCGCGGCCGCGCTGGTCTCGAGGTCGAGCGCGTTCCGGTCGGAGAGGCCCCGGAAGGCGAGCAGGTGGGCGGCGAGGAGCTCCGCGTAGGGCTTCTCCGCGGCCGCCGCGAGCGCCGCGGTGGCCAGCGCCGTCTCGTCGGCCGTCAACGTCGCGTAGTCGACGAAGTTGGTGGCCATGCTGATCAGGATCAACGCCTCGTCCGCGCCCCTCACGGCGACGCCGCTCGTGGCCGCCGTCGTGACGCCGCCGGTGTTCAGCACCCTCACGCGCGCGTCGAACTTCACCTGGCCGCTCACGCCCTCGTGCGAGGCGGAGCGCCCGGTGAGCTCCTGGGTGCTCGCGTCGAGGACGCGCATCCCCGTCTTCAGGGGGCCACCTGATGCCCACGGGGTGAAGGCGAGCGCGGCGGGCTGGTCGGCGGTCACGCGCACCACGAGCAGCTGGTCCGGCTGCGAGGCGAACACCTCCCGCGTGAAGGTGACGGCGCCCACCTCGTAGGTGGCGGTGAAGACCGCCCGCCGGAGGCTGAGCTCGCGGCGGTAGCCATTGTACCCCTCGTGCCCGGGGAAGGAGAGCACCAGCTCGCCGATCGGCTGGTACAGCGAGCCGTGGAGCTGCCGGGCGGTCATGCTCCGGTTGAGCATCGACTCGGCGTCGGTGTACCGCCCCTCGAAGATCGCCGGCGGGACGGCAACGAGCGCGCCCAGCGCGTCGGGGTTGTCGTTGCGCGAGGGGCCGCCGGACCAGAAGCTGTCCTCGTTGAGCTGCAGCCGCTCGCGCGCTGGGTCACCGTAGACCAATGGCCCCGCGCCGCCCATTGCCGATCGGCAGCGCCTCGTTCCACACCCCCGGGGGGTCATCGGCGGCCGCGCCTCGTCGATCGGGTCGGCGAAGGCCCCACCCGTCCCCTCGCCTCCGGTCGCCGCGCCGCCCGTCGTCCCGTCGCCACGGAAGCCGGGCTCCGCGCCCGCGCCCGCAGCGCCGCCCGTGACGCCGGTCCCGCCCGTACCCCCCGCGCCCTGCGCGCCGGCTCCCCGGCCCCCGATCGATAGTGGGCGGCGTCGGTGAGGACGTCGACGCACCCGTCGCCGCAATCGATGGCCCCGGGCGCACAGTCGCCGCGCGCGGCCTGCTCCGGCTAGGAGGAACTCGAGGGACCGCAGCTCGCGAGCGAGATCCCGAAGGACATGAGCCAACCGCCGATGAAGCGTCGTCCGTGCATGGTGCGCACCTCTCCGGCGCTCCTCGAGCTGCCTGCCGCCAGCCCGCGCGCCGCTCCCCTGAGCTTGCCCGGGGCCCCGAGCGCCAGCAGAGGCCCGGATCCTCCCCCGAGCCCTGCAGGGTCTCAGGAACGGGGCGGAGAGAAATCGCCGCGGCCGTGGGGCGCGTCGCGCGCGGCCAGCGGCGCGGATCCCGGCCGGTTCCGTCCGATGCCGAACCGCAGCCTGGTCGCATGGATCGGGGTCGCCGCCCGTTCGACTCCCCGGGGTGAGCGTCGCCAGGGCGGCCGCTCTCGGCGAGGTCTGCGCCCGGCGGTCCTTGCTGACTGCCGGAACCGCCCTCGAACCAGGCAGCCTCCGGTGTATCCTCGGGTGGATGGTCGCGAGCGTGGGTCGGCGTGCGTCGGTGGTGAGCGAGGGCTCGCGCCGCGCTCGCCCGGCTCACACCCGATGTGCGCCAGGCCGCCAGCCATGGACCAGCTGAGCCTCGGCACCCACCTCGGGCTCGAGGTCGTCTCCTGCGGTCTGTTCATCAGCAGCGGACGGGGCGAGCACCCGGACCGGATCCTCGACAACTACGAGCTCATCGTGGTCAAGAAGGGCACGCTGTCGCTCTGGGAGGAGGACGTGCGGTTCGACGTGCCGCCCGGTCACGCCCTGCTCCTGTTCCCCGGACGGCGGCACCGCTCGGCAGCGCCGTTCGGACCCGAGCTGTCGTTCTACTGGATCCATTTCGTGCCCAGCGCTCCCCCCGATCGTGAGCCCCGGATCGTGGTGCCGCAGCTCGGGCGGGTCCAGCGCCCCGGCTGCGTCGCCGAGTTCTTCCACCGCTACCTCGAGGATCAGGAGGCGCGCTGCCTCGACCCGCTCTCCGGGGCACTGCTGCTCCTGCTCATCCTGCGCGAGGTGGCGCGAGCGCCCGCCGAAGCGAGCCGCGCGCGTGGCGCCGCGCTCGCCGGGCGCGTCGAGGCCTACGTCACCCACCACCTGACCGAGAAGCTCTCCACCGCCCGCATCGCCCGCGCCCTGCGCGTCAACCCCGACTACCTGAACCGCGCGTTCCGCGAGGCCGAGCACGTCACGGTGACCGAGTACATCCACCGGCGTCGCCTGGCGGACGCGGCCGGGATGCTGCGCGACTCCACCGACGGCATCGCGGAGATCGCGGCCGCCTGCGGTTACCCCTCGGTCGGGCATTTCCGGCGTCTGTTCCTGCGCCACCACGGCGTGTCGCCGCGCGCGTACCGGGGACTGATGGCCCGCGCCCACGTGAACACGCGATGAGTGACGCGAGGCGCCCGACCGCGAACGGCGCCGGTCCGCTCGCGGCGCCCGGGTCGGAATCGGATCGACAAGGTGGGGAAACGTCACCTTGGCTGGCCCGCGGCCGGGTGAGACGATGGTCCTGGGTCAGGCAGCCAGAGGTGGTGTTCATGGGCAGGAAACCCTCGCGCAGCGCCCGGTCCCGCGGGGGCGAAGGGGGCTGGGGCCATCGCTCCCCGCTGGGATCCGGCGCCCTGCTCGGCGTCGCCGCCGGCCTGGCGGCGAGCCCGGCGGCGGCGGACACGCTCTTGAGCGTCGACCTCTCGTCGCGGATCGGACCGGCGAAGCACGTCGCGAGCGGCTCGCTCTACGGCGTGACCGAGTCGCTGCCCGCCGACGTCGACGCCCTGATCGCGCCCCTGCGGCCGCGGATGTTCACCAACCCCGCGGCGAACGTGCAGCAGCCGGTCGGCGACGCGATCCGGGTCGCCGCGCGCCTGGCCACCCCGACCGCGACCGTCACCATCCGCCTGTCGGACTGGCTCACCGGCTTCTACGACCTCCCCTCGATGGAGGAGTGGCTCGCCAAGGTCGAGGAGACGGTGTCGCGCCGGCAGGCGGCCGGACTCACCAACATCTACGGCTACGAGATCTGGAACGAGCCGAACCTCACCTACTCCGCCTCGAACCCCCTCTCCTTCAACGACTTCTGGCGGCAGACCTACGCCCGGCTCCGGCAGCTCGATCCCGAGGTGCCGATCATCGGGCCCTGCCCGACGCACTACGACGAGCCCCTGCTCCGCGACTTCCTCACCTACGGTCGGGACCACGACTGCCTGCCCGACATCGTCGGCTGGCACGAGCTCGGGGGCGGGAGCCCCAACTATCCCCTCCTGGCCTACCGCGCGCTCGAGGCGGAGCTCGGCATCGGACCGCTCCGGATCAGCATCAACGAGTACGGCGGGGCCGCGCGCCTCGACGCCGAGGGGCAGCCGGGCGCTTCGGCGCCGATGATCGCCAAGTTCGAGCGGCACCGGGTGGACAGCGCCTGCATCAGCTTCTGGGACGTCGCCCACCCCGGGCGCCTGGGGAGCCTGCTCGCCACCGACAGCGAGCCCAACGGCGGCTGGTGGTTCTACGTGTGGTACGGGCAGATGGGCGGCGAGATGGTGGCGACCGTGCCGCCGAGCCCCGACAGCGGCGGCGCCCTGGACGGCTTCGCGAACGTCGACGAGGCCGCGCGGTCGGCGAGCGTGCTCTTCGGCGGCGAGAACGACGGGACCATCGCGGTGACCGTGCGGGGCTTCGCCGCGGCGCCGTTCCTCGGCGCGACCGTGCGCGCCGTCGTCGAGCGCACCCCGTTCGTCAATCGCGGCACGGTGGTGACCGCGACCGACACGCTCTCGTCCGCCGAGCTCGCCGTCGTGGACGACCAGATCACGGTCCAGATCACCGGCGCGAACGCCCGCGACGGCTACCGCCTCCTGCTCACGCCGCTCGAGGGGGCGGCGGGCGGCGCGGGCGGGACCGCGGGCGCGCCCCCGGCAGACGGCGGGACCGCGCCGAGCGGCGGCGCCTCGAGCGGCGGCACGGGCCCGCTGGGCGGCGTGGCGACCGGCGGCGGCGACCCGGGCGGGAGCGGCGCGGTCACGGCCGGCGGCACGACGAGCGGCGGGGCGCCCACGGGCGGCGAGCGGACCGGGGGCGCCGGTGGAACGGGCGGGGCCGCCGAGACGGGCGGCCTCGCGAGCACGGGCGGCCTCGCGACGACCGGCGGCGCGCCCTCGGGCAGCGGCGGGACGGGACCCCGGTCCGGCGGGACCGGCGGAGCCAGCGGCGGGAGCTCGACCGGCGGTGCGCGCTCGACCGGCGGCACCGCTCCGTTGCTCGGCGGCAGCGGTGGCGCGGCCCTGGGCGGCTCGGGGCCGCGCGGCGCGGTCGACGAGGCGGGAGACGATCGCGGCTGCGGGTGCCGGGCGGCGACGACGCCGGGCGGAGCCGGCTGGGCGACGTGGCTCGCGCTCGCGCTCGGGAGCCTGCGGCGACGGGATGCGCGACGCGCCGCCGGGCAGCCACCGGCGCCCGCCGAGCAGCCACGGCGAGCGCGCCCGGCTTGACGGGGCGCGGCCCGTCGCTCTCCGATCCGCCCCTTGGCGACGAAGAAGGCGGTCCAAGGGGTACGCAAGGCCACGAAGAAGCCGGCCGGGGCCGCGCGCAGGCTGGCCAGCACCACACCGACGCGGGCTGGCGCGGCGCGCAAGCCAAGCCAGGCCACACCGAAGTCGACCCGCGCGGCGAAGCCGCCCGTCTCGTCGCTCGCCGTGATCATCGCCCGGGTCCTGCACCAGGCCTTCCCGGACCGGTTCCCCCAGGAGAAGCAGAACTCGCGAACCAACCGGCTCGACAACGCCGCCGCGTTCCTGCCGAGCTGAGCGCCCGCGGCGGACGGAAGGCCGCCGTTCACGCGCGCGGCTCGGCAGGGACTACCCAGGGGCGTTCCCGGGCAGCTCGAAGTGGATCGCCCAGCAGATCTGCGCGGCCTCCTCGGGCGTTGCCACCGAGCGGAGGACGACCTGGGGCTGCTTCCAGCGTGCCGCCCTGGCGAGCAACCTCGCCACCTGCAGGCGTCGCCCGGTCGGTGACCAGAGCTTCTGCGCTGCCGCCAGGGCCTGGTCCGCTTGCCCCATCTCGGCCAGCGTCGTCAGCGTGGCTCCCGCCGCGCCGTGCCTGGCGCCGCGCCGCCTCTCCACGCTCGCGTCGGCCTTGGCGCGATCGAGCAACTCCGCCGCCCGCGCCGGCTCACCCACCGCGAAGACCGCCTGGGCGAGCAGATCGTCGACGTCCGAGGTGGAGCAACCGGCCTCGGGGAGGGGCCCGGTCGGCAGCTCGCGCAGCGCGCGTCCGACCCGCTTCTTCGCCACGCTCGCCTCGCCCTGCTCGACCAGGAAGCGGACGTTCCGCTCGAGCGCCATGACGGGGAAGTGGAGGTTGGGATCGGTCGTCGTCGCGAGCTCCGCGAGCGCTCTCGGCGTCGCGCCTGGCCCGCGCGACCGCCTCGCGAGCGAGCCCGAGGCGAGCCAGTCGCTCGCCATCGAGGATCGACTCGCGCTCGTCCTGGTCGAGCCGGCGCAGGAGGCGCTGGATTGTGCCCGAGTCCTCGAGCTTGGCGTAGCGCGCGAGGACGTCGACGAGGCTGCATCGACCCTCCGTCGTCCACCCCGGCGACCGCGCCGCGGCCCCCATCTCGGCCCGCGCCCCCCCGCGCGGCCTCCTGCCGCCCCGCGGCCAGCGCGTCGTCGCACCGCCGCCGGGCGCGATGAAAGAGCGCCTTCCCGCGCTGCTCGTCGTTCGCGGCGTCGTCAGGGTCGAGGAGTCCGTGGTTGGCTCTCCATTCGCGCACGGCATCGAGCGAGAAGCCACGGTCGCACTTTCGCTTGTCGAACGGCTCGGTCGCTGCAGCCACGCCCAGGTATCGCGCCACTCGCGACAGGTCCCCTGCCGCCAGCAGCACCTCCGCTCCCAGCTTCGCCAGGCGCACGGTGTCGAGCACCCTCTCCCCGCCCAGCCGTCTCAGGAACCGGTCGACCGCTCGCCACGCCTCGGCCGTATCGCCCAGGTCCGCCAGAGGCGCGATGGGGAAGTGGGCCTGATCCGCGGCCCGATCATCGTCGGCGATGGCTTCGCACCGGGTGATCATGCCGCCCGGCCCGGACCACCCGTTTGGCGGGCCACTGGGTCTGCCCGGGAGGTGGCTTCGCTCCACGCGGGGCCGGCGCCGCTCGCCTCTGCATGCTCGAAGGGATCTCGCGCCTCGGGTGGGGCGACGAGGTGACTCGGTCCCCCGGCTTCGCCGGCAATGCTCGTCCGAGCGCGGTCCTCGTCCGGCGCTGCGCGGGGCCGAGACACGCGCCCCCCTCCGGCCCCGCCGCATGCTGTATCCTCGCTCGCCATGCGGGTCGAGGTGCGCGAGGCGGTCACCGTGGCGGCGGACGCGGCGACGTTGTTCGATTTCCTGGCGAGCGAGGCCGGGTTCCTGAGCTTCCCGGGCTACGGCCCGATCCCGGGGCTCGCACGCGTGGAGTTCGAGCGGGGCAGCTACACCGTGGTGGGCTCGGAGTCCCGCGTCACCAACACGGACGGCTCGACCCACCGGGAGCGGATCGTGGAGTGCGTGCGCCCGGAGCGCTTCGCGGTCCAGATCTTCGAGCTCTCGGGCCCGTTCGGGTGGCTCGTCCGCGAGATCGACGAGCGCTGGCAGGTGAGCCCCAGCGGCGCCGGGAGCCGCCTCACCCGCACCTTCGCCTTCGCCCTGCGCTCGCCGCTCTACTGGCCCCTGTCGGTCCCGCTGGCGCAGGGGCTCTTCCGCGCCGCCATGCGCCGCCATCACCGCGCGATCGCGGCCCGCTTCGACCCCGACTGAGCGCCGGGCGGCGATGGGCGCGTTCCGCCCGGACCTTGCCAGGGGGGACCCGGTCGATCCATACCGCCCGAAGCCCCCGGGGCAGCCGCGCCGGGCTCGACCCAGGCCGATGGATCAGCTCCTCTCCGCGCTCGAGCGTCCCGTCCTGGGTCCCATCACCTGGGCCGAGCTCGTCGGTGACGTCACCGGGATCGCCTGCGTCTGGCTCGTCGCGCAGCAAAACATCTGGAACTGGTTCATCGGGCTGCTGAACAACGCGTTCTTCTTCCTCATCTTCTGGTGGAGCAAGCTCTACGGCGACGCAATCCTGCAGGTAATCTTCGCGGCGCTCGCCCTCTACGGCTGGTGGTCCTGGGTGGCAGGCCGCGACCGGAGCGGCGCGAAGCTGCCCGTGCGCCGTACCACCGCCGGCGAATGGAGGGCGCTCGGCCTGGTCACCACGCTGGCCACGGTCGCCGCGGCGTCGTGGCTCGCGCGGGCCACGGACTCCCCCTACCCGCTCTGGGACGCGAGCGTCCTTACCCTGAGCCTGGCCGCCACCTACGGTCAGGCCCAGAAGCTCCTGGAGTCGTGGTGGCTCTGGATCGCCGTGGACGTGCTTTCCATCCCGCTCTACGTCGCGCGAAGCCTCTACCCCACCGCGGCGCTCTACGCGATCTTCCTCGGGCTCTGCGTGATGGGGCTGCGCGCCTGGCAGCGCGAGCTCGGGTCCGAGCGCGCCGAGAGGACAGCACCGGCATGAAGCCCCGCCACGGCCTCGTCATCGGCAAGTTCTACCCCCCGCACGCCGGGCACCACCTGCTGGTGCGCACCGCGGCGTCGCTCTGCGACCGCGTGAGCGTCGTGGTCATGGCAGCCGCGGCTGAGCGCATCGCGCTCGATGCGCGGGTGCGCTGGCTCCGCGAGGTCCACCAGGCCGACCCCAACGTGCGGTTCGCCGGCGTGCGTGACGACCACCCCATCGACTTCGAGAACGACGCCGTCTGGAACGCGCACGTGGCCCTGATGCTCGCCGGGGTGGAGCAGCTCCACCCGGGACGAGGTGCCCAAACGGAACCAGGAGCACCAGCGCGACCCGACGCGAGCCAAGGGTGGCCCGTGGATCCGGGCCCGGTCGATGCCATCTTCACCTCCGAGGACTACGGCGCGGAGCTGGGGCGAAGGCTGGGGGCGCGGCACGTCCGGGTCGACCCGCCCCGGCTGCTGGTCCCTATCTCGGGCACGGCGGTGCGCCGCAACCCGATGCGCGCCTGGGACTTCCTCGCGGCGCCCGTGCGCGGCGGCCTGTCGCGCCGGGTCGTCGTGGTCGGCGCCGAGTCCACGGGCAAGACCACGCTCGCCCGCGAACTGGCCGAGCGGCTCCGGCAGCGGGGCGGCGCGCTCGGGCTGACCCGCTGGGTCCCGGAGTACGGCCGCGAGCACACGATGCTGCTCCTCACGTCGCAGCGGGCCCAGGCCGAGCTCGAGGGCAGGTCCCCGCCGCGCCTCGAGGAGCTGGTCTGGGACTCGGAAACCTTCCTGACCATCGCGCGGGAGCAGAACCGCGTCGAGGACCTCGAAGCCTGCTGGGGAGGCCCGCTCCTCATCTGCGACACCGACGCCTTCGCGACCGGGGTGTGGCACGAACGCTACCTCGGGCTACGCTCTGCCCGCGTCGAGGCGCTGGCGCGTCACCACCCGCTCTACCTGCTGACCCATGACGCCGACGTCCCCTTCGACCAGGATGGTCTGCGCGACGGCGAACGTATCCGGAGCTCGATGACGAAGCGCTTCGTCGAACGGCTCGAGCAGAGCGGGCGTCGCTGGTGCTGGGTGCGAGGCGAGCGAGAGGAGCGGCTGGGTCAGGCGCTGGCGGCGGTGGACGCGCTGCTCGAGGAGGGGTGGGGGCTCGCCTGAGCGCCGGACGGGCGCCGCCCGCAGGGAACCGGCGCCGGACCCCCTGGTGACGCGCCGGGGCGGCGCTATGTCTCCGCGGTCCCCCGAGATCGGTCGGCGCCGCGACGGGCCGGCGGTCGAGCGCGGGCGGACCGGGAGGCCCCGTGCACCCAAGATTCCTGATCGCGAACACCACCCGCGAGGAGCGGGAGAAGATCGTCCGCGACGCGCTCTCCTGCGGCGGGGGCGGCTGCGAGAACTGCTCGTCCTGCGGCGTCTACGGGGCCGGCGACCCCTTCGAGATGTACCGGCCCTACATCGAAGGCAGCAAGGAGATCGACCAGATCAACCGGGAGTACAGCGCCCGGTACCTGCGGTAGCGGGCGGGGCCCCCGGGGGCACGCGCGGCGCGCTCGCCCCCCCGGCGGGCGCCGAGGGCGCGGCGAGCGGGGACAGCCGCGATGGTCGCGCCACGGAGCGGCGCCCGGGGGACGTTCACCGCGGCTCGATGGTGACCTTGACCACCACGGCCGCGGCGCTCGGCTCCACCAGCCGAATCCGCTCCGGGAGCTCGAGCGGCTGGGTGGCGACGAGGGAGGTCGTCCGCCCCGCGAGCGACAGGGGCGCGGTCTTCAGCACGGCCACCGCGCCCAGGTCCTCGACGGGGATGCGGACGCGCACCTGCTCCGGCTCCGAGGTGATGCGGGTCACCACGTAGCCGGTGGGCACCCGGCCCGACGTGGTGACGCGCACGGGGAGCTCGACCAGACGCGTCGCCTTCGCGCTGAGGGTGGTGACCGAGGGCTCGACGCGCTCTACGGTGATCGAGGGCGGCGTCCGCAGCGCCTCCGCCGTGATCGTGCGCGGGGTGAGGCCGGCCTTCAGCTGCGCCGCGTCGATCGACGCCGTGAGCGCCGCGGGGTCGACCTGCTGGAACGCCCGCTCGGGACCCGAGAGGGTGACGCGCACCCGGTCCGGGCGCGGGGGCTCCACCAGCAGGTCCGCGGGCACGTCCCGCAGGACCACCGGGACCTCGTAGCTGCGCGTGCTGATTTCGCGGTCGCGCCCGTGGACCACGAGCCAGGCCCCGATCGCGATGACGACGCTGAGCAGCTTGGTCCCCGCGTTCCTGACCAGCCCGCGCCGCAGCAGCCCTCCCCCGCGGTCGGGGGCGGTGCGCTGTCGAAACGCCGTCAGGCGCTCCGCGAGCTGGGCGGGACGGAGCGCCTGGTGAAGCTTGCCTCCCTGCGCCACGCTCACCTCGCCCCGCTCCTCGGAGACGACGACGACCAGCGCGTCCGAGCGCTCCGAGAGGCCCAGCGCCGCGGCGTGGCGGGTGCCGAAGCGCTCCTGCCCCGTGATCGCGTCGGACAGCGGCAGGTGCACGGCGAACCGTGAGGCGAGCCCGTCCTCCACGATCAACGCCCCGTCGTGCCCGGCCGAGCTGGTGTCGAAGATGCTGTACAGCAGCGGCTCGCTCAGCGCGCCGCCGAGCGCCACGCCGCCGGTGAGGTGACGGTCGAGCGACTCCTTGCCCTTGAGGACGATCAGCGCCCCGGTGCGGCTCCTGGCGAGCTCGAACGCGGCGGTGACGATCAGATCGGTGAGCGGCCGGGGGCCCGCGTCCTGCCGGAGCCGCTGCAGCGGCCGGGTGAACGCGACGCGCTCGAAGGCGCGGCGGATCTCCTCCTGGAAGACGACGATCAGGGCCACGGCGGCCACGGTGATGCCCACCTGGAAGAGGATCAGCGTCAGCGTCATCTGGAGCAGCCGCGCCACGAAGTACAGGCCCACCAGGGTGGCGAGCCCGCTCATCACCACGCGCGAGCGCGCCTGACGGAACCAGTTGATGAGCGCGTAGACGAAGACGGCGACGACCAGCACGTCGAGCGCGTCGGCCAGGCGCAGCGCCCCGGCCACCTCTCGCACCATACGGGTCAGCGCCTCCGGCATCGTGCCGCGCGGGAGTATAGCCCCCCGACGCCGCGCGCTCGCTGATTCAGAACAGCTCGGCGTCGAGCCCGGCCGCGACGCCGAGGCGCTCGTAGCGTGAGGGCTGGGCGCCGGCCTCGGCCTGCACGGAGACGCCGTAGCGGCGCGTCACCGCGACCCGGGTCCCGAGCACGGCGTCGAACGACCAGGCGCTCGCCACCTCCCGCGCGCCCGGAGCGGGCGCCGCCAGCCCGCGGGCGAGGGTGGCACGCTCGTAGAGCGCGACGCGCTCTCCGAGCCGCTGCAGCCCCGCGTGGAGCCAGCGCAGGGCGACGTCCCCGCCGACGTCCGGTCCCGTCCACGCGCCGAGCGCGACTCGCGCCTCGAGCGCGGCGCGGGGACCGAGGCGGCAGAGCCCCGCCACCTGACCCAAGAAGCGACGGCGCTCCTCGGGGAAGCTCGCGGCCTGGAGCCCGATGGCGTGTCCGATCGCGCGGGTCCGGTCGGAGCGGAGCTCCGCACCGGCGACGACGCCCGGCACGGCGGGCGATCCTGCGCCGAACCCCACCGCGGGCACCAACCACCGCCGCCCCCAGGGCCGCGCGAGCAGGAGCCACCCCTGCTCGGCGCGCTCCTCGCGCTGGTCGAGCCGGAAGCTCGTGGCGAGCACCGCACCGCTCTCGAGCTCGTGCAGGGCGCCGAGCTCGATCAGGTTCCAGGACAGGTGCCGCGGGCCGCGCGACTGCGCCCCACGCAGCGACGCATGAGTCCGCGGCTGGTCGTCGAGCGCGGGCGCGAGCCCACCGCTCGCCTGGGGGCGCGGCTGCCCGAGCGAGAGCTCGCCGTCGAGGACGCGCTCCGCGCCCGCCCACTCCCCGAAGGTGGGCGGGGCCAAGAACCGGCGCGCGCCCGGCGCGACCTCGCGCTGGTCGGCGCGGCGCGGGGGCGCCTCGATCGGCGGCGCGGGCGCCTGCTCGGGCGCCGCGTCCTGCGCCGCGGCCGCCCGGCTGCCACCGAGCGCCACCAGCAAACCGAGTCATGGCCGCCGTCGGTGTGATCCACGCGACCAGCGTCGCCTTGCACGCCATCGGGCGAGGC
>CAYVRP010000111.1:0-22107 GCA_964454025.1 uncultured Polyangiaceae bacterium | reverse complement strand
CCGCCGCGGCGCCGTCCGCGTCCGCCGCGGCGCCGTCCGCGTCCGCCGCGGCGCCGGCCCGCGCCTGGCGCCGGCCGTTCCTGTGGCGCCTCACCCCGCCGCCGAAGGCGTCCTACCTGGTCGGGACGATGCACCTGCCCGATCCCCGCCTGCGCGTGCTCCCGGCCGCGCTGGAGCGCGTGCTGGTCGAGTGCGAGGCCTACTACGGCGAGATCCCGCTCGACGCCGTGACCCAGTCCCGGCTCGCGGCGGCCCTCCTGCTCCCGGGCGGGAGCACCCTGGGCGACGTCCTCCCCGCGGAGCTCCACGCTCGCGTGGAGCGGGAGTGGACCTCGCGCGGGGTGCCCTTCGCGCCCTTCGACCGCATGAAGCCCTGGGTCGTCAGCGTCCAGGTCACCCTGCTCGATCGGTTCTCGCTCCTCGCTCAGCAGCCACCGCTCGACGCGGCGCTCTATGCCCGGGCCGAGGCGGACGGCAAGGAGGTCGGCGGGCTCGAGAGCGTCGCCGAGCAGGTCGCGGTGTTCGACGGGCTCACGGCGGCGGAGCAGGCGGCGCTGCTCCGAGACACCCTGGATCAGATCGACCGCTACCGCCGCGAGCGCCGTGACCCCCCCGAGGAGCTCGTCGCCGCCTACGTCTCCGGGGAGGACGCCCGCGTCACCCGCCTGCTCGAGGAGGACTTCGACCCGCAGGACCCGCTCGACGTCAAGGTCCGGCAGCGGCTCTTCACGGACCGCAACGCGCGGATGGCCGACCGCATCACCGCGTGCCTGCGCGCCGCCCCGCCGCGGGCCTACCTGTTCGCCGTGGGCGCGGGCCACGTCGTGGGCGCCGACGGGCTGGTGGCACGGCTCGAGCGGGCCGGCTGGCAGCCGAGGCGCACGACGGAGTGAGGTCAGGCTCCGGGGGGCGGTGCCGCCAGGGGGTGCGCCTCGCCCGCAGGCGGCCTACTTGGTCGCGCCCGCGGGATCGTCGGTCATGCTGTGGATGAAGGGCGCGTACCAGGCGGCGAGCAGGCCGGGGATGGCGCACACCAGCACGATCAAGAAGAACGTGTTGTAGCCGACCTGCTCCTGCAGCCAGCCGCTGACGAAGCCCGTCGAGAAGTTGCAGAGCCCCATCGTCCCGGTGGCGAAGGCGTAGTGCGCGGTCTTGTACGGCCCCGGCGCGATCTGCCGCATCATGTAGTACATGTGCGCCACCGCCCCGAAGCCGTAGCCGAACTTCTCGATGAAGATGATGGTGGTGATCAGCCAGAACTGGCTCGGGTCGGGCTGCGCCACGCCGAGATAGAAGAACGTGACGTTGGGCACGTTGATCAAGGCGCAGAAGAGCAGCAGCATCGAGCGGTTCAGCGTGACGCGGGCCAGCGTGATCCCGCCGAGGACGCTCGCCGCCAGGAACGCGATGGAGCCCCACGTGCCGATGATGGCGCCCGCGGCCTCGTTGCTCAGCCCCAGGCCACCCTCGGCGCGGTCGGCGATGAGGAAGACGTTGCCGACCTTCTCCAGCAGGTAGATGCCGAACCGGTAGAAGAAGGCGAGGGCGAGCATCCGCCACACCATCGGCTTCTCGAAGAACGTCTTGAAGGCGTGGCCGAAGGTCTTCATCGCCTCGGCGGCGTTCTTGGGCGCGTCGGCGCTCTTGCCTCCGGGGGGCAGGATGAAGGTGTGCCAGAGGGCCACGACGGTGAGGAAGATGCCGGCGGCGATGAAGACGATCATCCAGGCGCCGTTCCAGCTCTGGCCCTGGCTCGTGTGCAGCCATCCCGCGAGCGGAACGAGCGCGCCGGTGGCGATCAGCGGTCCCGCCGTCCACGCCATGCTCTGGATCCCGGCGTAGCCAGCCTGTTGCTTGGCGTTGAGCGTCGTGACGTAGACGCCATCGGCGCCGACGTCCTGGGTGGCGCCCAGGATGGAGCAGAGCATCAGGGCGCCGAAGCAGAACGCGAGCCAAGCAGGGAGCTGGAGCGCCAGCCCCGCCAGGGCGAGCCCCGCCGCGATCCCGATCTGCGTGGAAACCACCCAGAACTTCTTGGTCCGGTACAGCTCCAGCAGCGGCGCCCAGAGGAACTTCAGGACGTAGGGCAGCGTGAGGACGCTCGCCAACATCGTGATCGTCCCGTTGGGCAGGCCGAGGTTCTTGAAGGCGAAGTTGGTGCTGAGCGTGACCGAGCTCAGGACGAACCCCATCGCCATGTAGGAAGTCGGAACCCAGAGGTACGCGGGGGAGGCCCGGTCGCCGGCGGCAGTCATGTGGCAGCGGAGTCTAGCGGGGTCGGGGTCGATTTGAAGCGGCGGGGGCCGTCATCGCGAGGTGACGCAACGTCACGCTGGTTCACGCCGGTGTGCCCCGGGCTGAACGCATGTCTCCGATCGAGCTTCCCACGCCGAGCGGACTCGCTTCGCGCAACGGGCCGGGCGCCGGGCGTTGCGTCGTGGACGATCGTTGACGATCGGATCCCGCGCCCAAAGTATCGTCCCGCGAGGATCGTGATGAGCCGCTGCTCCCTTGGCGACGGATCGACGCCCGGAGTCGCCCGACTCAAGCGGGCGGCGCGGGAGGAGCGGGCGCACGACGACACGGGTCCCGGGTGCGCGCCGGTGGTCACCCCGGGAGCACGGCGCGCGCGGGCCGGGTGATCATGGCCGGCTCGGCGCCGCTCCCCGATCCGCACCGGCACGACACCGGCGACCCCGTCGACGCCGGCGCCGAGCAGCGCACCGTGGCGGTGGTCGTCGTCACCCTGGCGATGATGCTGGCGGAGGTCGGCGCCGGGATCCTGTTCGGGTCCATGGCGCTGCTCGCCGACGGCTGGCACATGGGCAGCCACGCGGCCGCCCTCGGCATCACCGTCTTCGCCTACGCCTTCGCGCGCCGCTATCGTGGGGACCCGCGCTACAACTTCGGGACGGGGAAGGTGGGGGTCCTCGGCGGGTACACGAGCGCCGTCGTGCTCGCGGTGATCGCGATCGGCATGGTGTGGGCGTCGATCGAGCGGCTCTTGTCTCCACGCGCGATCGCGTTCGACGAGGCGCTCTTCGTGGCCGTCCTCGGGCTCCTCGTGAACCTGCTGAGCGCCTGGCTGCTCGTGGGCAGCCCGGCGGCGCACGGCCACGACCACGGCCTCGAGTCCGCGTCGGCGCCCGCCGGCGAGCACGGGCACGGGCCAGGACTCGTGGACGAGGCGGCGCTCGGACTGCGCCGCGTCGCGGCCGTCCGCGATCACAACCTGCGCGCGGCGTACGTGCACGTGCTGGCGGACGCCCTGACCTCGCTGCTCGCCATCGTGGCGCTGACGGCCGGCAAGCTCTTCGGCTGGGGGTTCCTCGACCCGCTGATGGGGCTGGTCGGGGGCGCGCTGATCCTGCGCTGGTCCTGGGGGTTGCTGCGGGACTCGGCGTCGATCCTGCTCGACCACGGTGTCGGCGGCGACGTCGAGGCGCTCGTGCGGCGGCGGCTCCAGGATCTCGGGGGGGTGACCGTGCGGGATCTCCACCTCTGGCGCCTGAGCCCGCGCCACCTCGGCGTCATCGTCTCGGTCGAGACGACGTCCACCCGCACCTGCGACGACCTCCGCGCGTTGCTCCGCGACGTCCCCGGGATCACCCACGTCACCATCGAGATCCGGCAGCGCCCCACCGGCGGGTGACGCCCGGGACCGGCGCGGCGGCGCGCCGGCAGCGCGGCGGCGCTCAGGGGCCGGCGGGGGACGGGTCTGCCGGGGCTGGCGCCGGAGTCGGAGCATCCGCGGCCGGCGCGGCCGTGGCGCGCGGTGCCACCGCGGCGGACGCCGCCACGCTCGCTGCGGACTGGGGCGGCAGATCGCGCGTCACCGCGCTCGACGCCGCGCCCGGGGCCTGGGGCGTGGCCCGGAGCTCGCCGCCGCCGTCGAGGTACGGCGCCAGGATCTCCGCGGGGTCCGACCCCATGTGGAGCTTGCCGTCCACCAGGAAGCTTGGCGTGCCGCGGATCTGGAGGCGGATACCGGCCTCGAGATCGGGCCGGATCTTGGTCCAGGCGCGCTCCTCGAGGCACTCCTCCAGGGCCTTGCGGTCGAGCCCGAGCTCGGCGGCGAACCCGGCGACCTCGATCGGCTTGGCGTCGCGCCCGTGCAGGAACAGGTGATCGTTGGCGGCCCAGAACTTCCCCTGCTCGTCGGCGCAGGCGGCCAGCCCCGCGTAGTAGCAGGCCGCGCCGTGGAAGGGCTCCTGGATGATGGGGTTGCAGGCCTGATCGAGGGGGAAATGCCGGTGCACGACGCGGAGCACCCGCGGGTGCGCCTCGATCAGCGCCCGCAGCTTGTGGTGGGCGAGCGCGCAGAACGGACACTGGTAGTCGCTGAACTCCGTGATGATCACCTTGGGGGCCTGGGCTCCGATCCACGGCAACCCGTCCGCGGTCGTCCCGGTGGCGATCCCGGAATCGGGGCAGGCACTGGCGCTCGGCGGGGGCGCCGGCATCGACCGCAGCGCCTCGGTGATCGAGTCGCTCGCCAGCCAGTACTTGGGGTAGAGCCAGGCGAGGAGGCCGACCGCCAGGGCGCCGGCAGCGCCGAGCTCCACCACCCGCGCCGTGCGCTCGCGCGCCAGCGCCATCGCCTCCGCGAAGGCGGTCCGCCAGCCCGTCTTCGCGAAGAGCGCGAGCGACAGCATGGCCAGGGCGCCGTTGACGCCGTAGGTGCCCATGCAGAAGGGACAGAGGACGCCGATGGCGAGCTTGGACACGACCCCGAGCGCCAGGCTGACGACCACGCAGAACGCGGCCAGCACGCCGAGCGCCGCCACCGCGGGTGCGCTCCGCCGAGAGAACCAACCCCAGAAGCCGACGCCGGCGATCACGACGTAGCCGAGCACGCCCCACCCCGCGACCGGCAGGCCGAGGAACGCGGCGTAGGGGCTGCGGGCGACCACCGAGCAAGAGAGCGCCTCGCTGACGTCGCACAGCGCCTTCACCTCCGGATCGGTCCAGGCGACGTAGTGCTCCTGCAGCAGGTACGCGGACAGCGCGAGCCCGATCGCGGCCAGCCCCACCACGCCGACCCAGACCCAGGGGGCGCCGGGGTCGTCGTTCTTGGGGCGGCTGGAGCGGGACTGTCGAGCGGCCATGGGCGTGACGGTCGAGCCCCTCCGGGCCCGTTCGGGCGCACTGTCTACCACCCCCTCGCGGGGGTGGCAGCGGTCTTTGCGCGTGTTCCTCTGGCGTCGACGGGTCCCATGTCCGGTGACCGGGCGCGGGGCCGACCCGCACTGGCGAGCACTGCCCGGCCGCGAACCCGGCGGGCGAGAGCTCCTCGCGGCGCGGCGCAGCCGCCCCGCGGGATTTCACGCGCCGAGGCGGTCGATCACGCGGGGTGCCAGGTGGCGGGCGAACGCGTAGATGGATAGCTGTGGCGGGACCCCGAGGCTGGTCGGGAAGAGCGAGCCGTCGAGCACGAAGAGGCCCTCGACCTGGTGATGCTCGCCGGCGCTGTTCACCACCGCGCGCCGTGGATCATCGCCCAGGCGCAGGGTCCCCAGGGGGTGCACCGACGTCACGGCGATCGCGCGCGGGTCGGCGACGCCCTCCGGGATCCGCTCCACCTGCCCCGGGTCGTCGAGCACGTGCGGCGGTGAGCTCGGCACCAGCACCTCGCGCGCTCCGGCGGCGAGGAGCAGGTGCGCCGCCGCTCGCACGCCGATGGCGAGCTGACGCCGATCCGCTCGCGACATCGCGTAGTCGATCCGCGCGCGCCCATCGGGGCGGACGCCGACGTGCCCTGACGACTCGTCGTGCACCATCGCCGTGAGCGCCGCGAGGTGCCGGTAGCGCAGCATCCACCGCCGGTGCTCCGCCCCGAAGCCGGGGAGCATCGCGGCGGCGCCCACCGGGTGGGCGAAGACGGTGGTGATCCAGACGCGGCGGTCGCTCTGCGGCGACGGCTCGAGCCACTCCGTGCACTCGTAGCTCTGGGGGATGCCGCGGTGCGCGTCCACCGGCTCGTCGAACCAGCCCGCGACGGCCACCCCCGGGTGGAGGCGGAGCCCGTATCCGAGCGTCCGGAAGGGGGCGGGCAGCGCGCTCCGCCCGGCGAGCACCGCGCTGCCGATCGCGCTGCCGGCGAGCACGACCGCGCGCGCGGTGACCTCCACGGCCACCCGCGGCTGGCCGCGCGCGTCGAGCGCGACCCCGACCACGCCCTGGACCCGGCCGCGCCGGTGCGCCACGCGCACGACCCGTACGTCGGCCAGGACCCGCGCGCCGAGGCGCAGCGCGCGCGGCAGGAGCACCTTCGCGGCGTTCTGCTTGGCGTCGAAGGGGCAGCCGAGCTCACAGAAGCCGGACCCCTGGCAGCCGAGCCGGTTGTGGGCGAGCGGGCCGCCGCGCCAGCCGAGCCGGGCGACGCCGCGCGCCAGCAGCGCGTTGTTGCCGTTGCGGCGGTCGGCCTCGATCAGGCCGACCGAGAGCTCCTCCTCCACGCTGGCGTACGCGGGCTCGAGATCGCGAGGCCCGGCGCCCGACACCGCGTGGTCGCGAGCCCACTGCTCGAGCAACGCGGCGGGGGCGCGCCGGCAGAGGCAGGTGTTGTGCACGGTGCTCCCCCCGACGTTGCGTCCGCCGAGCACCCGAATCGCGAGGTCCTCGGTCGTGCGCCCGCCGCGCTCCTGGTAGAGGAGCGGCAGCATCTCCTCCTCGCGCTGGCGCATCTGGTGGGGCGCGAGCGCGGGCCCCTCCTCGAGCACCACCACGCGAGCCCCGCGCCGGGCGAGCTCGAGCGCGGCCATGGCGCCGCCCGCTCCGCTGCCGACGACGGCGACGTCGGCCATCAGGCGGAGATCGGCCGTGAGGTGACGCGCCGACTCGACGGCGGTCGTGGCGTCTGGTGCCGCGGGGGTCGTCATCGGCCGAAGTGGATCACCGGGCCGGCGTAGCCGAGCGCCGGCCAGGACCGCGGATCCCGGTAGAGCGCGAGGTAGGCCAGCGTCTTGAGCACGCCGAAGCCGCCGCGAAGGCTGGCGGACGGGCTCCGCTCGAGCGACCGGAGGACGGCGTCCTGGGCCGCCGCGTCGAGCGCGGTGAAGCGCCGCCAGCGCCCGGTCCCGAGGGGCGCTCCGTGCTCCACGATCGCCAGCAGACGGCGCACGTCCCGCTGGTCGGCGGGGGGCAGCTCGGCCAGCGTATCGTCCACGGTGCGAGCGACCTCCGCGCGCTCGGGCGCCACGATCCGGGCCCCGACGGCCTCCACCACCCGATACTCCCAGGGTGCGAGGACCTTGAGCTCGCGCGCGACGGCGTCCGGGAGCACGGCGCCGCTGCCCCGCGCCCGCGCCAGGAGGCCGCCCGCCATGATCGCCGCTCCCGTCGCGGTCCACGCGAGGAAGCGCCGTCGCTCGACCCGCTGCACGCGAGGATCCTTCCACCAGCGGCGGCAGGTCGCAACGGGCCGCAGCCGCGCCGGTGCGCGGAGTCCCCCGGCGCCGTCGCCCGATCGCGTTGCGGCCGGGCGGGCTCGCCCCTAGCCTGTCACCGATGAACTTCTTCGGCCATGTCGCCGTGGCGCGCTGGTGGAGTCGCGACCCCGCTGCGCTCTTCGGCGCCATGCTGCCGGACTTCGTCGGCATGGTGGCCGCCGCGCCGCCGTGCGTCGCGCACCCGGGGATCGCGCTCGGCGTCGCGCTGCACCGCGCCACCGACGACCACTTCCACCGAGGCTCCGTCTTCCGCGTCCTCACCCGGGAGGGGGCGCGCGCTCTCGTCTCGCGAGGCCTGCGTCGGGGTCCTGCCCTGGCCGCGGCGCACGTCGGGGTGGAGCTGCTCGTGGACTGCGCGCTCGGCCAGGACCCCGAGGTCGCGGCGGACTTCCTGGCGGCCGTGGCCGCCGGCGCGCCCGCGCGGCTCGCCGAGTCCGTGGTCTGGCTCACGCCCGCGGAGGCGGCTCGCTACGCGCGGCTCCACGCGCAGCTCGTGGAGCGCGGTCTCGGCGTGGTCGACCCCGAGCCGGCTCGGATCACCGACCGCGTCCTGCGCGTGCTCGCGCGGCGGCCTCGCCTCGCCGTGCCGGAGACCGCTCGCGCGGCGGTCGCCGCCGTCTTCGCGAGCGCGGCCGGGCACGTCGCCGGGGCTCTCCCCGAGCTGATGGCGCGGCTCCGCGAGGATCTGTCGCCCGCCTTCGGCCTCGCCGCCGGGGCGATGTCCGCGCCGAGCCAGGCTCAGGGCGCCGGGGGACCGTGAGCGGACCCCGCGGGGTACCCGGCGCGCGGCGCTTCGCGGTCACCCGCGACGGCTGGGCGCTCGAGCTCTTCCGCCCCACGCCCGCCGGGGATGTCGAGCCCCGGCGGGCGGCGCCGGTGCTTCTCGTGCCGGGGTACGCGCAGACGCCCTACCTCTTCGGGGTGCACCCGCGCGGCCCGAGCCTGCTCGCGACGCTCCTCGCCGCCGGCTTCGAAACCTGGACGCTCTGCCTGCGCGGCACCGGGCAGTCATGGCCGCGTCGCGGCGACGCCGGGCCGGTGTCGCTGGTCGCCTACGCCGACGAGGATCTCCCGGCAGCGCTCAGGGTCGTGCTCGAGGGTCACGAGGCCGCCTCCGGGCGCGCCTTCGTCATCGGGTCCAGCCTCGGGGGCAGCGTCGTCTACGGGTACCTGGCGCGCTCCGGCGCGGCGCGGATCGCCGGCGTCGTCGCGCTCGGCTCGCCGCTCCGCTGGGAGCCGCCGCACCCGCTCCTGCGGGTCCTCTTCGCGTCGCCTCGGCTCGCTGCGCGCGCCCCCATGGGCGGGGCGAGCCGCCTCGCCAGCAGCACGTTCCCGTGGCTCGGTCGGGCTGGCTGGCTCGCGCCTTACGTGAACCCGGCCCACGTCGACGTCGAGGACGCCCGGACGCTGGTCGGCGCGGTCACCGATCCGAGCCCCACGATCAACGCCGAGATCGCGGCCTGGATCGCGCGGCGAGACCTCGTCCTCGCCGGCACGGACGTGGCCGCGGCCCTGCGGCGGATCCGCGTCCCGCTCCTGGTCGTGGCCGCCAACCGCGACGGCCGCGTCCCGCCCGCCGCGGCGCGGTCGGCCGCGGAGGCGTGGGGGGGACGCGATCGGGAGGTGCTCGAGGTGGGGACCCGTGACGACTGGTTCGCGCACGCCGACCTCTTCGTCGCGCCGACGGCTCCGCTCCGGGTGTTCGCGCCCATCGCCCGGTGGCTCGCGGCGCGCGACCCCGGCACCGGCGCGCTCGCGGCGCGCGGTCCCGAGCCGCCCGCCCTCGCGGCGTGTCCGGCGGGGGACCGCCCCGGGGCGTGACGGGCTGCGGTGCCGGGGCGTCACCGGCGCCGCGCGCTGCCGGCCCGCCGGGGCTCCGTAGCAGGCACGAAGAACACGCTTGACGGCGCTGCGGGGGGGTCCGATCGTGGGCAGGAACGGGAGCCATGGACGACGCGCCGCACGGCGTGAACATCGCCGCCACCATCTTCCTCGACCTCCGGCGGCAGATCCTGGCCGGTGAGCTGGTGGCCGGGCAGCGCCTGCCCGGGGAGCGCGAGCTGGCGGCCCAGTACGGCACGAATCGGAACACCCTGCGGGAGGCGGTGCGCAAGCTCGAGCAGTCGCGGCTGGTCACCGTGCGTCACGGCCAGGGGGTCACCGTGGCGGACTTCCGCCGATTCGGCACCCTGGAGCTGCTCTCGCCGCTGCTCGAGACGCGCCCCGATCCGGCGGAGATCGCGCGCATCCTGGTCGATCTGCTCCCGGTGCGCATGATGGTGCTCGAGTTCGCGAGCCGCCTCGCGGTGCAGCGCGCCGACGCCAGCGATCTGCAGCGCCTGCAGGACATCACCGACCTGCTCATCTCCGCCTTCGACGGCGGGGACCCGAAGGTGATGGCGCACGGCTTCCAGGCCTGGCTCGACGCGCTGATCGACGCCGGCCACTCCGTCGCCGAGCGCTGGATCGCCAACCCGTTCCTCGAGGCGTATCGCGAGCTGCTCGACCGCATGCCGAGCCTCTGGGTGATGGATCCCGGGTTCGTGCGGCACCTGCGGGCGCTGATGGCGGCCCTCCGGGATCACGACGAGGAGGCGGCGAGCCGGACCACGCGCGAGTACTACTCCGAGATCGACGCCAAGCTCCTGGCGCTCCTCGCGGGGCCGCTCGGCTCCGGCGCGACCGCTACCTCCCCGGGCCCGCGCGACGCGCGAGGGGTGGCGTGACGCGGTGGCGTGCACGAGCGGCGTGGGGGGGCTGGGCCTGCGCGCTCGCCCTGCTCGCCTGCGATCCGAAGCCGCGGATCTGCGCGGAGGGAGAGCAGTGCGACTGCGGCGGGATGGGTCGCTGCAAGGTCACCTGCGCAGGCACGGGTTGTGATCTGCACTGCGGCGCGACCGGCTCCTGCGAGTTTTCCTGCCCGGAGGGGGATTGCAGCGCCGTCAACGAGGGGTCCGGGAAGATGACGCTGCTCTGCGGCGGCGGCAACTGCAGCGCGCGCTCCACCGGCGACGGCACCACGGTCGTCAAGTGCCCGGGCCAGGGCTGCAGCCTCCAGTGCGCGGGGACCGGAGACTGCTCGATCGCGAGCTGTCCGAGCGCCTGCTCGATCGATTGCCACGGGGTCGGCCAGTGCGAGTGCCTCGCCGGCTGCCGCTGACGGTGGTCGCGGCCGGGGGGTGACCGCCGATGGCCCGGGTGTTGATCGTCGGCGCCGGCTATGTCGGCTGCGTCCTCGGTCGCCGCCTCGCGGCCCGCGGGGACGAGGTCTTCGCGCTGCGGCGCCGAGCGACCGCCGTCCCGGCCCCGCTGTGGCCGGTGCCGGCGGACGTCACCCGGCCCGTGACCCTCGGCGGCCTCCCCGACGGCCTCGACGCCGTCGTCTTCACCATCGCCCCCGCCGCGACCACCGACGAGGCCTACGCGCTCACCTACGTCGACGGGACCAGGAACGTGCTCGCCGCGCTCGACCAACGCGGGGTCCGACCCGCGCGCCTGCTGTTCTGCTCGAGCACGGCGGTCTACGCGCAGGCGAGCGGAGAGTGGGTCGACGAGACCTCGGCGACCGAGCCGGTCGTGTTCACGGGGCGGCGCGTCCTCGAGGCGGAGCGCGTCGTCGCCGCGAGCGGCCGCCCGGCGGTCGTGCTGCGGCTGGGCGCGATCTACGGGCCGGGGCGCGAGGGGCTCGTCGAACGGGTGCGCGCGGGGACGGCGACCTACCCGGCGGCGGGGCCGAGCTACGGCAACCGCATCCACCGTGACGACTGCGCCGCCGCGCTCGCGCACCTGCTCGACCTCCCGGCGCCGGCGCCGGTCTACCTGGGCGTCGATCCGGAGCCCGCCGATCTCAGGGTGGTCCTCGAGTGGCTCGCCGCGCGCATCGGCGCGCCGCCCCCGCGCCCGGGCGCGACGGCGGCCGGTCCGCGCGGGTCCACCAGCAAGCGGGCGTCGTGCCGGCGGCTCATGGCCACCGGCTTCCGCTTCGCCTACCCCTCCTTCCGCGAGGGCTACGCGAGCTTCGTTCCGGCGCTGGTCGCCACGGGGTGAGCGGCCACGCCGGGCGACGAGGGCGTGGTCGCGTCCGCCTCGCGCGGCGCTGCCCCGGTCGCGTCGACGTCCAGGTACGCCGCCAGGCGGCGCACCAGGTGCCGCGGGCGCTCCACGTACAGCCGCGCGCCGAGCTCGAAGGCCGCGCGCTCGAGCTCGGCCCTGCGCTCGCTCAGGATGCGCTGGATCGCCTCGAGCTCGTCGTCCGCGAGCGACGGCGCGCCCGGAGTGCGGCGGAGCAGCTCGGAGAGCAGGGCGAGATCGTGATCATCGCCGAGCAGCTCGCCGAGCTCGTCGAGCGCCTCACGACGTACGCGCAGCGCCGCGGTCCACCCCTGCCGGAGGAGTCGGATCTGGTGCTGGTGGTACTTGACCTCCTTGCGCCACTCGTGGAGGCGCGCCGGGGTGGGCTGGCGTTGCGCCGCCTTGAAGGCGGTGCGACCGCGAGCGTAGGTGCGCTGCAGGCCGCCCCGCAGGGCGGGCCAGCCCTCGCGATCGAGCGACCAGCCCGCCACCCGCTCGCGCGCCGCGGCCAGGGCGGCGGTCGCGGCCTGGAGGATGCCGGCGGGGGGGCGCCCCGCGTCCGCGCTGCCGATGACGGCCGCCAGGTGGTCGCGCGCCCGGCGCCAGGGCGGGGCCGGGGGCGCGGCCCCGGCCGACCGGGCCTCGAGCGCCTCGAGCGCCGCCCACGCGGCCGTGCGCTCGCGGAGCGAGGCGAGCAGCCGGGCGACGTCGCGGAAGGCGACGTCCTCACGGTCGAAGGCCACGCTGTCGAGCGCGCCGCGGACCAGCCGCAGCAGGGCCCGCAGGGCCTTCATCGCCTTGCGCGTCTCGTGGACGTGGACCGCGGGATCGGCGCCCTCGGCCGCGGCGGCCAGATGCGCGGTGGCGGCGTCGAGCTGCTCGCGGGTCACGCGGCGCAGCTCTTCCGCGACGGGCGCGGTGAGCAGCAGGGCGTAGCCCGGGCGCGGCGACTCCACGCGAGGGACCTTAGCACCCGCGCCCTCCGGCGCGCGCTCCCGTCGCCGCGCGGCTGACTCAGCCGCCGGCTCCCTCCTCCCGCGTCGCGGGCGGCTCGGCGCGGGGGGGCGGGTCGTCGGCCCCGGCCAGGGCACCCGGCGCGACCGCGAAGTCCCGCGCGTCGGGGCGCCGGCGCGGCGCCGCGTCGGCCTCGCTCCCCCACAAGGCGGCGGTGGAGCCGGTGCAGACGCTGCAGCGCCCGCAGCGCGCCTCGCCGCTGCCGCCGAAGTACCGGGTGAGGACCGCGGTCCGGCAGCCGCGCGCCTCCCCGAGCAGGTGGACGGCGCGGCGCCGCTCCGGGTCCTGGAGGAAGAACGTCTCGAGGGTGTCCGCGAGGCGTCGCGCCCGGTCGAGCAGCGCCGCCCGCGGCAACAGCGGCTGCACCCAGCCGTTGGCGAAGCCGACCCCCCCCGCGCTGGCGAGCAGCCGCGTCAGCGCGCCGGCCTGCCTCAGGGTCGTGCCCGTGGTCAACGCGAGCGAGTCGAGCGTCGTCCCCTGCTCCCCGCGGGCGAGCGCGGTGAGCTCGCTGGCGAGGCGAACGAGCTCGCTCGGGCGCGGTCTCGCCTCGGCGAGGGACTGCTCCCAGCGGCGCAGATCGCCGGGGTCGTAGAGCAGCACCGCGGTCGCCGGTTCGCCGTCGCGCCCCGCGAGATCGATCTCCCGCGCGAGCTGCTCGAGCGTGGACGGCGCCTCGTGGTGGATGACGAAGCGGACGTCACGCTTCTCGAAGCCGGGGCCGAGCTCGACTCCAGCCCCCGGCTCCGCGTCTCGTCCCGCCGGCGGCGACGCCAGCGGCGGCGACGCCAGCGGCGAGAAGCCGCTGGTCGCGACCAGCACGGCGCGTCGCCCGGGCATCGAGAAGGCGAGCAACTCCGCGCTGCGCTCCGCGGCGGCGAGGCCAGCGTGATGGCGGTGGACCGGCACGCGGATGGCCGCGAGCGCCGAGTGGACGGCGTCCACGTCGGCGGCCGTACGGCAGAGCACCAGGCCGGGACGGCGGAGCCGTGACACGAGCGCGAGCAGCGCGCGGTGGCGCGCGTCGCCGCGGGCCGCCACGCACTCGAGGGTGACGTTGGGGCGCAGGAGCGGCAGCTCGATCCGGAGCGCATGCCGCAGCAGGAGCCGCTCGGTGACGTCTCTGGCGACGACCGGGATCGCGACCGGGACGTGGGCCACCAGCGCTGCGGGCTCGAGCTCGCCGACCGCTTGCGGGAGCGAGCCGGCCGCGGGCGACAGCTCGTGGCTCCACTCCGAGAGGGCGTGCGCTTCCTCGATGGCGAGCGCCGCGAGACGCGACGCTCGCAGCGAGGCCCGCACCGCCGGATCCTGGAGGGCAGCCGGGCTCGCGAACACGAGCAGCGGGCCGCCTGCCGCGATCCGGGCCAGAACCTCGCCGTCTCCCCCGGCGGTCCCCGCCGCGAGGTGCACCGCCGGGAGCCGCCGGAGCTGAAGCCGCTCGCAGCGCGCGCGGAGGGACTCCGCGCGGGCCGAGACGATGACGACGGGACCCTGCGCGACGAGCCCGGCGATCTCCACGGCCGCCGGCAACCGCGCCGAGTCCGGCGCCAACGCCAGCACGGACCGTCGTTCCAGCAGGGCGTGCGCGAGCCGTTTCCCGGCGCGATCGAGCTCGGGCAGCCCGGCGGTCCGCGCGGCCTCGTCGAGATTCTCGTCCAGTCCGCTCGCCGCGGGGACGGGTCCTCTGGCCTCGCCTGAAGACGGCTCGGGGTCCCCGCTTTCGGCAGGCGCGGTGAGCGGGCGGGGCGTGCCGTGCGGCGGGGGCGCCAGGCCCGGTCTGCCCCGGACCACGCCGGCGGGGAGCGGGGCGCGCGCGGGCGGCGGCGGCGCCGGGGGGGGGCTCGTCCGAGCGAGCGCGGGCCCGGTGCCGGCCTTGGCGAGGGGCGCGGGCTTCATCGTGCGGTGCGAAACCGCCAGGCGAACGACGACGCCCGTCCGGGTCCTGCGCGTCAGGGCAGAGCCGGGCCGCGGTGAGCTCACCGCCGCGCGCGCGGCCGCCCGCGCCGCGCGGAGCCCCGCGGCACCGCCCGCGGTGCCGGGGCGCGCCGCCAGTCGCTCTCGCGCGAGCTCGGCACGGGCGGCGGCGGCCGGCGCCGCCCGCGGGGCGACGGCGGCGTTCCGGGCCGCACCCCCGCTCGCCGCGCCCCCGTTCGCGACGGCTCGGCGTGCGGCGACCGGACGCACCACGGTCTTCCCCGCGGTCGAGCCGCGAGCGACGGGCGGGCGCGCGGTCGACTGTTTCGAGATCGCCGGCCGAGCCGGGGCATGGACCTCGGTCCTCACCCGAGCGGAAGCCTTCGCCTTGGCCTTCGCCCGGGCAGCGGGGCGCGCGCCGGCGGCCTTCGGCGCGGCGGGCTCGGGTGTGGCCGACTTGCCGCAGGGCGGCCGGGTCACGGAGTCCTTCAGCGTGGCGGGCCTGGCGCGGCTCGCGCTGGGCTTGCGCGGCGCGGCCTGGGCGCCGTTCGTCGTCGGCGGCGTGGTCCGGGTGCGGCCCGGGTCGCGGGCGAGCGCCACGTCGCCGGCGTCGCGGCGCGGTCGGGCGGGGCTGGGGCTCGGCCTCGACGTCGCACGGGCGCGGCCGCGCGGCGCGCTGACCTGCCCGCTCGTCGCGCCGGTCCGTGCGCGTGAGGCTTCGCCGCGGCGGGGGTTGGTCGCGGGGCGGGCCTGCGGCGCTGCCCGCCCGCTACTGGACGTCCGTACCGCTGTCGGCTTCTGGTCGCGGGGTGGCGTCTGGGGGCGCCGCGGGCGCTTGCTGGCCATTCTCAGGTCACCTCCGAGGACGCTCACCGGTATCACCGATGGACCTTCAGGTGAACATAAATTCACCGACCAGGAGGCTCGGACCGCGCATCGGTCCAGGGAACGCATGATCAGCACTGACCGGCGGCCCCCGAGCGGGCATACCCGCCCCTCCGCGCTCGCCCGCCTGCGCTGGAGCGGACGGTGCTCCGCGTCGAACGAGCCCATGATCGCGCCTCCGGACCGCACGGCGCTGCCTGCGCCCCGCCTCGGTGATCGGGCGCTGTTCCCGCACCTCCAGGCCCGGGCGTTTCTCGCGCACGCCGCGATCTCCCCCGTCTCGCTCGCGGTGGAGATGGAGGTCGGAGAGCTGCTTCGAGACTACGCGCGCCTCGGGGTTCGCGCCTTCCCGGTCTGGGCCGAGCGCCGCGGGACGCTCCGGCGGGATCTCGGGCGCCTGCTCGGGGTCGAGCCCGAGACCATCGCCCTCACCCCCGGCACCACGCGCGGGATCAGCGACATCGCGCTCTCCATCCCCTGGCGGCGCGGTGACCGCGTCGCCTGCATGCGCGGCGAGTTCCCCGCCAACGTCACCCCCTGGCAGCGCGCGGCGCGGCGCTTCGATCTCGAGCTGGTCTGGCTCGACGCCGACCTGTTCCGCGTCGCGCCCGACGCCGCGGCGGAGGCGCTCGCGCGCGCGCTCGCGCGCGGGCTGCGCCTGCTGGCGGTCAGCGCCGTCCAGTTCCAGACCGGGTTTCGCATGCCGCTCGAGGCGATCGGCGCCCGCTGCCGGGCGCACGGCACCCTCCTCGCCGTGGACGCGGTGCAGGCGTGCGGCGTCCTCCCGACCGACGTGCGCGCCTGGCAGGCGGACTTCGTCGCGTGCGGCGCCCACAAGTGGCTGATGGGGCTCGAGGGCGCCGGGCTGCTCTACGTCAGCCCCGAGCGGGCGGGGGAGCTCGAGCCAGCGACCGCCGGCTGGCTCAGCCACGAGCACGGCGCGGACTTCCTCTCGCGGGGGCCGGGGCTGCTCCGGTACGACCGGCCGCTGAAGCGGAGCGCGGAGGTGTTCGAGGGCGCGACGCCGCCGGCGGTGGGGTTGGCCGCCCTGGGCGCGAGCGTGCGGCTGCTGCTGGAGCTCGGCACCGCCGCGATCGCCGCGCACGTCGGCCGCTACCTCGATCAACTCGAGCCCGCGCTCACCGCGCGTGGGTTCATCAGCCTCCGGGCCGCCGCGCCCGCGGCGCGGTCGGGGATCCTGTCGGTGGCCCCGCCGGCGGGGGTGGATCTGCAGGCGCTCCAGCGCGAGCTCGGCGCGCGCGGCGTCGTCGTCTCGGCCCCGGACGGGCTGCTGCGCTTCGCCCCGCACTGGCCGAGCTCGCTGGCCGAGCTCCCGGCGGTGACGGCGGCGCTCGACGCGGCGTTGCCTCTCGCGACGCGCCCGTCACGGTGAGCGCGCGCTCACCCCCGGGTCCCGCCCGTCCGCGCCGGCGGACGGGGGAACGCGCGGCGCGCGCCGCCGATCTTGGCCCGACGCCCGCGGCTGGCTCAAGATCCCCGCCTCGTGCGACGCCGTGGGCCCGCCGGTCTGCTCCTCGTGCTGGGCCTCGTGGCGTGCGGTGATCTCGGCGCTCTCCGCCGACTGGGCGATGAGGGTCCGGGCCTGTCCCAGCACCGGCGCGTCGACGCGCTGCGGGTCGGTACGCACGTTCCGCCGGTGGGCGAGGTGGAGGCGGTGGGCGCGCTCTCGGTCCGCATCCGCCGCGGCGCGCCCGCCTTCGCGGGGCTGGTCCGTTGCACCGATCCCCGCGTCGTGTTCAAGGACGAGGAGGGGACGGGCGCGGACCGCTGGATGACCCCGCGCCTGCGGGCCAGGATCGTGGCGCTCGGCGAGCGCGTGCGGCGCGAGTGGCCTGGCGTCGAGCTCCGCGTCACCGAGGCCTGGGACGAGGACGAGGAGCACGGTGACCGGAGCCTGCACTACGAGGGCCGCGCCGCGGATCTGACGACGTCGGACCTCGATCCCCGCAAGCTCGGCCGGCTGGCGGCGCTGGCGGTCGAGGGCGGGTTCGGCTGGGTGTATCACGAGCCGACCCACGTCCACGTGTCGGTTCCACGGTGATCGCTGCGGGACCGGGCGGTCCCGCGCGGCTCGCCCGGATCGCGCTCCACGGCGAGTCTCGCCGCCCGCGCCCGGGAACATCGCGGCCGGCTCCCTGTCGACCGGCCCATGTCCGATCCGGACCCGTCACCCACCGCGCGCCGGTTGGCGCTGGCGCTCCTGCTCGGCTCCCTCGCGCTCGGCTGCGCCCGCACCGCCCGCGCCCCGACCACCGCCGACGCCGTGCTGCCGCTGCGCACGGTGCGCCTCTACGAAACCGGGGTGGGGTACTTCGAGCGCGCGGGGACGCTCGCCGCCGGAGGCGGCGTCGCGCTCCCCGTGCCCTCGTCGCACATCGACGACGCCCTGAAGTCACTGGTCGTGCTCGACGGCGGCGCGGGCGCGACGGTCGGGGGCCTCGAGTTCTCGGCGTCCGTGACCGCCGGCATGGCGCGCGCGCTCGCGGGCTTACCGAAGGACGCCGATCAGACCCTCAGCTTCCTCGACCTGCTCTCGAGCCTGGAGGGCGAGGAGGTCGACGTGGTCGCGGGCGAGCAGACGATCGTGGGGCGCGTCATCGACGTCGCCGCCGCGCCGAGCAAGGCCGCCGAGCAGGACGACCACGAAGACGAGGAGGACGGCGACGAGCAGGACGGCGACGGGCACCGGGACGCGGCGGCGGCCCCCGACGCAGAGCTCCTGCTACTGGCCCGGGGGGGCGCCATCCGGCGGTTCCCCCTCGACTCGATCACGGAGGTCCGCCCGCGCTCAGGGGTCGCCGCGTCACGCCTCGCGCTCGCCGTGCGCGCGGTGTCCCCCCGCGCGGCCCAGTCGCAGCGGATGCTCCGCGTCATCGCCGACGCTCGCGGCGCGGTCAAGCTCGGCTACGTCACCGAGACGCCGCTCTGGCGCACGAGCTACCGGGTCGTGCTCGACCCGGATCGACGGCGCGGCACCCTCGAGGGGTGGGTGCTCCTGCACAACGACACGGACGAGGACTGGCGCGGCGTGCGAGTCGAGCTCGTGAACGGCCGCCCCGACTCGTTCCTCTTCCCGTTCGCGGCGCCCCGCTACGGGCGGCGGGGCCTGCTGACGCCGGAGTCGGCCCTCTCCACGGTGCCGCAGTTGCTCGACCGGACGCCGGACGCCCTCTGGGGTGACCACGCCGACCTGGAGGCGCTCGGCAGCGTGAGCGGGACGGGCTCGGGCTTCGGATCCGGGTTCGGCCGGCTCGGGGGCTCTCACCGCACCAGCGCGCCGACGGTGCGAGCGGGGATGGGGTCGGGCACGAGCTCCGTCGAGGCGAGCGACGTGCTCGCGCTCGGCGACCTCGCGACGGTGGCGGCGGCGACCGGCGCCGAGGCCGGCGCGCTCTTCGTCTACGCGCTGCCGCGCCCGCTCGACCTGCGCGCTCACGGCTCGGCGCTGGTGCCCTTCCTGCAGCGCTCGATCACGGCCCGCCGCGTCACCCTGGTGGGCGGCGAGGGCGAGGCCCCGCGCATGGGGCTCATGGTCCGCAACGACACGGGGCAGACGCTCCCCGCGGGGCCCATCGCGGTCTACGCCGACGGCGGCTTCGCGGGGGAGTCGGCGCTCGACCGCCTCCAGCCCGGGGAGCGCCGCTGGCTCGGGTTCGGCGCCGACCTCGACGTCGAGGTCGAGTCGTCGACGCTGGAGGCGGGCGAGGAGGCGCGCGAGGTGACGTTCGAGGACGAGCGCCTGCGCGAGCACTTCGTGCGGCGTGAGCGGCGCGAGATCGCGGTCACCAACCGGGGCGGGCAGCCGCGCTCCGTGGAGTGCGCGCTCGACGTGGTGCACAACTCGCGGATCGAGGGGGCGGACGCGGTCGAGCGCGACCCCGAGACCCGCACGACCTACGTGGTCCTCGAGGTCCCCGCCCGGGAGCGGGTCCGGCGCGCGCTCACGGTGCAGCAGGGGCTGGCGCGGGTGACGTCCGCCGAGGGGCTCGGCGCCGAGCCGCTGGCGCGCCTGGCCGCGAGCCCAGCCCTCCCCGCCGCGAAGCGGGCCGTGCTCGCCGCCGCCGCGGGCCCGCAGCGCGAGTTCGAGCGAGCGCGCCGCGAGCAGGCGGGGACCCGGGCGGCGATCACCGAGGCCGAGGGGGACCTCGAGCGGCTCCGCGCTCACCTGGCGGCGCTGGGCGGTGGCGGCGGCGCCGCCGCCGCCCCGCTCGTTCAGCGCATCCTCGACACCGAGGATCGGCTCGCCCGGCTCCGGCTCGAGGTGCCCGCGCGGGAGGCGGAGGTCGCCCGTCGCCGTGGCGCGCTGGTGGCCGCACTCGTTCCCTTGGGCGAGCACGCGACGGTAGCGGAGGAGTAGCCCCGGGGTCCGCGCCGCCGAGCGCGCGGGGCGGCCGCGCCGGGCGCCGGTGGCCAGCATGGATCAGGCCAGCGTCGGTCCGCGTCGCGAGGGCGTGCTACCCTCCGATTCGGGAGGTACGGATGAGGACGGCGACGTGGTGCGCGGGGCTCGGGACCTGGGGCGTCGTGGCGGCGGTCGCGCTCGGTGGCTGCGCGGGCTCCGGGTCCGACGGTGGCGGCGCGAGGGAGCCACCGCGCGCTCCGCCGACCGGCGGCAGCACCACCGGGGGCGAGAAGACGGTCACCTGCGAGCCCGGGACCTCCACCGGACCCGTCCAGGCGCCCGAGTTCTGGCAGAACCTGCCGGGGCAGACGAGCTGGTACGCCTCCCCCGTGGTGACGGACCTCGACGGGGACGGGCGGCGCGAGCTCGTCGCCGCCTACTACGACGTCTTCGTGTTCGACGATCAGGGCGAGCTCCTGGCCCGGATCGAGCAGGAGAGCCGCGTGTACGCGCCGCACGTGGTGGCGGATCTGGAGGGGGACGGCGTCACCGAGATCGTGTTCGGGAACGGCTCCCAGGTGCACGCCTACGAGTGGCGCGACGGCGCCGCCGTGTTGCGCGATGGCTGGCCCGCGAGCGCGACCCGCTCGTCGGACGGCGTCGAGGTCCGGGGTCTCGCGGCCGGCGATCTCAACGGCGACGGGAGCCTCGAGATCGTCGCCACCACCACGGAGACCGCCGAGGAGGCCGACGGCGGCTCGCAGGTGTGGGTCTACAACGCCAACGGCACCCTCTACCAGCCGGCGGGCATCGCCTGGGATGCGTGGCCGCGCTACAACGCGGCGACGGGGCTCGGCAACGACGCCGACCGCAACGGGTACGGCCACCACGGCTACGGTTGCTACGGGCTCAACGCCGGCGTCGGCGACATCGACGACGACCCCGAGCTCGAGATCCTCGTCACCTACGACAACCACCACGTCCAGGCCTTCGACCACGACGGGGTCGCTCTCGACGCCTCGCCGTGGTTCACCAACCGGGAAAGCGACTTCGAGGGGGAGCGCATGACCTGGGGACAGTTCATCCGCTGGGCGGATCCCGAGGTCGAGGCCGCCCACTACCACGATCACGCGGGGGAGTGGCCCCACCCGAGCTGGGCGGAGTGGCTGCAGTGGACCGCCTCGCCACCGAACGTCGTCGATCTCGACGGGGACGGCCGGAACGAGGTCCTCGGCGTTCCCAACGTCGAGCTCCACGAGCCCTACGAGACGCAGGCCTACGCGATCATGGTGCTCGAGGGCGCGCATGGGGACGGGGGCCGCTCCGCGATGCGCAAGGCCGGCTGGGAGACGCTCCCGCGCGGCGACTTCCCGGTGACGGTGGACGGGTGGTACCCGCCCGGCGGCGTGCCGGCGGCGGCGACCGTCGACATCCAGGGGGACGCCAGGCCCGAGGTCGTGGTGTCGCTCAACGACTGGTTCCTCTACGCCTTCGACGCGGACGGTCAGCGCCTCTGGCGCTACGACTACAGTCACGGCAAATCCATCATGTACGCCTCCGAGCCGACGGTGGCGGACCTGAACCAGGACGGCTCGCCCGAGATCCTGCTTTCCACCTACGGCGCTCCCGAGCAGACCGACTCCGGCAACCTCGTGATCCTCGCCGCCGATGGAGCGGAGCTCTTCGACGTGCCGCTGCCCGACCCGGGCGAGAACGGCAACGGCAACGGCGCTCCCGCCGCGCCCGGCGTCGGGGATCTCGACGGCGACGGCGCGCTCGAGATCTTCGTCCAGACCTTCGAGCACGGCATGGACGTGTTCAGGGTGCCGGGCTCGGCCGAGAACTGCGTGCTCTGGACCTCGCGCGGGGGCCCGCTGCGCATGGGACAGCCGAGCAGCGGCTAGCGGCCGCGGTCGTCGCCGGTGGGCTCCGGACGCGACGCTCCGAGTCGACCGCTCCCCGCTGTGGGCGAGGCCTCGGGCGGAGACTCACGCGGCGCGTCGTCCTGGCCACCACGAGCGGAACAATGTGGTCAACATGCAATCGTTGGCGACTCGCCTCGGCAGGCGCAACCGTCGTTGGCTCTCGGCGGGGGCCTGCGGCAGACTTGCGGCGTCAACCCCGCAGCGCGTCGCCTCGCAAGATGGTCGGTGAGCGAGGCGCGCGAGGGAGGTTTCGTCATGTGCGCTCGTCGTCTCCTGGCTGGGATCGGCTGGCTCTGCCTCTTCTCCTGCGCGGAGCCCGAAGACACCGAGGGAGGGCCGGAGAGTAGCGCCGCGAGCGGGACGGGAGGCGCCGCCGTCACGGGTGGTGCGGCGAGCAGCGGGGCGACGACGGGGGGGGCGACGACGGGCGGGGCGACGACGGGCGGGGCGACGACGGGCGGGGCGACGACGGGCGGGGCGACGA
>CAYVRP010000110.1:0-22160 GCA_964454025.1 uncultured Polyangiaceae bacterium | reverse complement strand
TCAGCTAGAAATCGTCCGCTCGCGCGATCCAGCGTCCCCCCCCCAGCGCGAAATCTAGGTTGATGATCGCCCAGTCGAGCCCATCGACCTTGGTGATCAGTGCCCGCCCGAACGCCACGCCGAGCGATTGCAGCTCGTAGGTGTCGTCCGCCGTCAGCTCGCCCGAGTCGAGGATCGCCTGGAGAGTGGGCAGGTCGGCTTCGGTCCCGACCAGCGGCGGCAATCCAAGTCGTTCGGCAAGAACGCTCACCACGACCAGCTGTCGGGCGAGCTGAGCGATGTCGTCCTGGTTCGGTTCCGTGAAGTCCATGAATTCTTGCCCGATGGTGCCACAGACCGGGACGGTTTCCTGAGATCTTCGCCTATCTCGCTCCTTTCGGACCAGCCTCGCCTGGTCGCACTGAACACCCTGACCTCCCGAGCCCGCCGCGGAGCTCTTCCCTATGGGACCGTCCTCGCGAGCGTGCTCGCGCTCCTCGCGTCCGCGGCGCCCGGTGGCCTCCGACCCGCCTCGGGACGAAAGGTGCGTCGCGGTCCCGTCCGCCAGGACACGACTCCGGCGCACGGCGCTGGCTCTGCCGGGCGCTCCTCGCGCTCAGTCCTGCGCCGAGGAGCCCTTCGCCAGCCAGGCGATGGCCTCCTCGAGCTCGGGGTCGCTCCCGGCGCGGGCCTCGTCTCGCACCCTGGCCTCCTCCGCCCCCCGCTTCGCCCGCTCCGCGCGCGCCGCCGGCCCGGGTTCGCGCTTGAATCCGCGTGCTCCAGCCGATAGCATTTCCCCTATGCGGGTGCTTGTGATCGACGATTCCCCCGTCGCGCGGGCCGCCTTGCGTCAACACCTCCTCGACGGCGGCATGGAGGTGTTCGAGCTGCCGTCGGCCATCGGGGCCACCCGCGAGATCACCAGAAACCGCATCGATGCGGCGGTCGTCGACGTGAGCATGCCGGGGCTCTCCGGGGACAAGCTCGTCAGCGTGCTGCGGAGCAACGCGCGACTCAAGGATCTCGTCATCGTCCTCGTTTCGGCCAAGCCCACCGCGGAGCTGGAGGAGATCGAGCGGACCTGCGCCTGCGATGCCGTCCTGTCCAAGGACGACGTGAAGGAGAAACTGGTGGCGGTGCTGCGACGGCTCCGACCTCGATCGGCCGAAGGCGTCCTGCACGCCGCGCCGCGGAAGGGGCACCTCCGATGAGCCCGTGGACCCCGCTCGCGGCGGTCGGTGTGGCCTTGGTGACGGCTGGGATTCAAGGCCGGAGCGTCGCCTTTCACGCGGAGCGCGTGCGCGAGGTGTTGGGGGCGCGGGACTGGATCGCGCTGCCGGGGGCGCGGGCGGAGCTGCCGGGGGTGGTGCTCTGGGGCGGGCGCGCGGTTCCCGTGCTCGACCTGGCGCGTCTTCAGTCCGGGCTGCGCCCCCTGGCCCCGGGCGAGGTCCGGGCTCGCAGCCTCCTCGTCGAAACCCGCGCGGGCTTCCTGGCGGTCCCGGCGGATCGAGTCAGCGAGGTCTACCGAGTGCACGAGGACGCCATCCGTGCCCGCGAGATCCGTGACTTCGACCTGGCGCGCGAGGAGGTCGTCAGCGAAGACGCCGTGATCCCCCTCTTCGAGCCGGAGCTGCTGCTCGAACGGCTCAACCTTGGGGGGTGATGGCGGCGGCAGACTCCTTCGTGGCCATGCGCGGGGTGGGATTCGACTTGGCAGTCGACGCGACCCGGGTGTTGCGGATCGTCGCCGAGGCCGACTGGGACGGGCCGGCGGCCTTCGACATCGATGCCCTGGTGGACGGCGCGGCCGGCGCGGAGCGCACCCGCCGCATCCTGGCGCTCAGCGGCCCGCTCCGCCCCTTTGCGATCAGCACGCGTCGCGAGATCCACCTGCGGAGCTGCCCCAGCGCCGAGCTCGCCCCCCTGCCCGCCGTGCTGTGGCCGGTCGCGGCTCCACCATTGCTGACGCGGGTGGCGGAGCTGCCGGACCAGCCGCCGCTCGTGGTGTTGAGCGTCGATGCTCTGGAGATCCATCTCTTTCATCGTGAGGAGCGAACCCGTACAGGAGCCGAGCCATGAGCGGGATACGATCGACGACCCTGGCGTTCTTGCTGATGGCGATTCCGGATCTCGTCTTCACGCCGTTCTTCCTGGCGGCGGTGGTGCAGCTCTTGGGGCTCGCGTGGAGCTCGGCGGGGGTGCTCGGGGTTGCCGCGCTCCTGCTCCGGCTGCCGCTGTACTGGTGGGGCGCGCAGTACTGGGTCGGTCCCAGCCAAGCCGTCCACGAGCGGCTCGCCGCCCAGCGACCCGTCTCCGTCGACGCGCTGCTGACCGCCGACCGTCGGCTCAGCGCCATAGATCGGGGCTTCGTGGTGCCGACTTCCTTGCTGTGGGGACTGCAGGTGCCGCTGGTGGTGGGCGGCTACCACGGGTTCGTGGGCACGCCGGGCAATCCCTTCGGGGAGGGGCTGGTCGTCTTCTTGGTCACGGCGGCGGGAGTGCTGGGCTGCTACGCGGAGGCGAGCCCGCTCTATGCCTGGCAGATGGCGCGGCTTTCGGGTCACAACTCCCTGGCGGCCGAGGCATTGGGGGTCGATCTGGAGCGGCCGCGGCAGTCGGTGGCGGGGCGACTGACGGTGATGGCGTTGGTGCTGGCGCTGGTCCCCCTGATCATCATGATCGCGTACGCGCGCAGCAGCTCGGGGAGAGACGACTTCGCGCTGGCCGAGCGGGACGCCGCGCTGGCGGTCGCGCGCCTCGCCACCGCCGGCGCGAGCGATTTCCCCGCCTCGTTCGCGGGCCTGTCGGGTGATCTCGCTCTGGACCGTGTCAGTGCGTTCCGTCTGGAGCCGGGAAGACCCGCACAGCGCGTGGGGAACGCATTGCCTGGCTGGGCCTCGCCCGAGCGATTGGTCGCGGTTGCCGACGGCGACGCGGCACTCCCCGACCACCGGCTGGCCTTGCGAGTGGCTCGATCCGAGCAGGGGGTGGTGGTTGGTGCTCTGGTTCGGATGGAGGAGCGGGACATCGACCGCTTCCCCATGGCCCTGGCGGTCCTGCTCGTCGTTTCCTTGTGGGCCCCGATCTGCGCGTGGAACTTGTCCCGATCGGTGTCCGTGCCGCTCGGACGCGCGACCGAGGTCATGCGTCGAGCGGTGGAGGTCGGGGATCTGTCGCAGATGGGGACCCTGCCGATCACCACCCTGGACGAGGTCGGTCGGGTCACGCAGTACCTGAACCGTGTCATCGCCAGCATGCGCGGGCTCGCGGCGGCGGCAGGTCGGGTCGGCGCGGGAGAGCTCGACGTCGAGATCGCGGGCACGGGCGAGCTGCCAGAGGCGTTCCGGCAGATGCTGGTCCGGCTCCGCGCCGTGGTGCAGGAGGTGCACTCGACGTCCAGCGAGCTCGCCGCGGCCGCCACCGAGATCCTGGCTGCGAGCCAGGAACAGGAGGCCGCGTCTACCTCCCACTCCGCGGGCATGACCGAGATCACCCACACCATGGAGTCGCTCTCGGAATCGTCCGGAGGCGTCGCTGCGGCCGCCCACGGCGTCCTGGAGAACGCCGAGCGGACCCTGGCCAACACCGATCACATGGTGTCGCGGATCAACGAGCTGACGGGACACGCCAACCGCATCGGCGACATCCTCGACATCATTCGTGACATCTCCGACCGGGCCGATCTGCTGGCACTCAACGGGTCGCTGGAGGCGACTCGGGCTGGGGAGGCCGGGTTGGGGTTCTCCCTCGTGGCCGCCGAGATGCGTCGTTTGGCTGAACGTGTCACCGCCTCGGTGGGTGACATCAAGACGCTGGTCGCCGACATCCGCGAGTCGGGCGCCTCGACCGTCGTTGCTACCGAGGAGAGCAAGAAGCTCGCTGAGAGCACCACCGCGGCGGCACGCAGCATCACCATGGTCAGCCAGCAACAGCAGACGAGCACCGAGCAGGTCGCTCAGAACGTGCGCGCCATGGCGGAGGTCGTGCGCCAGGCGGCGCTCGCCAACACGCAGACCCGGGCGTCGGCAGAGGGGCTCAAGGCCCACGCGGACCACCTGGCCGAACTGGTGCGAACCTTCCGCTTGGGGGAATGAGCGCACGTGTCCGCAACCACCGACACCCTGCTGGAACGCTCCCACCTGGCCGAACTGGTGCGAACCTTCCGCTTGGGGGAATGAGCGCACGTGTCCGCAACCACCGACACCCTGCTGGAACGCACCCGCCTGGCGGCGTTGGACCGTTTGGCCGAGGTGTCGCGCGCGCTCGGCGCCACCCGTAAGGCCGACGACGCCGAGCTCGGGGTCGCGTTGCGGGAGCTTCACGCCGTCAAGGGTGAGGCGTCGATGTCGGGGTTGAGGACGCTCAGTCGGATCGCCCATGCCCTGGAAACCTTGCTGATCGGGCGCCGGAAGACCGTCCCCTTCTACGTCGGCGACGCCATCGAGGCGCTGCGGGTGCTCAGTGAGCTGCTGGCGGCGACACCGGCGGCGGAGATCGAGCAGCTCGTCGACCTGACGGATCTGCGCGCCGAGATCGAGGCGGCCCCCGCGGCCACGGGCGGGAGCAGCGCGGAGGGCGCCCCGGCGGCGGGTTCGCGGTCCGACTCCGCTGGGGGGGCCGACGGGGACTCGCCGCGACGCGCTGCGGAGCTGCCGCAGGAGTCGTGGTTTCGCATCGAGACGCGGCACATCGACGAGCTCTGCAGCCGCGTCTCGGAGGTCGCGACCGACATCGACGACACCCGACGGAAGCTCTCCGAGGCCGTGTCCCTCGCTACCGGGCGGGAGCTCCGACGGGCGTTGCAGGCGGTCACCGAGGCGCTCGCGGCGCTGCGTTCTCGGGTCGGCGGGGTGGAAGATCGGGCTTGGGGGCTGCGCGTCGTCGCGCTCCAACCGCTGCTGCAAGAGATGGCCGGGCATGCCGAGCGCGTGGCGACCGAATTGGGCAAGTCGGTGCGGGTCGAGGTGGATGCCGGTGGGGTCGCGCTGGAGCGCAGCGTGGTGGAAGCCCTGCGCGAGCCCTTGCTGCACCTGGTTCGCAACGCTGTCGACCACGGCATCGAGCCGCCGGCGCAGCGAGGCAACAAGCCGGTCCAGGGTCGGATTCGGCTCTTCGCGGGGACGCAGGGCAACGAGATCGTGCTCTCCGTCGAAGACGACGGTGGCGGGCTCGATGTAGAGGCGCTGCGCGCGAGGGCGGTTGCGGGTGGGTTCGTCGATGCGGAACGAGCCCGGGTGTTGCCCCGGGAAGAGGTGCTCGATCTGATCTTCCTGGACGGCTTCAGTCAGCGCGAAGAGGTCAGCGAGCTCTCCGGGCGTGGCATCGGCCTGGGCGCTGCGCGCGCGAAGGTGGAGCGTCTCGGTGGGGCCATGCGCATGACCACGACCCCCGGGACGGGGACTCGTTTCGAGCTCGTGCTGGCTGCCAGCGCGGGGCGCGAGCGCGTCCTGGTGGTGGAGGCAGCGGGGATCCTCTGGGCCATCCCCTCGCGGTGGGTGCGCGCGGTCCTGCGGGATCCCGAGATCGTCGCCACCGCTCGCGCGGAGCGCTGGGTGCGGGCCGCGGAGGGGATTCTCGCCGTGCACTCGCTGGCGGGGTGGCTCGGGGGTGCGCGGGAAGAAGAGACGGCGGTTCTCATCGTCGAGATCGCCGGCCGCCGGCGTGGGATCCTGGGGGCTCGCAGCTGGGCCGAGGTCGACCTGTTTCGCTCCCCAGCCGATCCGCTGCTCGCGGCCGGCAGCCGGATCGCGGCGAGCGGGGTGCTCGAGAAGGGGCGGCCGGGCTTCTTCCTGCGCGGGGGCGAGGTGCTGCGCGAAGGGCGCCAGCACGCGACCGAGGCGATCCAGCCCGTCCCCTCCCGAGGCCGACGTCCGCGGGTGCTGGTGGTCGACGACTCTCCGGTCATTCGGGACATCGTGGGCGAGATCCTCACCGCGGCGGGGATTGAGGTGCTGACGGCCGAGAACGGCAAGGCCGCCCTCGAGCTCGTGGCACGAAAACCCTGTGATCTGGTGATCACCGACATCGAGATGCCGCGCATGACGGGGCTCGAGCTGCTCGAGCACATCCGCCGAGACAACGAGCTGCTCCCCGTCGTCGTCCTCACCACTCGCAACCGCCCCGAGCATCGTCGGGAGGCCGCCCTGCTGGGCGCCAACGCCTATATCGCCAAATCCGAATTCCATGGCGACACCCTGATGGACGTCGTCCGTCGCTTCGTCGATCTTCCGTCATGACCCGGGGCGCCGACGTCGTGGTCGTTGACGACTCGGCGATTTGTCGGCAGCGGTTGCGGTCCATCATCGAGGGCGACGGGGATCTGCGTGTTTCCGGGGAGGTGCGCGCGGGAGCCGAGGTGCTGCCGACCCTCGACCGGCTCCGGCCAGCGGTGCTCGTGACCGACCTGGTGATGCCGGACATGAACGGGATCGAGGTCGTGCGGGAGGTGATGGCGCGACACCCCCTTCCCATCATCGTTGTGAGCGGAGCCGGCATCGCCGAGTCGACCGCCTTCGAGGCCACCCGCAGCGGTGCGCTCGAGGTCGCGACCAAGCCCGCGCTCGGTGATCTGCGGGCGGCCGCGGCGCTGCGCGAGGCGATCCGACGGGTGCGCGACGTGCCGGTCGTGCGTCATCCGGGGCGGTGGTCCTTGCCGGCCAGGGCGGCCGCCTCGGCGCCGCTGCTGGAGGCGGAGGGAGCCGCGCCGCGGGTCCTGGGGCGGGGGGCCTCCGCGGGCGGTCCCGCGGCGATCGTCGATCTGGTGGCCCTGCTCGCTCCGGAGCGCGCGCCACCGGGGGTGGTGGCGCAACACCTCGCCCTGGGTCAGGTGACGGGGTTCGCGCGTTTCTTGGCGGAACGATGCCGTCTCGAGGTGGTGATCTGTCGGGGGATGACGCCGCTGCGTCCGGGGCGACTGGTGCTGCCGGACGACGGCATGCATCTGGGCGTGCTGGGGCGAGACACCGCCGGTGTCGTCCGTCCCGACGCCGGCACCCTCTTGGTGCCCAGCGTGGACGTCCTCTTCACCAGCCTCGCCCGCAGCTTCGGCGGGGCGGCGGCGGCGGCGGTCCTGTCGGGGATCGGATCGGACGGCGCCCAGGGGCTGGCCGCGCTGCGCGCCAAGGGCGCGCTGACCTTCGCCCAGGATGAGGCGTCTTCGGCCGTGTACGGGATGCCTCGGGCGGCGGCCGAGGCGGCACGCTTCCGGCTCGCACCGCCCGACATCGCCCGCGTCGTGGCGGCTCGGTGTGGCCAGCGCGACAGTGACGGAGCGCCCCGATGAGTGGCAAGGAGCTCGACCCGACCGCATTGGAGCGTCTGGCCGAAAGGCGGCTGGGGCTCAACCTCACCCGTGGGGGTACCGCGCAGGCGCTCGCACGCCACGCCGGGCGCCTAGGGGCCGGGCTCTCACGGCTGTTGGAGCGGGCGGAGGCTGGCCCGGAGTCGTCGGAGTTCCAGGCCCTGGTCGAGGCGGTCACGGTCCAGCACTCCTGGCTCTTCCGGGATCGGCAGCAGCTCGAGCTCGCGATTGCGGGACTCCGCAGCGGGGCTCAGGTCTGGGTGCCGGCGACCGCACGGGGTGAGGACGCCTATTCCATCGCGATCCTGAGCGACGCCGTCGGGCGCCCCGCCTCCGTGCTCGGCACCGACATCTGCGCCGCCGCGCTCGAGCACGCGCGCCGTGCGCGCTACGACGCCTGGGCGACTCGCGAGGTGCCGCCGTCCCACGCCGGGGCGTTGCGGTGGGAGCCGACGGGCGGACAGATCGTCGAGCGGATCCGGGGCCTGGTGCGCTTCGAACTGCACAATCTGCTCGATCCGCCGCGGCGCTCGCCGGCTCCGGACGGCAAGTGGGATCTCATCCTGTGTCGCAATGTGCTCATCTACCTCACCCGGGAGCATGCGCAGCGTGTGGTGGCCCGTCTCCGCGACGCACTGGCGACCGGAGGGATGCTCGCGCTCGGTGCGAGCGACATCCTCGCCGAGCTGCCCCCCGGGCTCGCTCCGGTGGTCCACGAGGGACGGGTCTTCTTCCGCCGACTGGGCGAGGGGACACCTCCCGACCCGACGCCGTGTCTGCACGTCCCACCCGCGCACGCTCGGTCCGCGGTGACCTCGGATCCACGGCGCTCGGGGCGCGCCGCGCCGAGCCGGGCGCAGGGCACGGTGGTGCCCCGCGTCGCTGCGCCGGCGGGAGCATCCGCGCCGGCGGGCGCGCCGCGTTCGGGCGAGGGGGGCGACGCGGCTGCGGGGCGGGAGCCGGGGGGCGCGGTCGCCGGGGATCTCGCGGCTCGACAGCAGGAGGCCGAGGCCGCGCACCGCCAGCTCTTCGAGGGGATCGAACGCTATCTGGCGGGCGATCTGCCGGCGGCGGTCAAGGAGCTCCGCGCAGCGCTGTTCCACCTGCCGGGCTGCTGGCCCGCCGCCTACTACCTGGCGCTCACCCACGATGCGCTGGGTCGTTTCGACGAAGCCCGGCGCCTGTACGCGGAGGTCTGCAGCGCCATCGATCGGGGCACCTCGGCGTCGATCCTTCCCGGCCACGACTTCTCCTTCCTGGAACAGGACGTCGCTGCGGTGGCGCGGCGCCGGGCGCGTGAGAGCTAGGGCCGCCCTCGGCGGGCATTCCCGTCACCGCGGTGCGCGGCTCATCAGCCAGAGGGGAGGAGCCTCACCGAGGATCCGGATCTGCTTACGGACCCGAGAGTCGTGCTTCTCATGAGACGCGACGTCGTCCGGCTCGTCCGTCTCCGGGTAGCAGCACGTACTCCGAGAGGAGCCGCCTCAGCTTCATCGTGGCGGAATACCCCAGCTTCCAGCCGAGGCCCGCGAGTCCGCCGCGGAACCGCGCGAAGACGGAGAGTCGCTCCTTCTGCGGGGCAGCCACACGGACGCGCTGCTCAGCGCTTCCCCGCCGACGCCCCCACACTCGCCGTAGAGATGGCCGAGCCGCACGAACAGGGTCATGACCTGACGCACCAAGCGGGCACGCGCTCGCGGATCCGGCAGAGCCCACGCCATGATCGAATTGGTGACGAAGGCTCGGCCGAGCACGACAATCGGCGGTGTCGCGTTCGGCGCTGGCGATGGGACGCTGCTCGGTCGTCAGCGTTTCCTGTCCAGTGGGGGCCATGAAGGCGAGCTCTCCACGTTCCGGGGAGCTGGCGAAATGCGACGCTCGACCGAGCGGTCGGGCATGCCCTACCAGAAGCAACCCCTGCTGGCGGGGTGGCGCAGCGTCGAGGGCGAGTTCAGGTGGTCTGGCGGGCGCCCATGGTCTCGCGACGGTGGTGGTGGTGCGTCTTCGCGCTCGTCCACCGCCGACTGCGCGCCGCGGGCGCTGCGTCGGCTGCTCAATTCCGGTGCGGAGCGGATCCCCGCTGCGCGAACCGTGCCACCGGGAGTATCCTGGAAACGCCCCCCCCGGCTCGGGGTCGCTACGTCCATGCGACTCGTTGTCCCAGCGCTCCTTCTGGATTCACCGCTGGCGCCCACTCCTGGGCACGGCGGCGCCACCGGACTGTTGGACGCGCGCGATGACCGCGTGGGGGCCGCGCCCGAGGGGCGGTGGCACCGGGTCATCGGTGACCGTGTTCCGGGGCCGCGTGGGGGCCGCCCCGTCGTGGTGGGGAGGAGCGCGGGTTCGGATCCCTCGCCGCCGCGAGGCCCGCGTTCCTGCCAGACGGCGCGTGGAGCGCGCCCGCGGCGCGCTGGCCGCTTCAACTCGGAAGGGAGAGCCATCCCGTGAGGCGTACCGATCTGGTCACCCGAATGCTCGCGGTCTTCTGTCTGATCGAGATCGTCTTCACCGTGTCGGGGACCCTGCAGATGTCGGGGGTCTTCGGGTTCGATGTGGCGCCGCTCGGGGGCTCGATGCTCCTGCTCATGGCGGTGCGCGTCAGCCTCTACTGGGCCATCTTCCGGCGCCTGGTCCGCCCGACCACGGAGCTCCAGCGTCGTGTCGCCGCCGGAGAGTCGATCTCGGAGTCGTCGTTGTGCGCCGCCGATCGGGCGCTGCAGGCCACGCCCACCGCGCTCGCGGCCGCGGCCGCCATCGCCTACGCGATCAGCTATCCCCTCGTCTTCTTGCTCTACCACCAGTTCGTCGGCGACCCGGATCTGCCCTCCTTCGAGGGCGGGGTCCTGGCCATGCTGCGCCTGAACGGGGCACTGTCGGCGGTCGTCGTGGCGATCCTCCTGCTGACCTGGCTGTTGGCGGGGGCGGCTGGGGAGCTGCACCAGATCGCGGCGCAGCGCGGGATCGATCTGCAGCGTTCTCCCCGCTCCATCTCGGGTCGCCTGATCCTGGTCGGGATCTGCTTGGCGACCGCGCCCGCCCTGCAGGTCATCGGCGGCAATCTCGCCGGCGCGAGCCGCGATCTGCTGACCGCGACGCAGAACGAGGCGAGGGCGGCGGCGGGTGAGCTGCGCGCCGAGCTTTCGGAGCGGTCCGTCAGCGACGCGCTGGCGACGGTGGCCGCGCGTTTCGACGCCGCGCGAACCACCCTCTTCGTGCTCGATGGGGAGGAGCTCCGATTCCAGGGGAGCCCGGCGCCGGCCTGGGCCAGCCGAGAGCTGTTGGCGAAGAGCACCGGTCAGATCGTCGCGCCGGAGCGTGCCGTCGCCATGAGCGCGAATCGCGTCTCCGAGCGGCGCTGCGTTGGGGCCATCGTGCGGATGCCGAGCCTGGCCACGAATCTGCTCGATACGATCCAGAACATGTTCTTCGACATGACGCTGTTCGGCCTGGTCTGTGCCTGGCTGCTCTCCAAATCCATCGCGGCCCCGCTGCGCAGGGTCGCCGAGCTGGCCAGCCGCGCGGCCCAGCGGGGGGATCTCTCCCAGATGGGGACGCTCCCGGTCGCTCAACTCGATGAGGTGGGGTTGGTCACGCTCAACCTCAACCAGCTCCTCGACGACATGCGCGGAATCGCCGCGGCGGCGGGAGAGATCGGATCGGGGCGATTGGACGTGGATCTGAGCGGGGAAGGTGAGCTCCGCGGCGCCTTTCGCCAGATGCTGACCCGCCTGAAGACCGTCGTGGGGGAGCTGCATGCCACGGCCGCCGCGCTCGCCGCCGCCGCGACCGAGATCAACGCAGCCAGTCAGGAGCAGGAGGCCGGCGCCGTCTCTCAGGCGGCCGGGATGACCGAGATCTCCAAGACCATGGATTCGCTCTCGGAGTCGGCGGCGCGGGTGGCGGTCGCGGTCGAAGGGGTGCTGGCGAACGCCGAGCAGACGCTGGCCAACACCGACCAGATGGTGACGCGGATCAACGACCTGACGGGGCACGCCAACCGCATCGGGGATATCCTGGAGGTGATCCGGGACATCGCCGATCGCGCCGATCTGCTGGCCTTGAACGGTTCCCTCGAGGCGACGCGGGCGGGAGAGGCCGGGTTGGGCTTCTCGTTGGTTGCCTCGGAGATGCGGCGTCTGGCCGAGCGGATCACCGCTTCGGTCGGGGATGTGAAGGCGTTGGTTGCCGACATCCGCGAGTCGGGCGCCTCGACGGTGGTCGCGACCGAGGAGAGCCGCAAGCTCGCCCAGAGCACCACCCAGGCCGCGCGGGGGATCACGGTGGTCAGCCAGCAGCAACAGACCAGCACCGAGCAGGTCAGCGCCAATGTTCGGGCCATCGCCGACGTGGTGCAACAGACGGCCAGCGCGACCAGCCAGACCCGTGCCGCGGCGGATCGCCTCAAGGCCCAGGCCGATCATCTGGCCGAGACGGTGCAGACCTTCCGCCTCGGTGACTGAACGCGCCGGCGGTTCCCGCGCCGGCTCGGAGCACGCTCCCTCCGTCCGCCCTCGGCGCCAGAGCAGCGCGAGTGCGGCCGCAACGATCTCGTCCCGGCTCGGCAGCACGTGGCGCGCGGCGAGTCCCGGTGGGATCGGGCTGCCGGCGACCGCGACCGGCGCCGCGCGCAGCTGTCCTGGTCCCCCGAGCTCTGCCGCGAAGCGGCCCGGAACGTCGGCAAGGTTCGCGTGCACGACGACGAGCTCTACGTATTGGTCATGCTCGATGACTTCTCGCGCTTGGTCGTCGGCTCGGCGCTCGTCATCTCGCCGTCCCCGAGTGCGGCCGCGCAAACCCTCCGGGCGGCCATGGCCCGCCATGGCAGACCCGAAGCCATCCGCGCCGACCGCGGCGGGGCGTTCGTCGCCTGCCGTCAGGACGGTGACTTCGGGCGCGTGCTCGAGGCCGAGCCCATCCATCACATCGCCGGCAGGGCGGACCTGTCTCGTCTCGCGCTTTGGCCCTCCATCGTGAGGGGCTCGTCCCGCGCTGTCCTCGGGCTCGCGGTCGACGGGACCGCGGCGGCTCCTGACGGGGCGCGGGATGGGACCGCGGGTCGCGGCGTGGGCGGTGGCCGGGCTATCGGGGTGCCAGCGCCGGTGCGAGGGGTCCTGTCAGGGTGGCCGGGGAGTTGGGCAGGGCGGGGGAGGCGGGAACGAGCCGTGTCCTCGACGCGCGGTCGTGGTGTGTCAGTCCGCCCCGGCCTCCGTCGCCCAGCCCGCCGCCGCCCACCCCTCCGAGACGGCGCCGGCAACCGAGCCCCCGCCGCCGGCGCTTCACCTTCCATTGCGTCATCCCCGACCTCCGGCTCGCGGCGGCGACCAGCGATCTCGTGGTCTGCGGCGTCCCCCGCAAGGTGATCGCCGCCCAGGACCTCGGTGGTCGTGACGAGGGTCTGCTCGAGTCGGTGCTCGTCGACGCTCACGAGAGCTGCGCGCTCGTCGTCGACCTGCTCACTGCGGCTCGGGCGGATCGGGGGGGCTCCAGGTCCTCGTCGACCAGGGCACCCCCTACCTGGCCAAAGACATCGTCCGCGCGTTCGAGGAACTCGGCGCCGAGCACGCGCCCCCGCCCGAGGGGACACCTCCCGCGAAGGCCACCTATCTACGAGCCAGGGAGCGGAAGCAGGCTGCGGCGAGCGCGGAGCAGGCGAAGCGGGGGGCGGAGGAGGCCGGGGTGCAGGACGAGGCCCGCGCCGGGAGCGACCCCGAGCACGAGAAGGCCATCGCCTGGCTGGCGAAGGGCTCCTCCGCGCAGGGCTGAGCGGGGGGCGCCCGGTGGAGCCAGCGCCGCGCGCCAGAGTCGTGTCCTGGCGGACGTGACCGCGACGCAACTATCGTCCCGAGGCGGGTCGGAGGCGACCGGGCGCCGCGAACGCGAGGAGCGCGAGCACGCTCGCGAGGACGGTCCAGACCGAGTAGCGGTAGTCGCGGGCGCCCGCCGCGAAGAAGAGGCTCGCGGAGTAGGAGAGGCTGGACAGGGCGAACACGAGCGGCAGTGCCGAGCCCGTCCGCCGGTAGAAGGGGACCGCGGCGACCGCGGCGGCGAGCGCGAGCGCCACGTAGATCCAGACCCGGAAGAGCGGGGTGCTCGCGAGCGACAACATCGAGTCTTGGATCGAGCGCGCCGTGGAGGAGAGCGGGTAGTCCGTCGCGAAGGACGTCGGCCCGTAGTTCAAGCTGGCCTCTTGGGGGGTGAGGCCGATCACCAGGCAGTAGACGTCGCGGCGGTGTCGGAGGTAGCCGAGCGGCTCGGCGAGCACGGCGCGGCGCCAGTTCGAGGCGAGGCTCTCCAGCTCGGCCGGCTCGTAGACGCGGGAGAGCAGGGGCTCCTGCCGGGCGCCGCTCGGATCCCTGCAGCCCTGATAGAGCGTGAGGTGATTCGAGCTCCGGAAGCAGCGCCGCAGGTCGTCGAGGGACGCGCCTCGGCGCAGCACGGGCGACCGGCGGTCGAACAGCTGACGGTCCGTGTTGACGGAGATGCCGGCGATGTCAAACGTCGCGATGAGCTGCCAGAACGCCTCTCGCTCGGTGAAGGTCCCGAGCAGCTGCAGGACCAGCGCCGTGGTCGCGACGGTGGAGACGAGCGCCGCGCCCGCCGCGGCGAGGAGCCGCGCGGGCCAGCGCAGCCGTGGGAACCCCGGCGCCACCAGCCACGGCAGCATCAAGAGCGGCCAGGTCGCGGCGAGGCCGTTGTGGCGGGTGACGCTCGCGAAGGCGCAGGCGGCGATGCCGAGCACGAGCAGCCAGCACCGCCTGCTGCGCAGGAAGACGAGGAGGCAGCCGGCGCCGGTGAGCAGCGCCGCCTGCATCAGCGTGTCCTTCCAGATGACCCCCGCGATGGCGAACACCGGCGGGAAGAAGCCCACGGCGAGCATCGCCACCACGCGGCAGACGAGCGGTCGGCGGAACGTCAGCACCAGCGCCGCGAGCCCCGTCCAGAACAGGACACTCATGAGGATCAGCAACCCGAGCGGTCCCGGGATCAACTGGTCCAGGTAGTGCCATAGGACCGACATCACGACGGGATGGTGATCGGTGAGGACGAGCGACCGCGCCTGTTCTAGCTGGTCGTGGGAGTCCCGCGTCATGTGGCCCGGGCGAGAGACGAGCACGACGACGGTGCTCGCGAGGAGCGCGGTCGCGCCGAGCACGACGGCGTCGCGACGGGACGCGCTGGCCACTACCAGCCGCGGCCGCCGCGGCCGCCCGACGTGCTCGGTGGCTCCGGCAACAGTGACCATCTCGCGATCGCTCGAGCTCAACGGACCACGGGCCGCGGTCGCCGACCAGGACCCGCCCCGCCGCTCTGCCATAGGAGAAACGCTCCGTCAGGTCCACGCAGGCCGAAATTCCAGCATCCGTGCCCGATCTGGGCCGCAACGCGGAAGATGTGACCTGGCCCCGCGGTCAGTGGGGTTGAACGCCTCAACCTACTGCACGACCTGCTCCTACCGGGCGGAGTGCGCGCCGTGAGCCGGCGGCCTCACCTGGCGCTCCTGGCGCATTCCAGCGACCGGATCGTGCTGCTGAACGTGCGCGAGTCCGACTGGCGACGGGACCTGCCGGAGCTCGTGCGCAAGGCGCGGGGCACTGGGGTCGGGAGTTCATCGGCGGGGAGCTCGAACGGCGGGAGATGGCGGTGAGCGCCGAGGAGGCCGCCGGCGGGGCGGCGGAGGGGGGCGAGGGTCGCGGGGAGGAGGCAGCCAAGTGGGCAGGGGCGAACGAGTAGGTCCGCCGCTCCCGGCGCTGCGGTCATGGCGTTTCGTCGGGGGGAAGCGTGGGGCGCCGATGAGCACCGCCACCGAAGCCGATCGGAGATCCCGTCCCTGTGGTCGGAAGGATGAGGCACCGGCATGGCCCCGGCTTCAGCGACGCTCTGGCGGGCGGTCCAGCGCTGCTGGAGCCGGTCAGCGTGATCGTGACCTACGCGACGCTCAGGGTGACGAGGATTCTGGCGGGGGCGGTGGTGGTCGAGGTTCCGGGGGGTGCGGTTCCGCCAGCCTTCGCCCCGCTCCGATTCAGGCCCGAGGTCGATCCCCGCCGCGCCGACGTCGGGTCGCGACCGCGGCCGAGGTCCGCCGACCTGCGCTGGTATTCCGTTCACGGTGCGGGCCATGGCACCATGTCGGTTGGTGATGATGGCCCGCGTCCGCTCGAGCACCGTGCCGACCCGGCCCCGGGTCAGCGCTGGGTGCGTCGGGCGGCGTGAGGACGGACCGTCCATGGCGGGGAACCGATGACCGACCCGGATCCCCGCGGCATCGTCGGCCAGCTCATCGCGGACAAGTACCGTATCGAACGCATGGTGGGGGAGGGGGGCTTCGCCGTCGTCTATCGAGCGGAGCACGTCGTCTGGCAACGACCCGTCGCGGTCAAGCTCTTCAACGGCCTGGCCCAGGCCCCCGTGGAGAGCCGCGACGCCCTCCAGCGCGATTTCATCCGCGAGGGCGCCCTGCTGACCGAGCTCTCGAGCCAGACCGCGGGTATCGTGCAGGCGTGGGACGTGGGGACCTACGCGACGCCCGGCGGGCAATGGATGCCCTACATGGTCCTCGAGTGGCTCGAGGGCTCCCCGCTCGACGCGGTCCTGGAGCAGGACCAGGCCCAGCGCATGACCTGGACGGAGGCGGAGGTCCTCGGCTTCCTGGCGCGCATCCTGCCCATCCTCGAGGTCGCGCACCGACGCGGTATCGCCCACCGCGACATCAAGCCCGCCAACGTCTTCGTCATGGGCAGCGCCGCGCGCTCCCCGAGCACTCCGGTGAAGCTGCTCGACTTCGGCGTGGCGAAGATGCTTCACGACCACGCGAAGACCAGCGCGGCGCTGGCGAAGACGGGCCTGACCGTCACCTCCTTCACCCCCCAGTACGGCGCGCCGGAGCAGTTCACGCGAAGCTACGGCGCGACCGGTCCGTGGACGGACGTCTACGCGCTGGGCCTCGTCGCCGCCGAGATGATCGTAGGCCAACCCGTCCTCGAGGGCGAAGACCTCGTGCAGCTCGGGTTCGCGACGGCGAATCCGCGGCGGCGTCCGACTCCCGGAACCTTCGGGGTGCCGGTTTCGGCCTCGTTCGAGGCGATGCTGAGCCGGGCGCTCGCCGTCCACCCGGAGGAGCGCTTCGCGGGGGCCGCCGAGTTCCTGCAGGCGTGCGTGGCCGCCGCGGAGGAGCGCAGGGGCTGGACCTCGGCCCCCGTGCCGCCGGGTCCCCCGGCCTCGAGCTCGCCCCGCACGAGCCTGCACGCCGCGGAGCATTCGGCGCTGCCGGCGACCGCGCGACCCATCCCCGCTCGGCTCGCTCCCCCCGTCCCGTCGGGTGGGCACCCGGCGCAGGACGCTCCACCGCAGCGGTCCTCGGGCGAGAACGTTGCGGGGATCTTGCTGGTGATCCTGGTGGTCGCGGGGGGCGCCACGCTCGTCTTCAGCGCCACCGATCTGCCTGGGGCCAAGGACACCCGGGACCAGGTCCTGGCGCTGGCGAGCGCTGGGAGGCGACGGCTCGGCGCGTGGACGGCGAGCAGCGCGGACGCTCCACTCCCGCTTGCCGCGCCAGCCAGCGCCACGGTTCCCGGCCGCGCCAGCGCTCGGCCGGCGCGGCCTTGCCCGGAGGGGATGCGGGGGCTCGTCGTGGGATCGCGCGAACCCGACGCGGTCGGCAGCGGGGAGGTGAGCGGAACCGCACGCTCGCGGCGAGCGGGTGAGGGTGATGGCGGGCTCCGAGACGGCGGTGCGAGAGAGGCTCGGGCTCCCGCGATCTGCGTGGACGAACGACCCGTTCGCGAGGTCGCCTACGCCGCGTGCAAGAAGTGCACGCGACCGCGCCTGGCGCACCAACCGCTGGACGCCAGCCGCCCGCCCCCCTCGGAGTTCTGCCTCAGCGGGCGGTCCCCCACCGACCAGACCCTGGACTGCGCCACGGCGAGTCAGGCCGCGGTGTTCTGCGCGACGCGAGGTGCGCGCCTACCCACGCAGGCCGAGCTCGCCGAGCTGCTCGAGGTGACGGGGCGCCCCTCGCTCGCCGCAACCGTCCCCGAGTGGACGGTCGTCGCGGCGAGGTCGAAGGGGGCTGGATTCGGCGCGTTTCGCTGCGTTCTCGAGGACGAGTAGGCTGATCGCGACCCTGCACGCGTCACGGCGTCGTTCGACCGACCTCGTATCGGGGCCTGCACGCCGTCGGCGGCGATCGATCCCGAGGTTTCGCTTGCCGTCTCCGGAGCACACCGCAACTGGACTGCTGCTCGGCTCTCCCGCGGGACACCTGGATCTCGCTCTCCCATGGCAAGGGCGCGAAGGCGGCCCCGAGGACCGCCGCAAGGCTGAACCCGGCATGACGCCCGCTCGCGATTCGCCTCGGCAACGAGGCTCGAACCTGGCCCCCTGGCGGTTGCGGAGCGACCGTCATTGGACGCGGACGCCGCAGGACGGGTCGACCAGCGACGGCTCGGTTTCGCCCTCCTCGTTGCCGATCACCATGGTGCCATCGCAGCCGGGCTGGTCGAGGTAGGGCGCGCAACCGCGCGGGGACGGCCAGCAGGTGTCGAGGATGGTGAGCAGGCAGTCGGTGAGCGCCACCACGGGCGCCGTGCAGGCCGAGAGCGCGAGGGTGGCCTCGCACTGGACGCTCGGCAGGTCCGGTACCCTACCATCGCAGGGGGAATCCCGGCCCATGCTGCAGCCGCCACACAACCGTGTAGCCGTTCTCGTCCACCGCGGCCAAGGGTGGCTCGGGGTAGCCGGGACCGAGGGTGACCGCACGGTACCAATCGCACCAGGCGGCGCGCTCTTCGCCCGACAGCTCGGACCGGGGCGTGGCCGGGTCGACGCCCGCTGGGCTCGTGGAGCTGAACGTCCGCGCCCCGCGCTCCTCGCAGCGCCAGTGCGTGGGGCCGCCGTCGAGTGCGCAGCCGAACACCGTTCGCTCGGGATCGCGGTGTCGGCGCCGAGCTCGTGCGGGCGCAGCGTACCAGGGAGCGGGCTCGTCGTCGGCGGCCCGGGGCGCGGGGGTCATTCTCGGTGGCCACGTCGGCATCGGGACACCCTGGCGCGGAAGGGCGCGCGCCTCACCCGCAGTACTTGGCGATGTCCGGCTCGAGGGGGCGCTCGAAGGGGTGCGTCCCCGTGTAGGTGACGCACGGATCGAACCACTCCTTGATCTGGTTGTAGTAGAAGTCCGCGCCGGACAGGCTCGAGTGGGCGGCCTCGGCGCCCATGAGGTGGCAGGCCATCCCGATGTGGAGGTTGCCCGTGACGCCATTGCCCTGGCAGTACCCCCAGACCCACACCGCGGTGTCGCCGCCGTTGCCACTCCCGAAGATGAAGTAGTACCAGGCGCCGATCGCGATGTTGCAGGCGACGTCGCGCATCATCTCGCCCTTGGTCGCGTAGGAGTCGCTGCTGGTCACGGTGCCGAAGTCGCAGCCGATGCGCTCCAGGGCGTCGACGGGGCCGTAGCCGGCGAAGTCCACCACCGTCGAGCTGAAACGGATCTGCAGCAGCCCGATGGTGGGATCCTCGCCGGCCCCGAGGGTCCCCGCCATGGCGTCGTAGGAGCTCTCGGCGTTGATGGCCGCGACCAGGAACATCTGGCAGTACTGCTGCCACTCCTCGCCGGGGGGCGCGAACTCCGCGCAGGTCCTGATGATGGCCTCGACGATGGGCGCGCGCTCCCCCGCGCTCAGATCCGGCGCGCCCCAGGGGAGCTGATCCATGCAGGCATTGATGGCGGCCACCGCGCTCGGATCGATTACGGTCGTTCCCCCGGCACCCTCGCCGCCGGAGCCGGGGCCGCCGCCCGTCTCGGGTACGCCGCCCGTAGAAACACCGCCCGTCGGCGGGTCACCGCCGGTTTCGGGCAGGCCGCCCGTCGCGCCGCCCGTTCCCGGCTCGCCGCCGGCGCCGGCGACGCCGCCCGTCGCGCCGCCGGATCCTGGCGCGCCGCCGGTGCCGGCGACACCGCCGGTCTGGGGTGAGACGCCGCCAGTCGGAGGTGAGACGCCGCCGGATCCTGGCGCGCCGCCGGTGCCGGGCACACCGCCGGTCGGTGCGGTGCCGCCGGTGCCGGGGGTACCGCCCGTCGCGGGCGCTCCCCCGGTGACGGGTCCGCCGCCGCTGCCGCCGCCCGTGGTCGCGCGGCCGCTGCCGTTGTCGCCCGCCACGCCGCCGGTGCCGGGGACCGAGGCGGGGCCCGTTCCAGCGTCCGCCGAGCAGCCGAGCAGCGCCGCCAGGAGCGTGAAGGTTGCTGCGACGAACCGTCCTTCCTTCTGGGTCATTGGCCGCCCTTCATCGTGCCAGACAAGGGTAGCAGGACGCACGCGGTCGGCTCGAGCGCGCTTCTTTTCTGGGGCCCGGCGGGATGGCCGAGCCGCGGCGCCGTCGGCGCGCGGTGCCTCACCCGTCGATCGGCAGGAGCACCGTGTCCGGGCGCACGCCGATCGGCTCCCGAAAGGGGAAGTCCACGAGGACGCAGCCGAGATCCGGCAGCCCGGCCTGGACCTGCGCGATGTCCCCCGCGCTCTCGGTCATGAAGAACGCCACGCGCCGCCGCGCTCGCAGCGCGCGTAGGATCTCGACCTTGAACGGCGCCGTTCGCACGCCGAGGTCGGGCTTGCAGACGAGCTCGCCCGCGGGCAGCCCCTCGGCGGCCAGCCAGCGCGCCGTCGGCTCGCGCAGCGCCTCGATGCGCCCGGTGAGCCAGACCACCCCGAAGCCGCGCGCGTGGGCGCGCCGGAGGAGCGCGGCGACCGGCTCGATGAGCCGGTCGTTCGCGAAGCGCGCCCCGCACCAGAAGCCCCGCTCGCTCTCCCAGAACCCCTGGAACGCCTCCCCGACCGCGGGCGAGAGGCCGAGCCGGCGCGCGGTCGAGCGACCATCGAGCCCCACCCGATCGATGGTGAGGCCGGAGAAATGCTGCGAGCCTCGCTCGGCGTCGAACGCCCTGGCCACCGCGAGGGTCCGGTAGCGCGTGTCGGCGACGGTGTTGTCGATGTCCGACACGACGCAGGCCTCTCCCTCCGGCGGCGCCGCGAGCCAGGCAGCGAGCGTCGAGGGGGTGGGCATGGCGCGACGGTCCACGGCGAGGTGTAGCAGCTGCCGAGCGAGGCAGAGCCGCGCGGTCGCGACGGCGGAGCCACGGGGCCAGCTTGCCCGACGCCTGAGGGTTCGGCGCGGTGACGAAGGGCCGCCGCCAGTCTACCTTGCCGTCCCGTCGCGACGCTGGCAAGGAGCAGATCGGAGCGGCCCCCTGCGCGGTGGCGCCGCGGCGCCGGCTCCTGCCCCGCTCGCGAGCGGTCCGAGGCCGTCTGCCCGCGCTGCCGGACGCTGGCTCGCCCCCGACGTCTCCACCGACCGATCACCGCCGCTGCCACCGCCAGGATCTCGCATGAACGCCCCCACCGAGAACCGCGACGCGCGCGCGCGTGACCAGCTCGCCAACGAGCGCACCTTCCTCGCCTGGGTGCGCACCGGGCTCGGCCTCGTCGGGCTCGGCGTCGTCGTGGAGCGGCTGGGCGCCGCGCGCGTGCACGCGGGGCTCCTGGCCGCGGGGTTCGTGGTCCTGGGGACGATCGTGCTGCTCTACGGCTACGCGCGCTACCGCGCCGTCGAGGCGCTGCTCATGACCGGCCGCTTCCGGGCCGCGCAGCGCGGTCCCCTCGCCTTGCTGGTGCTCTGCCTGTTGCTCGCCGCCGGTGCGATCGCCCTCCTCGTGCTCTGACTCGGGTGAGCGGCTCACCCGGTGGCACCCTGAGTCGTCCCCTCGTTCTTCAGACTCATGGGACGGCGAAGATCTCCTGAGTGACGGCATGTTCGCGCAGCACCGCGTCGTAGGCTTCCAGGAGTATCAACTGCCGTTCCTCGCGCAGGTTGGCAAGTGCGCTGTACCAGTACTTGCCCTGGTTCAGCAGCGAGAGGGTCCGCTTCTTGGTCGTGCTCACCTTCAGGGTCCGGTCGAGGCCGCAGCGCTCGCCAGCGGCGCCGAGCAGGACCAACGGGACGTAGGTGATGGCGGTCAGCATCAGGAGGCGGTCGCGACGGCCGGGGTAGTGCACGTGGGTGGCGGCCAGGCCGAGGCCGATGTGGATGTCTTTGGTGTCGCGGAACGTCTCCTCGCCGGTGAAGCGACGACCGTACAGCTTGGCCACGCCGTCGGCACCCAGGTCCACGCGACTGGTGGCGACACACTAGGAGGCCGTTGGAGTATTCGCAAGCTTGGGGTTTCGCGCTGGCGGTCGCAGCCGCGGGAGTTGTTCGAGCTGATGTTGCCTCCCCCCGCCCATCCTCGGGGCTTCGCCCCTGCGGGTGGGCGCCCCCCCGCCCATCGCCGGCTCCGCCGGCTCAGGAGGGGGTAAGAGGCTCGGAGCGCCGCCGGTGGAGCTTGCGAAGGTTGTGGGCGGTCGCGACGAGGGAGAACTCGCCGCGGACCTTGCGCAGGCCACGTAGCCCGAACGTCCGAAACCCGCGCGCGTGCTTGATCTGCCCGAAGACCGGTTCGACGATGGCTTTTCGCCGGCGGTAGATCGCCGCGCCCTCTTCGGAGTCGAGTCGGGCGCGCATCCAGTCCTTGACGGGCATCACGCGCGGCAGCGCGCGGCGCTTCGCGGGCAGGGCCGCTCCGTGCTTGGTGCGGCCTGTCGCGATATAGGGGTCCACTCGCATGGCGAGCACGCCCAGCACGTTTTCCTCCGAGAAGTACCCGGCGTCCATGCTCACCTTGTCCGGTGCCCGCCCGCAGTTGTCGGCGGCCTGGTTGAGCATCGGCACCGCGTGCTCGACGTCGGGTGGCTGGTTGGTGACCGCCTGAGCAACGATCACCTGGCTTTCCTCATCCACGACTGAATCGTCCCCTCATTTTTCAGCCTCATAGGACGGCGAAGATCTCCTGAGT
>CAYVRP010000109.1:0-22227 GCA_964454025.1 uncultured Polyangiaceae bacterium | reverse complement strand
CGGACGTGCGCGACGCCGAGTTCGGCGAGTACACGTTCAAGCACCTCGCCGAAGGCCCCGACGGTCGGTACCTGGCACCGAGGAGCACGAACCCCACTCACCGCCGCATTCCGCTCGCGCCTGATGCTCAGGTTCAAGCCATCGCGCGGTTCGTCGGGGTGCTCGACGAGGGGGGCGAGTGAACGCAGCAGTAAGGGCGCGCGGCTGGCAGGAGGCCGCTCGACACCTGTTGACCACGCCGGGCGGCTCCTCGGTTCTCGGGTCCCTCTCCGAACGCCGATCGGCGAGAACCCCGCCGACGTGCGCGGCGAACCTCGCGCCGAGCCCCGCGTTCGACCCCCGCACGCCGCGTTCCTCCGCGGGCTTCCGCGCTTTCGTGGCTTCTCGGCTCGACGGGGCACGGAACCTCGCCAGATCGGCCCGATCCCGGAGCCAAACGAGCCCGCCCACCAAGTTCGGTGGGCTTCATGGTTGACCGAAGGCCCGAGGCGACCCCTCGGGCCTTCGCGCTTCTGGGCCAGTGTTCGCGGGCATCTGCGCGCTTGCCGTCCTGGGCACCGATCTCCGCGACCGCCGCCAGAGATCACGAGCGCCGCCCGCGGCGGCGTCTTGGCGGCCGAGAGCGCTCTCTCGGGGCCTCGCCGGGGAGAGGTCCGCTTGTGGGCCCCGCCGGACTCCAGCATCCCCCGCTGCACCAGCGACGACAGGGCCACGGTCACGTCGCGGGGGTGGGCGTCGGTCATCGATCGCAGCCGGGCATGGGTGACCGAGCGCTCGACGGCGGCGGTGACGAGCGCGAGCTTCTGGACCTCGGAGGCCTGGTCGAAGGCCGTCCCGAAGCGCTGCTCGAGGGCCTGCACGACCTCGGCCGGCAGCAGGCTCGCCATGCGCAGGGTGAAGATGGTCTGCTCGTAGGGCTCGACCTGCTCGACCATCTCGGGCGAGCGTCAGTGCTGGGTTCGCCACGCAGACTGGATCTTCGGGATGCCCGAGCCGGCCTGCTCGCCGAGGCCCACGTACCGGAACATGTCCTGGAGCCGCCGGTTGCGGCAATCGCTGACGCCGCCGCGCAGGGCGGTCTCGACGGGCATGCGCATGGCGCCGGGGTTGCGGAAGGCGAAGAGGTCGGAGCGCTTCACCACCAGCACCGACACGCGGCCGGTGTAGTCGGCGTGGATGAGTGTGTTCACGAGCGCCTCGCGCAGTGCCTCGTGAACCGAGGTTTCGTCGATGCGGGTGTCGCCGCGGAGCTGGAACGGCAAGCGCAGGTCGCGGAAGAGCCGACTCGGCGCGGCGGCGCGAGGACGCGAACCTGGCCGGACCGGCAGCATCGCTGCGCGGTCTGGATCGCGTGCGGCGGCTCCGGTAGCCTGACCGCCAGCCGAGAGCGCTCGCACGCCTCGGCCAGGGCGCTGTCATGGACGACCCGCACCCCGCCGAGCTCCGCATCCCCGTGCGGCCGCAGCGCTGGCTGTTCGTCCTCAACCTGTTCGTGCAGCCCGCGGTGTGCGCGCTCTTCGTACTGGTAGCCTTGAACGCCGACGGGTGGGGGGCCGCCTTCGGCTGGGTGATGGCGCTCGTCACCCTGATCCTGTTCGGGTTCGCGGTGCTCGTCCTGATCCGGACCTGGGGCAAGACCTTCGTGCTCGTCGTTGGCGACACCGTCGAGGTCCCGAGCCTCCTGACCGGGCGCGTCCGCCGGGTGCCGTTCGCGGCCATTCGTCGCGGACGCATCGAGGAAACCCGCGCGCGGGGGGGCTCGTTCTACGCGCTGCGGCTCGAGCTCGCCGAGGACGAGTCCCCGCGGTCGATCGTGGTCAGCAGCCAGCTCGTCGGGCCCGCGGCCTACGACCGATTCTGCGCGGTGCTCGCGGCACGGGGCGTCCCCCTCGGGTAGTCGGGTGAAGCCGTCTCGCCGCCGCCCGTGCCGGCGACGCGGTCATCCCGTCTCACCGACGACTCGGTCGGCGCCACGAGCCAGGCGCGCGGGGGCTCCCGGCCCCGCGCGGCGCGGAGGGCTACGGGTCCAGCGTGAGGTCGTCGCACTTCTGGCCGCCGTACCCCACGAGCCAGCGCGCGGCGTGATCCCACTCCATCACGAGTTCGGGGTTGAGGCGCCGGCGGGGGGCGCCCGTTGAGCTCCGCGGCGCGCACCGCCCAGTGGTAGCGGCACATCGGATCCGCGAAGTCGAGCAGCGCCTTGGTGGGTCGCAGCCTGGCCTCGGCCCAGAACCGCCGTGGGCCTCGGCCACGGACGATGGCGACGAGCTTCTGCTCGCGGGCGCGACCTCCCTGGTCGGCTTCCTCCGGCGAGCGGCCGGACCCGACTTCGCGCTGCTGATGCGCCGCGAGGGTCGCCTCCCCGGCTGCTTCGCGGTCGCCTTCTTCCGCGGGGCCATCGCTGCCTCCCCGCTCGCGAGAGGACCTCGACGGTCCGTGACCTCCCAGCCTCCATCGCCGCCGGGTGCCGCCCGCCCGGGGGGCGCGGTCATCCTGGTCGAGCTCCCCGCCGCCCTGCTCGGTCCGGTCGAGCCCGATCCCGCGGAGCGCCCGCGCGGCGCCCCTCCCGGCGGGGCGCGCGGATCCCGCCGGGGGCCTCCGGCGAGGCGGCACTTCGCTCACGGGCCCACCGGGATCCGTCCGCGTTCGTCGAGGTAGGTCGGGAAGCGGCGGCGGAGCTCGTCGAAGAGCGAGCGCGCCTCGGCGTGGCCACCTCGCCGGGCGACCACGCGCATCAGGTTCGCGAGCTGCTTGGGGTCGTCGGGCCAGGCCGCGCGCCCCGCGCGCAGCACCCGCGCGGCGTCCGCGAGCCGCCCGGCGGCGACGAGGGCGCGGGCGAGGTTGGTGGTCGCCCGGCGCGCCGTCTCGGCGGGCGGCGCGCAGCGGGCGAGGGCGGCCTCGAGCGCGGTGATGGCCCCGGGGCCGTCCCCGTGCTCGAGGCGGTGAACCCCGATCTGGTACGGGGGCACGCAGGACCCGGGGGCCTTCGCCATCGCGTCGGTGAAGAGCGCGACCTCGTCGGCGAAGAGCGCGGCGCGCTCTGCAGCGCGGCTGGCCGGGGCTCCCATCGCGAGCGCCGCCGCGAGCACCGCCGCGCGGCGCCAGCCGGCGCGGAGCTGCGACACGGCGGCGTTCACCCCCGCACCCACCGCGATCCCGAGCGCCGTCACCGACAGGAAGGCGTAGCGATCGGCCATCGCGTTCTGCAGGGGGAAGGCGATCTGGCTCACCGGGGCGAGCGGGGCGGCGAACCAGACGAAGGTGACCAGCGCCAGCGGCCGATCTCGACGCCACCAGAGCGCCGCCCCCGTGGCGGCCCACAGCCCGAGCAGCGCCCACCCTGCCGCGGACGCGGCCGTGAGGTGGGTCAGCGGCGCTACCTCGTGCACGATGCTGAGCGACGCGGGGTAGAGCAGCAGCCCGAGGTAGCGCAGCCACACCGGTCCCATGCTCAGGGCCGCGGTGAGGCGGGAGCCCCCGAGGGGGGGCGCGACCATGTGCATCGTCGCCCCGACCGTGAGGTGCGGCCAGAGGCTCAGCGCCGCGACCGCGACCGACGCCGCCAGCACGCGCCAGTCCGGACGCCGCCGCGCGAGCAGGTCGAGCGTGGGCAGGAGCGCCGGCGCCGCCACGCTCATCGACTTGGACAGGCAGGCGAGCCCGATCGCCACCGGAGCGAGCCAGCGCAGCGCGCGGCGCTCGGCCACGTAGGCGCGGAGCGACAGCGCCACGAAGAGCAAGGCCAGGACGTCCTTGCGGCTCGCGATCCAGGCCACCGACTCGGCGTGGACGGGGTGGAGCGCGAAGAGGGCGGTCGCGAGCTCGACGGCGATCGGCGCCGGCCAGGCGCGGTGCAGGGCGGCGCGCAGGGCCGTGACCGCGCCGAGGTAGAGGGCGAGCTGGGAGAGCCGGAGCGGTCCCGGGTCGAGCCCCCAGAGGCGAGCCTCGAGCCAGAGGTTCGTGTCGCGCAGGGGGAGATACTCGGCGCCGAGGACCAACCGGGTGGGCCGCGAGAGATCGAGCCAGATCCGGCCGAGCGCGCCGAGCGACGGGTCGTGCAGGATCGTGTTGCGGGTGACGAGCCAGTCGTCGTCGTACCCGAGGAGCGGTCCCGCGAGCGAGGGGAGGTAGACGACGACGGTGGTGAGCAGGATCAGCGCGAGGGGCCAGTGGACGGCGGCGAGCCGGCGCCAGGGGGTCTCCCCCCGGGGGTTCACGGCACGCACCAGGAGAGGCAGCTCGACGCCCCCGACTGGATCTCGTCCTGGGTCACGCACCGCTCGCCCGCGGCGCAGCGGGCGACGACGGCGCCGAGGTTGCACTCGTCGCGGCAGACCCGCGTGCAGGCGCCGTCGAGGCAGTAGTGGGAGTCGCTCGCCAGGAGCCGGCAGTCGGAGTCCGCCTCGCAGGGCGCGACGCACTGTCCCGCGAGGTGACCGCCCCGCGCGCAGACGAGTCCTTCGTCGCAGGGGGAGGCGTCGTCGCAGCCGCTCCCGAGGGTGCCGTCGGTGCTGACCGTCGGCTCCTCGGCGGGCTCGAGGGTGCATGCCATGAGGAGGAGCGCGAGGAGCGCCGAGGCCCGCATCCGGGGGGGGTGCTCGGACGAGCTCGAGGGAGGCATCGCGCGCCCCGATCTTGCGGGGGAGGGGAGGAAAGTCAAAGCCGATCGCTCGCCCCGCGGTGCGCCCCCGCGAGCCTTGACCCCCTTTCCGGCCCCCCTTACGCTTGCTCGTCCGGGGTTTCAGTCGGGATGGTCATGCCGACCATGGTCGGGAGAGGGTAGCTCGGAGCCGGTACCATGTGCGACTCGATTCACCCCCGACCCGGCCGCGTCGTCGCGGGCAAGTACCAGCTCGAGGGCTTGCTCGGCGAGGGCGCGATGGGCACCGTGTGGCGCGCGACGCATCTTTTCTTGCGCCAGCAGGTGGCGGTCAAGCTCATCCTCCCCGAGCTCGCCGACTCCGAGGCGGCGCGGCTCCGCTTCGACGCGGAGGCCAAGGCCGCCGCCGCCCTCCGGTCGCGGTTCGTGGTGCAGATCTTCGACAGCGGGATCACCGACGACGGGGTCCCCTACCTGGTGATGGAGTATCTGACGGGCGAGTCGCTCGAGGCGCGCGTGGACCGCGAGGGGCCGCTCTCCCTCGAGCAGGCCGTGCGGGTGATCGGCCAGGTCGCGCGGGGGCTCTCTCGCGCGCACGCCCAGGGGATCGTGCACCGGGACCTCAAGCCGGCCAACGTCTACCTCGCGCAGACCGAGGACGGCGAGGAGGTGGCGAAGATCCTCGACTTCGGGATCGCGAAGGTGCAGCGCGGGGGGACGTCTGTCTCCGCTACCGCGACCGGCGCGGTCGTCGGCACCCCGCTCTTCATGAGCCCCGAGCAGGCGCGCGGCTCCAAGCAGGTGGATCCTCGCAGCGATCTCTACTCCCTCGGGATGGTGGCGTACTGGGCACTCACCGGCCGCTACGCGTTCGGCGGCGAGGCGCTCGGCGAGCTCATCATCGCCATCTGCACCCACCCGCTGCCGTCGCTGGTCGCCGCCCGGCCGGGCCTCCCCGCGGCGCTCGACTCCTGGTTCGCGCGGGCCTGCGCGCGGGAGCCCGGCGCGCGCTTCGCCTCGGCCGACGCCCTCATCGACGCCCTCGCCGAGGCGTCGGCGGTCGATCCGGGCCTGCTGCTCGCCTCCGGGGTGCTGCAGCGCGCGCGAGGGGAAGAGCGGCCGTCGCTCCCGGGCGCTGCGGGTCAGTCGCGAGGCGAGGTGCAGCTCGCGTCGGGGGTCGCTGTCGCGGGGACGCTCGCCATCGGGGGGACCAACACGGGCGTCGTGCAGACCACCGCGGCGCCCCGCCGCCAGGGGCCACCGCGGGGGCTGCTGACCATCGGGATCGTGCTCTTCGTCGGCGCCGTGGGCGCGGTCGCGTTCCTCCTGGCCACGAGCCTCTGGCAGGGTGCTCACCCCATGGCGGTCGTGGAGCCCCTTGCGGAGCCGGCGTCCGCGCCGGCCGCGTCCGTTCCCGTCGCCGGGCCGCCATCCTCCGCGCCCGCGGCGGCGCCGGTGGTCAGCCCGGCGGAGGCGCTGGCGCCTTCGCCGCTCGCGTCGGCGAGCGCGGTCGCTTCCGCCGCGCCGGCGTGGCGGCCCGTCGCGGCCGGCACCGTGGCTCCCGCGTCGCGAACGTCGGCGCCACTGCCGGCGGGGTCGGGGGTTGCGGCGAAACCGGGGCCGCCTCTCGGGGATCGCCCCCCGCCGAAGGTGCCGGCCGACATCGACATCGGCTTCTGATCCGCCCTGCCTTCGAGGATTCCATGACGAACGGACCGCATCGCATCGACAGAGGCTCGCGTCGCCACCGGGCGGCGGTGTCGCTGGCCGGCGTACTGCTCGCGCTCTGGCCGATGACCGCGCGGGCGCAGTCGGACGCGGAGAGCCGCGCCGCGGCGCGCGCGCTCGGAACCGAGGGCATCGCCCTCGCCATGCAGGGTGACTGCCCGGCGGCCATCGACAAGCTGCAGCGCGCGGAGGACCTCTACCACGCGCCGACCATCCTGGAGCGGCTGGGCGAGTGCCAGGTCGAGGTCGGTCAGCTCGTCGCGGGCACCGAGAACCTGCAGCGGGTCGTCCGCGAGCCGCTCGGTCCGAACCCACCGGCTCCCTACGTCGAGGCGCAGGAGCGAGCCCGCCAGGTGCTGGAGCGGGCGCTACCTCGCATCGCCAAGCTCACGGTGAACGTGAACGCGCCGCCCGGCGCCGCCGTCGTGGTGGCGCTCAACGACAGGCCCCTCCCCGCCGCGATGGTCGGCGTGGAGCGCCCCATCGACCCCGGCGAGTACGTGATATCCGTCCGCGGCGAGGGGGTGACGCCCGCGTCGCAGACGGTGAAGCTGGCGGAAGGCGCGGTCGAGTCGGTGACGCTCACCGTGGAGCCCGTCCCCGCGGCCCCGCCGCCGCCGCCCCCGCCGGTCGAGCCCGCCCCGCTGGCGCCCGCGCCGGCGGCCGTGGGGGCCCGAGAGGGCAACCCGCTGCGCACGGCGGGCTACGTGCTGCTCGGCGTGGGCGGCGTCGGGGTGGTGGTCGGCTCGGTCTTCGGGGTGAAGGCGCTCGGCCAGCGCTCGGACCTCGACGAGGTATGCCCGGACCAGCTCTGTCCGCGGAGCGCGGAGGACGACCTCGACGCGTTGCGGACCACCGCCACCGTCTCCACCGTGGGCATCGGCGTGGGGATCGGCGCGGCGGCGGTCGGGACCGTGCTGGTGTTCACCTCCAGCCGCGGCCAGGAGCGCGCGGCGGCCTCGGCCGGACAGGCCTCGGCCCGCCGCGTCGAGGTCAGGGGCAACGTCGGTCCCTCGGGGCTGGTCCTCAGCGGTCGATTCTAGGGAGCGCACCATGGCAGGAAGGCGATTCGGAACCCGCGCGATCCTCACGGCCGCCCTCGCCGCGCTCCCGTCGGCGGCGGGCTGCGGGCAACTCCTCGGCGTCAACGACTACCAGGTGGTCAGCGGCGGTGACGCCAGCGGTGGTGGCGGGGCCGATGGCGGCGGTGGCGGCGAGGCGGGGAGCAATGACTCCCAGGGGGGCGAGGCCGGCGGCGGCACCGAAGGGGTCGGCGGTGCCGAGGGCGGCGCCGGCGGGGACGTCGGCCACACGGGCGGCGTCGAGACGGGTGGAGCCGTCAGCGGCGGTGCCGAGGCGGGCGGCGCCGTCACGGGCGGTGCGCCGACGGGCGGCGTCGTGACGGGTGGCGCCGTTTCCGGCGGCACGGAGGAAACCGGCGGCACCCAGGAAACCGGCGGCACCCAGGAAACCGGCGGCACCCAGGAAGCCGGCGGCACCCAGGAAGCCGGCGGCATCCAGGAAACCGGCGGCACCCAGGGAACCGGCGGGGCACGGGCCGGCGGCGAAGGGGGTGAAGCGGGGGCCTCGGCGCTCGCGGGCGGTGGAGGCGCCGCTCCGGCCGGTGCCGCCGGCGCGGCCGGCGCGGGCGCGACCGATCCTGGCTGCACGGACACCTGCGAGTGGGCTGACGACGGCGTGTGCGACGACGGCGGCGCGGACGCCGAATACACCGCCTGCGACTACGGGTCCGACTGCTCCGACTGCGGCCCGCGCGATCTCACGGTCGCCTGCGACCCCCGCGATCCGGAGCCGGGGTGCGGCGTCGGGATGCGCTGCTCGCTCGCGTTCGCGCCGCACCTGCCGCCGCTCTGCCAGCCCTCGACCGGCGCCCGCGGCACCTACCAGTACTGTCAGGAGCACACCGATTGCCTATCCGAGGATCTCTGCATCACCTGGACCGACTCGGGCGCCGGCATCTGCCTCCCCCTCTGCCGGTTCGACGAGGACTGCGCGGCGAACGAGTCCTGTCTGACCCTCGAAAGCCCCCGCTACAGCGGGAGCGAGGAGTGGGGCGTCTGCGGCCCGGACGCCGGGACCGCCCCCGCACGCTGGACCTGCGCCGCGGATTCCTGGGGCGGCGGTGACGGCTGCGAGTGCGGGTGCGGCGTGTTCGATCCCGATTGCGCCGACGCTACCCTCGGCTCCTGCGAGGACTGTGGCAACCCCGGCTCCTGCTCCGAGGGGAGCGCCTGCCCGGGGAGCCTCTCGGTCGGGGACAACTCCCGCTGCCTCGTCTGCGCCGACACCTGCGCCACGGCCTCCGACGGGATCTGTCAGGACGGCGCCGGCGACGCCGCCGCGAGGACCTGCGCCTTCGGCGCCGACTGCGCGGATTGCGGCACGCGGGATCCCGGGATCGACTGCGACCCGCTCCATCCAGAGCCCGTGTGCGGCGCCGGAATGCGCTGCGTGCTGCCGTTCGTGGCGGGCTTGCCCGGGCTGTGCCAGCCGGTCACCGGGGTCGAACCCACCTACGGCTACTGCCTCACGCACGACGACTGCGTCGCCGCTGATCTCTGCATCACCGTGAGCGAGGCCGGCGGCGGGATCTGCCTCGGGCTCTGCCGGACCGCGACCGACTGCGCGAGCGGCGAGGTCTGCTACGACCTCGACTGGCCGCGCTACACCGGCGAGCAGGCATGGGGCGTCTGTGCGCCCGCGGAGGGGGAGGCGCCCGCCGGTTGGACCTGTGACCCCGCGTTCTGGGCGGATGGCCAGTGCGACTGCGGCTGCGGCCTGATCGACCCGGACTGCGCCGATCCGTCGGTCGACTCCTGCGAATACTGCGACGACCTGGGCTCTTGCTCCGAAGAGGAGGTCGGCTGTCCCGGGCTGATCTCGGCCACGAACAACGCGGTCTGCGCCGCCGGCTAGCCGGGCTCAACGCCGCCGGCGCCGCCGGGCCACCGCGCCGAGCGCGAGGGCCGCGAGCGTCCACGTCGGCGCGTGGCGTCGGGGGGCGGCGCGGCAGCCGCAGCCGCCGTCGTCCTTGACGTCGTCTCCGAACCCAACGAGCCCGCTAGCGCCGCCGCTCGCCGTGGCGCCCGATGCGGCCGCGCCGCCGCTCGTGCTCGCGCTGCCGCTGCTGGTCGCGCCGCCGCTGCCGGTCGCGCCGCCCTCGCCGGTGCTGCCCCCCTCGGGCGAGAGCACGACGTGGTAGGCGGAGAGCGCCGGCAGCTCGAGGGTGAAGGCGTTGTCGCGCACCGTCACCGCGCCCCGGCTGGTGATCCGGGCGCTGTCGCCGTCGAACCCCCAGACCTCGCCGTCGAGGTACGCCGTCGGCCCCGCGATGGTCACCGCGGCGGTCTGCGCCGCCGAGAGGTCCCGGTTGATCAGCACCAGGTGCAGGTGGGTGTCGTCGACGGCGGCGCACGCTGGCACGGCGATCACGTCCGAGGAGATGGCGCGCACGCTGGTGGAGCCGAAGGCGGCACCGTTGCCGTCGTAGTCGAGGTAGAGCCGGTACGCGGCGTCCGTGTAGCTTCCAGGTTCGCCCCAGCGGGTCGCGAGGTACAGCCCCTCGCGTCCGAAGATGCCGAGGGCGTCGGCCTGCGCGATGCCGCCGCTCACGTGGTCGGCGGCCCCGAAGTCGTACTCGGTGAGGGCGAGCCGGGTCCCCGGGTAGTTGCGCTCGATCTGCTCCAGCATGCGCGGGATGAGCGCGATGGGGTCGTTCCACTCCGTGATCCAGCTGTTCTCGCCCGCCGTGGGATCGTCCGCGGAGAAGCCGTAGCTCGGATCCCAGAGCGAGCGCGTCGACTGCCCCCGGGCGCCCGCGTTCTCCGTCGGGCCCGACTGCACGCGGACGCCGTTCTGGCGCGCCTCGCTGTAGAAGTGCAGGTCCAGCACGTCGAGGAGCCGGGTCCCCGCCGCGGCCGAGGCCGCCGCGAGCTCCGCGAGGAAGTACTCCGTGTACCAGCCGTGGGCGCCGCGCTCGCGCTCCCAGTCGGGGGCGCTCTGCAGATCCACGAACCCGCCGTAGCCGTACGACACCAGCCCGAAGATCTCGGCGTCGGGGTCGACCGCCTTGACCGCCGCCGCGAGCGCCGCGCTCCGCTCGACCAGCTCCCGCGCCCCGACGGGGTCGGGGTGGATGCGGGGGTGGGTGGAGGACCAGAGGTCGGGCTCGTTGTCGAGGGCGTAGCCGCGCACGCCGCCGGCGGCGGCGCCGCCGAACCGGCCCACGAGGAAGCTCACCAGCTCGTCCATGTAGACGCGGTCGTCGTCCGGATCGGGGCGGCGCGTGAAGGGCGCGCCCTTCGCCGCCACGACCGGATGCCAGCGAGCGGATGGTGCCGTCTCAGCCTCGGTGACGGTGCCGTCACCGTCGGCCGAGACATACCCGGCCATCTGCAGCGTCACGAGCGGGTACGCGCCGGCGTCGAGGGCCTGCGTGCCGAAGGCGGCGGCGACGGCGCCAGGCTCGGCGCAGCGGGTCTCGTCCAGGCCCGCCGACGAGCAGAGGAAGGTGTCGCTGCTGTGCTCCCAGTCGCTACCGGCGTTCGAGAGGCCGTTCTCCCAGTTGTAGCCGGTCAGGCGGTTTCCGCCGAGTCGGTGGGCCGTGAACCGCACGCTCGACCCCTCGATCTGGTTCGCCCCGTAGACGTAGGGGCTGATGGGTCTACGGTCCGCGCCTGGATCGACGACGACGTCGGCGGCGAGGGAGCGCGCGGCGAGGAGGAGCGGGATGGAGGCGAGCGAGAACGGGAGGCGAAGCTTCATGGCCCCCCAGCATAGCGGCGGGCTCGCCACGCGCCCGTGGCTTCGCGCGCCGCGTCTCGCCGTGCGAGCGGCAACGGCCCGCCGTGGCTCGCCGCGCGGAACCCCTCCTCGTGGCGCGGCGTCGGCGAGCTTCTCCCACCCGTCGCGCCGCCCACGACCCGAGGCGAGACGGGAGTGACCCGCGGTCCGAGCAAGAGAACGCCGATCGTTGAGACGTTCCTATCGATCGAGTCCCCACCCGTCGCCGGTGCCGACCCCGCGGCGCGGCTCGCAGTCGAGGCTGCGCTCGAGCTCATTCCCCCGCGGCTCGTCCGCGAGCGCGCGATGCCCGCCGCCGAGGTGCCGCACGGCGGCGGGAGGCCGCTCCGGGTCGCCTCCCGCGGTGTCGTCCGCGCGGGCCTCGGCTTGGCCCGAGGGTCCAGCCGGAGTCGTCGTCGAACGGCCAGATGGCCGTGCCGGACCGGGGATCGGTCGTGCTCGGCGAGAGATCACCCCTGTCGGACGAGCCGGCCTCGTGGCCAGTCTACTCGACGGGCGTCCGGAGGGAACGGGGGGTGCGGAGTGCGGATACCATGGCTTCTGAATGCCGAGCTCCTGGGGCCTGACCGAGATCCTGCTCACGGTCTTCCTCGTCGGCTGCCCATCGATCGCCGTCATCGGGACCGTGCGCGGATGGGTGCGGGACCTCGCGGCGGGGCGTCGCGAGCGACGCGCCGAAGCAGAACGAGAGGCCAGTCGTCGCCCCGCTCCCGGCAGCCTGAGCATCGAGGGGCTCGTGACCGGCGCCGCGTCGAGCGGAGAGCCGCTCCTGCTGGTGGTGCGGAGGAGATGCGGATGCCTCGGCGGTCCGCTCGTCTTCGACGTCCCGCCACTCTCCGTGGAGGCGGACGATGGCGCGCGTCACCTCGTCGAGCTGGGGCCGGACCCGGACGTCCACCAACACGAGCTGCTACCGTCTGCTCCGGTGAGCCAGGGCGAGGACCATCCGGCTCCCACGGGCGCCCCCGACGCGGTCCTGAGGATCGTGGGTCGGGTGCGTGTCGAGGGGTTGGTACCTCTCGGCGGAGGGCGATGGGCGCCTCCGCCCGGGCATTCCGCGACGCTGACCTGGCTGGGAAGCGACGCGCCTGGTCTCGCTGGGAGGCGTCAGCCCATCCGGGGCTGACGGGACGACGGGCGCGGGGCGCCGGGAACGCGCCCGCGCCACGCGGGCGCGCGGGCGCGTCTCGTCTCCCTCCTTCGCCTCAGCGCGAGCCACCCGAGCAGCAGCGCGAGGGCGTGGGGCGCGCGGCGCCCCTCCTCGCCGCTCGGGAGCCGACAGCCGCATCCGCCGTCGTCATCGGTGTCGTCGCCGGCGTCCGCAGGCTGCGCTGCCTCCCCGCCCGCGCTCACCCCGCCGGTCCCGGGCGCGCCGCCACCACCGGTGGCTTCGTCCGCGCCGCCGGCGCTCGCCGCTCCCCCCGCGCTGGTGCCGCCGGTGGTGGGCGGCGTCACCGGGGGGCCGGCGCCGAGCTCGTAGGCGCCGATGTCGATGGCGCCGACCGCCGGCCGCGCCTGGGCCGTGCCCGGCTCGAGGAGCACGCCGTCGGGCGGATGGAAGCGGGGGACGAACTCGGGCTCCGGGAAGTCGAACCCCGGCAGCTCCTCGGCGCCGGCGTCGACCAGCGGGCTCCGCTCGGTCGGCCTCAGATCCCGATCTTCGAGCGACCGGAAGCCGGGGTCGGTGCCCTCGTGGGTCCCCGTCCACTCGTCGGTCGGCAGATCCCGGAGCCCCGTCCCGGTCACCACCCAGTTGTTGGCCCCCAGGATCCGCCGCCTGCCGTCCACCCATGCCGCCTCGGCGTCGCGCACGACCTGGGCGTCGCCGCTCCCCGTCTGGTAGATGACGTTGTTGGACGCCTCCAGGCTGAGGATGCCGTAGAAAGAGCCGGAAGACCCCGGCCGACTCCGGCGCCAGCACCACCGTGTTGTTCACGAAGCGGTAGCGCCCGTTGGATTGCCCGGTGGCGTCCCCGCCGAAGCGGACGACCCAGTGCGTCGGGTGCGTGCCGTTCTTCACGAACACGTTGCCGACCACGTCCGAGTCTTCGCGGTGGGCAGCCTCGGCGACGGCGGTGCCGCCCGGGTCCGGGCCGATGAGCTCGAGGTCGTGGTAGTAGGAGCCCTCGATCCAGTTGTAGTAGATCTCGTTGCGCTCGGCGCGGGACTTGACGCCGTTGCCCCCGTTGCCGTCGTGGACTCAGCAGTACTGCATGCGGAACACGGCGCCGGGGTGCGCGAGCTGGTCGGTGCTCATGTACACCTGGTGCCGACCGTCGCCCTCGCCGCAGTGATGGATCTCGGTGTACTCGAGGAGCAGCGAGCCCGAGTCGCCGTCCGCGCCCAGGAGCCCGTGGGTGGGGCAGTCGTGGATGACGCAGTCGCGTACGACCACGTCGTCCCCGTGGTGATAGACGCACCGCGACGACCCGCCGCTCACGTCGAACCCCTCGAAGACGAGGTGGTCGCCCATCAGCTCGACGGTGTTGGTGCCCCCCTCGATCCGCGGGCGCTCGCCCGTCGCGGAGCGCACGCCGTGGATCACGATCGGCTCGGCGGCGGTGCCCGAGTCCTGGAACCAGTGCGCCGCGTAGGTCGAGCCCCCCTCGACCTCCACGCGATCCCCGGGCGCGAGCGCCGGGAGCTCCGCCAGCTCGCGGGAGTCCCCGCCGGGCCCCACCCGGTAGGTTTCGGCCAGCGCCGAGGCCGCGCCGGTGAGCCCGGCCACGGTCGCCAACCACACGACAGGTTTCTGCATTGCCTCGCTCCTCGCCACCGCCCCGGCGCCGAGCGGCCACCCCGGCGCGGCCATCGCCGCCGTCGAGGCGCCCCGTCGCCCCGGGCCTCGAGCCAGTCTACACGATCGGCGGGCCCCCGGGGCTCGCGGCGGACGCGAGGTGCGGAAGGCGCGCTCCTGGCGTAGAACGCCGCCGACATGAAGCCCTGGGAAGTGCTCGCGAGCCGGACCCTGATCGAGCGGCGCTGGCTGACGGTGCGCGAGGATCGCGTCCGCACCGCCTCCGGTCACGTCATCGAGGAGTTCCACGTGATCGACACCCCGAGCTGGGCCTGCGTCTGCTGCGTCACGGCGGCGAGCGAGCTCGTGCTCATCGAGCAGTATCGGCATGGACGCCGCGCGATCACCCTGGAGCTGCCCGCGGGCGTGATCGAGGCCACCGAGGCGCCCCTCGCCGGCGCCCAGCGCGAGCTCCGCGAGGAAACCGGGTTCGAGGCGGAGCGCTGGGTCCCCCTCGGTACGCTCACCCCGGAGCCGGCCCGGGGCACCCACCGCGCTCACCTCTTCGTCGCGCTCGGCGCCGTCCAGCGCCACGCCCAGTGCCTGGACGCGAGCGAGGACGTCTGCGTCCGGCGCTTCCCGCTCCGCGCCGTCGACGACCTCATCGACTCGGGGCGGATCGAGCACGCGGTGCATGTGGCGTCGCTGCTCCTGGCGGCCCGGCGCGGCCTGCTCTCCGCCTGACCCCGGCGGCCGGCGCGGCGCGCGGCCGGCCGTGCGGGGCGGCGTCGGGGGAGCCCGCGTCGCGACGGGCCCCCACCCCGGTCGTGCAAGCGCGTATAGTCTCCGTTCGGAACCCATGAGCGACCAGGCCGGCAGCGGACGGCGGGGCCCCCACGGCACCCGGCTCCTCGGCGATCTCGGCGGCGGCCCGGGCGGCGGCCCCGCCGAGCGCGGCCCCGCGCCCGACGCCGAAGACGCCGAGGGGCGTCGCGCTCAGCTTCCGGTCGAGCTGCCGCCCTCGAGCTGGGCCGAGCTGCCCGTGGTGCCCCATCCGGCCCCGCGCGGGCCCGGCGCTTCCCCCGGCGCCGGGCCCGTGGGGTTCACGCCGCTCCCGCGCGCCGGCCGGCGCGCGGAGCTCGGCGACCGCCCGCTGCGCGAGTCGCTCTTGCTCGCCATGCGGCAGCAGCGCACGACCGCCTTCGAGATCGGCGATCTGGCGCACCGGCTCTCCGTGCTCGCGCCGGGGTTCGGCGAGGCGTCGCTCGTGGTGCGGCAGCTCACGGTTTCGTTCGCCATCGCCCTCGCCGTAGTGCTGCTCGCCACCATGGCCATCGCCGCCGGGACGCTCCGGCTGGTGCTCGGCGTGCTCGCCGGAACCGTCGCCACCACGCTCGCCGTGCTCGCCGCGCTGCGGCTCGTGTCGCGCCTGGGGAGCCGGCGGGGGGCGCGCGTGCTGCCGGGCGCGGCCCTGATCTGGGGCGGCGGTGTGGTGTTCGTGGTGGCCGCGTCGGCGGTGGCGTTCACCTGGGGCGTCTCCGAGGTGACCCGGCCCCTGGTGACGGCGCCGCGCCGCGCGGCGCCCGCCCCGTCGGCGTCGGCCTCGGCGGCCCCGGCCGGCGGCGGGCCGCGGGCGGACGCGGCGGTGCGGCGCGGCGTCCACGCCAACCTGGGGCGCGGGGTGCTCTACGCGCCGCCGGGGTTCAGCGCCCCGGACGGGCTTTTCGACGTGCTCGTGCACTACCACGGCAACACCGAGCTCGTGGAGGAGAGCGTCGCGGCCGCGGGCGTCAACGCGCTCGTCGTCGTCATCAATCTCGGGGACGGCTCGGACCGCTACTCGAAGCCGCTGCAGAACCCGGTCGTGTTCGATCAGCTCCTCGGGTCGATCGAGGCGACGGCCGAGTCGGGCCTCGGGCTCCGGACGCCGCGGATCCGCCGCGTCGCGCTGTCGGCGTGGAGCGCGGGGTACGGCGCGCTCTATCACATCCTCTCCAGCCGCAGCCGGCTGGAGCTCGTCGACGCGGTCCTGCTCATGGACAGCATGCACGCGAGCTACGCTCCGGGCAGCGAGACCGAGGTGCACCCGATCAGCATCAAGCCCTTCGTGGCGTTCGCGCGGCGGGCCGCCGCCGGCGAGAAGCTCATGGTCATCACGCACTCCGCCATCGAGACGGAGGGCTACGCGAGCACGACCCGGACCACGGACGCGCTCCTCGCCGCCCTGGGGCTCACGCGGCAGCCGCCCGCCGCCGGCTCCGCGGGCGTCGCGCCGGCCGCGTCCGCGGTTCTGGCGCCCGTCACGCTGCCGGTCGCCGTCCGGGCCTTCCCCACCGGGGAGCGCCGCGGGCTCGTCGTCACCAGCGAGGTGCACCAGGGGAACCTGCACGTGCTCGCGTGCCAGGGCAACGGCAAGGGCGATCACATCGCCCACCTCGCGCAGATGTCCGTGAGCGTGCTGCCGCCCCTCATCGCGCGCTGGCGGTGAGCGCCGTGGCGCTCAGTCGGTGGCGAAGCGGAACGAGCCGTCGAGCAGGCCGCCGACGACGACGCCGCGGTGGCGCTCCGGATCGTCGATCGAGAGGAGCGGCAGGACGTAGGGCGTCAGCCCGAGCTGCGCGTTGAAGGGGCGTCCCTCCCGCGTGAAGTCCGCGCCGACGTAGGCGCCGAGGATAGGGCCGAGAGCCCAGAAGGACGGCCGGCGGCCGGCGCCGTGGTTCTCCGAGCGGTAGTCGGGCCCGTGGTGCAGGGAGACACCGGCGGTCGGGCCCAGGACGAGATCGGTCCGTCCCTCCCCGCGCAGGCGGAAGCGCAGGGACGCGGACGGCTCGAACTGCACCATGTCGAAGGCGGTCGCGAAGAGCAGGGGGCGCATCACGGGCAGGTCGAGGTCGAGCGCGAGATCGTCGTCGAGGCCGATCTCCGTGAAGAACGAGACGTCGGCGGCCGGCCCGCCCTTGACCCCGGCCGGCGTCGCGACGCACATGCGCACCGCGGCGTAGCGCCCGCCGGCGCGCACGCGGAACCCCAGGATCACCTGCCCGCGCTCCGTCGGCGCGGGCTGCGCCGAGGCCGGCGCGGCGAGCGTCGCGAGGGCCACCGCCGCCGGCAGGGCCGCGCCGAAGCGGGCACGACACCCTGACGTCGGACCGGGGTGCTTCGCTCGTTCGGGGTGGCCCATGGCCTCTACCTCGCGTCGAGGGCGCTCGCCGTCAAGGGGCCGGCGGGCGCGCCGCGGCGCGGCTTAACCGCGCGTGCTCCTCGTGGTACGCGCGGCCCACGGAGGGCTCGCCGCCCTCTGCCCCCCCCGCCATGCCTCCTCCCATCGACCTCGCGCTCGCCCCCATCCTCGGTCGCCGCAGCATCCGCGCCTACCAGGACCGCCCCGTCGCGGACGATCTCGTGCGCGCCCTGCTGGAGGCGGCCATGGCGGCCCCCTCGGCGGTCGCCCGCGACCCGTGGCGCTTCGTGGTCTTGCGGTCCCGGGCCGTGCTGGCCGAGGTGGCCGCGGGGCTCCGGAACGGCAAGATGCTCGCGCAGGCCGGGGTGGGCTTCGCCGTCGTCGGCGATCTGGAGGCTGCCCACGACCAGCAGCTGAGCTACCTCCTGCAGGACTGCGCGGCCGCGGTGGAGAACCTCCTGCTCGCCGCGCACGCGCTCGGGCTGGGGGCGGTCTGGCTCGGCGTGCACCCGCGCCCCGACCGCATCGAGCACGTCCGGCGCGTCCTGTCCGTGCCCGAGGCGTTGCTCCCCATCGCGTGCGTCGCCGTGGGGCACCCCGCCGAAACCAAGCCCGCGCGGACCCGCTACGACGAGGCGAAGGTCCACCACGACCGCTGGTGACGCACCGCTGACGAGGGGACGGCGCGGCGAGGTCAGGGGACCCGGTGCGCCAGGTACCAGGCGTACAGATCCCGCACCCCTTCGGCGAGCGGCGTGCGCGCCCGCCAGCCGAGGGCCCGGAGCCGGCTCACGTCGAGCAGCTTCCGAGGGGCGCCGTCGGGCATCGAGGTGTTGAACGTGAGCCTCCCCGTGAACCCCACCACGCTCCGGACGAGCTCGGCGAGCTCCCGGATGGTGACGTCCTCGCCGACGCCGACGTTGACGAACATCTTCTCGTCCTCGTGATCGCGCCCGGCGTCGAAGTGGTCCATGAGGAACACGAGGGCGTCTGCGAGATCGTCCACGTGGAGGAATTCCCGCCGCACCTCGCCCGACCCCCACACCTCGGCGGTGGCGTCCCCGCGCAGCTTGGCCTCGTGGAACTTCCGTATCAGCGCCGGCAGGACGTGGCTCCCGTCCAGATCGAAGTTGTCGTTGGGGCCGTAGAGGTTGGTCGGCATGGCCGCGATGAAGTTGGTGCCGTGCTGCCGGTTGTAGCTCTTGCAGGTCACGATGCCGGCGATCTTCGCCAGCGCGTAGGCGTCGTTGGTCGGCTCGAGCTTGCCGGTGAGCAGGTGCTCCTCGCGCATCGGCTGCGGGGCGTGCTTCGGGTAGATGCAGGAGCTGCCGAGGAACAGGAGTTTTTTGACCTGGTGGCGGAAGGCGGCGTCGATGACGTTGATCTGGATCTGGAGGTTGACGCGGATGAAGTCCGCGGGGTAGCGGTCGTTGGCCTTGATCCCGCCCACCTTCGCGGCCGCCACGAAGACGTACTCGGGCCGCTCGCGCGCGAAGAACTCCGTGGTCGCGCCGGGGTCGGTGAGGTCGAAGTCCTCGCGGTCGCTGCCGATGAGGTGGGTGAAGCCGCCGGCGCGGAGCCGCCGCTCGATGGCCGAGCCGACCAGGCCGCGGTTGCCGGCGACGTAGATCCGGGCGTTCTTCTGCATGGGGGGAGCCATCCCGGGAAGATGCCACCGGGGCGCTGTCGCGAGAACCCCGGCTCGTGGCTCAGCGGTGGCGCTCGCGGATCCGTCGCTCGACGTCCGCCAGCGTTCCCCGGAAGGGGCCGGGCGACTCCATCTTGATCGACACCAGGGCCGCCGCGAACTTCAGCGACTCGGCGGGGTCGTGGTCGAGCCGCTGGCAGAGGTAGGCGGCGAAGGTGGTGTCACCGCGTCCGGTCCGCCCCACCACGCTGTCGTTGGAGAAGCGTTCGTAGTAGGTGGTGCCGCGCACGCGCGCCGCGACCCCCTCCGCCTGGGTGACCAGCACCTCCGGGCAGCCCCACGACTCGACGATGGCGGCGGCCTCTCGGACGTCGCTGGTGCCGGTGAGGATGCGCGCCTCGACCCCGTCGAGCTTGACCCGGTCCATCATTCCGACGATCTCGCGCTTGGCGGGCACGTCCGCGAAGCGGATCTCGCGGGTGTCCGGGTCCACCTGGCGGACGAAGCTCTGCAGGTCGGCGGAGAGCGAGTAGCCCCGGGCGGAGAGGCCCCGTATCAGCGGCAGATCGAACTCGGAGTCCGAGATGCCCGCCAGGTGCACGCACCGCGAGCGGAGCGGCGGGACGTCGTCGATCGAGATCAGCCCCGCCGAGCGGACCAGCGTGAGCCGGCGCTCGTCCACGTTCGGAGACTCGTGCAGGACGCGGGAGTACGTGGTCACGGCGCTCGGCACGAGGAACGTCTCCACGCCGACCTCGTGCATCGGCGCCAGGATGGGCGCGTCCGCCGGCGCCATCTTGACCACCGCCGCGACCCGCTTGCCGACCCGGGCGGCGACCATCGCGCCGCACAGCACGGCGCTCCCCGGCGCGATGATCGGCGCGCCGCCGAAGGGGATGATCTCGTCGTAGCACATGTGCCCGACGAAGGTGACGTCGTAGTCCATGGTGAGCTCTCTTCGTGGTGGCGCGCGCCCGGGCGGCGTGCGCGGCGGGGTGGCGGGCCCCGCGCGGCGCGCGGCGCCGGACCGTCCGGTCTGCGGTGGGCGGGCAGGGCAGCTAGAGCCGGATCGGCATCCGGGTGGTGGGCGACGTCTGGACGGCGCCGAACAGCAGCGCGGCGGCGACGCGGATCGAGTCCGGCGAGGCGCTGAAGTTGCAGACGACGGCGTCCGCCTCGCGCGTCGTGCCCTCGACGTACGGGTAGTTGGTCACCACCACGACCCGGTGCCCCGCCTCCTTGAGCTTCCGCACCAGGTGCTGGTTGTTGCCCTTCTTCTCGATACGCGCGTAGTAGTTGGTGAGCACGACGAGGTCGGCCTGCTTGGCCAGCGCGAGCGCCTCTTCGACGTCCTCGTCCGTGGCGTGGAACTTGGTGTCGTCCAGGATCAGGTTGGTCGAGAAGTTGGTCATCGCCTCCGAGAACATGTGCGGGTGGCTGTACATGTCCTTGCCGACGAACTCGTAGGGGAGCGCCTGCTCGACGATCAGGAGCCGCTGCTCCTTCTTCAGCGGGAGCAGCCGCTGGTCGTCGCGGACGACCAGCAGCGCCTTGCGGGCGACCTCCCAGGAGAAGTCGATCATCTGCTGGCTGCGGGCGACGGCGCGCGTGTGCTCCGGGTCCATCCTGCCCGCCTTCTCGAACAGCCCCTGGTCGTACTTGAGGGACAGCAGTCGTCGGACCGCGTCGTCGAGGCGGCTCATGGGCAGCTCGCCGGACTTGACCGCGCGCCGGAGGCCGAAGAAGCACTGCGAGCGCGACTCGTCGTCGGCCTTCAGCAGGATGTGGTCCACGCCCGCCTTGACCGCCATCACGCACGCCTGCGGCAGCGGCCACCGCTTGAGGATGGCGGCCATCCCGATGGCGTCCGACACGATGACGCCGTCGAACCCGAGCTCGCCCCGCAGCAGGTCGGTCAGGACCCGGGCGGAGAGGGTGGCCGGCAGTTCCGGATCGTACGCGGGGTAGATGGTGTGGGCGGTCATCACCGCTCGCGCCCCGGCCGCGATGGCCGCCTGGAAGGGGACGAGCTCGACCTCGTTCATCCGCCTACGGTCCGCGTTCACGTGATCGAGCACGTCGTGGGCGTCCGTCTCCGAGTCGCCGCGGCCCGGGAAATGCTTGGCGGTGGCGGCGATGCCGCCCTCCTGGTAGCCGCGCACGATCGCCGCCACGTGCTGCGCACAGACCTGGGGGTCGTCGCCGAAGGAGCGGACCCCGATCTCGGGGTTCTTGGGGTTGATGTTGACGTCGCAGACCGGGGAGTACATCTGCGTCACGCCGATCGCCGAGAGCTGTCGCGCGACGGCCAGGCCCACCTGGTAGGTGAGCGCCGGATCGCCGATGGCGCTGAGGCCCATGGGGGGGGGAAACTGCCGGATCCCGCCGGAGGTGTAGTCGTTCTTGAAGTCCCCTTCGAAGTCGATGGTGATGTGGAGGGGGACGCCGGAGGGGCGGCTCATCGCGATCCGCTGCGCCCGGTTCAGCGCTTCGGTCAGCTCCTCGGGCGTCACGCTGACCCCGTAGCTTCGCGGGTCGAAGTAGGTCGACGCGATGGCGTAGTAGTCGTCCGGCCTCTGGAAGGTCGGGTCATACTGGGTGTTCCCCCAGTAGAGGTTCTTGCACGTCTCGTTGGCGTAGGGCTCCAGGCAGAGGCCGCCCGCGTGCAGCCGCGTGATCTGCTCGATGTTGCTGGGGGTGAAGATGGCGCCCCGCCAGGTGAAGGTCAGCAGCTGCCCCACCTTCTCCTCCAGGGTCATCTCTTGCAGCTTCCGGGCGATGAAAGCGTCCTTGTCCATCGACATGCGTTCTACTCCTTCGGGATCGGATCGATCGTGCCCTCGGCCCCGGGGGGCTCGAGCCCGGCGCCGGAGACGTCGGCGGGTGGGGCGCGGTGGGCGAGGCCAGAAATGCGAATGTGGCGAGATCTGCGAAGAGCCGGCGGGAAGGGCCACCCCAGGGCTCGCGCGACGCTGAACGCGCGACGGAGCCCCGTTTCGACCAGCGCGGACCAGAGCACGGATCCGACTCGAAGTCACGGGGGTGCGGCGCGGCTTCGACGCATCGTCGCGCCGCCGCGGCGGGGGCGCCCACGGGGTGAGGGGCGCGTCTCGCGCGGGGTTCGGCGCGAAACCCGCGGCGGTGCCAGCCTCGACCGGGGTCGTCGCGGTCGCTGCGCTATCCTGTGGTTCGCTTCGCGGTACGGGCAGGGCAGAAAGGAACAACCATGCAGAAGGTGATCCGGGTGGGGTTGGCGACGCTGTTGCTCGGTGTGGTGGGGTGCGGCGGTGACGACGACCCCGGCACGAGCGGCCCGTCGAGCGGCGGCAACGGTACCGGCGCGACGGCGGGCGCTGGCACCAGCGGCGGAGGAGCCGGCGCGCCGGGTGCGGGCGGGATCACGAACACGGGGGGAAGTCCGGCGGCGGGCGGCGACGAGGCGAGCGGCGCGGGCGGGGACGAGGCGGGCGCACCGGGCGCGGGCGGGGTGCCGGGCAGCGGGGGCGAGG
>CAYVRP010000108.1:19509-22550 GCA_964454025.1 uncultured Polyangiaceae bacterium | reverse complement strand
GCTAGAAATCGTCCGCTCGCGCGATCCAGCGTCCCCCCCCAGCGCGAAATCCAGGTTGAACCGCCGCTGGCCGCGGCGTACCACTCCACGGGTGCTCGCCGGAGGAAGGGTGGACGCGTCGGCCCGCGATCCCGGTCGCTCGCGGGGCATTCCTCGCCGAAGTCCACCAGCGCGCCGAGCGGCTCGCCCTCCACGTCGAGCCGTCATCGGCGCCCGCGTCTCGCCGTGGAGCGGGCGCTCGTCGATCGAGGGCTCTGGCGGCTCCAGCCGGGGTGGGACCGGGGCCTTCGGAGAGCCGAAATCGGTCATCCAATGTGGCGCTGCACGGCGCATTCCACGGCGTCTGCGCCCAGGCCCCGTAGGCCGAGCTCGGTTGCTGCCGGTGCGCGGTGCCATGACCCATCGAACGGAGAACGTGGCCAGTCGTCGCGTGCACGACATCGTTGCCATCGCGGTGGGAGTGGCCCTGTCTCCGGCGGCGGCCGTCGTTCCCGGGTGTATTCGCCAGGGTGAGGACCCGGACCTTTGCTCTTCGACGCCACTGGTGCTTCAGTCCGAGAGTGGTTTGGTGACTCCAGGAACCTACGAGATTGCACTCGACTACGCTGGGCCTGGCGGCATATGGCCGGGCTGTTCTCCCCGCGTCCTGGTCGTGGGACAGTTTTCCTCTGGAGAGATCCCCCGTCGGTGGGCGCGGCTCACGCGCGCACGGTGAGACGGGCGCGCTGGCCGTGCTCCGCCGAGGAGGCGCCCACCAGGAGCTCCACCGGGCCGGGCTCGATGGAGAAGCGCCGCGCGACCTCGTCCCAGCCGGCGAGATCTCCGGCCGCGAGCCGCAGGCGCACGGTTTCGGTTGCTCCCGGCGCGACGGTGACGCGGCGGAAGCCCCGCAAGGCGAGGCGCGGACGGGGCCGGCTCGAATCGAGCCAGCGCACGTAGAGCTGGACGACCTCGTCCCCCGCGACGGCACCGCGGTTGGTGACCTCGACCGCGACCTCGACCGGCGCGCTGATCCGAAGCCCCCGGTGCTCGAACCGCGTGTACGACAGCCCGTGGCCGAACGGGTAGAGCGGCTCTGCCCGCGCGTAGAGGTAGGTCCGTTCCCGGAGCGAGTAGTCCATCATCGGCGGCAGATCCGCGAGCGCCCGCGGCCAGGTCTGCACCAGGCGTCCCCCGGGCGACTCGACCCCGAAGAGCAGATCGGCGAGCGCGTGCCCCAGCTCCTGGCTGCCGTGGGCAAGCTGCAGGATCGCCGGCACGTCGCGCGCCATCCACCCGAGCGCGTAGGGGAAGCTCGCGAGCAGGACCAGGATCGTGCGCGGGTTCGCGGTGAGGATCTTGCGGACGAGCCAGGCGTCGTACAGGTCCAACGAGCGACGATCCACCGCCTCCTTGCCGTCCCCCGGGCGCGTCACCTCGCCCCAGCCCGCGGCGCCCGTCGGGTGGTTCCCGACGCACACCACCGCGACGTCGGCGCGCCGCGCCGCCCGGATGGCGGCGCTCACGTCGTTGTTGGTCGCCGCCAGCACCTCGAGCCGCCCCCCGGCGTGCGCCCGGAGCCCGTCGAGCGGGGAGACGAGGTACGGGGGCGTGCCGCCGTACCAGTCGAGCAGGACCCGATCCGCGAGCGGACCCAGGACCGCCACCGTCCGAACCGCGTCGGCGTCGAGCGGGAGCAGCGCGCCCTCGTTGCGGAGCAGCACGGCGGACTTGCGGGTGACGCGCCGCACCAGCGCCTGCCGCTCCGGCGCGCGCCAGGGCTCGGGCGCGTCGGCGGGCACGGCCGCGTAGGGGACCTCCGACTCGGGGTGGAGCAGCCCCAGCCTGAGCATGACGCGGAGGTTGCAGCGCACCGCCCGATCGAGGTCGGTCTCCGTCACCAGCCCCCGCGCGTACGCCCCGGTGACGGCCTCCTGGAACCGATCCAGAAACTGGGTGATGCCGGCGCGGAGCGCCGCGGCCGCGGCCTGCTCGAGATCGGGGAAGGCCTGGTGCGCCGTGACCAGGAAGCCGCGCCCGCCCCCGGCCGTGCAGATGATGCCGTCCTGACCCCACTCCTCCACCGCCACCTCGCGCAGGATCGGGTGCACGGCGCAGGGCACGCCGTTGTGCGCGTTGTACGCCGCCATGAACGCGCGGGCGCCGCCCTCCGCGATGGCCCGGCGAAATGGCACCGAGTAGTACTCACGGAAGGTCCGCTCGTCGAAGTCCGAGGACGAGCGCTCGCGCCCGTCCTCGTTGCTGTTGGCGAAGAAGTGCTTGAGCAGGGCGGCGGCGCGCCAGAACCGAGGGTGGTCGCCCTGCAGCCCCCGGGTGAAGGCGACCGCCAGGGTGCCCGCGAGATACGGATCCTCGCCGTAGCACTCCTCGGTGCGCCCCCAGCGCGGGTCGCGCCCGAGATCGGCGTTCGGGGCCCGGATCACCAACCCGCCGCGGCGGAACGCGGGGTGGTGGAAGTAGTAGCGGGCCTCGTCCGCCTCCACCTCGGCGGCGGCGCGCACCAGCTCCGGATCCCAGGGCGCGGCCAGGCCGATCGCCTGCGGGAAGCGCGTCGTGGGCAGCGGCTCTTCCCCGCCCCACTGGCCCGGGCCGCCGAGGGTGAGCCCGTGCAGTCCCTCGACGTGCCCGCTCGCCCGCAGCCCGAGGCGCGGCACGCTCGGGTTGGTCCCCAGGCAGGCGATCTTCTCCTCGACGGTCAGCCGCCTGAGCACGCCCTCGACACGTTCGTCATCGGGCAGGTCACGGTCAAGAATCGGAATCTCACCCGCCCCCTCCCGCGAGCCCCCGATACGAATGTCACCCATCACAGCGCAACGTAACACGCCGCCGCGATCGTTCCATCGCGCACGTCGCCTGCCCGCGTTGACAGGCGAGGTGGGGTCGGGCAAACCTCTGGCGTCACGAGCGCGCCCTCGTCGGCGCGCTGCCGGCCGCCCCCGCCGCCCCCCCCCCGCCCCGCCGCCCCCCCCCACCCCCCCCCCCCCCCCCCCCACCCGGTGGGGACCACAACCCCCCCCCCCCCCCCGAGAGCAGCCCCCCAC
>CAYVRP010000108.1:0-19499 GCA_964454025.1 uncultured Polyangiaceae bacterium | reverse complement strand
GATGCCCCCCCTCCCGCCCGGCTCGCGACGCCTCGCCTTGGTGCTCCTCCTCGCCGCCGCCACCAGCTGTGTCTGCCCCCCTTGCCCCGGCGCGGCCACGGGCGCCGAGGCAGCCGCCGTGCCCGAGCTCGCCTCCGGGACGCGCCTCGTCGTCTGGGACGGCGACGGCAACGGCATCGAGGGGGGCAAGAGCTGGGCGGACTGCGACACCAAGCCCGAGTGCGTCGCCTCCGTCACCCCCACCAAGGGCGTGGGCCGCGACGGCTCGACGGGCCTCGTCTACCGCGCGAAGGGGCCCCAGTGGAGCGGCTTCGGCTGGAACTGGTTCGGCTGGTACCCGGAGACCGCCGGCACCGCCATCCGCGGCTACGACCGGGTCCGGTTCTGGCTCAAGGTGCAGGCGAAGAGCCCCGAACTCGCCCCGGAGGCCGGGAGCCTCGCGTTCACGCTCGGCTGCAGCAAGGGCAAGAAGAACAGCGCCAGCGCCACGGTGAGCAAATACGCCGACGACCTCCTCGACGGGGAGTGGCACGAGGTGGTGATCCCGCTCGCCGATCTCTACATCGGCAAGGAGGGCGCCGAGTTCGATCCGGGCTCGGCCTGGGAGTTTCGCCTCTCGAGCTGGAACCCGACGCTGCGCGACTTCTCGGTCATCGTCGACGACGTGGTCTTCGAGAAGTCATGAGGGAGAACCGGGCGCGGGCGCCGAGGCTCTGATCCCGTGAAGTGGCGATGGCACAGGTGCTGCTGACCGGCTCGGCCGGCGCCGTGGGACGCGCCGTGGGGCAGGAGCTGCTCCGCCGCGGCCACGCCGTGCGCGGCCTCGATCGCGTCCCCACCCCGGGGCTCGCCGAGGCGACGGTGGGCAGCGTCGCCGACGCGAGCGCGGTGGGCGCGGCGATCCGGGGCTGCGACGCGGTGATCCACCTGGCCGCGCACCCCGCCGACGCGCCGTTCCTGGAGGTGTTGCTCGAGCCCAACGTCGTCGGCCTGTACACGGTGATGAACGCGGCCCGCGAGGCGGGGCTCCGGCGGGTGGTGCTCGCCAGCTCCATCCAGGTCGTCGGGCGACGCGGGGACGCCCTCGCCCGCCCCATCCCGGTGACCGAAGCGAGCCCCGGCAACCACTACGCGCTCACCAAGCTCTGGGCCGAGGAGCTCGGCGCCCTGTACGCGCGCCGCTTCGCCATGAGCGTGCTCGCCGTCCGCCTCGGCTGGATGGTGCGCGACGCCCGCGAGGCGGCGCACATGCAGCGGGTCCGGCGCCACGATCTCTACCTGAGCCCCGCCGACGCCGGGCGCTTCTTCGCGCTCGCGGTGGAGGCGGAGTCGATCGACTTCGCCGTCGTGTACGCGGTGAGCGTGGCCGGCGCAGCGCGCTTCGACATGGAGCCCGCCCGCCGCCTGCTGGGCTTCGAGCCTCACGATCACTGGCCCGAGGGCCTCGGCTTCGAGGTCCCCGCCGAGGCCAGCGCGCCGCCGTCTTGAGCGCGACGACGCCCGTCCTTCCTGGCCCGGCTCCTCGGCGGGCGGGCGAGCCCGAAGAGCCCCCGAGTCCTCCTCTCCCCACCCCGGCGCACACCACCGATGTCGCACTCCATCCCCTCCGCTCCGGTCGCGCCTCGACCCCGCGTCCCCGCCGTCGAGGCCCTCCTCGCGCGCATGACGCGGCAAGAGAAGGTCGGCCAGCTCTCCCAGCTCGCTTACCACGCGCACCACCACGAGGCCGCGCTCGAGGCCGCCCGCACCGGCACCGTCGGCGCCTTCCTGAACGCCTCCGGCCGTGAGCTCCGCAACGAGCTGCAGCGCCTGGCGGTCGAGCAGAGCCGCCTCGGGATACCGCTCGTCTTCGGCCGCGACGTCATCCACGGCTACCGGACGATCTTCCCCATCCCGCTCGGGCTCGGCGCCACCTTCGACCCCGAGCTGGTGGAGGCCACGGCGGCGGCCGCCGCCGCCGAGGCGGCGGAGGACGGTGTCGACTGGACCTTCGCGCCGATGGTCGACGTCGCGCGCGATCCGCGCTGGGGCCGGGTCGCCGAGAGCCCCGGCGAGGATCCGCACCACGTCTCGGTGATGGGGGCGGCCATGGTGCGGGGGTTCCAGGGCCTGGATCCGGCCGCGCCGGACCGTGTCGCCGCCTGCGCCAAGCACTTCGTCGGCTACGGCGCGGCGGAGGCGGGCAAGGACTACAACACGACGTACATCCCCGAGGGGCAGCTCCACGAGGTCTACCTGCCGCCGTTTCGCGCCTGCCTGGAGGCGGGCGTGCTGTCGGTCATGACGGCCTTCAACGACCTGAACGGCGTGCCCATGACGGGCAACGCGCGGCTCGTCCGGGGCCTGCTCAAGGACACCTGGGGCTTCCCCGGGCTGGTCGTGAGCGACTGGGCCTCGATGACCGAGCTGATGACCCACGGCGTCTGCAGGGACGAGCGTGAGGTCGCGCGCGTCGCCCTGGAGGCGGGGGTGGACCTCGAGATGGCGACCGGGTCGTATCGGGATCACCTCGCCGAGCTGGTGACGTCCGGGGCGGTGCCTGAGCCCCTGCTCGACGACGCCGTGCGCCGCGTCCTCGAGCTCAAGCACCGGCTCGGCCTCTTCGAGCGGCCCTACGTCGAGGCGCCGGCCGCGAGCGTGGCGCTGTCGCCGCGGCACCGGGAGCTCGCGCGCCGCGCCGCGCGCCGGAGCGTGGTCCTGCTCAAGCGCGGCGACGCCCTGCTGCCGCTCGGGGCCGGGCTCCGCTCGGTCGCCGTGGTCGGTCCCCTCGCCGACGCCCCACGCGAGCAGCTCGGCTGCTGGGCGTTCGACGGCGCCCCCGAGCAGAGCGTCACCCTCCTCGCGGCGCTCCGCGAGCGCCTCGGTCCGCACGCTGCCCTCCACCACCAGCCCGGCCTCGAGCACGCCCGGGACGCGAGCACCGCCGGCATCGCCGCCGCCGTGGCCGCCGCGGAGGCCGCCGACGTCGTGATCGCCGCCCTCGGCGAGAACGCCGAGCTCAGCGGCGAGTGCCGGAGCCGGGCCTTCCTCGGCCTGCCGGGCGCGCAGCTCGAGCTATTGGCGCGGGTCGCCGCGACGGGCAAGCCGCTCGTCGTGGTGGTGTTCGCGGGGCGGCCGCTGCTCCTCGGCCCGGTCCTCGAGCGCGCGACCGCCGTGCTCTATGCCTGGCAGCCGGGGACCCTCGGGGGCCCGGCGCTCGTGGACCTGCTCTTCGGCGACGAGGCGCCCTCCGGCCGCCTGCCGATGACCTTCCCGCGCGCGGTCGGGCAGATCCCCATCTACCACTCCCACCGGAGCACCGGGCGGCCACCGCGGGAGACCTTCCGCGGCATCCCCCCGGGCACGCCGCTCGATCCGGTCGGCTACGAGACGAGCTACCTCGATCTCGACGTGAGCCCCGAGCTCCCCTTCGGCTTCGGCCTGTCCTACACGACCTTCGGCTACGCGGATCTCCGCCTCTCGCCGCCGCGCGCCCCCGCCGGCGCCTCGATCGAGGTCGGGGTCACCGTCACCAACCAGGGCGGCTTCGCCGCCGACGAGGTCGTCCAGATCTACGTCCGCGATCGGGTGGCCTCGGTGACACGGCCGGTGCGCGAGCTCAAGGCCTTCCGGCGCGTGCACCTCGCGCCGGGGGAGGCCCGCCGCGTCACGGTCGAGCTCGGGCCCCCCGCGTTCGCCCTCGCCGGACCCGATGGGCGCTGGGTGGTGGAGCCGGGCGCGTTCCAGATCTTCGTCGGCGGCGACAGCATGGCCTCCCTCGCCGCGGAGCTCGAGCTGACGTGACGCCCGAGGTCGTCGGTGGGCTGCGCTGCGGCCTGGGCGAGGGCGCGCTGTGGGACCCGGGGCTCGGGCGCCTGCTCTGGGTCGACATCGTCGGCCACCGCGTCCACTCCCTCGACCCGAGCACCGGGGCGCACGACGGGCACGACGTCGGTGACGACGTCGGCGCCGTGGTGGTGGCCCGGAACGGCCGGCTCCTGGTCGCCCTCCGCGACCGGCTCGCGTCCCTCGATCCCGCCACGGGCACCCTCGCCACGGTGGTCCCGGTCGAGGCCGACCGCCCCGACACCCGCTGCAACGACGGCAAGTGCGACCCCGCCGGCCGCTTCTGGGTGGGCACGATGGTGGAAGGCGCCGCCCGCGACACCGCCGCCCTGTACTGCCTCGATCCGGAGCTCGCCCTCCGGCGGCGGCTCGACGGGGTGACCCTCTCCAACGGGCTGGCGTGGAGCGGTGACGGCACCCGCCTGTACTACATCGACACGCCACGGCAGCGGGTGGACGAGTTCGCGTTCGACGCCGTGACGGGGGAGCTCGGGGCGCGCCGCGTGGTCCTCGAGATCCCCCCCGCGCTCGGGGCGCCGGACGGGATGACCATCGACGCCGAGGATCAGCTCTGGATCGCGCTCTGGGGCGGCGGCGCCGTGATCCGGGTCGACCCGGCGGCGGGGCGGATCACCGAGCGGGTCGCGGTCCCGGCCACCAACGTCACCTCCTGCGCCTTCGGGGGCGGGTCCCTCGATCAGCTCTTCGTCACCACGGCCCGCGTCGGCCGCAGTGACGTCGAGCTCGCCCGCGAGCCGCTCGCCGGTGCCCTCTTCCGGGTCGAGGTCGGCGCCTGCGGGGTGGCGGCCGCACGGTTCGCGCGTGACCTCTGAGCGCGCCCCCGCGCGCGGGCGCGCCGCTCGCCCGCTCTCTCGCCTACTCGCGCTGAGCTGGCAGTACCGGCGCCAGTGCGTCACGGTCCTCGCCTCGCAGCTCCTGCTCCTCGGGCTGGGTGTCGGCGGGCTCGGCCTCCTCGGCGTCGCCATCGACGTCACTCGGCGCGCGATCGATCCCGGCGCTGCCGCGCCCCGCTGGCCCCTCGGGCGCGCGCCCCCCGCCGGCACCCCGCCGGCGGCCGCGCTCGCCCTGATCGGCGGCCTGGTGCTGGTGATGGCGGGCACCCGGGCGCTGCTCGCCTACGGCTACGCGATCGCCGTCGGGCGCCTGGTGCACCTCCGGCTCGTCCCGGAGCTCCGGGCGCGGGTCTTCGACCAGATCCAGCGGCTCAGCTTCCGCTTCTACGACGAGCACGCGAGCGGCTCCATCATCAACCGCGTCACCGGGGACGTGCAGGCGGTGCGCGCCTTCGTGGACGGCGTCCTGCTCCAGGGCGCCGTGATGCTGCTCTCGCTCACCATCTACGTCGTCTACATGGCGCGCACCCACGCCGGGCTCACCGCGGCCTGCCTGGCCGCGAGCCCCCTGCTCTGGCTCGTCACGTCGCTGTTCTCCCGCTGGGCGCGCCCCATGTACCAGCGCAGTCGGGAGCTGGTCGACGACATGATCCTGGCGATGACCGAGCACGTCCGCGGCGTCCTGGTCGTCAAGACCTTCGGCCGCGAGGCGGAGAGCCAGGCTCGCTTCGTGGCCCGCACGCGCGCCATCGAGGAGCACCAGCGCCGGGTCTTCCGCCGCGTCAGCCAGTTTTCCCCTACCGTGCAGCTCGTCACGCACGCGAGCACGGCCGTCCTGCTCCTGTACGGCGGGCGCCTCGTGGCCCGGGACGCCCTGACCCTCGGCGATCTGGTCGTCTTCGCGGGGCTGCTCCAGCAGCTCTCGGGACAGGTCGCGAGCATGGCGGGCGTCGTGAACACCCTGCAGCAGAGCCTGGCCGCCGCGCGGCGCGTCTTCGAGGTGCTCGACGCCCCCGTCGAGATCCGCAGCCCCGCCGCCCCGCGCCGGCTCGGCGCCGCGCGCGGGCACGTCCGCTTGGAGCGGGTCAGCTTCGCCTACCGCGGGGGGCCGCGCGCGCTCAGCGAGGTGGCCCTCGACGTCGAACCCGGGCGCACGGTCGCCATCGTCGGCGCCACCGGCTCCGGCAAGAGCACCCTCCTCGGACTCATCCCCCGCTTCTACGATCCGGTCGCGGGCCGCGTGCTGGTCGGCGGCATCGACGTGCGCGAGCTGGAGCTGGAGGAGCTCCGGCGCTCCATCGGGGTCGTCTTCCAGGAGAGCCTGCTGTTCAACGCGACCGTGGCCGAGAACATCGCCTTCGGCCACCCCGAGGCCCCCCGCGCGGCCGTCGAGCGCGCCGCCGAGATCGCCGGCGCCGCGCGCTTCATCTGCGAGCTCCCGCGCGGCTACGACACGCTCCTGCGCGAGGGCGCCGCCGACCTCTCGGGCGGCCAGCGCCAGCGGCTCGCGCTGGCCCGGGCGGTGCTGCTCGATCCCGCCATCCTGCTCCTCGACGAGCCCACGGCCGCCGTCGACCCGGAGACGGAGCAGGAGGTCCTCGCGGCCATGGATCAGGCCATGCGCGGGCGGACGACGCTGGTGGTCGGAAGCCGCCTCGCTACCCTCCGGCGCGCCGACACCATCCTGGTGCTCCACGAGGGGCGCGTGGTGGAGCGCGGCACGCACGCCGAGCTGATGGCCCGCCGCGGCCGCTACTTCCGCGCCGCCGCCCTGCAGGCGGGGGACGGGGTGAGCCTGCCGTTCCTGCTCGCCGGGGGAGGCGCGCCGTGAGCCAGGTGCTGCCCGCCCCGGGCGCGGAGTCGCGTCCGCTGGACCTCGGCGTCATCCGCCGGCTCTTCGCCTACACCAGGCCGCACGCCCGGCTCCTCCGCCGCCTGCTCCTGCTGGTGGTGCTGCGGGCGCTGCAGCTCCCGGTCTTGGCCTGGATCATCGCCCGGGTGATCTCCGGTCCCATCGCGCACCGCGACCTGCCCGGGACGCTGGCGGGGGTGGGCGGCTTCTTCGCCTTCGCCGCCTTCACCGAGCTCTGCTTCGTCTACCGCATGCGCACCGCGCTCCGCCTCGGCGAGGCCGTGGTCCGCGACCTGCGCGACGAGGTCCACCGGCACCTATTGCGGATGCCGATGAGCTTCTTCAAGGACGTCAAGGTCGGGACCCTGGTCAGCCGGGTCACCTCCGACATCGACGTGGTGCGGGTGGGTGTCCAGGACGTCGCATTCGTCTCCGCCGTGCAGGCCGGGGGGCTCCTCGTCTCCGCCGCCCTGATGGCCGCGTACGACTGGCAGCTCTTCCTCGTCGTCCTCGTGATGGCGCCGCTGCTCTGGTTCATCGTCGCCTACTTCCGCCGCCGGCTCAGCCGCGCGTACCGCGAGATGCAGGAGAGCTTCAGCCGGGTGACCGCGACGCTGGCGGAGTCGGTGAACGGGATCCGCGAGATCCAGAGCTTCGCCCGGGAGAAGATCAACGGCGGGATCTTCCGGGCGCTCATCTTCGACCACTCGCGCTACAACATGAACGCGGCCCAGCAGACGGCCGTGTTCCAGCCCCTGCTCGAGTTCAACGGCCAGCTCTTCCTCGCCATCCTCATCGTGGTGGGCGGGTACCGGGTGACCGTGGGCGCCACCGACCTCGAGGCGCTCGTGCAGTTCCTCTTCCTGTCCACCGCCGTCTTCGCCGCCATCCCCATCCTCGGCCACCAGTACAACCAGGCGCTGACGGCGATGGCCGGCGCCGAGCGGGTCTTCGCCCTGCTCGACCGCGCGCCCGACTGGGAGGACGACCCGGCCGCGACGCCGCTCACCGCCGTCCGCGGGCAGGTCGAGTTCCAGTCGGTCGGCTTCGCCTACGTCCCCGGACGCCCGGTGCTGTCGGGGATCAGCCTCACCGTACCGCCGGGCGAGACGGTGGCCCTGGTCGGGCCTACCGGGAGCGGCAAGAGCACCCTCGTCAGCCTGGTCGCCAAGCTCTGGCTCCCCACCGAGGGCACCATCACCCTCGACGGCCACGATCTGCGCGCGGTGACGAGCGCCTCGCTCCACGATCACCTCGCCATGGTGACGCAGGACAACTTCCTCTTCACGGGGAGCGTCCTCGAGAACGTCCGCTTCGGACGTCCGGGGGCCACCGACGCCGAAGTGCGCGCCGCCATCGCCGCCCTCGACGTCCTCGATCTGCTCGAGTCCCTCCCCGAGGGGCTCGCCACCCCGGTCGGCGAGCGCGGCGCGGGACTGTCGCTCGGCCAGCGCCAGCTCGTCTGCTTCGCACGCGCCATGCTCGCCGACCCGCGCCTGCTCATCCTCGACGAGGCCACCAGCGCCGTCGACCCGCTCACCGAGGCGCGCCTCCAGGCGGCGCTGGTCAAGCTCCTCGACGGCCGCACCAGCTTCGTCGTCGCACACCGCCTGAGCACGATCCGGCACGCGCACCAGGTCCTCGTCCTCGACGGCGGCCGGATCGTCGAGCGCGGCACGCACCTCGAGCTGCTCGCGCAGCAGGGCCGCTACGCCCGGATGTACCGGGACTTCATGCGCGCGTCGGACCCGCCGGCGGCGCCGCCCCGTTGAGGCGCGGGCGGCGCTCCTGGACGAACTCGACCCGGGCTGGAGATTGTTGGGCGACAAGATGCGCCGGGGCGAGCTCACGGCCCCCGCGGTGTGCGCGAACGCCTCCTCGACCCTGGTCAAGCGCGCGCCGCGCGCTAGCCTGACGGGCGTCGGCGCGTTCCCGCGGCGCGCGCCGGCGAAAACGCCACTTCCGCCGCTGGTCGCGCGACTCCGAACGCCCCGTGGGGCCCTGACGCCGCGCGGCCTCGCTCCCGCGAGCACCATGATGACCCCCTACGACCGGGCGCTCTGGGCGATGACCGCGACGGCGGGGCTGCTGCTCGGCCCCACCGCCGCTCACGCCGCGGTGAGGGAGCCGAACGGCGCGCTGGTCCCGGACCTGCAGCTCGACGACCCCGCGTACCCCGAGGAGACGCTGGCCACCTACTTCTTCACGGCCGGCGAGTACGCGACCCAGGCGGAGGCCGACGAGCAGACCGTGACGCTCGCCGCCGCCGAGCCCGGGCAGTTCTCCCCGCTCTGCAGCTTCGAGGCCGAGCTGGTGCTGAGCGTGTCGGGCGCGAGCGCGGGGATCGCCTGGTACAACGTCCCCGCCGACGCGATCGCGACGCCGCCGCCTGCGGAGCTGCACCACATCTTGTTCCCGAGCGACACGCCCAGCGCCACCATCAGCGCGACGGACATCCGCCAGGACCCGGCCTACCGGGGCGGCTTCATCGGCTTCGCCCTGACCAAGGACTTCGACGGCGACGCCACCACCGCGCCGACGGCCATCTACTACTCGGAGTACCAGCGCAACCCGCTCTGCACGGACTGCAGCCCGCAGGGTCACTGGATCGCCGCGCTGGCCTTCCGCTCCACGCTCCGCTCGGACACCTACTACCTGGCCTTCGAGGACTGGGAGGGCGCCAACGCCTCCGCCAGCAGCTGGCAGAACGACGGCGACTTCAACGACAAGGTGTTCAAGCTGGTCGGCATCAGCTGCGCCGGCGGCGGCGTGGAGTGCGACACCGGCCTGCCGGGGCTCTGCGGGAAGGGCCTCACCGACTGCACCTTCGACGGCAGCGCCCCGGCCTGCAAGGCGCAGTACGCGGCCCGCGCCGAGGAGTGCGACGCCATCGACAACGACTGCGACGGCGAGACGGACGAGGGCGAGCGCTGCCCGCCGGAGCAGGTCTGCGTGCGCGGCAGCTGCGTCTTCTCCTGCAGCTCCGGCGAGTTCGTCTGCCCGCCGCCGCTGGTCTGCGGCGACGACCGCTACTGCATCGACGCGGCCTGCGCGAACGTACTCTGCGACGAGGGGCTCGCCTGCCGCAACGGCACCTGCGTCAACGCCTGCTCCGGCGTGATCTGCCCCCGGGGCCAGACCTGCGTCGACGGGCTCTGCAAGGAGCTCTGCGCCGGCGTGGTCTGCCCGGCCGGGAGCGTCTGCCGCGACGGCGTTTGCGTCGGCGCCTGCGGCTGCACGCCCTGCGCGGGCGACGAGATCTGCGACGTCGCGAGCGGCTACTGCGTCGAGCCCGCGTGCGCGGGCGTGACCTGTCCGGAGGGCACGGCTTGCGTCGCCGGGCGCTGCGTCGACTCGTGCACGGGGGCGGTCTGCCCCGGCGGCGCGGCCTGCGTCGACGGCCGCTGCGAGACGCCGATCCCCGCCGACGACGGGACGGGCCGCGCCGACGGCGCCGGCGGGACCATCGTGCGGGGGCCCGGCACGGGCGGGGCCGGCACGGCCACCGCCCGCGCCCCGGGCGTCGGCGACGCGCGGCTCGCCGCCCCGCAGGCGCCGGACGCGACCGGCGGCGGCTGCCGCCTCCGCGCGGCCTCGGGCGGCGCGGCTCCCCGGGTGGGCCTGCTCCTCGGGGTGCTCGGCGGCCTCGCGGTCCGTCGGGCCCGACGGAAGAGAAGCGCGCCAGGCAGCGCAGCCCCCGCGTGAGCGCGCCGCGGCGGGGGCCGCGCCGGGCGCCGGCGCGGGCTCGGCGGCGGCCGCCCACCCGGGCGCGGAGCAGACGCGCCACGCCGCGGTTCGTTCGCCGGGATCGGGGTCGCCGCCCGGGCCCTTCCCCGGGGTGAGAGCCGCAAGGCGGCCTTGCCCCGCAACCTGCGCCCGGCGATCCCGACTGATCGCCAGTACCGCCCTCGAGCTGGGCGTTCTCCGGTGTACCATGCACCCGGGCCCCGGCGCGGCGTCGTCCGCAGGGATCAACGGGGTCCAGGAGTGACCAGTCCCATGCCAGAGCCCGTCAAGATCATGCCGTGCCTCGACATGCAGAGCGGCCGGGTCGTCAAGGGAGTGCAGTTCGTGGACATCCGCGACGCGGGGGACCCCGTCGAGTGTGCCCGCGCCTACTGCGACGCCGGCGCCGACGAGCTCGCCATGCTGGACATCACGGCCACCGTCGAGAACCGCCCGACGCTGCTCGAGGTCGTGCGGCGGGTGGCCGCCGCGGCCACCGTGCCCTTCACCGTGGGCGGCGGCATCGTGGACGTGAAGTCGGCGGCCGCGGTGCTCGAGGCTGGCGCCGACAAGGTGTCCACCAGCAGCGCCGTGTTCCGCCGGCCGGAGCTGATCGAGGAGATGGTCCGGGAGCTGGGCGCCGACCGGGTGACGGTCGCCATCGACGTGGCTCAGAACGAGGCGATGCCCTCGGGCTACGAGGTCTGGATCGACGGCGGGCGAACGGCGACCGGCACCGACGCCATCGACTGGGCCCGCCGCGTCGACGGCTACGGCGTGCGCACGATCCTGCCGACCAGCAAGTCCACCGACGGCATGCGCACGGGCTTCGACTTGCCGCTCATCCGGAAGATCCGCCAGGTCACTCGCGCCAGCGTCGTCGCCTCCGGCGGCGCCGGCAAGCTCGAGCATTTCCGCGAGGCGGCCGAGGCCGGGGCCACGGTGCTCCTCGCCGCCTCGGTCTTCCACTTCGGGATCATCCGCATCCCGGAGCTCAAGGCCTACCTCGCGCAGCGCGGTGTCCCGCTCGCGAGCGCGGCGGCGAAGGGCGCGTCGCGCTGAGCGCGGAACTCGCCGAGGTGCTGGCAACCGGCCGGGACCCTCGTCTGCGAAGGCGGCCCCGCCACTCGCCCCAAGCATTCCCGCGACCGCTGGGGCGGCGCGCGGAGGTGGTCGTCCCAGGGCTGCGGGTCCAGACCGCCGCCCGCCATCGCCGAGCCTCCGTCACGACCGCCAGCGGCGCCGCGCCCGTGAACGGCGCTCCATCACCGCGCAGAGCCCGAGCGCCGCGAGCAGCGAGGTGCCTCGCCGAGCCGGGGATCCGGGCAGCGCGCAACCGCAGCCGGCTCCACGCTCGTCCGCCCCAGGTGGCTCGGCGACGGACGGGCTGCCGCGCGTCGCGCTGCCGCCGCTGCCACCACCGGTGACGGCCGCGCCGATCCCGCCGGTGCCTGCGGAGGGGAGCGCTCCAGCGCCTCCGGTCCCAGCCCCGCCCGACGCGCCGCCACCGTGGCTCACGCCGCCGGGCGCGCCGCCACCGGTGTTCGCGCCGCCGGAGGCAGGCGTCCCCCCGCCGGCCGCGACCGCACCGCCGCCCGAGCCCGGATCGCCGCCCCCGACCACGGCCTCCCCTCCCCGGCCGCCGTCACCCGCCGTGGCGCCGCCGGTCGCTGCGCCATCGCCCCCCGTCCCCCAACCACCACCGCCGGGAGCGCCCCCGGCTCCGCCGACCGCGGCCCCTCCGCGGCCGTCGCCGCCGGGCGACGGCGCGCCCCCGTGATCGGCGCCGCCCTGCTCTCCGTTCGGCGCCCCCGCGGCACCCGCCGCGCCCCCGCTCGCCTCGAGCGCGATGGTGAGGGTGCCATCCGCCAGCGGCGCGCCGAAGTCGGGCGTCCCGTCGGCGCGCCAGGCCAGCGGCTGCACGCGGGTCGCCCGGTTGGGGTCGTTCAATGGATCCCCCTCGATCCGCTCGTAGTCGCGGCCGTGATAGACGAGCAGGTCCACGCTGCCGTCGGGCGTCGTCGTGAACTGGTTGTGCCCGGGCCCGCACCCGCCGTTGCCGCTGCGGAAGACCGGCTGCGAGGCCTTGCTCCACGAGCGCGGATCGAGCAGGTCGCTGGTGTCGTCGGCGGTCAAGAGCCCCACGCAGTAGTTGGCGTCGGTGGCCGAGGCCGAGTAGCTGATGAAGATCTTGCCGTTCCGCTGGAGCACCGCCGGCCCCTCGTTGACCGCGTACCCCACTCGCTCCCAGGGCAGCTCCGGCGCCGAGATGCGCACCCCGCGCGCCGCCAGGGTCCAGGGATTGCTCATGGGGGCGATGTACAGGACGGTGTTGGCGTCGAACTCCGGATCGGACTCGGCCCAGACCAGGTAGCGGACCTCTTGATGCTCGAAGGTCGTCGCGTCGAGCGCGAAGAACGCGCCGCTCGCCTGGGGGCCGTTGGTCATCACCTGACCCCGCTCCTGCCAGGAGCCCTCCAGCGGGTTCGCCGAGTCGTTGCTCAGCACGTACACCCGGATGTCCCAGACATTGCTCGAGCTGCCCGCCGCGAAGTAGACGTACCAGCTGCCGTCCACCTGGTGCAGCTCCGGCGCCCAGATGTGCGCGGCCATCTCGCCGCTGGGATGGGCACGCCAGATCACCTGGGGCACGGCGCTGCTCAGGCCCTGGAGCGTGTCCGCGCGGCGGAGCTCGATGAGGTCGTAGGCCGGCACCGTCGCGGTGAAGTAGTAGTACCCGTCGGTGTGGAGCAGGATGTCGGGGTCGGCGCGCTGCCGAACCAGCGGGTTGGTGATCTGGAGCGTCTGCGCCAGGCCCGCGCGGGGGTCGAGCACCGCGGCGCTCAGGACGGCGGGGAAGAGGCCGATGGCCGCCCCGAACGGTCGCCGTCTCCGGCGCCGCCGCTCGCTCGACGCGCCGACGAACGACTCGAACCGCGCGCGCCTGGACATCTCGTCCGCGGAGCCTGCCACGTCTGCGGCGCGGTCGAAACGGGGGTCGGGCAGCTCCGCAACCCCACCTGCGTGGGGGACGGCGGTGAGCCTCGCGGCTGACGAGCGGTCGGAGGCCCCGGTGTTCGACCGCCCGGAAGCGAAGGCGACGCCAGACTCCGCGCGTCGCGCCCGCCAGCCCGCGCGGTGATGCCCTGGTGTCGGCCGGGATCGCCGCGCCGCCCTCGCCGCCGTTGCCCCTTCGGGGTGGACGGCGCCCGGACCTCGCGGTCCCCCGAATGGGCTCTCCCGTCTCGACCAGCGGTTGACGTGGATCTCGACGGCGTGCCCGGTGTCATCGCGAGCGGAGGACGCACCGGGCTGCCTCCGCCGCGCTCGCCAGCGCAACCACCGTCCGGCCAGACCCGGCGCAGCTCCCGCCCTTCACGCCGGCTCCCTCACCGCTTTCCCACCAGCGACTGGCTCGCCGGCCCTGCCTCGGTCGCCCCGCCCTGCCCCGCTGCAAGACGCTTCTTGCGCCGCCACAGCAGCACCTGGGCGACGATGACCAGCACCACGACAGCGACGGCGCCGACGAGGGCGGAGGTGCGCAGCCCCGACTCGAATTCGTCGAGCGCCCGCTCCACGTCCGAGGCGCAGGTCACCGAGCTCCCGATCGACCCGTACTTGAAGGCTAGGAGGCGCCGCCCGAAGGCGTCCCACGCGAGCACCCCCAGCCCGAGCCCGGCGAGCAGCGCGAAGAAGAGGATACGGAGCTGCTTCCAGACGGGCTTCATCTCCACCCGGGACGCAGGGTAGGCCCCGGCGCGCGACTCGTAAAGCCTCCCCCGAGGACCACGGCCGGACTCCGGGGCTCCCGAGGGGCCGCCGGTGGCTCCCTTCGAGACGCGGCCCACCCGGAGGCGGGTCAGGGGTGGCCCTCGGCGGCGAAGAGCCGCTGCCGGGCCTCCTCCGTGAGGGCGACCACGGCGGGATGCTTGAGACGGCGCTCGACCGAGATCGCGTAGTAGCGCTCCTGCACCCCCTCGCAGGGGCCAAGGGCCTCGACCCCGTAGCGGGAGGCCACCTCGGACGCGAGCACGGTGGAGGCCGGGAACAGGCCGAGGCCCGTCCCGCCGAGCACCTTGAGCAGCGCGCTGTCCTCGCACTCGGCCACCACGCGCGGCGTCGTCCCCAGACGGTCGAGCCACTGATCGAGCGCCCGGCGCAGCGGCAGGTGCTCCAGGGGCAGCAGCAGCGGCGCCCCCGCGAGCGAGCCCGGGTAGCCGTCGCGATACCGCCGCACGAGCGCAGGGATCCCGAAGAGGGTCACCCCGGTTTCGCCGAGCAGGTGGTGGTAGGCGCGGACATGGCTCCCGGCAGGGACGGGCGCGTCCGAGACGACCAGATCGAGCGCGTGGGTCGCCAGCTCCCCCAGCAGGTGCTCGTAGGAACCCTCACGACAGACCAGGACGACGGGCTCGGCCAGCGAGCGCAGGGGCTCGAGCAGACGGCTGACGAACAGCTTGGGCACCACGTCCACGACCCCGACCACGAACCGCAGGGGGCGCCCGGTCGAGCGCCCCTGCACCGTCTCCACGAGCTCCCGGCCGAGGGCGAAGATCTCGTCGGCGTAGCGGAACACCACCTGCCCCATCTCGGTGAGCTCGAGCTTGCGGCCGACACGAGTGAAGAGGCGCTCGCCGAGCTCCGCCTCCAGCGCGTGGATCTGGGCGCTCAGGGTGGAGTGCGAGAGGCGCAGTACCCGCGCGGCCGGCACCAGCCCCCCCTCCCGAGCCACGGTCCAAAAATAGAGGAGATGATGGTAGTTGAGCCAGCTCACGGGGACGATTATATGTCGCTTTTGCCTACATAAAAAGTCACATTTTTCGTGCTGGCAAACATCTCGGGCGGTCTTATCTCTCTTCCGTGGCGGCACCGAGCCGCCCACCGAAAGGAGTGAGGCCGTGAAGGTTGACGTCCGGTTCCGTGGAGTGAAGGGCTCCGAGCGCCTGCGGGAGCATACGAAGAGGAGGATCGCGTTCGGCTTCGGGCGGTTCGCACCGGAGGTTTCCCTGGTGCGGGTGCGGATCGGGGACGAGAACGGACCCCGCGGGGGCCTCGACCAGCGCTGTCACGTGACCGTGGTCGGCAAGAGCTTCGGCCAGCTCGAGGTGGAGCAGCTCGGAACCGACCCCTACACGGCGGTGAGCTCGGCGGTCGATCGGATCGCGCGGACCACCGGGCGGAGGCTGGAACGGAACCGCCCGTTGCGGAACGGCCGCTCCATCCGGCACCACTCGCCGGGGGCGCTCTGAACCGGCGAATGAGCGCCGCAGCCGCGCTCCGAGCCGGCCCACCGGAGGCGGATCGAGAGGAGGACGTTTTATGATGAACCAGCTCAAGACCCTGTTGCTGCTGGGCGCGCTCGGCGCGCTCGTCGTGGGAGTTGGGGCGCTCATCGCCCCCGGGCACCTGTACCTGCTGCTCGCGCTGGCGCTGGCGATGAATCTCGGCGCCTACTTCTTCTCGGACCGGATCGTGCTCCGCATGCACGGCGCAGTGGAGGTGACACCGGCCGAGGCGCCGGAGCTGCACGCCCTGGTGGCGGACCTGGCGGCGCGAGCTGAGCTCCCGACGCCCCGGCTCTTCCTGTTGCCCGACGCGCAGCCGAACGCCTTCGCGACGGGCCGCAACCCCGCGCACGGGGTGGTCGCCGTCACCGAGGGCCTCCTCCAGGCGCTAGACCGCCGCGAGCTCGCCGCGGTAATTGCCCACGAGCTGGCGCACATCACGCACCGCGACGTGCTGCTCTCCACCCTGGCGGCCGTGGCGGCCTCGGTCATCACCTACGCGGCGCACGCGCTCACCTTCTCGGGGCTGCTCGGCGGGCGAGCCGACGACGAGGAGGGCGGCTCGCCCCTCGGGGCGCTCGCGGTGGCGCTGGTGGCGCCCCTGGCGGCGACCCTGATCCAGCTCGGGATCTCCCGCGCGCGCGAATACCAGGCCGACGCGAGCGCGGCGAGGCTCACGGGCGATCCGGCCGCGCTGGCCCGAGCGTTGCTCCGCCTGGAGCGGAGCGCGGCGCTGATCCCGGCGGCGGCGAGCCCGGCCACGGCGAGCCTGTTCATCGTCAACCCGCTGGGCGCGGCCGCGAGGCTGGCGCGCTGGTTCTCGACCCACCCGAGCACGGAGGAGCGGGTCGAGCGGCTGCTCGCGATGCGGGTGGGTGACGCCCCCCGTCCGCGACGGTTCATGGCGGCCCCGCTGGCCCGCGGCTGGTGAGCGCCCACGGCGACCACGGGCCGTGCCCGGCCCCTCGCCCACGCCTGGCCCGTGGTCACCTGCTCTACTCCGGCTCGGTGTAGGGCACGCCGAATTCATCGCAGGAGTAGAACGCGTTGTAATCGGGATCGGCGAGCAGCCCCCGACCCTGTACCCAGTCCTTGGAAGCGCAAGAGGGCCGGCAGCAGTCCTCCATGGTCGTCGTCTCGTAGAGGCTGCCGTCGCCGGTGTTGTCCCAGAACCGTGGGTCCGCCGCGGCCTGCGCGGCGGTGGTCACCGTGGGATCCACCGCCGGCAGCCCGTGAGGGAGGAGCTTGCAGCCGGTCACCTGGGTCAGATGCTCGGGACACTCGACCTTCATCACGTAGACCGACCAGTTGAGGTGGTAGTCACCCTGCGGATCGTTCGACTGGATGCAGGAGTTCCGAGACTGCTCGGTCAACCCGGGGATGTCGGAGGCGATCTCGTTGCAGGCCGCCTCCACCTTGGCCTGGCAGGCCGCGGAGGAGAGCGACTCCTCCGTCACCCACTGGTACTGCGTCTTGCACTCCGTGAAGTGCGTCACCGGCTTGACGCCGCCGTTGCCCGGCTGCCCCACCGCGGGGTAGGCGGTGTACATGTACTTGCCGGAGCGCGACGTGGCCCCCGCGACCGGCGCGCAGGCGTTGTTGGCGCCGAGGCCCCCGGCCGCCATGTAGACGTCGAAGGTGTGGGGGGTGGCGGCCGTGTTGAAGCTCTGGACGATGAGGGGCTTCGGGATCGGGATCGCGGAGGCCGGCGGGTTCGGGTTGTCCGGGTTGGCCTGGCACTGCCGCTCGTTGGCGGGGCTCGGGTAGGCGTACACGAGCTGGTAGCATTCGCAGCAGGTGCTCTCCGTCCCGGCGTCGATGCCGTCCCGGTCGGCGTCGTGGCCCACCACCGCGTAGTTGAACGCGGTCAGTCCGTCATCGATGGCCGCCTGCCTCATCTCGTCGCTGAACAGCATGGATCGCGGGCACATGAAGGTGATGTCCGCGTGGGGCTTCTCCGCGCTGCTCTCGAGGCAGGCGTTGATGGTGTTGCACTTGCCGCCGCAGAGGCTGGAGGCGTCGCCGTCGATGCAGCCCTCCTGGTAGTCGATGTAGTCTTCGTTGTGACTACCGGCTCGGCGGCGGCAGGGCGTAGGTGCCGGGACCGACCACCGCGCCGCCCGTGGCGTCGCCGCCGGTGCCGCTGGCGCCACCGGGCTCACCGCCGCCCGCCGGAGTGCCGCCCGCGCCGCCCGTGCCGCCATCGCCGACGACCCCGCCCGTGCCGCCGGCAGGGACCCCGCCCGTTCCCCCGCCGCCACCGGAGGGCGTCGCGCCGCTCCCGCCGCCGGTCGGGGCTCCGGCGCCCCCCGTGGCCTCACCGCCGGTCCCCACGACGCCGCCGGCCGGGGCCGCGCCGGTCCCCGGATCACCGCCGGTAGCGCCGCCCCCGCCGTCTCCGACGACCCCCCCGATCGCCGCGCCGCCGCCAGGCGCGGCCCCGCCGAGCGCGCCGCCCCCGACCGCGCCCGTAGCGGCGCCCCCGCTTCCTCCGGGGATCACACCGCCGGTGGAGGGGGTCCCGCCGCCGCTGGCAGCGGCCGTGGCGACGTCATCTACAGTCTGGTTCGAGGACGCCGAGCAACCGAGGATCGAGACGAGCAGCGTGCAAGAAGCAAGAGAGTGGCGAACGGTCATCTCTGGATGCAGGGAGTCTAGCCCTTTCCTCTCCCCTGACACCCGCGACTGCTGCCAATTTGCCGGACTCCGGGACCCGAACCGCGAGACGCATCCGTGCCGGTTGGACGAATCCATGGAAGCTGCAGCGGGCGGCACGCTCGCCTTCGCGCCGTGACGAGACGCTCCACCCACCTCGCTACGGGCAGATCGGGGTACCCCCTGCCTCGCGGTAGGCCGCGGTCCGCGCGACGAGGTTGCCTCCGTCGGTTTCGGGCGTCGTCATGCCGCCCGCGCCGGCGCCGAACAGGAGCGCGACGACGTGCGCCTCGGCGACCGCCGGCAGGTGGGAGAAGAGCCAGTCGACTCGCGTGTCCTGCCAGTGGTCGGTGGTGTTGTCGAGGCTCATGTTGCCGACGGGGATCTGCCAGACGATCGCCGGGCGGCAGACGACCTCGGAGACGTCGCGGATCCAGTCGAGAAATCTCATCGCGTCGGCGTCGTCGTGCCACCAGGTGTCCCGACCGAGGGTGTCGTAGTAGCCCGCGTCCCGATCGGCGGTGTCGGCCACGACGAAGTCCCCCTCCCCCGCCCCGAGCGCGGCCATGAAGGCCCCGGTGGCCGCGCCGTCCCCTTCGACGTCGATCATCCACGGCGAGGCGTGCAGACCTACCGTGGCGTTCGGCGCGTACCTGCGGACCATGGCGATCATGCAGCGCGCGAGCCCCGCCGCGGAGTCCTCCTGCCCCGCGCAGTCCGTGGGGTTGGCCGCCGTGACCTGCGCGGGCACCGCGTGCGGATCGGGGTCCACGAAGCGCACGTAGCCCCAGAGGTCGGGCTCGATGTGCAGCATGGCACGGTGGGTGCCGACCCGCTCGAGCACGCGCCGCCAGTCGGCAAGGTAGCGCGCGAGGAACTCGGCGTCGTCGAGCCCGGCGACCTGCGGCTCGCCCTCCTCGAGCCCGGAGGCCTGGAGCTCCGTGTAGTAGGTGATGAAGGGGAGCTGAGGGCGCGCGGAGCCCTGCCAGGTCGCCCCCTCGGCGGTCGCGATGAAGCTCGTGACGTACTGCCCCGGCGGCTGAGCCCAGTCTTGCCAGCAGCCCCACCAGTCGCCGCACGCGTCCGAGCACTCCGCGCAGCCGCCGAGCTCCGGGATCCAACCCGCCAGGTACCGGTAACGAGCGTCGAAGGGGGCGGCCAGGGCCGTCTCGTCCTCCATGCTGGCGCCAATCCGGATCCGAGCGTCGTCCAGGAAGGTGCAGCTCACGCAGCCCGCAGTACCGCCGTCGCCGGGCGCGCCGCCGTCGCTCGTCGTCCCGCCGTCGCTCGTGCCGCCGCCGC